>DASZBS010000091.1:0-85912 GCA_035943995.1 Candidatus Elarobacter sp. | reverse complement strand
CCTCGAACGCACCATCGCCGCAACGTTCTTCATCGCATCGGGTCTCGGCGGCGCGGCGGGCGTACTGACGGGCCTGGAATACAACAGCGTGACGCTCGACATGGGCGGCCCGATCGAGCTCAAAGGCCTCGCGGTCATCATCCTGGGCGGCATGGGCAGCGTGACGGGCGCCGTCGTGGGCGGCTTCATCTTAGGCGCGGTGGAAACGCTGGCGATCGCGTACGGGCTCTCCCCTTGGCGCGACGCGATCGTCTTCGGCGTGATGTTCGTGCTGCTCGTCGCGCGCCCGACCGGCCTGTTCGGCAAACGCGCGCTGCGCCAAGCCTGAGCACCGACCGACCGCCATGACGACGCTGGCCGACTTCTACGCGAAGCACTCGCGCCTGATCGACCAGATCGGCGTGAACGCGATCCTCGCGCTCTCACTGTCGGTCTCGCTGCAAGCGGGCCAGCTCGCACTGGCACAAGCAGCCTTCGCCGGAATCGCCGCCTACGTCTCGGCGATCCTCGCGATGAACGCGCACTGGCCGCTGCTCGCGACGATCGTGGCAGCGATGCTGGTCTCCACCGTCGTCGCGGCCCTCCTGGCCTACCCCGTCCGCCGCCTGCGCGGCGTGTTCCTCGCCATCGCGACGATCGGATTCGGCGAGATCGTACGCGTCTTCGCCAACAACCTCAAGGTCACGGGCGGCGCCGAAGGCCTCAGCGGCATCCCGAACGACGCGACGACACCGGTCATCTACGGCGCACTCGCAGCGGTGGCACTCACGCTCTTCTTCTTATCACGAACGAAGTTCGCCCTGGCGGTCGCACTGGTTCGCGAGGACGAATACGCGGCGCGCGGCGTCGGCATCGACGTCGGCGCAATCCGCACGCTCTCGCTCGCGCTGGGCGGCGCGATCGCCGGACTCGCAGGCGCACTCTACGCGCACGCATCGTTCTTCATCACCCCGAGCGACTTCGGCTTCGCCCGCATGGAACAGATCCTGGTGTGGTGCGTCGTCGGCGGCGTGACGAGCCCGCTGGGCGCCGTGCTCGGCGCAGCGCTGCTCTCGATCTTACCCGAAGCGATCCGCTTCCTGGCCGACTACCGCGAGATCAGCAACGGCATCATCCTGCTCGCCGTCATCTTGTTCGCTCCGGGCGGCCTCGCGTCACTCTGGCGCCGCGGCGTTGTACGCGTGCGAAGCTGATGCTCACCCTAGAAAATGTCGGCGTCCGCTACGGCGGCGTGGACGCACTACGCGCCGTCTGGCTCGCCGTGGAACCGAACCACGTCCTGGGCCTGATCGGCCCCCACGGCGCCGGCAAAACGACGCTGATCAACGCAACGACAGGCCTTGCCCCACTCGCCTCCGGCACGATCGCCCTCGACGGCAAACGCATCGACGGCCTCCCGCCGCACCGCATCGCACGCGCCGGCATCGCACGCACGTACCAAAACATCCGCCTCTTCGGCGCACTCGACGTACGCGCAAACCTCGCCGCGGGCGCATTCCCCCGCCCGGGCCGCCCGACCACCGAAGAGCTGACGACGCTGCTGCAACGCGCGGGCATCGCCCACGTCGACCTCGCCGCAAAAGCAGGCTCCCTCCCCTACGGCGATCAGCGCCGCCTCGAGATCGGCCGCGCGCTCGCAGCCGCACCAAACGTCGTGATGCTCGACGAGCCCGCGGCCGGCATGAACCCGTCCGAAACGACGCGTCTCGTCGACACGATCCGCGCGATCGCCGCCGCGGGCATCGCGGTGCTGCTGATCGAGCACGACATGACGCTCGTGCGCGCCGCCTGCGACTCGGTCGTCGTCCTGAACTTCGGCGAGATCATCGCGCGCGGCACGCCATCTGAAGTCGCGCGCGACCCAGTCGTCGTCGAAGCATACCTCGGCAGCGACGCCGGAGCGCTCGCATGAGCGAGCTCCTCACCGTCGACGCGCTGCGCGCCGGCTACGGCAGCATCGAAGTACTGCACGACGTCTCGATCGCACTCGAAGAAGGCACGCTCTGCGCAATCGTCGGCGCAAACGGCGCAGGCAAAACGACGCTGCTGATGTCCCTCGCGGGCATCATGCCGACCCGAGCCGGCCATGTCCGCTTCAACGGCAGCGAAATCACGCGCATGTCATCCCACGCCCGCGTGAAACGCGGCCTCGTCCTCGTCCCCGAAGGCCGCCGCATGCTGCCCGGCATGAGCGTGGAAGAAAACCTACAAGTCGCGGCAAGCGCCGCCGGCCCCGAAGGCTTCAACCGCATCGACGGCCTGTTCGACCGCTTCCCGATCCTGCGCACGCGCCGCAACGTCCCAGCCGGCTCCTTATCGGGCGGCGAACAGCAAATGCTGGCGATCGCACGCGCACTCGCGATCGGCCCGAAGGCCCTGCTGCTCGACGAACCGTCGATGGGCCTCGCCCCAAAACTGGTCGACGAGATCTTCGCGATCGTCGCCGCGGAGCGCGCCCGCGGCACCTCGATTCTCCTGGTGGAGCAGAACGCTCGCCGCGCCCTCGCCCTCGCCGACCGCGCCTACGTGATGGAACGCGGGCGCATCGTCCTCACCGGCACGGGCGCGGAGCTGGCAACGCACCGCGACGTCGTCGCCGCGTACCTGGGCGCCTGAGAACGACTCGCAAAAACGGTGGATAACGCCCCTTGCGTTTGCAACCGAGGGCGCCCTATGCTGCGAGAACGTCGGAGGAGACGAAGACGGGCGAGCGGCGAGAGGCTCGCGGCAGAGATGCCTGCGAAGTTCGACGCCATCGTGGCCGACGATGACTCGGCCAGACACGCGCATATCGATTCTCGCGCAAACAAAGCCGTCCGGGAAACCGAACGGCTTTGTCGCGTTCAGAGCGCCTCGCAAACGCTGTGGATTGCGGGGATTGCGGTGAGCCGACGTGCAGAACTGAAAGTTCTTGTGGAGAACCACCGTTCGGTGCGCCGGCGCTCTTGCGCGCCGCGAAACCGTCCGGTATGATGCGAACACGTCGGAGGCAACGAAGACGGGCGAGTCGTGAGAAGCTCGCAGGCGTGAAAAGTGAGATAACGCAAAGCGAAAGCCGAGCGAAGTTTTGAAAGAAGCGCCGATTCGAAGTTCGACGCCGTTTTGGCCGGCGAAAGTTGGCGAAGGCAAGCGCAGATCGATTCTCACGCTGATAGAAACCGTGGAGGGCAACCTACACGGTTTCGTCGCGTTCAGAGGTAAATTTTCTAAATCAAAAGGTTCGCGGGGCGGACGGCGCACGCTGGTGCGCCGGGGCGTCGCGAGGGCGCGAAGCCCAGGATGGGCGAGAGCGCCGGAGCGCCGAGCGACCGAAGCGCAGGAAGCGCGCAGGGAGCGTCCCCGACGCACCAGCGTGCGCCGTCCGCCCTGCCCCAACCGCGCCCCACGGTTGTGGATTACGCGAATTCCAGCGAATCACCGTGGACAACAAAACTTTCTTGTGGACAAGCTGCCAAACGTGCCCCAACCCCCTTGCATCATCGCAGACGAACTTTGTATGATGCGAACACGTCGGAGGCAACGACGACGGGCGAGCGGCGAGTAGCTCGCAGGCGCAGAAACGGTGACGCGAGATGAAAGTCGAGCGTGGCTTGAACGAAACGCCGAAATCGAAGTTCGACGCCGTAATGGCCGACGCAAGTCGGCGAGGACGTGCGCAGATCGGATGCTCGTGCTGACCGAAGCCGCGTGGGGCAACTTACGCGGCTTCGTCGCGTTCAACCGCGTGTTCAGCCGGTGTTCCTGTGGAATGCTGCGGAACACCGTGGACAACCAAAAGTTCTTGTGGAGAGCGCCGCAAGCATCTTGCGCGTGCCCGCACGATGCCCGTATGATGCGTGCACGCCGGTTCGCGCCGGCCGCGAGCAGCGAGAAGCTCGCCGGTGGGAATCACATCACGGAAGGCGCCAGCTCAACGGATGCGAGATCGCCGAGACGACATTCGACGCCCCCGTGGCCGAGCGATCGGCGACGAGACGCGCGGCAGATCGATTCTCGCGCAGAACGGCCCCGAGGCGTACGTCTCGGGGCCGCGTCGCGTCGTTGCGCTAGTTGCCGTTCCAGTCGGTGAACGCCGCGGGCTTGCCGTACGGCGGACCGACGTCGATCGTCACGTCGAGGTGCTGCGTCAGCTCGATCTTGCGCGGGTCGCCGGCATACGGGCGCCCGTCGACCCACACGGCGACGTGCTCGCCCTTGCGCGGCTTCGCGCCGGCGACGTCGGTCTTGCTCAGCGGCTGGCCCCACACGTCGAAGAAATTGCCCAGCGTGAACGTGTTGAAGTTCGGCGACTCGACGTGGATGATGCCGTCGGGCGTGTGCGTGTGCAGCCAGTAGAAGCACTGCGCCACGATGGGTCGGCCGACGTCCTCCGGCACCGTGACGGGCTTGCCGTGATCGCGGATCGCGAGGTGCTGATGGATGTGCAGCACCGCGCCTTCCATCCGGTCGCAGCGGATCCCATCGACGGTCTGCCCGCCGGGGACCGCCGCGCGCGCCGCGCCGCCGCACGCCAGGGCGGCGACGGCGGCAAAGATCACCAACGATTTCATCGAGCGCATCGTGTGGAGAACGCGCCGCCGCGGTCGCGCGTTCCTGCTCAGCCGTACCGCGCGGCGAGCTGGCGGGCGATGTCGGCCGCAGCCCGGCGCGCCTCTTCCGGCGCGACGACCTCCGCTTCGGCGCCCCAGCCGAGCGAGAACCGAACGATCTCGATCGGGTCGGACACACGGTACGTGATGTCGACGCCACCGTCGTCGCGGCGCACGACTTGGCGGTCGCGCGCGACGGTCGACGCCGCGGTCGCCGCCTTGGCGACGACCGGCGAGAAGCGCACGGTCACGTCGGCGACGCTCTCGCCGTGCACGACGCCGCTGACCGAGCGCGCGCCGTACGCCTCGAGGTTGAAGTCGGCCGGCTTCTCGTACGTCTGCGGCGTCACCACGACGTCGGAGACGTTGTCGACCGCGAACACGCGCATGTCGGTGCGCGTGTGGTCGAAGCCGACGAGGTAGATGCGGCCGTTCGACACGATGAAGCCGTACGGGTCGACGCGGCGCTGCGTGCGCACGTTGTTCTTGTCGGTGTAGCCGAAGGCGACGCGCCGCCGCTCGCGTTCCGCGCTCTGCAACTGCTCGAACACGCGCTCGACGGCATCGTCCATCGACACGGCTTCGAACCGGATCGCCAGCGACGAGTGCTCGACGGCGGCCTCGGCGCGGCGGTCGCTGGAGCGCAGCAGCTTTTCCGTCGTCTCATCGATCGCCGTCGCGAACGTGCCGCCCAGCGAGGAGCCCAAGCGCTTGAGCGTCACGAGCCCCAGCAGCTCGCGGTGCGAGAGGTTGAGCCGGCGCAGGCTGTAGCCCTCGGCGAACCGGTACGTCCCGCTGGCGCGGTCGAAGAACCACGGGAAGCCGGCGTCGGCGAGGACGCTCAGGTAGCGGCGCAACGTGCGCGTGCTGGGCGGCTTCTCGTCCGCGATCTGGTCCTTGAGCTCTTCGAACGCGAAGCGCCCCTCGTCGATCGCGCTGAGCAGCCGAACGAGGAGGACGACTTTGGGTTCGGCCCGTTCTTCCGCCACGCGGCGTTCTTCGTCGTATCTATACCGTGTCCGTGCTCGGTTTGCGAGGGCGCGCGGTCACGGCGAAGAAACGAGCCCGAAAAGCAGCCCGACTCCCGGTAAGGAGCACCATGGACCACCGCCCCGAAACCTCCGTCGATCGGAAGGAATTCCTCCGCCGCACCGGCGCCCTCGGCATCGCCGGCGCGGCGTCGCTCGGCTTCCCATTGCTGGAGACGCGCATCGCGGGTGCGGCGCCGCTCCCCCCCGCCCGTGACGTGATCGCCGCCGCCGGCGGCGCGACGGTCAAGATCGGCCACATCGACGGCTTCTCCGGCGTGTACGCCGCGGCGTCGCAGTCGCAGCAGCACGGCATGGAAGTCGCGATCGCCGAACAGATGCGCAAGAGCAATCGCATCAAGTACGAGATCGTCAAAGGCGACGACGCGAACGCCGCCGCGACCGGAACGACCGAAGCGAAGCGGTTGATCTCGCAAGAGAAGGTCGACGTGCTCACCGGCTGCCTGAGCTCCGCGGTCGGCCTCGCCGTCTCCGCGGCGGCGCAGGAGAACAACACGTTCTTCCTCGCGATCGGCACGCACGACACGAACATCACGGGGCCCAAGGCGCACCGCGTGACGTTCCGCCAAACTTGCTCCAACGCGATGCTCGCGAACGCCGTCGGACCCGAGCTCCTCAAGCACGGCAAGAAGTGGTATTTCCTGACGGCGGACTATGCGTTCGGCGTCGACGCGTACAACCGCTTGAAAAAGATCCTGCTCGCGCAGGGCGGGCAAGAGGTCGGCAACGACTTGCACTCGCTGGCGCAGACCGATTACTCGTCGTATCTGACGAAGGCGCGCAACACCGACGCGAACGTCCTCGTGTTCTGCAACTATGGCCCGAATACGCAAAACGCGACAAAAGAAGCCGTGCAGCTCGGCCTCAACAAGAAGATGACGTTCGGCGGCATCCTGTGCGGGAACGACGTCGCGGTCGGCATGCCGGTCGACGACCTCGTCGGCTCCGTGTGGGGCTACGTGTGGGGCCCCGAAGCGGGCGGCGACGCCAAGCGCGTCTACAACGCGCTCAAGCCCGGCGTCAACGCGGTCGACTGGCGGCAATATCTCGGCTATCAGGCCGGGCGCAACCTCGTCAACCGCATCGAGCACGCCGGTACGACCGACACCGAGAAGCTGATCGAGGCGTTCGAGAACTACCACTACGACGCCGACAAGAAGAGCGGCGCGTATTTCCGCAAGTGCGATCATCAAGCGGTCCAGCAGACCTACGCGGGGCGGATCGTCGCGAGCAACAAGCGCACCAGCCCAGGCGAGTATTTCGTGATCGCGTCGACGGTCGGCGGCGAGTACGCGGCGGAAAACTGCGCCAACCCCGACAGCACGGCGGCCGCGAAGATCATCGGCAGCGAGAAGGTCGGGCCGCGCGAGGGCTACACCCCGCAAAAGATCTAGCGCTCCCTCGAAACCCGGCACCGAATGGACGGCGGTCGCACGAGCGGCCGCCGTCCTGCTTTTGGGACGCCCGATTTTCTCATCTGATCTTCTTAAAACCTTAGTTGACACTGCGGCGCGGGGGTGGTAGCCTCGGCGTATGCCCCGCAAGAAGTCGCCGACCCTCACGGAGGCGGAGTACCGCCTCATGCTCGTCCTGTGGGACCGGGTGGAGTCGAGCGTCGCCGACGTGGTCGAGGCGATCGGCGATCCGCCGCTCGCGTACAACACCGTCCTCACCACGATGCGCATCCTCGAGCAAAAAGGCTACGTCCGCCACAAAGCCGTCGGACGCGCCTTCATCTATAAGGCGATCGTCGCGCGCGACGAAGCGCAGCGCAGCGTCGTCACGCACGTGCTGTCGCGGTTCTTCGACGGCTCGCCGCGCGAGCTCGTGCTGAACCTGCTCGAATCGGAAGCAGTCGACGACGCCGAGCTCGACCGTTTGCGCGAGTTGCTCGACAAGGCCAAAGGACAGCAGTAATGATCGAGGCGATCGTCGGCGTTGCGCTCCGCGCGATCCTCGCGAGCGTCCTCCTCGGCGGCGTCCTCGCCGCGCTCGTGCTCGTTGCAACCAGAACCCTGTCGCTCACCGCCGCAACGCGCCACGCGCTGTGGACCACGGCGCTGATCGCAACCGCGTTGATGCCGCTCGCCGGCATCGGCGTGTCGATCGCCCGCGCGACGGTCGCCGCGTCGCCCGCATCGCCGCCCGCTACGCAAGCAGCGCTCGGCATGACGCCTTCTTCCCCCGCGCGAACGGTGCACGAGGAGACGTTCGCAATCGTCGACGACACCGCGGCCGTGCCCGTAACGACCGCGGCGCCGTTGAAATCGTTCGCCGACCGTCTGGCGCTTGCCGACCGGCTCGCATTCGCGGCGTGGACGCCGCGCCTGTCGCGCGAGCTCGCATTCGGCGTGGTCGCCGTGTGGTCGCTGGGCGCGCTAATCGGCTTGATCGGACTCGCGGCGAGCGTCGCGCGCGTGCGCGGTTTGAAGCGCCGATCGAGCCCGCTCGACGGCGCGCTCGCCGACGAGCTGCCGTGGCTGACCGAGGTCGGCCCGGGCCGCGAGATCTACCTCCGGCTTTCCTACGAGACGGAGACGCCGGTCGCGATCGGCTTCCGCCGGCCCGTCATCCTGATCCCGACCGAGCTCGCGACGGCCGACGGTCTCGCCGCCATCGAGTCGCTGATCCTGCACGAGCACGCACACCTGCGCCGCAACGACGACTGGACGAACCTGCTGCAGCGCGCGATCGAGCGCGTGTTCTGGTTCAACCCGATCGTGTGGCTCGTCGGCCGCCGCATCGCGCTCGAACGCGAGATCGCGTCGGACGATGCCGTCGTCGAGAAGACCGGCGAAGCGCACGCGTATGCCACGTCGCTGTGGAAGCTCGTGCGCGAGATGCGCATGCCCGAGCACGCCGTCGTCGCGCCCGGCGCGCTGCTGACGCGCAAGCAGATCGCGGTGCGCATCGAGCAGTTGCTCGACAAGAAGCGCGCGCGGCTGCACCGCTCGCCCGTCGCGGCGCTCGGCGTCGCCCTCGCAGGCGTGCTCTCCGTCGCGTTCGTCGCGACGAGCGCGCCCGCCGTCGAGTTGCCGGCTCGGCCGGCGCCTGCGGTCGCCGCCGAGTCCGCGGTGCACCCCGCCGCGCGGGCACCGCACCGCGCGAACGCGACGCGCGGCCGCATCATGACGGCGCACGCCAAGCTGCTCCCCGCGCAGCACGGCGCGACCGTCGCCGCGATGACCGCGGCGCAATTCGTAGCGGCCGAGCGCGCGTTGAAAGCCGCGTCGGCGACGGGCACGAAGGCGAGTCTCACGCAGGCGAACGACGCGCAGTCGAAGGCCGTGCAGGCGCAGTTGAAGGCGTTGCGCGCCGAGCTCGCCGCCGCGAAGAAGTCGACGACCGTCGTGCACGAGAAGACCGTCCAGATCGTCGAGCGCGCGCCGCAAGCGCCGTCCGCGCCGTCCGCGCCGACCGCGCCGTTCGGCCCCGTCGCGCCGGCGCTTCCACCGCTGCCGGCTACGGCGCCGACTATGCGGGCGCTCTCGCCGCAAGCCGTCGCGAAGATTCAAGCGATGGCGG
This sequence comes from Candidatus Elarobacter sp., assembly GCA_035943995.1. GTDB lineage: Bacteria > Vulcanimicrobiota > Vulcanimicrobiia > Vulcanimicrobiales > Vulcanimicrobiaceae > Vulcanimicrobium. The sequence continues at coordinate 76,749 of DASZBS010000091.1, read as the reverse complement.
CCGCCGCGGGCGCCGGGGCGACGGTCGCGCGCGCGCGCAGCGATGCAGCGCAGGAAAAGCTCGGACCGGAGATCGAGCGCACGATCAAGGTCGTGATGGATTCGATCCCGCGCCAGATCACGTTCGAGATGAACGGCTCTCACACGCGGATCACCAGCGCGAGCCCGCGGCGCGTGCGGTTCGACGGCATGAAGCTGACGCGCGAGATGATCGCATCGTGCGCGGGATGCTCGTTCCGCAACGCGGACGCGCGCGGGCTCGACCTCCACGACCTCCGGCTCAGCGCCGACAACTTCAGCGGCGCCGACATGCGCGGCGTCAATTTGGCCGGCGCGAAGCTGGCCGCCGTCTCGCTCGTGCGCGCGAACCTCGCCAACGCGGACCTGCGCGGCGCCCAGTTTACCAGCGTCGAGCTGCGCGACACGAACCTCGACGGCGCGCAGCTCGAAGGCCTCCGCCTCGCGGGCGTCTCGATCAACCACATGAGCTTGCGCGGTGTCGCGCTGCGCTCCGTCGTTGCGAATTGCGTCGGCTGCGAGTTTACCAACCTCGATTTGCACGGCCAGGATCTGCACGGTCTCACGCTGACCGGCGCCAATTTCAGCCACGCGGACTTGCATGACGCCAACCTCAGCGGCGTGCGCTTCTTCAGCGTCGATCTGACACGCGCAAACCTCACCGGCGCCGACCTGACCAACGCGTACCTGGAGACGTGCGACTTGGACGGCGCCGACCTGCGCGGCGCGCGCACGGCCGGCATGACCACACACGCCGGCGGGCTCGAGGGCTGACGCCACGGCCCGTTTTCTTTTTGCCGCTATCTCTTATTTCGTTAGTTACAAGGAGGCCCCCATCGTGATTCGCCCGCTCGTTCTCGCCGCGCTCGTCCTGGCCGTCGCGTTGCCGCCCGCGCCCGCACTCGCTGCGCAAGACGATCTCACCCGGCAACTGATCGACGCGTGCGTCGGCTGCCGGTTCCCCAAGGATCTGCACGGCCGCGACCTGCACGGTTTGCACTTCGTCGGCGCCGATCTGCGTGACGCCGATTTCTCACGCGCGAACTTGAACGGCGCGCAGTTCACCGGGTCCGACCTCGCCGGCGCGCGGTTCGACGACGCCGACCTGCGCAACGCGCGCTTCGTCGGGGTCGAGTTTCGCGGAACGTCGTTCGCGCGCGCGAAGCTCGATGGTGTGACCATGCGCGGCGTGCGGCTCGGCCCCGGCAGCATCGTCGGCGCCGACTACAAGCGCTTCCTGCACGACTGCGGCGGCTGCGACCTGGCCCAGCTTCCGTTCGTACGGCCGTACTCTCCGAGATTGCCGGTCATGCCGGTCATGCCGCGGATCGCGGCGATGTCGCCGGAGTTCGAACGGGCGATGCGCGAGCTCGAGCGCACCATGCGGGACGCGAGCCGCGGCCCGCGCCGACCGGCGGTCCCGCCCCTGGCGCCGCTCGCGCCGTTGCCGGCGATCCCGCCGGCGCCGCCCGCCGCATCGCCGCCGCCCGCGCCGCCGTCGCCGGCGCGGACTCGCTGAACGTCAGCGGTGCGTGATCGTCCCGAGGAGACGCACGATGCCCTCGGCGACGGGCGCGCCGCGGTTCGCATGCGACGCGCCGAGCGCGATCAGCGACGCGACGCGCGCCCGCTGCGACTCGAAGCGCGGCAGCCACGTGTCGCGCGGGTAGCGCGCGCGCCAGTCGCGCATCGCGTCGTCGACCATCGCGAGCTTGCCGCTCATCGCCGAAACGTTGCGGTCGCCGCTCACGCACCGGCGTTCCAGCCCGTTGAGCTCGTTGCGGATCCCAAGCACGCTCATGCGCAGTTGGCCGAAGTACTCGTCCGCCGGCGCGAGGTCGCGCATCGTCGCCGCGTGCGCCGACGTTGCAAAACAGAGGATCATCGCCACGAGCGCGGCGAGCCTAGTCACGTGTGAGTTGAGCATACTCCGACTCCGGGTACGTCGCGATCAGCCAGTCCAGCGTGTCGTTCTTGCGCACGCGCGCATCGTCGAAATCGAGCTTCCCGTAGAGTTGCGCGAGGCTGTACGCGTACTTCGGGATCCACGGATCGCGCGGGAAGTGCTTCTGCCAGTCGAGCAGCGCGTCTTCGACGAGCACCGCTTTGTCGTAGACGTGCTCCGCATCTTCGGGATGCGCGTCCGCGCGGGCAGACAGGTCCTTGAGCGAGTTACGAACGCCGAGGATGCTCATCTTCAGCCGCCCGAAATAGCGGTCGGCCGGGGCGAGGTTCGCCGTCGGCTCGGCCAGCGCGGGTGCCGCGAACGGCAACGCCAACAACAGCGCCAAGAGAATCCGTCTCATGAGGTGCACGTCCTTGTCGAGGGGGAACGGGAGCGCGACTTGCCCGCCCTTGGCTTCGCCGCGTACACATTCCATCGGACGTGCTCTGCTCGGCGTTAAGCCGCTCGCGTCGCTTGCACGCTCAGCGGCAAGCGAGCTGTGACCGAGATTACTCGGGGTCGCTGAACAAAAACGCCAGGTCGTCCCGCGTGAGCGTCTTGGCCACCGCGCTGTCGGCCTTGACGACCGCCTTGGAGAGCGCGGTCTTCCGCTCGGCGAGCGCGCGAATCTTCTCCTCGACCGAGCCTGCCGTCACCATGCGGTACGCCGTGACCGGTCGCGTCTGCCCGATGCGGTGGGTGCGGTCGATGGCCTGGCGCTCGACCGCGGGGTTCCACCACGGATCGTACAGGATGACGTAATCCGCGGCGGTCAGCGTCAGCCCCACGCCGCCCGCCTTGAGCGAGCACAGGAATACCGGCGGCCCGTCGTCGCTCATGAAACGTTCGACCTCGGCTTGGCGGTCGCGATCCTTGGTGGAGCCGTCGAGGTAGCCGTACACGATGTTGCGCCGGTCCATCGCGGTGCGCATGATCTTGAGCATCGACGCAAAGGCGCTGAACACGAGCACTTTGTGGCCGCCGTCGAGCACCTCTTCGACCGTCTCGACGAACGCGTCGAACTTGCCGCTCGCTTCCGGATCGTCGAGATACTCGGGCACGAGCAAACCCGGATGCGCGCACACTTGACGCAGCCGCGTGAGCGCGGCGAGCACGTGCACCGTCGTCGCTTCCGCACCGTCGTCGTCGAACTTCGCAAGCACGTCGCGGCGCGCCGCCTCGGCGATGCCGCGGTACAGCCGGCGTTGCAGCGGCGTGAGCTCGCACTCGATGACGGCCTCGGTGCGCTCCGGCAGCTCCTTGGCGACGTCTTCCTTCGTTCGGCGCAGCACGAACGGCTCGAGCCGCGAGCGCAGCGATGCCGCGGCGGCTTCGTCGCCGTCGGCGATCGGCAACTCGAAGCGCCGCCGGAACGACGCTTCCGACCCGAGCAGCCCCGGCTCGACGAAGCCGAAGATCGCCCACAGATCGCGCAGCGAGTTCTCGACCGGCGTACCCGTCAGCGCAAGCCGGTGATCGGCTTGCAGCCCGCGCACGACCTTCGCGATCTGCGAGCCCGGGTTCTTGGTGTTCTGCGCCTCGTCGAGCACGAGCGTGCGAAACCGGAACCGCTCGAGCTGATGCGCGTCGAGCCGCGCGAGCGCATAGGACGTGACGACGACGTCGTAGTCGTGGATCACGTCGTACTTCGCGGCGCGGTCGCTGCCGGATTGCAGCCGCAGCGTTCGCAAGCTGGGCGCGAACTTCTTGATCTCGTTCTCCCACGTATGCGTCACCGACGTGGGCGCGATAACGAGCACCGGGACTTCACCTTCGGTCTCCTTGCGCTTGAGGATGTGCGCAATGACCTGCACGGTGTTGTGCGTGACGATGAAATCGTCCGTCACGTACAAGTGATTCGGCGAATCGATCGCGATGCACTGCATCTCGCGAGGTTCGAGAGGCAGGACGTCGACGATCGCGCGCGTTGGCGGGTATTTCGGTCGGCCACGATATCGCTCGGCCTTTCGGCGTAGACGAAACGGATTGAATGATTCGGGCAGAGCGATGGTTACGCGCCACGCAGGCTTGCCGATTCGGCGTTCGCCGCGATGTCGGTACGTGGGCGCCGGCTTATAATTCAAACGACTAGTGCCGCCGAGCGATCGGACCAAAAAAGAGACGCCGTCGACCAGGTCTTGTGAACTCGAATAAAACTCGACGTGCCCGCGACGGTCGACATATCCGTCGGTATCCATTAATCCCTGAAGGATGGCGAGCCGCTGCGAAATATTGCCCAAGAGATACGCTGTCGGAACGAATTTTTTCGACGAGGTTCGGCCCATCAAGCCGAACTCCGCCAGGGACGCGCGAACGACGTTGGCATCTCGAACTGCCGGGTTCGAGTTTGCAGCCATCCGAACCCGGTATCCATAGCGTGCGTGCTGAACGATCTCCGTGCCAGTGGGAGTTAGCCGCCGACATTCCTCAATCAGGTCCTCGTCAGCGCTGGTAATGTTTATCCCGCTGCGGGTCGAGATTCCGCCGTCGCCGAGAATACAGCCCATCATGTACGGCTCGATCTCATAAGAACGAGCAGGACCGAAATGCATCGGTTGGGCCATTGGGATGTAATGTCGCGCATTACCAGCAGCGTCACGAAGTCTTTCACGAATCTCAGACAACGGCAGCACGCGTGGCGCGGAACCTCGCCTTTTTCGCAGAGCCGAATTTACGAGCCACAGATGATCATCGGAGCATACGGTCGAAGAACCATCGCTAAAGATCACGCGGAATGCTGGTAGGAGTCCTTGCGGATACACGGCGATGACACGTGAAATGCAGCCGTTGCCATCCATCACTTCATCGTTGACGCAGAGATCACCAAACCGTCGCCAGCCCGTCGGCGTCAACACGGTACAATTAACGGGCTGAGCTTTGCCGACGCCCATATCGTCCGCCAAAATTCCGCCGAAGCGGAAGGACGACAAGTACGACAAGAAATCCAAACCGCGGCGCTGATAGTCGCGCAGCACGTGCTCGAGAATTTCCGGCGGCGGCACTTCTTCGATGCCGCCGAAGTTTCGCAGCCGTTCGCGAATTTGTTCGACTTCTGCCGGGAGCGCGACTTCGCCGAATGCTTCGTGTAATTCGTCGCGCATCGCGACCAGCGACGCCAAGCCCGTGCGGCGGCGGTCGGTGAGTTCCGACAGCAAGTTCTGGCGCGAGCGCAGGTCGCCGACGTCGACGAGCTTGCCGCGCACTTCCGCGTAGCGTCCTTTCGCGCCGAGCAGCGCGCGCAATTCCTCGCGGGTGAGCGGTTCGCCGCCGCCGACGAATACCGCGACGTCGAGCTCGAACCAATCGCCCTGCTCGGCCGCGGTCGCGCTGACGGAGACGTCGACCTTGCCGTCGCCGGCCAGCGCCGCGAGCGATTCGTCGAGCCGAATCTCGACGTCGTCCCACGCCGGCCACGTCGTGCGCACGATCTCCGCGGCGCGATCCGCGTCGTGCAGCGCGAAGCTGTCGCCGCCGCGCGGCACGAAGCCGGTTTCCAGGAAACGGTGCGCGAAGCCCCGTGCGATCTCAGGCGCCCAGCGCACGAACCGGCCCGCGCTCGCGGTGACCGCGCCGTGCACGCTGAACGGCGCGTACGCGCCCGTGGCGCCGTCGACGAAGGCCAGCCGCGCGAGCAGCGCGCCGTCGCGCCACGCCGCGCGCACGACGAGCGCGGCGCGCTCCGCGTCGACGACGCCGAGCTCCTTGCGCTGGTCCGCGGTCAGGAACGGCGCGACGCGCGCGATCGCGCGCACCGACGGCGCAGCGTCTTCTTCCGGCGCCGCGCCGGCCGCGGCGCGCGCGGCGACGATCACCTTGCGCGGATCGAACGAGCCGTCGAGCAGGTACGCGGTGCGTTCGGCGACCAGCCACGCGGGCGGGCCGTCGACGACGGCCGCGTCGGCCGGCGAGATGCGCCGCCCGTCGAGCGCTTCGAGGACGGGGACGAACTGCGCGCCCGCACGGACGGCGCGCAGCCGGATGCCGCGCGTCTCGACCGAGAACGGCGCGAGCTCGGACGGATGCCGGTTCTCGCCCGGCGCGTCGTCGAAGCGCAGCCGCGGATGGCGCGCGAGGCGGAACAGCGCGCGCGCGAGCGCCTTGGACGACGCGCGCGCGCCGAACGCTTCCTGCACTGCGTCGTCGCGCAGCATCGTGCGGTCGACGTCGTCCCAGTCGTCGGCCGGCGTCTGGTCCATCATCGCGAGGATCGCGTCGGCGTCGCGGATCACGCCGCGCAGCCGCGGCGTGTCGAGATAGAGCGTCCCGCCCAGCACGCCCCCCGCACCGACCGAGACGACGGGCCACACGGCGCGGGCGCGGGCTCGGGAGGCGTCCTGCTCGACGTCGGGCAGCCACGAGAGGTCGGGTTCGGCGGCGTCGAGGGCGGGCAGCGGGAGCGCCGAGTCCTCGGCCGTGCGCACGACCTCGAGCGTCGCGACGACGTGCTCGCACACGCCGCTGGCGCCGCACGTGCACACGGCGCGCAGCGCCTGCGGCCCCGTGCCCGAAGCCCACTCGACCGCCGTCGCGACCGCGACGCGGTCTTTGACGGTCGCTTCGACGCGCGCGGCCTCGACCGAACGCAGCACGACGCGCCCGCCCTCGACGAGGTCGAGGGCGACGCGCGTCAGGTCACGGGCGAACCAAGTTCCGATCTGCGCCGGGAGGCGCGACCGCCACAGCGCATACGGGGTCAACCTACCGTTGTTCGTCACGAACCCGTCGGTTTCCCGACGGGCTCGCGCAGCATCACCCAACGTGCCGGCCGCTAGACTTCCTGGACCTCCGGCTGAGTTGGCGAGGCAGGCGGATCGATGCTCGGGATCTTCGAGAAGCTCAGCTTCTCGGGGTTCTCCTGGCTGACTTCGGCCAGGATGCGGTCGCCGGAGCCGAAGTTGCCTCTGAGCATCTCCTCGGCCAGCTCGTCCTCGACCTCGCGCTGGATCGCGCGGCGGAGCGGGCGCGCGCCGAACTGGGGATCCCAGCCCTTCTTGGCGAGCAGCTGCTTCGCGTCTTCGGTAACTTCGAGATCCATCTCCTGAGCCTTGACCTCGCGGACCACCTTGGCGAGCTCGAGCCCGACGATCTCGGCGATCTGCTCGCGGCTGAGCTGGTGGAACACCACCGTCTCGTCGACGCGGTTGAGGAACTCGGGCCGGAACGCGTGCTTGACCTCGTCGAGCACCTTGTTCTTCATCTTCTCGTACGCCTGATCGTCGGTGCCGAGATCTTTCTGCGTGCGGAAGCCGATGTCGGTGGACGTCGTCATGCCGGTCGCGCCGACGTTGGACGTCATGATGATGACCGTGTTCTTGAAGTCGACGACGCGGCCCTGAGAGTCCGTGAGGCGGCCGTCTTCGAGCACTTGCAGCAGCAAGTTGAACACGTCCGGATGCGCCTTCTCGATCTCGTCGAGAAGTACAACGGAGTACGGCCGGCGGCGCACCGCTTCGGTGAGCTGTCCGCCCTCTTCGTAGCCGACGTATCCGGGCGGTGCGCCGACGAGGCGCGAGACCGCGTACTTCTCCATGTACTCCGACATGTCGATGCGGATCATCGACTCGGCGTCGTCGAACATGAACTCGGCGAGCGAACGCGCGACCTCGGTCTTGCCGACGCCCGTCGGCCCGAGGAAGATGAACGAGCCGATGGGGCGCTTCGGGTTCTTGAGGCCCGCGCGCGAACGGCGGATGGCACGCGTCAGCGTGCCGATGGCCTGGTTTTGGCCGATCACGCGCTTGTGGAGCTGGTCCTCCATGCCGAGCAGCTTGGCCGTCTCGGCCTGCGCGAGCTTCGACACGGGGATCTTCGTCCACGACGCGACGATGTGGGCGATGTCCGCCTCGGTGACCTTGAGCGTCTTGTCCTGAGCGGCGCGCTTGTCGGCCCACTCCGCTTCGAGCCGCTGCTTCTCGAGGCGCAGCTTCTCCTCACGGTCGCGAATCGCTGCGGCCTTCTCGAACTCTTGCGATTTGACGACGGACTCTTTTTCTTGCTTGACCTGGCGGATCTGGTTCTCGATCTCGCGGATCTCGGCCGGCGGCAGCGTGGCCTGCAGGCGCACGCGCGACGCGGCCTCGTCGATCAAGTCGACGGCCTTGTCCGGCAAGAAGCGGTCCGCGATGTAGCGGTCGCCGAGCTTCGCGGCGGCTACGAGCGCCTCGTCGGTGATCGTGACCTTGTGGTGCGCTTCGTAGCGGTCGCGCAGGCCCTTGAGGATCTCGACCGTCTCGTCGACCGTCGGCTCGCCGACCATGACCGGCTGGAAGCGGCGCTCCAGCGCCGAGTCCTTCTCGATGTGCTTGCGGAACTCGTTGAGCGTTGTCGCGCCGATGCATTGCAGCTCGCCGCGCGCGAGCGCGGGCTTGATGATGTTCGACGCGTCGATCGCGCCCTCGGCGGCGCCGGCACCGACCAGCGTGTGCAGCTCGTCGATGAACAGGATGATCTCGCCGGCGGCACCGCGGATCTCGTCCATCACGCGCTTCATGCGCTCTTCGAACTCGCCGCGGTACTTCGTGCCGGCGACGAGGCCCGCGAGGTCGAGCGTGATCACGCGCTTGTCGCGCAGCGGCTCGGGGACTTCGCTCTTGATGACGCGCTGCGCCAAGCCTTCGGCGATGGCCGTCTTGCCGACGCCGGGCTCGCCGATGAGCGCCGGGTTGTTCTTGGTGCGGCGGCTGAGGATCTGGATGACGCGCTCGATTTCGTTGGCCCGGCCGATGACCGGGTCCAGCTTGTTCTCGCGGGCTAGCGTGGTGAGGTCGCGGCCGTAGGCGTCGAGCGTGGGGGTCTTCGACTTGCCCTTGGGCGCGGGGGGCTGGCCCTCGGCGCCGAGCAGCGACGTGGTCTGGACGCGCACCTTGGCAGGGTCGACGCCCAGGTTCGTCAGCACGCGCGCGGCGACGCCTTCACCCTCGCGGATGAGGCCCAGCAGCAGGTGCTCGGTGCCGATGTAGTTGTGGTTGAGCTGGCGCGCCTCTTCGAAGGCGAGCTCGATCACGCGCTTGGCGCGCGGCGTGAAGACCATCTCTTGCTGGACGGTCTGGCCGCCGCGGCCGACGATCGCCTCGACCTCCTGACGAACTTTCGCCAGGTTGACACCGAGCGTCTCGAGGACCTTGGCCGCGAGGCTCTCGCCCTCGGAGATGATGCCGAGCAGGATGTGCTCGGTCCCGATGTAGTTGTTACCGAGCCGCTGCGCCTCTTCCTGAGCGAGGACGATGCTGCGCCGCGCGCGCTCGGTGAACGGTTCCCACATTGACATGACTGACGAAACTCCCTGAACGGCCCGGCCGCTCCTGCCCACGGGTACAAGTTTATCTTCGGCTCGCAGCCGTGGTGACTGTATGACACCTTCTGCGATGCGCAAGTTGCCGGGCGAAGCGCGGTCCCGCCGGGCGCCGTGCGGCAACGTTTGAGTCGGTAACGCCCGCCTGGTCGGTTCAGTTTCAAATCCTTCGCCGCGGCGTAGCATGGAAGCAGGCCCCCGTAGCGCGAACGGAGGGTCTTTCCACGCACCCCGAGGAGGGCGGCGCAATCCATTTTCCGGGCATCGCCGAGCTGACCGATCAGCTCGTCAACGGCATCACGCTGGGGATGCTGTACATCCTCGTGGCCTTGGGACTCAACATCATCTTGGGGCTCATGGGCGTCATCAACTTCTCCCACGGCGCGTTCTTCATGATCGGCGCGTACCTGATGTTTCAGTTCAACGGCCTGATCGGGTTCTGGCCCGCCATCCTGGTGGCCGCGGTGCTGGTGGGGTTGCTCGGGATGCTGTTCGAATCGGCGCTCATTCGGCCGCTCTACAAGCGAATACCCGAGTACACGCTGCTGCTGACGTTCGGCACCGCCCTGATCTTCGCGCAGATCGTCCGGCGAATATGGGGCGACGACGCCGTGCGCGTCGAGACACCCTCCTACATCCCGGCGTCGATCAACCTCGGCTCGCTGCCGTTTCCGTTCTACAAGGACGTCTTCTTGGTGATCGTCACGATCGTGATCCTCGCGGGCGTGTGGCTGCTGCTCAACAAGACGAACATCGGGATCATCATCCGCGCCGGCACGCGCGACGCCGAGATGGTGAAGATCCTCGGCATCAACATGCCGCTGATGTTCACGTTCGTGTTCGGGATCGGCTCGATGATGGCGGGGCTCGCGGGCGCGCTCGCGGCGCCGATCTACGCGATCCAGCCGAACCTCGCGTCGCAGTGGATCGTGCTGACGTTCGTCATCGTGATCGTCGGCGGGATCGGCTCGTTCTGGGGCGCGATCGTCGGCGGGCTGCTGATCGGCATCCTCAGCAGCCTGATGGCGCTGATCTTCCCGCCCGCCGTCGACGTCACGGGCTACATCATCATGGGGATCGTGCTGCTGATCCGGCCGCGCGGGCTGTTCGGCGTGGAGGGCCTCTTCGAGTGAACCTCCGCCGAGCGCTGACGCACCCGCTGCTGTGGACCGCAGTGCTGTTCATCATCCTGCCGTTCGTGGCGGGCGCCAACCCGTTCAAAGGGCAGTGGAGCGGCTTCGTGGGGATCGCGACCACGATGGTGATCTTCGCGCTGTTCGCCAGCGGCTTCAACCTGCTGTTCGGCCACGTCGGCGAGCTGTCGTTCGGGCACGCGATGTTCTTCACGATCGGCGCGTACGCGACGGCGTTGTACTCGAAGGGCTTCAGCACGCAGCTGTTCGGGTTGGCGCTGCATCACGACAGCGCCGACAACCTCTTCGTCGCGCTGGCGATCTCGATCGCGGTCGCGCTGTTGTGGGCCTGGTTCCTCGCGCGGCTGGTCGTGCCGCGCTCGAGCGGCATCTACTTCTCGATGATCACGCTGGCGTTCGCACAGGTGATCTACTTCATCACCTATCGCTGGAGCGAGGTGACCGGCGGCGAGGACGGGCTGCAGAACATCGCGCGACCGAACCCGACCGGCTACGGCTGGCTGCACGACTCCATGCACTTCTACTGGTTCTGCGCGGTCTTCGTGTTCCTGGCGTTGTGCGTGCTGTACTGGATCCTGCGGTCGCCGTTCGGCAGCGTGCTGCACGCGATTCGCGAGAACAAGCAGCGCGCGCGCTTCCTGGGCTACGACGTCGACAAGTTCCGCGTGAACGCGTTCGTGCTCTCCGCGCTGTTCCCGGCGATCGCCGGCTGGCTGTGGACGTACTACCAGCAGGCGATCAACCCCGACGCGGGTTCGGTGGAGTACAGCGGCAACGTCGTGATGATGTCGCTGCTGGGCGGGATGCAGACGTTCATGGGCCCCATCTTCGGCGCGTCGATCTACTTCGAGATCCAGAACAACGTCTCGCAGCTCACCAAGTACTGGGAGGCGTGGATCGGCATCGTGTTCGTCGTGTTCGTCATGGTCGGCCCGCGCGGCATCATGGGCCTGTTCGACGACATCCGGCACTACGGGTTCGGGACCGCGATCAAGCGCGGGTTCTCGCGCACTGCGCGGGTGGAGACCGACATGCGCGAAGAGCTGCCCGCCGCGATCGAGGATCCCGTCGCGACGAAGGCGTCGTCATGACGCCCGAAACCGTGCAGATCCCTCCCGCCGCGGCGCCGGCCGGCTACGTGTTCAAGACCGAAGGGCTCACGCGGCGCTTCTCCGGCTTCACCGCGGTGAACAACGTCTCGCTCGAGATCCCCGAGGGCGGCGTGCGCACGATCATCGGGCCCAACGGCGCGGGGAAGACGACGTTCTTCAATTTGCTGTCCGGGATGCTGCCGCCCAGCGAAGGGCGCATGTGGTTCCACGACCGCGAGATCACCGACCTGCCCGCGTACCAGCGCGCGCGGCTGGGGATCGCGCGCTCGTTCCAGATCACCAACATCTTCGGCCACCTCACCGTGTACGAGAACGTACGGCTCGCCGTGCAAGCGGTGCACGACGGCAAAAAGAACTTCTTCCTGCCCGGAAGCCGCATGGGCAACCTCGCCGAGAAGACGGAACAGGTGCTGCACGACGTCGGCCTGTACGACTCGCGCGACGCGCGCGCGGAGAACTTGTCGCACGGCGACCAGCGGCGGCTGGAGATCGGGCTGGTCATCGCGAGCGATCCGCCGGTGCTGCTACTCGACGAGCCGCTCGCCGGGATGTCGCCGACGGAGACGCACGAAACCGTCGACCTGATCCACCGCATCTCGCCCGGCCGCACGATCCTGCTCGTCGAGCACGACATCGACGTGGTGATGGCGATCTCCACGACGATCACCGTCTTTCAAACGGGCTCCGTGCTGGCGATCGGCACGCCGCAAGAGATCCGCGCCAACGAAGCCGTGCAGCGCGCGTACCTGGGAGAACTCGCCTGATGCTCCTCGAGCTCGACCAGGTCAACGCGTACTACGACAAGTCGCACGTGCTGCAGAACGTGTCGCTGCACGTCGAGAAGGGCGAGGTCGTCGCGCTGCTGGGGCGCAACGGTTCGGGCCGCTCGACCACGTGCAAGACGATCATGGGGCTCGTCAACGCGCGCACCGGCACGATCCGCTTCAAGGGCAAGGACATCACCAACAAGAGCCCGTTCTCGCTGGCGCAGGCGGGGATCGCGTTCGTGCCCGAGGACCGGCGCATCTTCCCGAATCTCACGGTCGGCGAGAACCTGCGGCTGGCGTCGCTGGCCGGGCGCAAGGGCGCGTGGACCGAGAAGCGGATCTACGACGTGTTCGAAGTGCTCGGCGAGCGCAAGGACAAGCCGGCGAAGCTCTCCGGCGGCGAGCAGCAGATGCTGGCAATCGCGCGCGCGCTCGTCGCCAACCCGGAGATCATCTTGCTCGACGAGCCGATGGAAGGGCTCGCGCCGCTGATCGCGCGCAGCGTCGAGGAGGTCGTGCGCAACATCCGCAGCGAGGGCAACACGATTCTGCTCGTCGAGCAGAACGCGCAGGTTGCGATGGGGCTGTCGGACCGCGGCTACGTGCTCTCCAACGGCCGCGTCGTCGGCTCCGGCACGATCCCCGAGCTGCGCGCCGACCAGGCGATGATGCAGCGCTATTTGGCGGTCTGACCGCGCGGCGCGCATGAAGTTCCGGCGGACGCTTCCGGAAGGTGAACGCCATCTCGTCGGCCGGCTCGAATCGTTCGGCGACATCGTGGTGGGATTCTCGATGTCGCAGCTCGCGCTGCAGCTCGAGATCCCGAAGACGGCACACGACGTGTTCGGTCACGGGATCAAATACGTGGTCTTCTTCGGCGCGTTCGCGCTGCTCGGCATCTTCTGGCTGCGGTTCCACCGCATCATGGCGCTCGGTTTTGCGCCGCGGACCGTCGACATCTGGCTGCTGTTCGGACTTCTTTCGTTCGTCGCGCTCGTGCCGTACTCGCTGATCACGTACACGCGGCTGGTCGGTCCCGCCGGATACGCGCGAGAAAGCGTCGCCCTGTACTTGGCCGACTTCCTCGGCGTCGCCGTGTTCAGTTGGATCCTCAGCATACGCGGCTTGCGGCGCGCCTGGAGCGTCCTCGACGAGGCTGAGCGGCCGACCGCGTGGCGACCTGCGTTGGCGGGCTTCGTCGTCGTGCCGGTGTTCTTGGTAGCGCTCGGCTCGGTCCTCGCAGCCGGACCGATCGCGCTCGGTTGGCTCATCCTGATCGGGCCGTTGATACGGCTGGCGATTGGGCGCGTCCCGCGGCCGTGGCAGTTCGTGCTCGGCCCGCAGCCCACGCGTCCGGTCGTAACTTTGGAGCCCGAGGGTGTATCCTAAGAACGTATGGTAACCGCTGAGATCGTGCGCGAGGCGCTCAAAGACGTCGAGGACCCGGAGCTCAACATGGGGATCCTCGACTTAGGCCTCGTCTACGACGTGGTCTGCGAGGGAGCGAGCGGCGAGGACGTCACGGTGACGATGACGCTGACGTCGCCGATGTGTCCGGTGGGCCCGATGTTCAAGCAGGCGGTGCTCAGTAAGGTCGAGAGCGTCGAGGGCGTCAAGAACGCCACGGTCGACATCACCTTTAGCCCGCCGTGGGATCCCAAGACGATGGCCAGCGAAGACGTCAAGCTGGCGCTCGGCATCTGGTAGCAGCGGCCCGCGTGGCTCGAACCGCACGATCGCTCCCGCCGAACTATCAAGCCGTCCTCGACGTCGTCGACCACGCGGGACCGGGCTCGCACCTCTCCGCGTATCAGATCTGGGAGCGCGCGCGCAAGGTGAAACCGCGTATCGGCTTCGCTACCGTTCATCGCGGGCTCGCGCGCCTGCACGGAACGGGCAGCATCATGAAGATCGATCTGCCGGGCGAGGCGTCGACCTACTACGAGCCCGTGTCGCAGGCCCACGCCCATTTCCGCTGCAGCGCCTGCGGCTCGCTCAAGGATCTCGCCTACGAAGTTCCGACGACCGCCATCGCCGAGCTCGGCCAACGCCACGACTGCACCATCGACGCCGCGTCAGTGTACTTTTCGGGGCGCTGCACTAGCTGCGCATAACACCTCGCACGTAGTGCGAGAGTCGTCCGTCTAGTGCGAGAGTGCGGCAACCGCTTCGGCGACGGTCGAGAAGCTGCGGAACACGTTGTGCTCGTCGAAGGTGAACGAGCCGCGGATGAAGCCCTTGTGGCCGAAGTACAGGCCGTGCACGTCGACGGGGAGACGATGCGGGCCGAGCGCGGCCGCGAACGTGGTGGTCGACTCGCCGCTCGACGCCGGGCTGGGATACTGGTACGGATGCGACGTCACGCGCACCGGACGGTCGCTCGCGTCGACGACCATCAGGCCGGCGATGTGCACGTCGTCCTTCAAGTCGGTGTCGAACTTCAGCTCGCGCTCGCCCGCCGCACAGCCGTCGCACGCGGCGTTCGCAAAATGGTACTCGCGAACGAACTTCGACACGTACGGCTGATGGTTGAAGCCCTGGCCGCGCTTGATCTGCGTGTCGGTGTCCGCGGTCAGCTTCGCTAACTGCGCCGAGTCGTACGCCCGGCCGTCTTCGACGACGGAGAGGATCCCGGCAGCAACTGGGATGCCGTCCTGGAACACTACGTAGCGCCGTACGGTCGTCTGCTTGTGCATGATCGGTGCGGAGATCTTCTGCGTCGAGTCGGTGGTCATCCCGAGGATGCCCTTCGAGTCGGCGCCGACCAGCGTCGCGACGCGGGCGGCCAGCGCATCGCCCTCGACCGGTCCACCCGCTGCCGCGGGCAGCACGGCCGCGCTCCCGGCGAGCAGCACGAAAGCAAAGGCAGCAGTAATTAGGCGCGTCGTCATCGCTCCGTGAATCGTACCATGGGACGGAAAGGTTCCACCTTGCGCTCCTTCTCAACGACGGCTTAACCGGGCTGTTAGGTCGCCGGGACTGGCGGCGGACCACCCGGCCTCGCACGCGAACGCTCGGAGGCATGTCGACCGCCGAATCGCCGCACGACCACGCGTACCGCCGCCTCGAGGCGATGCGGGACGAGTCGCTGGCGCCCGCGGGCGAGGAGGCGAACGAAAAGCAGCGCGGGCGCGGGAAGCGCACCGCGCGCGAGCGAGTCGAGGCGCTGGTCGACCCCGGCTCGTTCGTGGAGCTCGACCGCTTCGCGGTGCATCGGACGACCGCGTTCGGGCTGGACGAGCGCTCGTTCCTCGGCGACGGCGTCGTGACGGGGCACGCGACGATCGACGGCCGGCAAGTCTTTTTGTTCTCGCAAGATTTCACCGTGCTCGGCGGCTCGCTGGGCGAAGTGATGGCCGAGAAGATCTGCAAGGTGATGGATCTTGCGGTGCGCACGGGCTCGCCGATGATCGGCATCAACGACTCCGGCGGCGCGCGCATCCAAGAAGGCGTCGTGAGCTTGGGCGGCTACGCGGAGATCTTCTGGCGCAACGTGCAGGCGTCGGGCGTGATCCCGCAGATCAGCCTCGTCGCGGGGCCGTGCGCGGGCGGCGCAGTGTACTCGCCGGCGATCACCGATTTCACGGTGATGGTCGAAGGCATCTCGCAGATGTTCATCACCGGCCCCGACGTCACCAAGGCGGTGACCGGCGAGGACGTGAGCTTCGAAGAACTCGGCGGCGCGATCACGCACGCGACCAAAAGCGGTGTGGCGTACCTGACCGCGGTCGACGAAGACGAGATGAACGAGCACTGCCGGCGGCTGCTTTCGTTCATGCCGTCGAACAATCTCGACGATCCGCCGCTCGTGCCCAGCGACGACGATCCGCTGCGTCTCGTGCCCGAGCTCGACGAGCTGATCCCCGACTCGCCCACCAAACCGTACGACATCATCGACGCGATCGTGGGAGTGGTCGACGACGGCGACTTCTTCGAGATCCAGCCGCTGTGGGCGCAGAACATCGTGATCGGCTTCGGCCGCATCGGCGGCCGCAGCGTGGGCATCGTGGCGAACCAGCCTAAAGTGCTCGCGGGCGTGCTCGACGCGACGGCGTCGATCAAAGCCGCGCGGTTCGTGCGCTTCTGTGACGCGTTCAACGTGCCGCTGCTGACGTTCGTCGACGTGCCGGGCTTCTTGCCGGGGACGAGCCAGGAGTGGGGCGGCATCATCAAGCACGGCGCGAAGCTGCTGTACGCGTTCGCGGAAGCGACGGTGCCGAAGATCACGGTGATCACGCGCAAAGCCTACGGCGGCGCGTACGACGTCATGTCGTCCAAGCACATCCGCGCGGACTTCAACTTCGCCTGGCCGACGGCGGAGATCGCGGTGATGGGCGCGAGCGGCGCGGTGAAGATCCTGAGCCGCCGCGAGATCGCCGACGCACCCGACCCGGACGCGAAGGCGGCGGAGCTGACCGACGAGTACACGGAGCATTTCGCGAACCCGTTCATCGCGGCGCAGCGCGGTTACGTCGACGACGTGATCAACGCCAGCGAAACGCGGCGTGCGGTGTCGCGCGCGCTGGATGCGCTGGCGAACAAACGCGTCGAGCGGCCGAAGCGCAAGCACGGCAACATCCCGCTCTAGGAGGGCCGGCTCGGATAGCCGGCCGTGCCGCCCACGTTAGGAGGCGAGGCGACCGAGTCCGCGAATCGGGGAGACCCTTGCTGCCGCCTTCAAGGGGTGAATCCATGAGCATTCAGGCACGCCAAGAGCTAACCGACAAGCTGCAATTCTCGGATGACACGCAGAAGACCGATCTGCTGGACCAGAACAAGACGAACTCGCTGCTCATTCAGATGCTCCTCGACGTCGCACACCGGTGCCCGCGCCCGATCTTGATCACCGCGCTCACGACCGACCATCCGACGTTCGACGGCGGGGTGGGCACGCACGGTCACACGCAAGGATTCGCGTTCGACGGTTGGACCGCGACCGGCGGCGACGCGGGTGTCGCCGACCTGCTGCGCGCGCTCGCGGCGAGCCCGTACGTGTGGACCGTCGGCGCGGGCGGCGTGGCGAAAAACTTCCTGGCCGGGATCACCTTTCCGAACGACGGCAAGTTCATCTTCTTCCTCGACAACAACCAGGATCACGTCCACGCGCAGGCCGGAAACGGAAACGGTGCGGGCCTCCGCTAGCACGCCGACCGCCCGGGGAGGGTTGTGCGACCCCGGCGCATGATCGTTCGTCCTCGTGGGATTGCTTGACGGAAAGACCATCCTCGTCACCGGGGTCGCCAACCGGTGGTCCATCGCGACTGGGATCGCGCGGCAGCTGCACGCGCACGGGGCGCGGCTGATCCTGACCTATCAGGGCGACCGGGTCGAGGACGCGGTCCGCAGCCACGCCGAGGAGTTCGGCGGCGCGTCGGTGTTCGCGTGCGACGTCACCAGCGACGACTCGTTGCGCGCGCTCGCCGCGGGCGTGGGAAAGATCGACGGGCTCGTGCACTCGATCGCGTTCGTGAAGAAAGAAGACCTGTCGGGCAAAGTCTACACCACGTCGCGCGACGGCTTCGCGATGGCGATGGACATCAGCGCGTACTCGCTCATCGCGCTCGTCGGACACCTGAACGACAACCTCAACGACGGCGCGTCCGTCATGGCGCTCACGTACCTCGGCTCGGGGCAGATCGTCCCGAACTACAACATCGCCGGGATCGCGAAGGCCGCGCTCGAGTCGACGGTACGCTATCTCGCGTTCGATCTCGGCGAGCGCGGCATTCGCGTGAACGCAATCTCCGCCGGACCGATCAAGACCGCATCGTCGCGGCAGGTCGCCGGCTTCTCGGCGATGCCGGCGAAAGTCGGGGCGGCGTCGCCGCTGAAGCGCAACGTCACGGCCGACGACGTCGGAAACTGCGCGGTGTATCTCGCGTCGGACCTGTCGTCGCAGGTGACCGCAGACGTGCACTTCGTCGATGCCGGTTATCATGCGATGGGCATGTATCCGGACGTTGCTCAGAGCTGATGCACGTTCCGACTGCCGACGAGCTCGCCGCGATCGCAGCCGTGTACGTCGCTGTGACGTCGCGCGCCGAGACGCCCGCGCAGCCGGAGGCGCCGCGCTGGCGGTTGGCGGGGCGGCTGCCGGAGATCGACGAGCAGCGCGTGCGGTTCGCCGCGGCGTCCGCGTCGCGCTGGAACGCCGCCGGGCGGCTCGATGGCTGACGCACCGTTCGCGAAGATCCTCGTCGCGAACCGCGGCGAGATCGCGATCCGCGTCATGCGGAGCGCGAAGGAGCTCGGCTGTGCAACCGTCGCGGTGTACTCCGACGCGGATCGCGACGCGCTGCACGTGCGCTACGCCGATGAGGCGTACCATCTCGGGCCGGCGGCGCCGTCGCAATCGTACCTCAACGCCGACAAGCTGCTCGACGTCGCGCAGCGCGCGGGCGCCGATGCGATCCATCCCGGCTACGGCTTCTTCGCCGAGAACGCGGCGTTCGCGCGGCGCGTGATTGCCGCGGGCGTCACCTGGATCGGACCGCATCCCGACGCGATCGACGCGATGGGCGACAAGGTGCGCGCGCGTCAGGCGATGGTTGCCGCGGGGGTTCCCGTCGTGCCCGGTGGAACCGACGCGATCGCCGATGTCGCCGGCGCGCGGCTTGCGGCCGAGAAGTTCGGCATGCCGCTCGCACTCAAGGCGTCGGGCGGCGGCGGCGGCAAGGGTCTGAAGGTCGCGCGCACGCTCGACGAGATCGAGTCGGCGTTCACGATCGCCGCGCGCGAGGCGATCGCGTATTTCGGCAACGGCACGATCTATGCCGAGCGCTACCTCGAGAACCCCAAGCACGTCGAGCTGCAGATTCTCGCCGACAAGCACGGCAACGTGCTGCACGTCGGCGAGCGCGACTGCTCGCTGCAACGCCGCCACCAAAAGCTGTGGGAGGAAGCGCCCGCGCACATCTCGGCTTCGGTGCGCGAAGGGCTGCGCGCTGCGGGCGTGCAGGCGGCGAAGGCGATCGCATATGACTCCGTCGGCACGATCGAATGTCTCGTCAGCAACGATGCGTTCTACTTCCTCGAGATGAACACGCGCATCCAGGTCGAGCACACCGTGTCGGAAGAGGTGTCGGGGATCGACCTCGTGCGCGAGCAGATCCTCGTCGCGGCGGGGCGTCCGCTGTCGTTTTCGCAGGACGACGTGGATGCCGGGTTCCGTGGACATGCGATCGAGGTGCGCGTGAACGCCGAGGACCCGGCGCAGAACTTCCGGCCCGCGCCCGGCACGGTCGCGCGCTACAAAGAGCCCGGCGGTTTCGGCGTGCGCGTCGACTCCGCGGCGTATCCCGGCTTCACGATCACGCCCGACTACGACTCGATGATCGCGAAGCTCATCGTGTGGGCGCGCGACCGCGACGAAGCGCTTGCGCGGCTCGCACGCGCGATCGACGAGTACGTGATCACGGGCGTGCCGACGACGCTGCCGCTGCTGCGTTCGCTGTGTGACTTCGGGCCGGTGCGCGACGCGTCGTACGGCACGGCGACGCTGGAGCCGTTCGCCGCGTCGCTCGCCACGGCGCAATCGAATGGCGTCGCGCACGGTGAGCGCGCCCTTCGACCCCTGAGCTTGTCGAAGGGTCAGGGTGACACTGGCGGCGATGATACGATTCAGGTCGAGGTGAATGGGCGGCTCTTTCGGGTGCGGTTCGTCGACTTGCCCGTTCCGCGCGGGACGACGGCGCCGGGCGCAAGCGCCGGCGCGCGCGGTAGCACCCCGAAAAAGGGCGGCAGCACGCGCAAGTCTACCGCGGCGGCCGGGAACGACGTCATCTCGCCGATGCACGGCGTCGTCGTCGAGATCCCCGTCGCGCAGGGCGCGGTCGTGAACGAAGGCGATGTCGTCGCGGTGATCGAGGCGATGAAGATGATGAACGAGATCCGTGCGCACAAGACGGGCACGGTGGCAGCCGTGCACGTCGCCGCCGGCACGACCGTCGAGGCGCGTACCCCGCTCGTCACCATCGCGTGAAGCGCGATCCGTTCACCATCGCCGTCCGCATCGGGCTGGCGATCGGCGGCGCGATCGACGCGTACGTCGGCGTGCTGTCGCTGTTCGCGCCGCAGCTCATCCAGCCGCTGCTCGACATCCCGGTGAAAGACCCAACGATCGTGCAGATCGCCGGCGGCGAGTACGTCGTGGCGGCGCTCGTCTACGCGCTCGCGTTCCGCGACCCCGTGCGCGTTCGCCCGCTGCTGTGGCTGTGCGCGCTCGATCAGGTGTTCGCGGTCGTCCTACCGGCGCTCGCGGTCGCGCACGGCGCGCTGCCGGCGACGTGGAAGATCGTCGCGCCGATCCCGTTTCAGGCGCTGCTGGCGGTGCTGTTCGTCGTTTACGCGGCGCGGCCGGGACGGAACCGCAGCGCCACGCCGTTCATGCAGTAGCGCAAGCCCGTCGGCTTCGGCCCGTCGTCGAACACATGCCCGAGGTGGCCGGCGCAGCGCGTGCAGTGCACTTCGGTGCGCGCCATGAACATCGAGCTGTCGCTGCGCGTCGCGACCGCGTTGGGCAGCGGCGCGTAGAAGCTCGGCCAGCCGGTGCCGCTGTCGAACTTCGTCTTCGACGAGAACAGCGCAAGGTCGCAGCCCAGACAGGAGTACGTTCCGGCGCGTTTCTCGTCGTCGAGCGGGCTCGAGAACGCGCGTTCCGTCCCCTCGTGGCGCAGCACGTCGTATGACTCCGGCAGGAGCAGCTTGCGCCACTCCGCGTCGGTGTGCGTGACGACCGCGCCCGCGGCCGCGGCCCTCGCCGCAGCGGGTGCCGCGAGGAGCAGGCCGGCGATCCCGGTGAGGACGGTGCTACGTTTCATCGTACTGGTAACGCTACCAGAGCGCCGTTCGGATGTCGGTAAGCGAGCTTACTTCGCCGCCGGCGCGGTTGCGGGAGCGGGCGGCGGGTCGGGCGCGAGCGGGTTCGGGTCGAACACGTCGCCGCCCGCGATGAGCCCATCGTCGTCGATCGAGAAAATATAGAGCAGCGTGCGCTTGGGCGTGCGCAGCAAGTACTGATATGCCGAGGTGGGCGCGCGCCGGTCGACGTTGACCAAGGTGTACGTGCGGTCGCCGAAGCGCGCCAGATCGCGCAGCGCCGCTTGGATCCGCGGCAGCCGCAGCCCCGCCCGCGCCGACGCGCGCAGCTTCGTAAAGTCGATCTTGCCCGCGATGGCGTCGTCGAGCCAGCGCCGCGCGAGCGCATCGATCTCCGGCTTCGAATACGGCAGCGGTGCCGGGGAAGCGGCCGGCGGGTTGGCGGGCGCAGGGCCGCTCGGCGCGGGCGTGGCAGCCGGCAACGGCGCGGGCGGCGCGGGGACTACCGCGCGGTACACCGCGCTCATGATCGCGTTGTACGATGCGGGCTCCTGATTCGTCAGCACGATCACATCGATGCCGTCTTCGACGAAACGCGCGTCCTGCGTGCCGAAGCCGGTCGTGTCGCCGCCGTGGAGCACCGCGTGCTTGCCGCCGGGCAGTGCCTGCAAGAACAAGCCGAAGCCGTAGCGCGTGTCGCTGCCGTCGGCCAGCTTGAACGACGTGTGCATCATCTCGCGCGACGCGGCGGACAGCAGCGCGCCGCGGTCGATCGCGTTGTTCCACGTCTCCAGATCGGCCAGCGTGCTCTCGATCGCGCCCGCGCCCGAGAACCACGAGTAGTCGAGATGCGACTCGTGCTCTTGCTCGCCCATCGCGAAGCGCGTGTAGCCGGTCGCGCGATCGGTTTCGACGAGCGACTCGTCCTCGTAGCGCGTGCGCGTCATGCCGAGCGGTTCGAAGATGCGCGTGCGCAGGAAATCCGCATAGCTCGTGCCCGACAGCCGTTCGATGATCGCCGCGAGCATCACGTAACCGGTGTTCGAGTACTGCCACTTCGTGCCGGGCTTGAACCCCAGCGGGCGGCTCACCACGGTGTCGAGGATCTCTTCGTTCGTCGCGGGGCGCGCGGCGAGCCGATCGACGTCGGGGAGCTCGGTGAACTCCGCATAGCCGCCGGTGTGCGTGAGCAGGTTGCGAACCGTCACCTCGCCGCCGTGCGGCATGGACGGCAGATAGCGCGACACCGGCGCGTCGACGTCGAGCTTGCCCGCATCGCGCAGCAGCAGGATGCCGGCGGCCGTGAATTGCTTGGTGTTCGAGCCGATCCCGTACATCGTGTCGGCGTCGGCGGGGACCTTGTCGTCCAGGTTGCGGTAACCGTACGCCTTCGCGAACACGAGCCTGCCGTTCTTCGCCACGCCGATCGCGACCGACGGCGTCGCCTTGCGGTCGATCGCGGTCGCTGCGATCGTGTCGATCGCCGCGGTCTGCTCCGGCGTCAGCGCGGCCGCCGCCGCAGGCGCGGGCGGTGACTGCGTCTGCGCGGAGGCGCCGGTCGCCGGGAGCAGGGTCGCGGTTGCCAAAGCCGACAGCACGGCAAAAGCCGCGCTCGCAGTGCGGAAGCGGTTCATGTCCGCTTCTACGGCACGAAGCCCCGCCGGGTTTCGCGCTCCGGCTCCGGGCCGCATAGGGCGCCGGGACCCGACCGGCGCAACGGTACGGGGTGAGCGCCCGCGATCTCAACGCCAGCGGCATCCCGCTGCGGCCGTTCTACGACGAGCCCGAACCGCCGGTCCGCCGCGCGCCGCCCGGCTCGTTCCCGTACACGCGCGGGATTCGCAAGACGATGTACCGCGGCCGGCACTGGACGATGCGCCAGTACGCCGGCTTCGCGACGGCGGCCGAGTCCAACGAGCGCTATCGCTACTTGCTCGCGAGCGGCGTGACCGGGCTCTCGGTCGCATTCGACCTGCCCACCCAGCTCGGCCACGACTCCGATGCGCCGCAGTCTCGCGGCGAGGTGGGCAAGGTCGGCGTCGCGATCGATACGATCGAGGACGTCGAAACGCTGTTCGATCAGATCCCGCTCGATCAGGTGACGGTCTCGATGACCATCAACGCGCCGGCGTCGATCCTGCTCGCGTTCGTGCTGGCCGTCGCGCGGCGGCGCGGTATCCCGTTCGACAAGCTCGGCGGCACGACGCAGAACGACGTGCTCAAAGAGTACGTCGCGCGCGGCACGTACATCTATCCGCCGAAACAGTCGATGCGGCTGGTGACCGACGTGATGGCGTACTGCGCGCAGTCGGTGCCGAACTGGAACACGATCTCGATCTCCGGCTACCACATCCGCGAAGCGGGTTCGACGGCGCTGCAAGAGATCGCGTTCACGCTCGCCGACGCGAAAGCGTACCTGCACGCGGCGCAGCGCGCGGGCTTGGACGTCGACACGGTCGCGCCGCGCATCTCCTTCTTCTGGAACGCGCACAACGACTTCTTCGAAGAGATCGCGAAGTTCCGCGCCGCGCGAACGCTGTGGGCCGAGATCGTGCGCGACGAGTTCGGCTCGCACGATCCCAAGTCGCAGATGCTGCGCTTCCACACGCAGACGGGCGGCTCGACGCTGACCGCGCAGGAGCCGCAGAACAACGTCGTGCGCGTCGCGCTGCAGGCGCTCGCCGCGGTGCTCGGCGGCACGCAGTCGCTGCACACCAACGGCCAGGACGAAGCGCTCGGGCTGCCGACCTCCGACAGCGCCCGGGTCGCGCTGCGCACGCAGCAGATCATCGCGTACGAGAGCGGCGTCACCGACGTCGCCGACCCGCTCGCCGGCTCGTACTACGTCGAGTCGCTCACCGACGAGCTGACCGCCCGCGCGCGCGAGCTCATCGCCGAGATCGACGCGCTGGGCGGCGCCGTCGCCGCGATCGAGAGCGGCTGGATGCAAGACCAGATCGGCGAGTCCGCCTACCGCGCGCAGCAGGCGATCGAGCGCGGCGAGCAGATCGTCGTTGGCGTGAACAAGTTCAACGAGGGCACGAACGGCGTGGCGATGCCGATCCAGCGCATCGACCCGGCGATCGAGCGCGAGCAGGTCGCGCGCACGCGCGCCTTTCGCGAACGCCGCGACGCCGCCCGCACCAGTGCCGCGCTGGCGGAGGTGCGCCGCGCCGCCCAAAGCACGGACAACCTGATGCCGCCGTTCATCGAAGCGGTCGACGCGGGCGCAACGCTCGGCGAGATCTGCAATGTGCTGCGCGACGTGTTCGGCACGCACGTCGCCCGCGAGCGGATTGCATGATCGGTTGTCCTATGGTAAGATTAGGCTAGCACCATGACAGAACGGAAAACGTTTCGCCCGGACATCGTCGTAGAGGATGAGACAGGCGCCCCGGTTGCGATCGTCGAGGTCAAGTATAAGATCCACGACGCTGATCGGAGCTACTTCTACGAACAGCTGCAGCAGTTTCTGCAACAGTCGAATCACGGGGGACTTGCTCCCTTCACCATAATTGCGGACCGCGACACCATCGAAATTTTCAGCGGCATTCCAGGCCGCACGGTACCGGTTCGGCTAGACACCTCGTTGTTGTCCGTATACGACTCCAAATACCAGGAACGGTCGGAACACGTATCTTATATCGTTCGACTCATGGAGCTCTGGCTGGACGACGTTGCCCACCATTGGCGCTCGAACCCCGCGCCCGCTGAAAGCCAACTTCCTCCCGGTTTGGCGGAGGCGTTGCGGGCAGCGTAGGTCGTGACGCTTTACGTCGAAACCAACTTTATCGTGGGATACGCGGTCGCGCAGCGAACGAAACACGATGATATTCTCCATGCCGCGAACGCTGGGAACATAGAGCTCCGAATTCCTGAAGTGTGCGTCATGGAGGCTTATGCCGCGATCGACCGGAAAATCAACGCCTACAATGTGCTCGGCAGCTCTATCCAGTCACGATTGAAGCAACTCCGCGGCAGCGTGTCCTCTCCGGCAGCAGCGGCTGCTGTGGCCAGCTTGGAGTCGGCTCGCTTGGATCTGGCATCAGCGGATGCCGATGTACTGACGCGCCGCGACTTCGTCCTGCAGGCTCTCGCGAGAGATGCCCGGTTCTTCTCATTCGACCTAGGATGGTTTTCAGACGCGGGAAGACGCACACTCATTGACCCGCCCCGAGATTCGTTGATCGCTGACGCCATTATTCAAGACGCTGCGAAGCTCGGGCGCGATGCCGTGTACTACACTGAGAATACGGCCGACTTTGACTTGGCGACGGTCCGAGCCGCGCTAGCGGCATCGAGCGTCAAATTGACGGGAGATCTCAACATCGCCGTTTCGTATGCGGAAGGTCGCCGTCTCTGGTCGTCCCTAGCATGATGCTGACCCCAGGCTCGAAACAGTGATCGACGCACCCATCGACCACGTCGCGATCGTGGTCAAAGACCTCGAAGCGACGCTCGCGCTCTACACGCAGACCCTGGGATTCAGCCAGGTGTACCGCGAGACGATCACCGACCAGGGCGTCGAAGCGGTCGGCGTGCGCACGGGCGACGCGGTGATCGAGCTGCTGCGGCCGCTCAGCGAGGACTCCCCGATCGCGAAGTTCCGCGGGGACGCGGCGACCAAGCTGCACCACACGGCGTACCGCGTCGCCGACATTCGCGCCGAGCTCGCGCGGCTCAAAGCCGCCGGCGTCCGCCTCATCGACGAGGAGCCGCGGCATGGCGCGCACGGCAACACGATCGCGTTCCTCCACCCGAAGTCCACCGCCGGCGTCCTGATCGAGCTGTGCCAGCCTTCGGGCGACTAGGGAACCCTCGCTCGGGTCGCGGCGTTCTCTCGTTCATGCGGGCGAACGGTATCTCTCGGACGATCGCGGCGTTGCTGCTGATCGCAACCTCGCTTGGCGCGTCGCCCACTGCGGCGCCTTCCGGCAGCCCACCCGATCCGAACGCAATCTTCGACAAGGTTCGCCGCGCATGGAGCGCCGGCGCGTACCCGCGCTACGCCGAGTACGTCGCGGTGGTTTCGTTCCACAACGACAAGCGGTTCGTGCGCCGGACGTGGGAGACGACGGAGGACATGCGCAGCGGCGTGGTCTACTCGCGGCCGTTCAGCCGTGAAGAAGACGCGCATCCGTACACCCCGCACGGCACGAACATCGCCATCCCGTTCCTTTCCAAGCTCAACCGGGAACATCAGCCCGACCCGATCGGCCCCGTCGCGTTCGCGATCGATCAAGATTACGGGCTCGCTCCCGGCGAACGAAAGTTCGCGTCGGTCAGCGCTTCGGCCGCGCTCGAAGCGCAGCGCTCCGCGCTGCCCGTCATCGGGCACACGGGGACGCTCGCGCGCGACTACGCCGTGACGCTCCTCGAGACTGCCGCCGACGAACAAGGAACGGAGTACCGCCTCGGGCTGCAGCCGTTGCGCGATCCGCAGCATCACCGCCTGCGCGAGCTGTGGGTCGACGCCGATACCTGGTTGCCCGAAGAAGCGGTCGTGGAAGGTATCGGCAACCGCGCTCCGCTGGACACCGTGCGCTGGCGCGTCGAGTACCGCCAAACGGACGGCGGTACCTACATCGCGCGCGAGACGGCGCTCGCGCCGCTGCACACGAGCGACTCGCCTCGAACGCCTGGGAACTGCTGCACGCGGCTCGACGATGTAACCATCACGTTCGACGAGGTCAAGCTGACGTCGCACCTCGCGCACTTCGGCCTGAGCTTCTCCAAAAACGCCCCGATCGGCGAACCGTGATCGCGCCGGCGCTCGTCCTCGCTGCGCTGCTCGACACGGCGCCGGCCGCCGCATCGCCGGCCGCGGCGCTCTCATCCGCGGACGCGACGTTCGCCGCGGCGCGGCGCGCGCGCTCCGAAAGCGCGTACGCGCACTACGCCGTGTACGCGACCGTGGTGACGTTCCGCCACGACGGTCATCGCGTCGTCGTTACGTGGGACACCGTCGAGGATCTGCACCGCCGGCTCGTGCACGCGCATTCGCTCAAGCGCGAAGAGGCCGCGAACCCGCACGTGCCGCACGGTTTCGACATCGGCGTGACGGCCGGCCGCGCCGGGCCCATCTACGGAATCCCGCCCAAAGGCGTGGTCGTCACGCACGAGCCGACGGTCGATCCGATCGGACAGCTCTCGTTCGCCGTCGACCAGGACTTCGGGCTCGCGCTTACGGCGCCGCCGATCACCGCGAGCGCGAACATGAGTGACGTCGCAACGGCCATCTCGACGCTGCCAACGATCGGCCGCACGGGCACCGTCGCACGCACGTACGAGGTCACCGATCTGGGCGACCTCGCCGAGAACGGCGTCACATTACACCATCTCGGCTTGCGCCCGCTGCGCGAGCCGCACCGCTACCGGCTGCGCGAGTTGTGGCTCGACACGAAGAGCGCGCTGCCGGTGCGCGCGGTCGTCGCCGGGATCGGCAACCGCGGTCCGCTCGACGCGATCAGCTGGCGCGTCGACTTCAAGCAGCTCGACGGCGGAACGTACATCGCGCGCGAGACTGCGCTCGTGCCGCTCGATACGGACGGCGGCCGGCTCGACGACGTCACGATCACGTTCGCGGAGCTGCGCCCGACGAACCGTCTCACACCCGAGGAGTCGCTGGGTCTTTCGAGCAGCGTCGGCACCACCGACCCGTAGCATCCGACGATCGTCGTAGCATCCGCCGCTCGACGCGAGCATCATTGGAAGGGCGCGTGCCCCTTGGGAGGTCACGTGAAGCTGCTCTTGGTCCTGCGCACGATCGCCGTCGTCCTCACGATCGCGTCGTTGCTGCTGTCCTTCTTCACCGCGGGCGCCGTCCACGACCGTCTGCGCCGGATCGCGAAGCTCGCGGCGTTCGGCGCGATGGGCGCACAGCTTGCGGCCGAACTCGAACGCGTCCTCGGCAAGCGCGCGCCGTGGACCAAGCTGTTGTTCCCCGTCGCCGGGATCGCGATCGCGATCCGCACCTTCTCCGGCGGAGCATTACCGAACGGAACGATCGCATTGCTCGCGACGGTCGATGCGGCCCTGTTGGCGTCCGCCATCGTGGTCGTGGTGCGCATCCTGCGCCGCGAGCCGCAGACCTATTTCGAAGACGCGCTCGAACGTGAGCTGGACCGGTTCACGCCGGTCCTCATCAACCGGTACATAGCCGTGGAGCTCGTGCTCATGGCGAGCGCCGTGCGCTACGTGTGCGGCGGTTTTCGACGGCCGCCGCCGCCGGGGTTCTCCTACGTTCGGCGTTGGGCGTCGCTGCCGTTGTTCGTCGCGATGCCGCTCTTCGTCATCCCGGAGATGATCGCGCTCGATTTCGTGCTGTGGAACGCCGGCTGGTGGCGCCTCGCCAGCGACGTTCTCCACGTGTATGCGATGCTGTGGGCGATCGGCGTCGTCGCGACCGCACGCATTCGGCCGCATCGGTGTGACGGCGACCGCGTGCGCCTGCGCTTCGGCTGCCTGCGCCGGCTCGACCTCGACCGCGCCAACATCGCGACCGCGCGCGTGCACGGCGCCGTGTCCAGTGACTTCAGACGCACGCTGCGCCGCGCGGGCGACGCCGTAGCGCTGACGCTCGACGGTGTCCCCGCGGTCGAGTTGACGTTGCGCGAGCCGGTCGTCGTGCGGTCCATGGCCGGACGCACGCGCTCCGTGCGCCGGGTCTTCGTCGCCGCGGATGAGCCGGCGGCGTTCGCGGCCGCGCTCGCCGCCTGACACGCTCCTGCCTACGGAACCACGCCCCGAGGCACGAGCCGCACATCCAGCTCGGTTTCGAACGTACGGTCCCACGGCAGCGTGATCGTGAAGCCGGCGTCCCGGAACTGCGGCTCGACCTGCGCGAGCAAGTCGAGGCCGTCGCGCCAGAGCTTCGCGCGGTTCTCCGACGCCGTACCGCGCGCGACGCCGGGCAACAGATAGGTATGATCGTCGACGCCCTGCGCGGAGAGGTCGGTGTTGAGTTGCGGCCGCACGCCGGCGTGGAAGGCAACGTCGTCGACGTAGCGCATCAGCGTGAACGTCGCGTGCGCGCGCGCATCGTATGTGCCCAGCCGCCGCCCCGCGATCACGGCGACCGCTTCGGGCAGCGCCGTGCCGACCGTGTTCGCCACGGTGTTCCACGACGCGAACGCATCGATTCGCCCGGCGATATGGCGCGCGATCAGCTCGTCCGTCAGCTTGCGATGCTGCGCATAATCGCTCGTCGCGAGAAAGGACAAGTCCGCAACGGCCGTCACCGGTGCACGCATCGCGTCGTTCGCAGTCGACGGCACATACGACCGTTCGATGCGCGACACGAACGCGGCCTCGTCCGCATCGCTCGTCCCGGCAACGCGCACGAAGAGATCGAGATCCGCCGTCTCCCCGTCCGCCGCGGCCCGCGCGCCGCAGGTGCGGATCAAGTCCGCGATCGTCGTCGCGATGGGCGCAAACTCCAGCGGATCGTTCACGCTGCCGCCGTCGGGGCGGGAGTAGATCACCCGCACGCGCGGAACGACGGCCGCTTCGCGCGCGAGCGCCGCCGACAGCAGCGCCATGGCCAGCTCGTCGGCACCCGGCTCGATCGACGCCCGCGCCGGCGGCAGCCACGTCGCCGCGAACGCGCGCAGCGCGGCAAGATCGCGCAAATGCAAGCCCACCGGACCGGCATCGTCCTGACCGAGCACGATCCGGTCGAACCCGCCCTCCGCCGCGATGCGCAGCGCGAACAGATCGACGTCGCGGTCGCGCGCGCGCGTGTCGAGATACGCGTCGAGCGCCGGCCCGAGCTGCGCGCGCAACTTCGCTGCGAACGCGCGCTGCTCGCCGGTGCGCGGCGGATCGGGCAAGTTCGCATACTGCTGGATTGCGCCCCACACGTCGGCGCCGGCGAACGGAAACGCTGCCGCCGGCCCGAGCTTCGGCACGCCGGTCGGCGCAAGCCGCATCACCGTGCCGAACACGGAAAACGACGCGTTCGGCCGCGCCGCGCGAATCGCGGCGAGATCTTGCAGCCGCGTGTACGCGACGGCGCGCGAGACGCCGGGGATGCGCGACGCCACGAGCCCGCCGTACACCACCATGTCGTTCGATACGACGTACGCGTGCGCGTCGCGCGGTGCGTCGTCGCGCAGCCAGCGCAGGATGCCCGGTGCGTCGCCGGGCGTCAGATACCGCCCGAGCATCGGCCGCGGCGGCTCGACGACGCGCACGCCGGCGATCGCGCCGAGGAGCCGTGGAAGCTGCGCGGTGACGGGCCGGTCGTCCAACGGGACGACGACGAACGTCACGGCGAGCAGCGATGAAAGAAGCGACGCGATGGAGTGCACCGCGGCGCCCTATTCGTCGTCGGGCCGGTTAACTCTTGAAACCGAACAGCCCGTGACCGTTCGGGTTGGCCACGAAGATCTTATAGGCCTTACGGATGCCGAGCGACTGCGTGAACTCGACGTGGACGGGCGTGTTGGGCTTGAGGTCCTTGGTCTGGACGCTCTTGCCGTTGGAGAGCAGCGTCGCGAAGTTCGGCGCGTACAGGAACGACAGGTCGGCCGGCCGCCCGTCGACGCAGTGCACGCGGATGTTCTCGGTGGACACGTGGCGCACGTAGCCGTGGCAGTCCCGGATCTTGCCGCCGGGAACGGACGCGCCTTGCCGCTGGGTCACCGCGGCGGAAGCAACGAGCGTGGCGGAGGCGACGACCGCAAGCGCGGTCAGCGCGGGAAGCGAACGACGGAGCGAGTCGAAGAGCATGGCGTGAGGTCCTTCCGTTGATCGAATGCCGAACGATGGCCGGCGCCGAGCGCCTCGACGCCTTCGTGCTGATGAAGCAGTTTCGCGCGGACGAGGCCGCGCTCGGCGAAGCGCTCGCGCTGTTCGTGGACCGCCCGGACTACGGCTTCATTTGGCTGGCCTACGACGACGGTATACCCGCGGCGTGCGTTTCCGTCGCCTACGCGATCGCGACCGAAACCGGCGGCCTCATCGCAGCACTGCGCGACCTCTGGGTCGTCCCGGACCGCCGCCGCCGGGGCATCGGCTCGGCGCTGCTGGCGACGCTCCACGGCCGCCTCGACCAACTCGAGATCACGCGCATCGAAGCATCGCTCCCGGACGACTCCGCGCTGCGCGCGTTCTTCACAGCGCGCGGCTACGAAGATCTTGGCGGCACGACGGCCGTGTCGAACGCGTCCGAACGATTCTCCCGCTCATCAGGGTAAGGGACCGCCTCCGGCGAATGGGGCGGCTGCGATCGAGAAAGGGACTTCACATGGCAACCGACCCGCCAAACGCGCAAACCGAGCAGGCGTTCGTAGCGCTCGTCGAGGTCATGAGCGCTCAGCTCATCCCCGATCTCACCGCGAAGCTGAACGACCACACGGTCGACCACCAGGCCGCGGTCGACGCGGCGCTCACGCAACTGTCCGTCATCGAAAAACAGGTCGCAACGGTCCACGCGACGGCGACGCGGTTCGGCGTCAATCCGACGGGCCCGCTCGGGCAGCGCGTCATCGAGATGGCGAGCGCGATTTGGCGCGCGCGCGCGACGCTCGAGGACGCGCGCAAAGCCGCCGCAGAGGTGAAGCCCGCAGCAGCGCCGGCACCGCCGCCGCCGCCTCCCCCACCGGCAGCGCCACCGCCGTACCCGATCACCGCCGAAGACGTCCTCAAACAGTTGCACGACTCGACCGACCCCGGTCAGATGATGATCAACGCAGAGAATGCGATCATCGGCGAGCGGCGCGCAGCAATCGACGGCATCACGGAGCGCATCCTCAACTCGTACAAGAAATGATGATCGCGATCAGGGGCTGAGAACGGACGCGAGCCGCCCGCGGGCGAAGCGCAGCAACTCTTCAGCTTCAGCCCGGCTGACGCCGCGTTGCGCCATGACGATCGCCGTCTTGACGGAACCGCCCGCGGCATCGAGCAACGTCCGCGCATCGACGTCGCCCGCGACGTCACGCACGAGCCGTTCGCTACGCGCGCGCAGCTTCGCGTTCGTTGCGACGAGGTCGACCATCCGGTTGCCGTACGTCTTGCCGAGCCGAACCATCGCACCCGTCGAGATCGCGTTGAGCACGATCTTCTGCGCGGTCCCGGCGCGCATTCGCGTGGATCCCGCAATGGGCTCCGCCCCCGTCGCCGCCACGATCCCCACATCCGCATCGCGCGCGACCGCACCACCAGGCGCGTTGACGATGCCGAC
Source organism: Candidatus Elarobacter sp. (assembly GCA_035943995.1). Taxonomy (GTDB): domain Bacteria; phylum Vulcanimicrobiota; class Vulcanimicrobiia; order Vulcanimicrobiales; family Vulcanimicrobiaceae; genus Vulcanimicrobium. The sequence goes on along the minus strand of DASZBS010000091.1, from coordinate 44,458 downwards.
GGTCCGCGCGCCACGCGCGCGCGCGGCAGACAACGCAGCCCGGACGAAGGGCGCACCACCGCTCGCCGAAATGCCGATGACGACGTCGTTTTCGCCGACGTCCTGCACGACGAGCGCGCCGGCCTCCGCATCATCTTCCGCGCCCTCCACGGCGCGTCGAAGCGCACGGTCACCGCCGGCGATCCGTCCCTCGACGAGGGCGGGATCCACACCGAACGTCGGCGGCAGCTCCGCCGCATCGAGCACCGCAAGCCTCCCGCTCGTCCCCGCGCCGACCAGCACGATGCGCCCGCCGCGCTCGATCGCCTCGACGACGAGCGTGGTCGCACGCGCGATCTCCTCGGCAGCCGCCAGCGCCGCGTCGACGGCCACGCGATGTGCCTCGACCAACATGCTCGCGAGCGCAACGTCGTCGAGCCGATCGATATCGGAGGTCGCCGGATCGAGCGACTCGGTCGCAGGCAAATCGCTCAACGCGCCAAGCGCTCCGCAAGCCGCAACGCACCGCGCGCCGGCTCGTCGCCGCCTTTGACGAACGCCGCCCCGGCAACGTCACCGTTCAACCGCGTCTCGAGCAGAAACGTCAGCAAGCTATTCTCGCGAAACAGCCCACCGGCAAAAGCGATTCGCGGCGAAGACTCGAGCAGGTTCACAGCGCGCAGCGCAGCCTTCACGAGATCACCAAGCTCCTGCGCAGCCTGCTGTACGATCTTCGTCGACGCGCGATTTCCCTTACTTGCGAACGCGATGACGCTGGGCGCAAGTGCAGCGATCTGCGCCGGATCGAGCGCACGATCGTACAGCGCCGCGATATATGACTCGCGATCCGTCACATCGAGCGAGCGAGCAACGAGATCGGTCGTCTCATCCCGATTCGCACGCCCATCGAGCACGCGCCCGTACAGCTTCACCGCCTGCATGCCGATCCAAAACGCCGACCCCTCGTCGCCGGCAGCATAGCCCAAACCGCCGACGCGCTGCGACAGCTCACCGTGCTCCGCATATGCGGTCGACCCGGTCCCGGCGATCAACACGGCACCATCACCGTCCGGAATCGCCGCCCGAAACGCAATCGCCGCATCATCACCCACGGCGACGCGCGCGCCGCGAAACGCGATCCCGATCAGATCGCGAAGCTCGTCCGCGATCCGCTTCCGCCCCGCGCCCGCGGCGCCGGCGTAGATCGCATCCGGCGCCTCGCCCGCGAGCACCTCGCGAATGGTCGTGACGATCACGTCCGCCGCATCATCGATGCCGAGCGTCGTGGCGTTCGCGCCGCGGCCGGCCGCCTCGCGCACGTATTCGCCGTCTCTGGACAGAGCCGCGATGGTCGACGTGCCGCCCGCATCGATGCCAACTGAGATCACGCTGCGTGCTTTCTCTTACGGAAATGGTCCGTCCCGTAGCGGGAGAACCGGACCGGGCGGCTCGAGACCCTCGCCACCCGAACTCGGCGGCTCCGGAGGAGGAGCGCCGGATTGGGATCGCGCCTCGTCGTGCTCCTCGCGGTAGAGACGGTCGAGCAGGTAGAGGCCGAGCGTTATGACCAGAAACGGCGTCATGACGATCGACGGCACGATCAGCAGCATGACACCGCCGAGGTTCTCTTTCTTGATCGCGACCAGCGTCACCGCGATCCCGACGAAGTAGATCGCGTAGACGACCGCGACGCGCCACGCGATCGCAAAGAAACCGCGCATGTGCCGAAGCGCCAGCCGGCTGCCTGCGACCGCCGCTCGCAACGGGTCGCACCGGTCGACGACGATCTTGACGAGCGCCGCGACGTAGGCAAAGAACCACCAGGCCAGCAGGACGGCCGCCGTTGCAATCAAAACGACACGCGCCGTCACGTGCAACGTGCCGCCCCCCCGTGTCATCTGGTAGAGCGGGGACGCGGCCTGCGCGCCGATCCGCAGCACGATATACCACAACAGCCCGAACTGCGTGATCGTGAGCCATAGACGGAGCACCTCGCGGAAAGATTCGCGAAAGCGTGCGTGCCGAGTTGCGATGACGTTACGCAGCAACACGATCGTGGCGGCTGCGGCGATCGGGTACAGCAGCGCAGTCAACATCCCGTTGAAGGCGAACGGGAGATAGTTCGCGCTACCCGGCTCCATCTCGCGGAAGAACTCCTCGATCGACGGAGCGTCGAAGAAGTGGGCGGCGATCGGAACGTTCACGGCCGTCGGTACGGCCATGATCACCGCGTAGAGGAGGACGACCTGCCAAACATTGCGGGTATAGATGCGGCGGGCGGCGCGCATCGCTTGCGCCATGCGAATCGGCGGAACCGGCTTGTCGACGGTGTCGGCGCTCACGGTGCGGGCGCTCCGTCCGGTTGCCCCAGCTGGTTCGCTTCGATTGCAAGCTCGACTTCGCCGCGCAGCGCTTCGACGACGAGCGCGGCGCCCAGCGCGATCAGCGCGCCGATCACGATCAGCACGATGTCGCGGCTCTGTTCGGCGTCACCGCGCCGCCACACGGCATAGACGAAGTCACCCTTGACCAGCGTTCGTTCATCCATCCGCACCGCCGCACCCGCGATCGCCACCAGGCGAAGACTCTCCATGTACGGTGCGCCGACGTTGATGTTCAATCGTGATATGCCGCGCGGCAACGCCGCATTTCGGACCGAGCCGATGTCCCAGTTTTCGATGCGCATCCGGTATGTCGCATACGAATCGTGCAGCGGATGCCAGGTCAGCGTGCACGTGACGAACCCCGCCCGTACCGGACTTCCATAGAGGATTTCCGTCTCGGTCACCGGCTTGTCGAAACGCAGCTCGGCGCGCCAGACGCCGCCTTTGCGCTCGTAGCGCGACGCGCTCCACGTGCAGGCACCGTCTCCGGAAACGTCGTTGATCCTCACGACCTTGACGCCTTCGGGTATGAAAATGTCGACGTGAGCGGCGTCCGCAGCGTCTTCGACGAACTCTGCCGTCATTGCGGCCTTCCCCAGCCCGAACGCGGACAGCCGGTATTTCGGCGGATCCGAAGCGTCGTGAAACGCAATCGACCGCGTAAGAATGTATGCGATCCAAAAGATGATCGCCGCGAGCGGCAGCCAGCCCCACAGCGTCGCGTACGCGCGCAAGCGTCGCGCTTGGGGGACTCGCTCGGCCCGCCGCTGTTCGGTCGCGCGTGCAGCCAGCCACGTCCCGAGCTGCTGCTCGCGTTCCGCCCAGCGCAAGTCCGATTTTTCAGCACGGGCCATCCGATGTCTCCTGCTCTGCCCAACGAAGGAAGAGCCGCGGTTCGACCTCGGCGCACGCTCGCCCCGCAGGGCCCTTCAAGGCGGGCTACTCGGAGCGAACCCGCTCCAAGAGCCGTTCTAGATCCGAGGGCGCGATCGCGCCGAGCACGCGCGGGCCGCTCGCACCGGTGACGCGCGGCAATCCCGCGGCGTGGCCGCGGAGCGTGCAATACCCGAGCACGGCGAATGCGATCGCCTCCTTCGCATCGGCTTCGACGCCGAACTCATTCGAGCCGGCGACGCGTACGCCGGGCAGCATCGCGCGGAGCCCGTCGATGAGCGCCGGGTTGCGCGCCCCTCCGCCACTGACGATCAGCAACGTCGCATGCGGTGCCGCGGTGCGGAATGCGTCGACGACGGTGCGCACCGTGAGCGCGGTCAGCGTAGCGATCGCATCCGCGAATCGCAGCGCATCGAGGTCCGCGCGCCATTGCGCGACGAAAGGCGCGCCGTACTCTTCGCGACCCGTGGTCTTCGGCGGCGTGCGGTGGAAATACGGGTCGCCGAGCATGCGTGCCAGCAGCGCGGCGTCTGCCGTGCCCCGGCGCGCGAGCTCGCCGTTGCCGTCGAAGCGCTGCGCGCCGTTGGTGCGCATGGCGACGTAGGTATCGATGGGGAGGTTGGCCGGGCCGGAGTCGAACGCGATGCCGTCGGGGAGAACGGTCAGGTTCGCAATTCCGCCGAGGTTGAGTGCGACGCACGGCGCGTGCTCGGCGAACAGCAGCGCGTCGACGAAGGGTACGAGCGGGGCGCCCGTTCCGCCCGCGGCCGTGTCGGCCGAGCGGAAGTCGTATAGCACCGTCACGCCGGTGCGTTCGCGTATGCGGAATGCATCGCCAAGCTGCAGCGTGTGGTGCGCCGCGCCGTCGTGCGCCAGTGTCACGCCGTGCGAAGCGACCGCGTCGAGCTCCGTGTCGCCCGCGACACTGCGGATCGCGTCGCCGAACGCCTCGCCGATCGCCGCGTGCAGCGCGGAAAGCTCCAGCGCGCCGACCGGTGCGGGCGGGTAGGCTGCGAGGATGCGCGCGCGGAGGTCTTCCGCGAAGGGGATCGTTGCGAACTGCACGCAGCGCGCGTGGATCGCGGTGCCCGCCGCGGTGACGTCGCAGATTGCGACGTCGATTCCGTCGAGCGACGTTCCCGAGATGATGCCGGCGATCTTCACGTGCGGTCCGTTGCCGTGACGGCGGCGTCCGCGACGGCGGCGCGGATCGCGCGCGTGTCGCTGCGGCCGAAGTGGACGGCGTTCGTCAGCAGCACGACGTTCAGGTCGCGCCAGGGGTCGACCCAGATCGACGTGCCGGTGAAGCCGGTGTGTCCGAACGTGCTCGATGACATCAGCGTGCCGCACGAGTTCTCGTCCGACGTCTTCAAGGCCCAGCCCAGGCCCCGGCGCAGTACTGCGTCCGGGCCCGCTTCGCGGACCGCTTCGCGTGCGAGCGCGGGATCGAGCGGCGTCGGGCGGCGGTGCAGCGCCGCGAGGTACCAGTTGCCGAGCTGCGCGACGTCGCGGGCGGTGCCGAACAGGCCCGCGTGGCCGGCGACGCCGCCCATCAGGTAGGCTTTCTCGTCGTGGACTTCGCCTTGCACGGTGCCGCGCCACGCGTCGGTTTCCGTTGCCGGGATCGCGGGGCGTTCGGGGCCGCGCGGGCGGTACGCCGTCGACGTCGTGCCGGACGCGGTGAGCTCGTCTTCGATCGCTTTGGCGAGCGAACGGCCGGGCTGCGCGCGCGCCAGGATGGTGCCGAGCGCGATGAAGCCGAGGTCGCTGTAGAGCACGTTCGCGCCGGGTTGTCCGGCGAGCGGTTCGGTCAGCGCGAACGTCTCGACGTTCTTGTCGAGCAACGTGCGGTAGTCGGCGCCGCTCTTGAAGCCCGCGACGTGCGCGAGGATGTGGCGCAGCGTGATCCGTTCGTGATCGGTGTCGCGCCACTCCGGAACCAAAACGGTCAGCGGGGAGTCGAGCGCGAGCGTGCCGCGTGCGACGTTTGCCAGCGCGACGGTGGAGGCGAACACCTTCGTGAGCGACGCGAGGTCGAAGCGCGTGTCGACGGCGCACGGCAGCGCGGGGTCGTTCGCGCGCGTGCGGCCGTACGCGCGTTCGTAGCGCAGACGTCCGCCCTGCTCGACGCGCACCACGGCGGCGCTGAAGCGCGTGCCGAGCGCGGCCTGCACGACGGCGTCGAGCTCAGCGAACAGCGGCGTCTTCCGTGAGCCGGACCGGTAGCGTACCGCGGGCTTCGGCGCGGCCGGCAAGGATGTCGGCGCAGCCTTCGATGGAGATCGGCTGGTCGCCGTAGATGCACAGCACGCGGCGGGCCGGCGGCCACAGCAGCGCGTCGTACGGCGCGCGCGCCGAGACGATCAGCGCGTCGGGCACGCGCGTGAGGATGCGCGCGACGGCGTCGCGTTGCGCGGGTTGCACGTGGGCATCGCGCGTCACCAGAACGAATTCACGGTCACCGAGCGCGGCGACGTGGTCGAGCAGCAGATCGATGTCGTTCGCGGCCGGCTCGATCGCGGCGCGCATGATCTCGCTCTTCCAGCCGCGTTGCCGCAGCGCCGAGCTCAGCGACGCCGACGTGACCGACGCCGTTCGGCCGGAAAGCGCGACGTTGTCGGCGACCGTGCCTTCGAACGAGATCACGGTGACGGGCTTGCCCGCGCGAAGGCGTGGCTCGCCGCGCAAGACGGTCGGTGCGCGGCGCGCGGTTTCCTGCGGCGCATCTTCGTCCAACGCGGTCGCGAGCGGAACGCGCTGCGCGAGCCGCTCGCGCAAGCCGTGCACGCGCGCGTATGCTTCTTGCAGGCGCGACAGCGGGATCTCGCCGTCCCGAACGGCGGTGGCGATCGCTTCGGCGGCGGCGTGCGCGAGCTCGAGGTGGTGGCTGATCAGCAGGAGGTCGGCACCTGCGGCGAGCGCCTCGACCGCGCCGCGCACGGTGCCGACGCCGTTCGCGATCGCGTCCATCTCCAAGCAGTCGGTCGCGACGATCCCGTCGTAGCCGAGCTCGTCTCGCAGCAGACCCGTCAGGACGGCGGGCGCGATCGTCGCGGGGCGGTCGGCGTCGAATGCTTCGATCACGACGTGCGCGGTGAGGACGATCGACGCCGCGCGCGCGGTGATAGCGCGGGCGAACGGGACGAGGTCGCGGGCGCGCAACGTCGCGGCGTCGGCGGTGACGTGCGGCAGCGCGACGTGCGAGTCTTCCTGAGTCGAGCCGTGGCCGGGGAAATGTTTCAACGCCGCCGCGACGCCGCCGCGCTCGAGCCCGCGCGCGAACGCGATGACGAAGTCCGCGACGCGCTGCGGGTCGTCGCCGAACGAGCGCGTCGCGACGACGGCGCTGCGCGGCTGCAGCGACAGGTCGGCGACGGGTGCGAGGTCGACGTCGATGCCGAAGCGCGCGAGGTCGCGGCCCAACAGCGTGCCGAGCCGTTCGGCGAGCGCGACGTCGCCCGTGGCGCCGACGGCCATCGCGGACGGTAGTGCCGCCACGCCGTCCCGGATGCGCTCGACGCGGCCGCCTTCCTGATCGACGGCCATCAGCGGTGACGGTGCCGCGGTCTCACGCAGCGCGGCGACGAGCTCGCGCAGCTCGTCCGGCGTGCCGGCGTTGCGCGCGAAGAGGATCAGCGCGCCCGGTGAGAATTCGCGCAACGCATCCAGCGGCGCCGTCTGCGCCGAGGCGCCCGTGAATCCGACTCCGATCACGCCGCGCGCGAGCGCGGCGAGATCAGCAGGGAGGGTCAATGCTTGATGAGCCGGATGATCTGCGCGACGAGCTTGCCGGCGGTCTTCGAGATGAAGATCTGCACCTTCGAGCCCTTCGCGACATCGGTCAGCGTGTGATAACCGGGCTCGTCGGACTGCACGCTCGTGGTCGGCATCGTCGCGACGTCGACCCTGCCTTGCGTGGTCGAGTCCACCGTCACGACGCCGCGCTGGTAGTCGACGTTGGTGACTTTGCCTTCGATCACGCCGCCGTCGTGCGCGCTGCTGCTCTGCGCAACCGCGGTCGGCGACGCCGCGGGCGTCGGCGCGGCGAATGCGGCGGCGGGGACGAGCAAAAGACCCAAGACGGTAACGACGACGAGGCGGGACATCACTCCACAGTAACGCATGGCCGTCCTACGTTCGTTCCGCACATCATCGTCCTATAACTCCCACGGACGCGAAGTATGCGTCGCGCGCCCCTGCCTCGCCCGCCTTCGCGCGAGCGCGCGCGGTTCGCGCGTCCACGATCGTCTCGTCGGCGGCGAGCTTGCCGCCCAGCACCAAGCGCAGCGCCAGCAGCGCCTCGTCCGCAGCGCGGGCGCCGACGGCTTCGAGCGCGCGGTAGAACGGCTGGGCGCGCGGATCGGGCGAGCGGTCGCGCAGCGCGGCGGCGATCGCGTCGGCCTTGCCGGGGCGTCCGTCGAGGAGGTAGCCGTCGAGAGGGTGCAGTTCCACCCGGATGCGATTCGCGGTGCGTTTCCTCGCGCTTGCCGCCGCGCTCGGCACCTGCGCCGCCGCGGGGGCGCTCGCCGCGGTCGCCGCCGTGCCGGCGCCCGACCCGCTAGCCGCGCTCGCGGCCGCGAGCGGGCATGCGGCGACGGTGCGGTTCCACGCGACCGGCACGCGCGTGATCGAAGGGCGAACGGTCACGACGACGTTCGACCAACTCGGCAGCCGGCGGCTGGTGCGCCGCTGCGTCGACGGCGTCTGCGGCGGGACGTGGTTCGACGGCACGCGCGAGTGGACGTTCGCGCTCAACGACGTCGCCTTGCCCGAAGAAGACGACGAGTCGGCGCTCACGCAGCGGACGCTGGCCGCGATCGCCTCGTACGCGTTCGCCGAGCCCGCCTTCCGCGCGGCCGGCGGCACCGTCGCGCCGGCGGGCGCCGGGCGCTGGCGCGTGCGCGCGCGCGACGCTATGGAGCTGATCGCGATCCTGGACCCCGCGACGCAGGCGCTCCGCCGCATCGACACCGCGGACGGACGGCCGCTGGCGGTGTACGCGGGCGAGACCCGGGCCGGCGGAGCGAGCTTCGCCCTGGACCGCCGCGGGCCGTTCGAGACCGGCCGGCTGGATGCCGTCGCGGTCGTCTCGGAGCCGATCGGGCCGCCGGCGGGGGCGGCGGCGACGTTCGCCGGCGACGCGCCGCTCGCGCTCGGCGACGACCCGATCCCGATCGTCCCGTGCAGCCTGGGCGGCCGCCGCGTGCGCTGCCTGCTCGACAGCGGCGCGACCCCCAGCGCGATCACGCTCGGCCTCGCCGAGACGCTGGGCCTCGAGCCGCACGGCGAGCTCGAGATCTCCGGGCTCTCGCGTTTCGCGACGGGGTTCGTCGAATCGGGACCGCTCGCGCTCGGCGCGGCGACGTTCGCGCGCGTGCGCTTCGCGGTCGTCCCGCGGTCGGCCGCGGCACCCTTCGACGTGGTGGTGGGGAGCGATCTGCTCGGCCGCGTGCGGCTGGTGCTCGATCGTGCCGGCCGGACCGCGCGCGTCCTGGCGCCGGGCAGCGGGACCGACGCGCCGGGCGCAGTGCGGCTGGCGTTCCGCAACGGTTCGCCGATCGTGCAGACGAAGTTCGGTCCGCAGGGCGCGCGCGCGCTGCTGGACACCGGCGACCAATCCGTGCTCTCGATCGGCTACGCGGCGTACCGGGTGGGGCCGCAATGGGCAATCGTCGCGCGCGGCCAGGCGCTCGGGATGGCGGGCTCCGACGACGTGTTCACCGTCGAGATCCCCGACGTGCACGTCGGCCCGCTGGCAGTCGGCGTCACCAAGACCGCGGTGCGGCGCACGCAAACGATCGCCCACGTCGGCATCGGCCTGTGGGACAGGTACGTGGTCGACCTCGACGAGTCGGTCGGGCGCGTGCTGTTCATCCCGCGCTGACGCGCGGGCGAGCGGTCAGTCGAGGTCGGCTTCCAGCGCTTCCGCAGTCCGCTGCATCACCTTCGCGAGCAGCGCGATCGCGCCGGCCCGGTTGGTGTTCAACAGCATGTACTGCATGCGGTCGTTCGGGTGCAGCACGACGAACACGCCTTTGCTGCCCTGCGTGATCGACTGGAGGATGCGGTCGATGAACGCCCGGTCCTCATCGTCGAGTTGAACCGCACCACCCTCTTCCTTGAGAAGGTCGCGGAGAAACGTATCGAGGTTATCGGGGACATCCATGTGCAAAACACCCTCGTGTGGTACGAGCGCTGCTCTGTTTAGGATAATCGGCCGGCGGCCGGGAAAGTGAAGTTCGCAGGGCGAGACCGGTAAAGCCTTGACGGCAACTCCGTAAAGATTGCCTTTACGGCAGCATGTGAAGAAGAAACGTCACGATTCGCGGCCTGGTTCCACTGCGACGCCGCCGGATCGAGAGAGCAAGACGGCGAACGCCGCGCTGCGCGCTCTACGCGCAAGGAGGACAGTACGTTCAAGGGATTCGGCACGTTCGTCGCGCGCGGCAACGTCATCGACCTCGCCGTCGCGGTGATCGTCGGCTCGGCGTTCACCGCGGTCGTAAACGCGCTCGTCAAGGACATTTTGACGCCGCTGGTAGCGGCGATCATCGGCCAGCCCGACTTCTCCAAGCTCGGCTTCACGCTCGGCCGTACCCACTTTCCGGTCGGCGACTTCGTCAACGCGCTGATCACGTTTCTGCTCGACGCGCTGGTGATCTACTACGCGGTCGTCGTACCGTTCCGCACGATCGCCGCACGGTTTCGTGCGCCCGAGGAACCCGTGCTCGCGCTGAAGACCTGTCCGGAGTGTCTCTGCGAGATCGCACAGGACGCGCGCCGCTGCAAGTACTGCACGGCGGTGGTCACACGCGCGCCGGGCGCGCCCGCTTGAGCGACGGCTCGCCCGAGCTCGCTTGCGACGTCGTGCTCCGGCCTCAAAGCGGCGCGAGCAATTGCGCAAGCAACGGCGTCGCCGGTTTCGTGCGTAACTCGGCCCACGGCGCGTCCTGCACCGCACGGCCGTCCTCGATGGCGATCGCGCGGGGGCACAGCCGCTCGAGTACGTCGGATTCATGGCCAACGACGAGCATCGTAAACCTGAGGTCCGCCTGCCACTGCACGATGGCCGACACGAGCTCCCGCACGAGGTGACGATCGAGGCCGCTGAACGGCTCGTCCAGTAACACGATGGGCGGTTTGCGCGCCAACATGCGCGCAAGCGCGACCCGTCGCGCTTGGCCGCCGGAAATCGCGGTCGCCGGCGCTTGCCAGACCGGTCCGAGTTGCAGGCGTTCGCGCAGCTCCGCGACCCACGGCGCGTTCGCATCCCGGTTGCCGTTCGTCAAGCCGAACCAGACGTTGTCGGCGACGCGCAGGTGCGGGAACAAGTTCGCATCCTGCGTGAGATACCCGACCTGTCGTTGGTGCAGCGGCAGCGGCGGTGGGAAGACCGTAACCGCGTCGACGGTGACGTGCCCGCCGTCCGGCGCTTCAGCGCCGGCGATGCATGCCAATACCGTGCTCTTGCCCGAGCCGGACACTCCGAAGAGACCGCACGCCTCGCCCGACCGAACGCGCACTGCGACATCGACCGTGAAGCGCGGTCGCCTCTTCACGATGTGCGCGTCAAGCACGAGCTGTCCGCCGCTGCGCGAGGACGTGGGCAAGCCAAGGCAAAGGGAGTGCCGTCAGCAGGAACACGACGAGCAGCGGCATCACCGCCGGCAACCCGAAGTTCTCGAGGCTCGTCCAAAGAGCGACCGGCATGCCGGCCGGATAGTACGCGGTAATGACGACGGCACCGAATTCGGTCAATGCGCGAACCCACGCAAGGCTGAGCGCCACCGCGAATCCTAATCGCGCAATGGGAAACGTGATGCGCCAAAACACGCTCCAGCGATCGTGTCCGAGCAAACCCCCTTGAATCTCGAGCGTCCGGGGAACGCCATCGAGCGCGGCGACGGCGCCGAGGACATAGTAACCGATGCTGACGTAGACTTGCGTGGTGACGAAAGCCAGCGGCGTGTTCGTCATCTTCAAACCGAAGCGCTCGAGGTACGCGCCGAGTGCGTGCGGACCAAAGGCCAGTGAAAGCAAGATGCCCAGCGCAAGCGGCGGCAAAAGCACGGAAACCAAGAGTATCGCTTGCCACCACAGACGTTCGCGCGTAGCGGAGCGAGCGATGTAGAGCGCCATCGGCGTCCCGATGACGACGACGACCACCATCGCAATGCCGGTGAAGAGCAGCGAGACGCGGACCGAATCCACGGTTGCGGCGCCGTCGCCCCAGCGCCACGGGCCAACCGGGACGAACAATCCGACAAACGGGTACAGGAGGGCGAATGCAAAGATGACCGCCGCGACGCGCTTCACCAGCACGGGCAACGTCGCGCTACGCACGCAGGGGCGACGCACCCGCCGACGGATCGTAGAAATACTGCCGGAAGATCGCCTGTCCGGCTCCGGTCAGCCAGTTGACGAATGCAACGGCCTTGTCTTTGTGCGCGGACGCGTCGAGCACGGCTGCGTAATAAACGAGTGGTTCGGGGTGGCGTATCGCGCCGCCGATCTCCAGCGTCTGTTGCGCGTAGCGGTCGCGCAGCGCATCGTTCCCCAGATTGATCTCCGCCGGCAACGTTACGAACGGTACATTGAACGGTCCGGGCTGGATCTTGTACGCCGACGCCGCATCGAGCTCGCCGCTTTGCAACCGGGCCTCGACCGTCGGCTCGCTGAATATCTGCGCTGGGTTGATCGTCGGCCCCAGAATGCTCTGCGCCAGGCCGGGCTGCTTGTAGTGAGCCTCTGCGAGCTGCAGGGTGAAGATGATGTTCCGGCCTTGCGGGTCCACGGCCGGGTCGGTTCTTCCGAATCGCAGGTCGCGCTGCTTCAGAATCTGCCACCAGGGCATCGCACCGCGCTTGCCGGCGGCCGCGTCGGCAAACTGGGGCGCGTACTTGCTCTTCGGGCTGTACGCGATCACCATCTCCGTGCGCGCGACCGGCGTCGCGACGCTCGCCTTTCCGCCCCTGAGCACGGTCAGCATCGGACCGGGGGTCACCGCGATGAAGATGTCGGCCGCGACGCTTCCGCCGACGATGAGCTTCGCGAGCGCGTCGGAGCCTTGCGCGCGGCCGTGCATTTCGATCTGGAGCGTTTGCGACGCGCCCGTCTTGATCGGCCCTTCCATCATCGATCCCATCGAACCGGCGTAGGCGACGTCTAGGGGCGTCAGCGTCTGCGCACGGACCGGGCAGGCGGCGAACGCCAGCGAGGCGGAGCTGCCGGCGATCCAGAGACGGCGGTTCATGTGATATGCTCTCCCGTTCGGCTGACGTCGTACGAGGCGAGTCCCTCGAGGTCGCGGCGAAACGGCGCGGAGCGCAGCGCATCGAGCAGCGTACGCACTTCCGGCGTTCTCACGGCGGCGTTCGCAACGAGCAGCACGCACCGCTCCTCGCGCACGGGGATGAACTCCAAGTCGAACACGCGCGCGACGCTGGCCATTCCGATGGCAGCGTCGGCGAAGCCCTGCGCGATGGCACGGCCGGCATCGAGTTGACCGGCAACTTCCCGATCGTAACCCACGACTGCGCGCGGATCGACGCCGGCGCGGCGCAGACGCTCGTCGAGCAGGCGGCGTGCGCCCGCCCCCGCCGGCCGATTCGCGATGCGCGCCTTCGTGCGCGTGATGTCGGCGGCGCCCTTCAGGCCGAGCGGGTTTCCGCGCGAAACGAGCCAGCCGGCGTCCGTGCGCGCGACTTCGAAGCGCGTGAACTCCGCGATCTGCCGCGCCTGCTGCGCCGTGACGTCGCCGTGCACGACAGCCGCATGCAGGCGGCCATGTCCGAGCGCCTCGATCGCGGCACGATTCGTCATCGTGAGCCACAAGACGCGCAAATGACGGGAGCGCGCCATCGCGTGACGCGACAACAATCCGGCCGCGAGCTCGCAGCCGGCGATGAAGACGTTCGGGACCGGCGTCTCGGTCGGCTCGATCGCGAGGTGTTCCTCGTTCAGAGCATGGGTGACCGTCTTGCCAGCGATCGTCGCAGCAACGACTCGGTTCGATCTCGGTGCAGGCTCGCCGTGCGCGCCGAACAGCTCCTCGACCGTCGTGCCCAGCGCCCGCGCCAGCGCGAGCGCGATCCCGACACTCGGCTGCGACCGGCCGCTCTCGATCGATCCGACCGCCTGCCGCGTGATGCCGGCGGCCCGAGAGAGCTCACGCTGGGACAGACCGCGCTCTCGGCGCAGCCCTTCCACCCGGGTGGCGTCTATCATGGCCATGAGGCAACGATACTTGCCGCCCGCGGTGGCGAAATCCTCGGAATGTTGACCGCTCGTGACCCCGGCGACGCACGAGTGCGCGCCGTGAATGTATTCGTGCTAGCGACTGACGCGTTCGACCCACCAGATCAGGGCAACTTGCAACGGAACGCGCGACCACAGCACCCACGCCGGTGCCGCGGCGGCGAAGCGGTCCGCTTCGAACGCCATGTAGATGTTCGCGGGCCATACGGCGACGAGCAGCGCGATGAGGCCGATGCCGGCGGCGCGGCGCGTTTGCGGGATCATCAGGCCGAGGCCGCCCGCGATCTCCGCGAGGCCGCTGATCGCAACCAGGACGCCGGCGTGGCCGAGCTGCGGCGGAACGATCTGCTCGTACATCGCGGGCCGGATGAAATGCACCGCGCCCGCTGCGATGAAGAGAACGCCGGTAACGATCGTGCTGGCGCGCATACGGATGCGGCGATCCGCGTCAGCTTCGTCGAGCGAAGTGCTGGCGGTCGTCCTCTTCGAGCACGTCGAGCGCGAGCACGAGATCGGGGCGGTCCCGCAGCCACGGATACGCTTCGAAGGCGGCGTTGCGGTCGCCGTTGCGCGGCAGCCGGGCCAGGACCAGCGCGTTCCACGGTTCGATGCGGTCCGGCGACGTCGCTGCGCTCACGAACGCCGCGACGGCGTCGTCGTTCGCCGCATCGCTGACCGCGGCGCGAAAGGCGTCGAGCTCGATCCCCAGCGCATCGAGCATCATCTGGCTGAAGCCCGCGATGTTGTACGCGCCGGCGGCGCCGCCGGGGAGCGTCGCACGCACCTTGTCGATCGTGCGCGGCAAGAACACGATGCCGGCGAGGGCCTCGCGCGGCGAGCGCGGCGGAGCGGTGGTGAGGTCGAGCGGATCCATCCGGGCAGTCTTAGTTCACGCGCTTCTGCCGGCCTTTCCATTCGCGCTCGCGGAGGACGTACTTCTGGATCTTGCCGGTCGACGTCTTCGGCAGCTCGCCGAACTCCACGGTCTTCGGCACTTTGAACGCCGCGATGCGCTCGCGCGCGAATGCGCGCAGCTCGTCGGCTTCCAGCGCGCGGCCCGGTTTGAGCGTGACGAACGCTTTGGCGACCTCGCCCCACTTCTCGTCGGGGACCGCGACGACGGCGCATTCGAGCACCGCCTCGTGTTCGAGCAGCACTTTCTCGACTTGCTGCGTCGAGATGTTCTCGCCGCCGCTGATGATCACGTCTTTCGCGCGGTCGACGATCTCGATGTAGCCGTCCGCGTGCACCACCGCGATGTCGCCGGAGTGGAACCAGCCGCCTTCGAACGCTTTCGCCGTCGCGGCCGGATCGGCGTAGTAGCCCTTCATCACGTTGTTGCCGCGCATCACGATTTCGCCGTGCGTCACGCCATCGGCCGGGACGTCGTCGAGCGAGGTGTCGACGACGCGCACGTCGCGCGGGCCGAGCGTGATCATGGGAACGCCCTGGCGGCTGCGCAGCCGCGCGCGCTCCGCCGCCGGGAAACCGTCCCACTGCGGGCTGTGCCACGCGCATTCGGTGATCGGCCCGTACACTTCGGTCAGGCCGTACACGTGGTGCAGCTCCGCGCCGAGCGCCTCGATCTGCGCGATCGTCGCGGGCGCCGGCGGCGCACCCGCCGTCGTCACGATCACGCGATGCGGGAACGCGACGGTGTCGGGGTGGTTCACCAGGCCGATCAGCACCGTCGGCGCCGCGCAGAAGTGCGTCACGCCCTCGTCGTGAACCCCGGCGTTGATGCCGGCGGCGTCGACCTTGCGCAGGCAGACGTGCGTGGCGCCCGCGGCGGTGACGGCCCACGGGAAACACCAGCCGTTGCAGTGGAACATCGGCAGCGTCCACAGATAGACGCTCTCCGGCCGCAGGTTCGCGTGAAAGATCTCCGCCAGCGCGTTGAGGTACGCGCCGCGGAACGTGTACATCACGCCCTTGGGTTTGCCGGTCGTGCCGCTGGTGTAGTTGATCGAGATCGTGTCGTCCTCGCCGCCGGTGCGCGGTACCAGCGCGCCGCGACCGGCGGCGGCGAGAACCTGCTCGTACTCTTCCGCGCCGCCCGCGTTCGCGCTCTCGCCCGGAGGCGCGACGCGGATGCGCGGCACGTCCGATGCGAGCCGGCTCACCAGCGGATCGAGCTCGTGATCGTACAGCAGCAGCGACGCGCCGCAATGCGACAGGATGTAGTCGATCTCGTCGGGTGCGAGGCGCGTGTTCAGCGCGCACAGCACGCCGCCGGCGCGCGGGGCGGCGTACGTCGCATCGAGCACCATCGAGGTGTTCGGCGCGATCACGGCGACCCGCTCGCCGTCGCGCACGCCGCGCGCCTGAAGTGCGGCGGCGAGCCGTTCCACGCGTTCGAGGAACTCCGGGTACGTGCGGCGCGCGGCGCCGTCGACGACGGCGATCTTCTCGGGATACACGAACGCGCTCCGCTCGAGGAAATCGAACGGGTCGAGCGCGCGCAGGTGGACGGCGGCGGCGGTCGGTTCGGCGATCATGGGACACTGTTCGGCGCGCGGGGAAAGCGTACCCCATGGCAGTCATCACCGGGCGCACGTCGCTCGCCTCAGAGACGCCGACCGTCAAGGTCGGCGATCCCGCCCCCGATTTCACGCTCAGCTCGCACACGGGCGAACAGTTCCACCTTGCGGACAAGCGCGGCACGAACGTCGTCATCGCGTTCTACCCGTTCGCCTTCAGCGGGACTTGAAGCGTCCAGCTGCCGGTGTACGAGCGCGAGCAAGAGCGCTTCCGCACCGCTGACGCCCAGGTCGTGGGCGTCTCCGTCGATTCCCGGTTCGCCAACGCCGCGTGGGCCACGCAGCTCGGCGGCATCAGCTTCCCGCTGCTGAGCGATTTCTATCCGCACGGCGCCGTCACCGAGCGCTACGGCGTGCTGAACCCCCGCGGCATGCCCGAACGCGCGATCTTCGTGATCGACAAGGACGGGATCGTGCGCTACATCGACGTCCACGAGCTCAAAGAGGCACCCGATCCGGCCGTCCTCTTCGAGGAGCTCGCCAAGCTGAAATAGACCGCCGCACCGCGCCGGGAAGGGCAAGACCGAATTCTTTCGGACTGCTCTTGACCTCCCCGGCGCGGCATGCTACGGTGGCGCAAACCGAATTCCTTAGGTCTTCTCTAGGAGGCCCGATGGCGCGCCGCCGTTCCGTCCCGCTCACCGAGGCCGAGCAGCGACTCATGGAGATCGTCTGGTCGGCCGGTCCCGCCACGGTGGGGCAGATCGTCGAGGCCATCCCCGAGGCCGAGCGGCCCGCGTACAACACGGTTCAAACGATCATGAAGATCCTGGAGCGCAAAGGCTACGTCGAGCACCGCGCCGAGGGCCGGGCGTTCGTGTACCAGGCGGTCGTCGACCGCGACGCCGCAGCGCGCACCGCGCTCTCGCACGTCGTGCAGCGCTTCTTCGGCGGTTCACCGCGCGCGCTCGCGCTGAACTTGGTCGAAGGCGATCACCTCACCGAGGACGAGCTGGACGAGCTCCAGCGCACGATCTCGCGCGCCAAGGACGAAAGCTGATGGACGCGCTGCTGCTGGCCGTGCTCAACGCGCTATGGCAAGGTGCCGCGCTGATCGCGCTCGTCGCGCTCGGACTGCGCACCGGCTTGCGCCGCAACGCGACGACCGCGTGCGTCGTCTGGAGCATCACGTTTCTCGTCGTCGCGTTGCTGCCCGCGATCGATCTCGCCCTCGCGCGACCCGCCGTCGCGCCGCCGGCGGTGACTGCACGCGGTGACGGATTCGTGCCGAGCACGACGCGCACTACGGCGCCGGTCGCGCTCGGCGCCGTTTCGCCGCGCCGCGTTTCAACGCCGGCGCTCCGCGCGTCGATCGGGGCGCGCGTGCGCGAAAGTTCGATGCGCGTCGGCGGCGCCGCGACCGCGTTCGCGCGCGTGTGGGGCATCGCACTCTTCAGCGCGTGGGCACTCGTTGCCGGCGCGCTGCTGCTGCGCCTCGCGCGTGGCTACGCCGCCGTGGCGCGCATGAAGCGCGAGGCGGCGCCGCTCGACGATCCGCTCGTGCTCGCTCGGCTGCGCGACGCAGGGCACCGCCGCCGCGCGACGGTCGCGCGGTCGCTGCTCGTCGACGTGCCATGCGCGGTCGGCTTCCGCCGCCCGATGATCCTCATCCCGGCGCAGCTGGCGGCGTCGCTCGACGGCGACGATCTGGCCCGCGTCGTCTTGCACGAATCCGCGCATCTTCAGCGTTACGACGACTGGCTCAACGCGCTCGAGCAAATCGTCTGCGCGCTCCAGTTCTTCCAGCCGGCGCTGCACGTCGCACGGCGCGGGATCGACTTCGAGCGCGAAGTCGCCTGCGACGACCGCGTGCTCGAAGACGCCGGTGAGCCGTTGCGGTACGCCGAGTGCCTCGCCCGCATCGTGTCGCGCCGCGTGCGCGGCCCGCGCGTCGCCGTTGCACCGGGCTTCGTGCTGCGCCGCGCGCAAGTCGTCGGCCGCGTGCGCCGCATCGTCGACCGCTCGCGCGACGCGTCGCCGCAACTGCGCTTCGCGGCGGTGGCGCTCACGGCGGTCGTCCTCGCGGCGACGCTCGGTATCGCACGGCTGCAAGTCCCGGTCGTCACCGCCGCCTCGGCCGCGACTCCCGTCGCCGAGATCGTTCCACCGGCCGCGCCGGCCGCGCGGGCGAAGCCCGTAGCAGTCAAAGCCGCGTCCGTTCCGCTGCGCGCGTACACGGTACACGCGCAGCATCCTGCCGTGCGCGCCGTCGCGCCTCGCGCAGCGCTCGCGGCCAAGCCGGTGAGTCCGACGGTGACGGTGACGATCGTCCAGCCGCGCACGAACGCCGCCGCGGTCAAGAACGTCGCCGTGCACGTGCAAACCGCGCGGACCGTGGCGCGCGCCGCCGTTCCGGCGCCGGCGCGAACGCCGTGCCCGTTGGCGGCGGACGATCTCGCGCCCTCCGCGACGCTGAGCGTGACGACACTGGCGGCACCGGAATCGCTTTCTCGCATCGTACCGCCCGCGGTGCGGGTCGCGTTCAAGAACGCGTTCGCCGTGACGCCGCGGGCGGACGCTGCTCCGACGGTGATTGCGGCGCGCGGCGGCGGCGATCTGCTCGAAGCCGTCGACGAGGCGAAGTATCCGCATCCGAGCGTCGACGAGCTGATCGCGTTGCACGACCAAGGCGTCAGCGGCGATTACGTTCGCCGCATGGGCGCGCTGCGTCCGCGTCCGGCGCTGCGCGATCTGCTCGCGCTCGCAGCCCAAGGCGTGACGCCGGACTACGTCGCCGCGCTGAATCGCCGGCTCGCTGCCGAGCCGTCCGTGGGTCAGATCATCGCGCTGCGCGCGCAGGGCGTGAGCGCCGCATGGCTCGACGGGCTCGGCGCAATCGGCTATCCGAAGCTCAGCGTCGACGACGCGGTCGGACTCGCCGCGCAAGGCGTTTCCGTCCCGTACGTCCACGGCTTGCTCGATGCCGGGCTGCGCACCATCACGCCGTCGCAGATCGTCGTGCTTCGCGTGCAAGGGATCGACGGCAGCTTCGTGCGGCGGCTCGCCGAGCACGGCTATCACAACCTCAGCATCGACGAGCTCGTTCGTCTGAAAGTGAGCGGATTCGAGCCGTGAGACGCTTCGCGATCGCGGCGCTCGCCGCACTCCTTGCCGGCGGCGCGTTCGCGCAGAGCGCAGCCGCGTCGCCCGTGGGCCGCTGGTCGATCTCAGCCGCCCGCGACGACGACCAGTCGCACGTGCAGCTGCGGATCGACTACTCGGACAGCAGTAACGGAAATTCGTGGAACTTGTCGTGGTCGTCCCCGGTCGCGCTGAGCGACGTGGGTCTCCCCGCGGATCGGCTGCGTGGACCGGTCGGGCCGGTCATGTTCCGCATCCAGCGCGAACCCGGCAGCTTCGACTGCACCGGCAGCGCCGGCGAAGGCTCGGGCGCAGGCCAGTTTCGCTACGAATCCAGCGCGAGGTTCGACGACGCGCTCGCGTGGCGCGGCCTCAGCCGGCCCACGTTCCAGCAGTCGCTCGAGCTCGCCATCGCCGGCACGACGTTGGCGTTCGTCGACCAGCTGCGCGGATCGTCGCAGCATCCGACGACCGCCGACATCGTGCGCGCCGTGCAGCACGGCGTCAACCCGAACTATATCGCGGAGATGCGCGCGGCTGGGGTCACCAAGGTGACCGCCGGTCAGCTCGTCACGCTGCGCGACCACGGCGTTACCCCGCGCTACATCGGCGACCTCGCCGCCGCCGGTTACAAGAACCTCGGCACCGACGATCTCGTCGCGCTGCGCGATCATGGGGTCAGCGTCGCGTTCGTCGACCGTCTCAAATCACACGGCTATGCGAACCTGTCCGTTCGCGACCTGATTCGGCTGCGCGACTCCGGAATCTGACCGCAGGCGCGTCGCAGCGCGACGCGCTTTTTCTTCGCCGCTCACACTTATTTCATTAGTCATCGGTACAGGTGCTCTCGATGTCCCGTCTCGGAATCGTCCTGGTCGGCGCATTCTTCGCCGTGACCACCGCGCGCGCCGGTGCGGTGTCCCTGCGGCCGCAGCTCGCGATCCCGCACGTTGCGAAAGGCCCCGCGATCGACGGCACGCTCGACGACGAAGCGTGGAAAACCGCGAAGCACGTGCCGCTCGCGTGGGATCTGCGCCACAAGGCGGCGCCCGCGCAGCCGACGGACGTGTACGTGCTCAGCGACGATCAAGCGCTCTACGTCGCGTTCGACGCGAAGCAAACCGCTGAGATCGTCGCCAACCAGCACACCGACGACGTCGGCTTCGACACCGACGACGAAGTGCAAGTCGACTTGTGGCCCGGCGGACCGCAAGGCTTTCGCTATCTCTTCACCGCGACGCCGCTCGGCACGCACTACCAGCACTCCAGCGAGAACGCGGCGTACGCGCCGAAATGGCAGAGCGCCGGCAAGCTGCGTCCGGGCGGCTTCACGGTCACGATGCGCATCCCGTTCGGCGTCATGCGCGGTGACGGGCGCGCCAACTGGCCGATTCAGTTCGTGCGCTTCGTGCAGAAGACCGACGACCTGCAGGTGTGGGCGTTCGAGGAAGGCCAGTCCGACCACAACGACGTCGTGTACGCCGGCACGCTGAGCGGTTTGTCGGCCAGCGCGGCCGGCGCGCGCCCGCAACCGCGGATCGGGCTGTTCAGCGTGGGAGAAGTCGCCGCGAAGCACGACGACGGGACGACGACGCGCTCGGGCGCCGACCTCTCGATCCCGATCACGCGCACGGCGTCGTTCGTCGCGACGATCCATCCGGATTTTTCAAACGTCGAGCAAGATCAGCAGTCGATCTCGCCGACGGTGTACCGTCGCTTCTTCAGCGAGGTGCGGCCGTTCTTCGCGCAGATGCAGAACGCGACCAACCCGTTCGACTGCGAAGTGTGTCCCGGGATCACCGAGCTCTACACGCCCGCGATCCCGACGCCCAAGCGCGGCTATGCCTTGGAAGGATCGCAAGGATCCGTTACGTTCAACGCGTTCGACTCGGTCGGCGACCGCCGCACCGACGACGCGCAAGCGTTCCAGTGGCGCAATGCGAGCCGCACCATCGGCGTGGGATACCAGGGCGTCGAGACGTACGCGCCGGGGTTCGCCGACCGCCTTTCGACCGTCGGCGTCTTCGCGGGCGACCGCAAGCACAAGGTGGTGTACCTCAACTACGGCTGGGACCGTGGCACGAACGTGCTCGACAACGCGCAGGCACAGCGCATCGATCTCGGCGGCGCGTACTACGGCAGCGACTACTACTTCGGCGGCGGCGTGCGCAAGATCGGCGGTTACTACAACCCCGTCGACGGCCTGATCTCGACGCCTGACGTCGCGGGCTGGTCGTTCGACGGCAACCGCACGTTCCGGTTCAAGCCGGGCAAATGGCTCAAGAGCGTGTACGTCGAGGGGTTAATCGAGCGGTATCACGGCGCCGACGGCGCGCTCGACCGCACCAGCAACGACCTCGCGTTCACGCTGGTCGACAAGAACCTCTTCCGGCTCAACTTCGACACCGGCTCGACGTATCTGAAGCTGTCGGACGGGCGTATGACGCCGGTCTCGCTCGCCGGGGTCGCGCTCAGCTACCGGAACGGAACCGCGACGCCGACCAACTTCGTGTTCAACCGCGGCCGGTTCGGCGACGGGCACATCGCGACGTTCGACCGCAACACCGTGCTCAAGCTCGGCCCGATCACGCAGTTGTCGCTGCAGGCGTTCGACACGGTGTGGTACGCCGACACCGGCTACCGCAACATCCAGTGGCTCGAACGGGTCGCGCTGACGCGCAACATCTCGCGCGACAGCTCGTTCGCGGTCGGCTTGCGCCGCATCATCGGCACGCCGCCCGCCGTCGGAAACTTCGCGTCGTACGGCGTCACGCCGTTCCCGGTGGGGCCCGCGAGCTTCTCCTCGGCGACCAACGTCTCGGTCGCGTACGCCTACCACCGCAAGCGCGACGAGCTGTACTTGGTGTACGGCGACGCGAGCGCGGCGGTCACGAAGCCCGCGCTCATCCTGAAGTACGTGTTCTACCTGGGCGGCGAGAAAGGCACGTAAACGAAAAGACCGCCTCGGGTGAGGCGGTCTTCTGCTGCTGCGGCGCGCGCCGAGCGAGGGCGGTTTACTTGACGGAGGTCGTCGCGGCGGTCGAAGCGGTCTGGATGACGCGCTCCGCGGCATTCACGACGTTCTTCTGGGTCACGGTGAACACGCCGGCGAGCTGCGACGCGAACGCGCTCTGCTGCTCGAGGACGTTCTTGGCGAACGCGGTGTTGAGCTCCGTGAGCTCGGCCAGCGTCGGCAGGTTGCCCATGGGCATCGACGGCTGGAACGACGGCACGTTGGAGACGATCTCGCCGATCGTCGTCAGGGTCGCGACCTGGGTCGCTTGCGCTTGCTTGAGGGCGTCGAGGCTCTGCGCTTGGAGCTTGGCGATGGTTTCGAGATACGTCATGCGCTAACTATATCAAGCATCTGCTAGATTTGTCAAGCGCGTTCGACGAAGCCCCGGTAGATGCTGACGAGCGTCTGCTTCTGGTCCTCGCTCAGGCGAGCGTCGGCCCGGATCGCCTCTTCCACCGCCGGTGCGCCGGCCGCCGTCCGCTGGGCCGCCGTGCCGTCGAGGAGGCCGGCTTGGGCGTACATCGTCTCCGCCGAGATCTTCAGCGCCGACGCGAGGTTCTTGAGCACGTCCGCGGACGGCTTGTGCAGCCCGCGCTCGATTTGGCTCAAGTACGGGTTGGAGATCTTCGCGATGTCGGCGAGCTGGCGCAGCGAGAGGTTCGCCATCTCGCGCTGCCCGCGGATGAAATCACCGACGCCGCGCCAGATCGCGTCGGCGTCGTCGTTCTTGGCCACCGCGCTACATGTCCAGGCCGCCGTTGATCGTGTAGACGGCCCCCGTGATGTAGCTGGACTCGTCTTCGAGCAAGAACTGCACGACGCGCGCCACTTCTTCGGGCTTGCCGAGCCGGCGCTGCGGGATCTTCTCGATCACCGCGTCGAGCGCGGCCTTGGGAATTTGACCCACCATCTCGGTCTCGATGAAACCGGGCGCCACGGTGTTGACGGTGATGCCGCGCCGCGCCATCTCGAGCGCGAGGCTCTTGGTGAGCCCGAACAGCCCGGCTTTGGACGCGGCGTAGTTCGCTTGGCCGACGTTGCCCGTCTCGCCGATCACCGAGCTGATGTTCACGATGCGTCCGGAACCGCGCTCGATCATGTGCTCGAGCACGCTCTTGATCATGCAGAACGAACCGAACAGGTTGACGTCGAGCACGTTGCGCCAGTCGTCGTACGACATCTTGCGCACGGTCTTGTCGAGGGTGATGCCGGCGTTGTTGACGAGGAAGTCGATCCGCCCGAAGCGTGCGAGCACCTCGGCGACCACGCGCTCGCAGTCTTCGGGCTTGTCGACGCGCCCCTGGTGCACGGAGACCTGCGCGCCCTCGCCTTCGAGCTTGCGCTGCAATGCTTCCGCGGCATCTTGCCCCTTGCTGTAGCCCGCGGCGACGCGCGCGCCGCTCTTGGCGAGCATGGTCGTGATCGCGGCGCCGATTCCGCGGGTGCCGCCGGTGACCAGCGCAACGTGTCCGTCAAACATCGAGTTCCTCCGAAGGGCCGATATCGCCGTGGACGGTCGTCTTGCCTTCCGCGGCGTCGAAGGACCGAGGGCTTTTCCCGCGCCCGCCGGAAGCTTTGCTTGAACCACGGGTGTTGAGCAGGCGTGCGGTTTCCGATGATTCTTGGGAACGAGCAGCGCTGGAGGCGATCCATCTACTACGAACAGTACGACGCGGCGTATCTCGCGATGACCCCTGCGCGCTGGTCCGCAGCGGCGACCAAAGCCCTCTTCGGCAACCCCTTCAACCCTTTCACCTACACGCTCCCCGGACGCATGATGAACGCATCGGCCGACGTCTTCGCCGGGATGACGCGCAAGCGCGGGAAGCCGGCCTGGAACCTGCCGGCGACCGTCGAGGCGTTCGACGATCGGCCGTTCGGCCGCCTGATCCGGTTCGTGACGGGCGACCGCCGCGAACGCCCGCGCGTGCTGCTGGTCGCGCCGATGTCGGGGCACTACGCGACGCTGCTGCGCGGCACGGTCGAAGCGCTGCTCGACGAGCACGACGTCTACGTGACCGACTGGGCCGACGCGCGCGACGTCCCGATCACCGCCGGGCGGTTCGATCTGGACGACTACATCGGCTACGTCAAGGACTACATCGGCGCGCTCGGCCCCGACGTGCACGTCATCGCCGTGTGCCAGCCGGCACCGGCCGTGCTCGCGGCGGTCGCGTTGCTCGCGGCCCACGACGACCCCGCGCAGCCGCGCACGATGACGCTGATGGGCGGCCCCGTCGACGTGCGCAGCGCGCCGACCGCGCCGACGAAGCTCGCCGCAGCGAACTCGCTGGAGTGGTTCGAGCGCGAGCTCACGATGCGCGTGCCGCAATGGTACGCCGGCGCGGGACGCGCGGTGTATCCGGGCTTTCTGCAGATCGGCGCCTTCATGTCGATGCACCCGCAGCGGCACATGGACGCGCACGTGAAGATATTCGAAGATCTCGTGCGCGGCGACGGCGAGTCGGCGCAGAAGCGGCGCGCGTTCTACGATGAGTATCTCAGCGTCATGGACATCACCGCGGAGTTCTACCTGCAGACCGTGGACGAGGTGTTCCAGCGCGCCACGCTCGCGAGCGGTACGATGACGTGGCGCGGCGAGCGCGTCGATCCCGCGGCGATCCGCAAGACCGCGCTGCTGACGGTGGAAGGCGAGCTCGACGACATCTCGGCGCCCGGCCAAACGCTCGCCGCGCACGCGCTGTGCAGCGGCATCCCCGGCGACCGGCGCAAGAACCTGTTTCAACCCGGCGTCGGCCACTACGGCATCTTCAGCGGTCGCACGTGGCGCGAGGAGATCGCGCCGCAGATCGCGGCGTTCATCACCGCGCAGGTGTAGCCGCGCTAGCGCGACGGCTGGCGCAAACTGCCACCGCCGTGCCATCGAAGAGTGTTCGCTCGCCGTCGTGCGAATGCACGAACCTCATCGAAGGAGGTCATCGAAGGTGTTCGCTGCTCTGGTTGCCGCCGGCATCGCGTCGTCGTTCGTCGGCAACGCCGTGTTCGTCATCCCGTCGAGCGCGCAACCGTCGTTCAAGCTGCGGCTCGACACCGGCGGTTACGATCTCGTGAGCGCGGCGGCCGCGCGCCGCACGCAGCTCAAAGAAGGCACTGTCCACCTCACGAGCGGCGACCGTGCCACGTACGCGCTGCCGCAACCGTCCGCGCTTTCGCCCGACGCGCTGCTGCAGGCGCGCGACGGTGCGCTGGAATCGACGTTCGTCGAGCCCGTCGACGGGACGGTGTCGCTGGGCCGATTCATGACGCAGCCGCTGACGATCGACTTCCCGAACAAAACGGTGGTGCTCGATGAACCACGCCCGGGCGGAGATCGCGTGGCGATGACCGTCGGGCTCGGCGCGCGTCCGGCGCCCGGCCTCGTGCCCGCTGCTTCCGCGATCCTTCCCGTGACGATCGACGGCGAGCGCGTGATGATGCTGCTGGATACCGGCGCCGACGTCGCGATCGACGCAGCCTTCCGCGCGCGGTTCGACGATACGTCTGCGACGCGCAGCCTCCCGCTCATTTCGAAGGAGCTTTTCGACCGGCTGCACGCGCGTCACCCCGGCTGGGCCGTCCTCAATGGCGCCGCGCGCATGGCGGAAACGAAGGACGCCGTCACACTGCTGCAAATCCCAAACGTTCGAATCGGGACGCACCGCGCACCGCCGACCTGGTTCGCGCTGCGCGCGGACGCGCAAACATACACGTTCCTCAGCCGGGCGTTCGGCACGAAGGTGGCGGGCGATCTGGGCGGCGAGGCGTTGCGAGGCTGGCGCGTCACGATCGACGTCGCCCAGGAAGTGCTGATCATCGACTGAGCGCGCCGAACGTGCCCGACCGCGGCCTGCTATTTGATCCGCTACCTCGTCGCACGCCGCCTCAGATCGCGGCGTTCATCGCTTCGCGTTCATAACGCCACGGCGGTGCCGTCGCAATCGCGTAATGCCGCGATCGCGGGGTGGGCAGCCCGCGTGGAGACGATCACCGAAACGGCGTGCGGGAACGACGTCAAGTCGCTCTTGACCACGGTCGCGATGTTGTCGTCGGACGAGCCGTACTTGGTCTTGCGCCGCTGCACCCCCAGGACGAAATGCGGCCGAGCCGGGAGATGGGCGAGCCGGCGGCGCGCGAGATAGACCCCCTCGATGTCGGGCAGGTCGACGGCGTGCCGCACGGGCGCGAGCTCGTCGTTCGAAAGGCCGTGCGGCGCGATCGGCTCGTTCCCGGTGAAGACGCGGCGTTCTTCCGCCGCCAGTTGCAGCTCCACGTTGAAGTCCCGGAGGCGTGTTTCGAACGCCGCGGCTCGCTCGCGGTCGGCGCGGCGCAGGTAGAACGCGCGCGCGGCAGCGGCGGCGCCGAACGTTGCGAACGGGTCGAGGCGCATCGCGCGCTCGAGCAACGCGACCCCGCGCTCGTCATCGCGGCCCGCGAGAACCTCGCCGGCCCGAAACGCCAGCTCCGCATCGTCGGGCGCCGATGCCGCGGCGGCCGACAGCAGGTCGCCCGCGTCCGAGCGGCCCAGCCGCGCCGCCGCGAGCGCACGAGCGCGGCGCTGATCCACGTCCGCCGCATCGCCGAGCGCGTCGAGCTCGTCGAACTGCGTGCGCAGCGCCACGGCCTGCGTGTGCGCTTCGAGCCAATGCGGGCGCACCGTGTCGCGCCACGCTGCCGCGACCGCGCGCCGTTGCTCCGCCGCCCCGCCGAGAAAGACGTCGGCCGCGCTGGGCCCGCGCAGCGCGTAGCCGTCGAGCGCGTGCTCGAGATCGGCGGGCGCGAAGCCGAGGTTACGCAACCGGTCGACGAGCGCCGGGTGCGTGTCACCGGGCGACGTCTGCTGCCCCAGCGCTTCGCTCACGAAGCGGTGGACGTCGACGATCGGCCGGCGGACGAACTCGGTGAACGAGGCATACACATCGGCGGGCGGCTCCGCCTCGTCGTTCGCGCGCTTGAAAATCTGCGGCCACACCTCCGCTTCGGAATACGATGCGATCCCGTGCAGCACGACGAGGGACTCGGCCGCGGTTTGCGCTCCGACCGCGTCCGCCGCTTCGGCGTCCGCTTCGTACTCCACCGCACGCGAGAGCTCCAGCGTCACGCGGTCGAAGCGCGGCGTGAAAACGCGATAGAAGGCGACGATCGGAAACACGAGCCACGAGCCGTGTTCAGCCAGGTCCTCCACCATGATGTCGAGCGTTTGCCGCAGCGCGTAGATGCGCGCGTGGAAGCTGCCGTGGCGGCGTGCGAGATGACCGATCTCGTGCGCGAGCGCCGCGGTGAAATGCGCTTCGTCCATCGTTGCCATCAACGGCAACCCGAGCCAGAGCTGGTTGCGAAGTCCCCCGAATAGCCCGCGACGCGGCGTCTGCACCATCGCCGCATTGAGGTCGCCGGTCAGATAGACGCCGTGGATCCGGCCGGCTTTGGCAGCCGTGCGCAACCGTTCGATCGTTGCGAACAGCTCCGGAGATTGCGCGGCGACGAGCTCTTCGCCGTATTCCGGCGCCGCTCGCGCGCTCCACAACCCGCGCAGCGCTGCGAACAGCGGGAACACGAGCAGCCACAGCACCTTGAGGAGAAAGATCGCGAAGAGCTTGACGATCAGGATGAAGGCCACGCCGGCCACGGCGACCGCGATCCCGAACAGGGTCGGGAACGCGATCCCGAGCAGCGCTAAGAACGCCGCTTCGAACGTGATCCGCGCCGGGACGCGCGCTCGCACCGCTGCCATTTCACGCGCCGGTTTGCTTCCGTCGCGGCCGGACCCTGCGCATGATGTGCGAAACCGCACGATGCGAGGTTCCGGCCGCCGGCACGACGGATCGTGCGCACGTGGGCTCGATCTCGACGTCACCGAGCGCGATGCCGAGCACGCGCGTGTCGCCGCCGGCGACGCGGTCCGCCGGCCGAACCATGCGCGTCGTGGTGATGCCCAGCACGGAGTAATCGCCGGCATCCAGCGGCAGCTCGACCTCGATCCGCGCGCCCTGCGGCGGAGCGGCGATCACGACGTGGGGTAGCGTCTCGCCGTCGCGGTCGAACGAGATCGCATCCAACACCTCGTCAGGCGTGCCGGCGAGTATGTGGAGCGTGAGGCGCGCGTTGCAATCGCCCTTGAACGGGATCAGGAGGCGCGGCTTCGGGTTCGGCCCGGACCAACGGTACGGCCGCACGGATTGCTCGAGCGCGTGCCAGTCGAGACCGCGCGGCTCCGCGGTCTGCGCGAGCACGGTCTTTTTCGTCAGCGCGCGGAGCCGTGGCCGCCGCAGGCCTTTGTTGGAACGATTCTCCCGGTACAGATGGCCCGGCTTCTGCAGCCCGTAATCGAGATAGGTCATCGTCATGTAGCGATCTTGCCGGCGCGCGGCGGCCACGAGAAAATCGCACGTGTCCGCGGCCGCAAAGCTGCGCCCGCTCCACAGCATCGCCCGCTGTTCCGCGGATTCTGGTCGCAAATACGAGAGATACCGATGGCCGGCCGCGTACTTGTGCACGGTGATTCGTCCTGTCGACGCAAACGTCGCGCCGGCACGCAGCGCGCGCAGCATGACGTCGCAATCGACCGGCGCGGAAACGCGACCCGGCTGGCGCCACCGCCCGATCCGCTCGACGAGCTCGCGCGTATGCGCGAGCGCGGACGGAGGCAGAAAATGCTCGGACGCGGGGTGCTCGTCGTCTAAGAGGCCCGTGACGAACGAGATCCCGCTGTTCGGGGGCCCGTGAAACACACAGCCGCTCGCGACGACGTCGGGCGCACCGCCTCGCGCAACGACGTCCGCGATGGCGGCCAGATGATCGGGCTGCCACACGTCGTCGTGACCGAGATACGCGATATATCTCCCTCGCGCATGCGCGATCCCCGCGTTGTTGGGCGCGCTCTGGCTGCCGCTGTTCGTCGCCAGCTCGTACGCCGATATTCGCGGCGACCCGAACGACCGCACGACGTCCATCGTGTCGTCGGTGCAGCCGTCGCCGACGACGATCACCTCGAAGTCGCGGAAACGTTGCTCCAACGCCGACTGCAGCGTGGGTTCGATGTGGCGGCCCCGGTTATAGGTGGCGACGACGACGGAAAAGAGCGGTGCGCTACCAGACATAGGGGATGATGCGCAGCGCCGCATCGGAATCCCAGGCCAGATGGCGCCCGTCCGGAGCGTCGTAGTCGTACGGCGTGTCCGGCATGTTGATGATGACGGACTCCGCGGGGCCGATGTTCTTCCAGCCGTGGTAGAGGTCGGGCGGGATCACGAGCAGCCCCGGGTTGCGTTCGCCGACCACGAACTCGTTGATCCGGCCGAACGTCGGCGACGTTTCACGTCCGTCGAAGATCACGATCTTCACGAGGCCGGCGACGACGAACAGCCGGTCGGTGACGGCTCGGTGGATGCCCCACGCACGGATGCGATCCGGGAACGTCGTCGTGACGTGCACCTGCACGATCGGCGATTCCATAACGTCCCAGCCCGCGCGCGCAACTTCAGTCAGGTACCCGTCCTGGTGCGGCACCGGTCGCGCGGGCCGGAAACGAACACCGTCGATCGGCACGCCCCGCAACCCGCCGTCCTGGTCGACCGCCGAATGCTTGGACGCGAGCTCCGCCTCGCCGGCGATTCGAGTCACCGCGGCCCCGAGAGAGCGGACGCGTCAGTCACCTTTGCCGTTGAGCAGCGGCAGCTCCAGCTCGCGCACGTTCGCCGGCGCCTTGTTCAGCATCCCGATCTCTTTCATGAACGCCGCCGTGCGCAAGAACGCGTGCGGCGTCATGTCCCAGGACACGTCCGGTCCGGTGATCCAGCCCTTGAATTTCGACGCCGGCGTCTTGCCGTCCGCGTCCTTCGAAAGCAGCGCGGCGGCCTGATCCGGATCTCTGTTGAGCATGTTCGTCGCGCTGCGCAGCTCGTCGAACATCGCTTTCGCGAGCACGGGATACTGCTTGGCGAAGTTCTCGGTCGTGTAGACGCTGTTGAACGTGCTCCGCCCGAACGCCAGGAAGCTGCGGAACACCACGTGGCCGCCCGCTTCGACTTCCTGCTGCTGGAACGGCGGGGCGCTCATGTGCAGCTCGAGCTGCTTGGCGGCCATCGCCTGCACGCCGAGCGGGTGCTGGATCGCGACGATGTTCGTGTCGAACTTGTGCGCGTCGCCGAACATCTCTTGGGCGGCCTTGCGCAGCGCGATCGCCTGCACCGCGTCGGGCGAGGGCATGCCGATCTTCGCGTTGAGCGGGATGTCCTTGATCGTCTTGATGTTCGGCTCGTCGGCGCGCGCGACCATCCACAAGTTCATCACGTTCATCGGCGCGATCAGCTTGTAGCCGACGCCGCGGTCCCAGCCGATGAGGAACGGACCGTTGCCGCCCGCGCCGATTTGAATTTGCCCGGCGAGGATGCCGTCGCGGATCGCATCGCCGTTGGTGAGCACGCGCCAGTCGAACTTGGTGCCCGGAAAGCGTTTCTCGAGCACGCCGAGCTGCTTGACGATGATCAGCGTCGAGTAGCCGATGCCCGGCTGATAGGCGATCGTCACGGACGGCGGCGCATCGCTCGCGGCGGGGACAGGCCCAGCGGCGAGGGCGCTGACGGCCAACGCGGCAGCGACCGAGAACAGCGTACGGCGCAACGTCATGACGAAACCCTCCGGAGCGGCGATACCCGGGAAGAGAATTGTTTCGCCGGTTGCGAAGGCCTCCTCATGGGCGCGATCCTCACCGAGCCCGTTCGCGGCCCCGTCGCCTGGAGCGGCCCGGAGCTGACGGCGGACGAGTCGTGGACCTACCGCGTGAGCGACGGCGACGTGCGCGAGCTCGACGCGGCGTTGGCCGTCGCGCGCGAACGGCGCCCGATCGTCGAGCACACCGGTCGCGACGATTTTCCGCTGCCTGCGTTGGCGACGCGGCTCGCGCGCATTAGCGAGCAGCTCGAAAACGGGCGCGGGATGTACGTGCTGCGCGGGCTGCCGGTGGCGCGCTGGGGCGTGC
Source organism: Candidatus Elarobacter sp. (assembly GCA_035943995.1). Classification (GTDB taxonomy): domain Bacteria; phylum Vulcanimicrobiota; class Vulcanimicrobiia; order Vulcanimicrobiales; family Vulcanimicrobiaceae; genus Vulcanimicrobium. Next base: position 13,330 of record DASZBS010000091.1, on the reverse strand, counting down.
TCGAAACCGCGCGCGCGTTGTGGGGGATCGGCACGTACCTCGGCCGCGCGATCCCGCAGAACGCGCGCGGCGATTTGGTCGGGCACGTGCGCGACGAGGGCAAGGAGCTGAGCGATCCGCACGCGCGCGGGTACCAAACGCGGGCGGCGCAGAGCCTGCACGTCGACCGCTGCGACGTCGTCGGCTTGCTGTGCGTGAACAAAGCGAAGTCCGGCGGGATCAGCCGCGTGGTCAGCTCGATGCGTGTGTACAACGACTTACTCGAACGCACGCCGTGGCACCTCGGCACGCTCTACACGCCGTTCGCGATCGACCTGCGCGGCGAGGAACACGAAGGCGAGCCGCCGGTGTACTACCGGCCGGTATACAGCTATCACGGCGGCGCGCTGAGCTGCGGTGCGAACGCGACGTACATTCGCGCGGGGCAAGACCGCGTCGGCCGCCCGCTCAACGCCGCGCAAGCCGAAGCGATCGATACCTTCTACGACGTCTGCGAACGGCACACGCTCGCGATGGATCTCGAGCCCGGCGATCTCCAGCTGCTCAACAGCTACGTGACGCTGCACGACCGCACCGGATACGACGACTACGACGAGCCGGAGCGCAAGCGGCACATGCTGCGACTGTGGCTCGACGTCCCGAACCGCCGTCCGCTCGCGCCGGATTTCGGCACGTACGATTTTAGCGCGGGCCGCGTCGTCGGGATCCGCTGACTAGTTGCGCAAGACGGCTGCCTCAGCGGTCGTCGTCGTGGCGATCCTCCGAGCGGCCGCCCATCACGCGCTGCACCATTTTGTAGACGATCGACGCCTGCGTCCCGCTCTTGAGCGCGTAGTTGGGATCGTCGTAGCCCCACCAGTCCCAGCAGCCTTGCGGATTGTACGGGACGGTCGACGACTTGACGGCGTACGGGTAGAGCACGACGATGCCGTTGGTGTCGGCCCATTCGTCGATGCCGGACTCGGTGACGAACTTCGTGCCGATGTCCGCCTGCGTCTGGAGGCAGCCGTGGAACGCGACGACCAAACCGCAGCGGTGGTCGTCGGAGCAGCGGTCGGGGACGAAGGCGTAGCCGTTCGTGTCCATCGAGTTGGTCGCAGCGGCGCCGAATTCGGTCTGGTCGAAGTTGACCAGCTTGCCCTTGAGCGATCCGCCGTTGCGCGGATGCAGATGGCCGAAGAATCCTTCGAGCCACGTGCGCTCCGAGTCGTACGCGTGCGATCCCGACGCGCACGAGATCATGTACGGACTGCCTTGCGTGCCGCATGCGAGCTCGCCGTCGGGCGACTCCCACCCGTGCGCGGCCGGAAACGCGTTGTCGTATTCGACGATGTCGGCGCCGTAGTGCCGGTACTCGCTTTCGAGATCGTTCATCTCTTGCTGCTTGACGAGGGCGTCCTGGGTGCCGGACCACAAGTACACCGGCTGCTCGCGCAGGTTGCGTTCGTTGTCGATCGTTCCGGCCGCCGATTGCAGATCGAGATACGCCTCGGATGCCGCGAGCGTGCTCTGGTACAAGCCGATGCCGCCACACTGGGTCAGCGCGAGCACGACGCTGTCGTTCGCGCAGTGATACACGCCGCCGGCGTAGATCGCCGCACCTTTGAACGTCCTGGAGTACGCGACGTGCATCTGCACGCCGAAGAAGCCGCCCGACGAGATCCCTGCAATGAACACCTTGTCGCGGTCGATCTCGAGCCTGCGCAGCCGCTGGACACCCGGGATCGGGGTCGGCGTCGGGATCGGCACCGAAGCGGCACTGCGAACCGCGCTGTCGGGCACGAGCGGCACCGGCGGCGCGCTCTGCCTCGAACCGCCGCCCCCGCCGCATCCAGCTGCCATTACGCACGCGGCAAGAGAGAGGGCGACTCCGAACCACGGGGCTCGACGCATCGTGAAGACCTCCAGGCATTCCGGCGAGTATGTCCGCCTGATACCCAAGGAGCACCAGGCGTTCCTGCGCTCACCGCTGCGCGCTGCCTCGTTCCCGGTTGTCAAATCACGCACGATCCGGCGCATGGATCGATCGCCCGTTCTCGAACGCGTCGCACGCTGAAACAGACCGGCGCCGGCCGTAGTAACGCGGCCCCGAGGAGAATTTTGATGATGATCGTTCGGCCGTTCGTTCGGCGCGTGGCGGCCTTTGCGGCCGCCGCAGTCCTCCTCGCAAACGCGCTGCCCGCGCGCGCCGCGGACCCGCCCGCGACCGTTCTTTCTGCCGACATGCCGTTGAAGACGGCGTCCGGCGCGCTGTTCACGGCGCCGAAGTCGTGGACGGTCGCCGGCGGCGGGCAGATGACCGTGCTGACGGCACCGGAAGGGGACGTTCACGTCGCCGTGGTCGATGTCACCGGCGCACAGACAGGACGCGACGCCGCCGCCCGCGCCTGGCTTGCGTACCAGCCGTCGTTCAAGCGGCCGGTCTTGAGAGCGAACGATCTGCCCGCGCGTGACGGATGGGATGCGATCACGGTCGTCGGCTACGAAACGTCGCCGGCCGAACACGTCGCCGTGCAAGCGTACGCGCTTCGTAAGGGCACGACGTGGACGGTGTTCCTCCTCGAGGGCAACGGCGCGACGTTCGAGAAGCGCGGCGCGCAGGTCGGCCTGATCGTCGAAAGCATGCGGCCGGGCGGATACGTGCGCGAAACGTTCGCCGGGCGCACGGCGCACCGCTTGACCCCGGAGCGTATCGCGGCACTAAAGTCGTTCATCACGACGGCGATGGAGCAACTCCACGTGCCGGGCACGGCGATCGCCCTCATCGATCACGGCAAGGTCGTGTTCGAAGGCGGGTTCGGCGTGCGCAATGTCTCGACGGCGCAGCCCGTCGACGCGAACACGCTGTTCATGGTCGCCTCGAACACGAAAGGGATGTCGACGCTGCTCCTCGCGGAGCTCGTCGATCAGGGGAAGCTCCGTTGGGACGAGCCGGTGGTCGACGTCTTCCCGTCGTTTCGGTTGGGCGATGAAGCGACGACCAAGAGCGTGCTCGTGAAGCACCTCGTGTGCGCGTGCACCGGTCTTCCGCGCAAAGACTTCGAGTGGATCTTCACGACGACGCCGCAGACGCCGGTGACGAAGACGTTCGACTTGCTCGCCGCAACCGCGCCCACCAGCAAATTCGGCGAGGTGTTCCAGTACAACAACCTGATGGCGACCGCCGCGGGCTACATCGGCGGACACGTCGCGTACCCGAGCATGGAGATGGGTGCCGCGTACGACCGCGCGATGCAGACGATGGTGTTCGATCCGCTCGGCATGCGGAGCACGACGTTCGACACCGCGAAGGCACGCGCGGGCGATCACGCCGATCCCTACGGATTCGACGTCGACGGGAAGACGGCACCGGACAACGTCGCGATCGACGACGCGATCGCCCCATACCGTCCGGCGGGCGGCGCCTGGTCGTCGGTGCACGACATGACGCGCTACGTCGAGAACGAGCTCACTCGGGGCGTCCTCCCGAACGGCCGGCGGCTGGTCTCGGAGAAGAGCCTCCTGCAGCGGCGCGAGCGGACCGTCGCGATCGGCGAGAGCGGCTGGTACGGCATGGGTCTCATGAGCGATGCCACGTACGGCGTCACCATCGTGCACCACGGCGGCGACCTGGCCGGCTATCACAGCGACTGGTACGCCTTCCCGGATGCTCAGGTGGGCGCAGTGTTCCTCACCAACGCCGATCAAGGGGTTGGGATGCGCGACCCGTTCATGCGGCGCATCCTCGAGGTGCTGTACGACGGCACGCCGGAAGCCGCGGAAGACGTCGCAACGGGCGCGAAGCTCCTCTTCGAGTCGGTCGCGGTGCGGCGCGCGAGGATCACGGTGCCCGCAGCGGCCGATGCCGCCGCGCAGCTCGCCACGTCGTACACGAATCCAGACCTCGGACCGATCACCGTCGTCCGCGACGCCGGCGGACTGACGTTTCGATTCACAGCCTTCTCCAGCCGAATCGCGACGCGCAAAAACGAAGACGGTACGACGTCGTTCATCACGATCGATCCCGGCAATCAGGGTTTCGCGTTCGTGCTCGGCAGCGGCGCGCGCACGCTCACGCTGCGCGACGGGCAGCACACCTACGTGTTCACGCCGACGTAGCAGAAAGAAAAAGCCGCCTGAACCGAGACGGCCTTTTCCTCGTGAATCTGGCTCCCGGAGTTGGACTCGAACCAACGACCCGCTTATTAACGGTCAGCGGCTCAGACGCTGGCGCTTGACCCAAACGTGCGTGGTTACAGGGTTTCCCGACCACGTCGCGCGGGGACCGGCCTACGGTGCGGACTACACCCCTCCTGCGAGGCCCGATGACCGGCCCCGAATCGTGAAGGTTCCGCCTGCCGTTCACAGCAAGCCGTATCAGCCGATAACGACTTCAATAATGATAGGCTCGCGCTCTACGCCTTCGTTGCCCCCATGGCCGTGGCTCTGAACGAATACGGCGAGTTCCAAGACCGGGCGTTGCGAGACATAGATGCCAATGTCCCTGACGATCAGCTGACCGCCGACTTCGAGGCACTCAACCGCTCGGCTGCCAAGCTCGGCGCTCTTTGTGCGCGTAGGCAATCGTCGTCGCGCTGAACGTTATTTACGGCGCTCGCGTCACTTGGACTTGGAAGTGTCGTGACCGCACTATGCGTACACTTCGCCGCGTATTCCATGGCGCAAACGACGATCTTGCTGGGTCTTTTATAGCACGTTTTGATCGTTTTTACAACGACGGATGGCGTAATGCTATCGTCATACATGCCGTATGATATCGCGCATGAGCGACATTGATTTTGCGCATACTGATTTGCGAGTTTCCGAAGATGATCCCTCGATAAGCGCCGCGTTTGTCGAACTAGAGCGTGAGGGTTGTCTTATGCGAGCATATTTTGCAGAGCCGATCAGCGCCGATGACACGACACCGTCAATCGTACTTGCAATGCATCTTTGGGGCGTCAATGGCGAGCAGCGTAATACGGCACGCCGATTCGCCAAAGAAGGCATTGCGATCATCGTCCCGGATTTATATGCGCGATTCGATGCACCGAGTGGCGACGAGGGGCATGATACATCAGAGTTTTTGCCATTTGCGAAGAAATTATCGAAAGAGACGGTCGAGCCAGACATACAAGCAGCGACCATGTGGATAAAGCAACGCTTTTCACAAGGTAAGGTCGGGATTGCGGGTTTTTGCATGGGTGGGACGATAGCGCTTCTGCGAACTATGGACCGCGCTGAAACCTATTCCGCAGCGGCTATCTGGTACGGATCCTTAGCCGATGTGGCTCTCGAACTTATCGACGTTCCCATCGTGGCAAGTTATGGCGCGGAGGACCATGGGATTCCACTGCAGACCGTTGAGGCATTGCAAAACGTGGCGGTAGCTACCGACGTAAAGATTTATGAAGGCGCGCGACACGCGTTCTTCGACATTGAGGGCTCAGCGTTTAAGCGCGACGCGGCGGACGACTCGTGGCGGCGATCAATCGCCTTCCTCACGCACCACCTAAGACTCTCGAGCTGAGATAGCGGACGCCGGGAACGGCGGCTTCGACAGTGGCCTGCAGCTCTCGAACGATCGTCGCGGTGGGCGAAAACGGCGCACGAATTGAGCTCTCCGATGGGGGCGACGTACATTGTTGCGGAAGCAGGCGTAACGCGGTACCAAGTGGCCGAATGGACGACCGGCGAGTCCGTTTGCGCCTTCATCAGCCGCGTCGGCACGCGAATTGCCGCATCGCCCGAGGACTCCTCGTACTATGCGAAGGTCGGGATATTTGCTGCGCTCCGCCAGTTGTGGCCCGATTCAGGCCGTCCTGCGACTCGTGGCGATGGCCTCGGTTGGCGCTTTACGCGTTGCGATTGACGGCTGGCACGAAGAAGGCGCTCAGCGCCCAATCGGTGAGTACCTTTGCGATGCGTTCGCAGCCTTGAAGGCTGAAATCTGATTCGAAATTGCGTCCTTGTGCATCCCGGGCGCCCTCAGCTCATGCGTCCGCGTCCGGCGGCGCTTTGCCTATGGGCCGCGCTGACGTTCTAGTGCACCGTTATCGTTCACGTTATCCATGCGGTCGGAGCCCGCGGTTTCGTCTGGATTCCCCGGCGCATGTTGTCATGACCTTATGACAAACGGCACGTGTGAACCGGGTCGCGTCCCGTCATACTCAGGCATATGCCTTGGGTGCTTTGCTGCACGCTTACGATCTTCGCCTTGCTCTTCGGAGCCCTTGGCTTCGCTGCTGTCGCGCGCACGTCGTACCGGGAGCTCTGGCGTGCGCATGAGGATTTGCACCGGCACAGCGGCCGCGTAACAGCGACGGCCGCCATCTTCGAGCGTGAGCGCGAGGGTGCTGACGCGCACGAAGCCCTGCGGGGCGACCTCGCGTCGCTTCTCACGCACATAGAGATCGCGCGTTGCGTCGTCAGTCCGAAAGACGCCGCCGTCTTCCCCGCGGTCGATCGTGCGAGCGCCGATCTTTTTGACGCGCGCCAAAGCGCCCGGAGCATCCTCCGTCGCGTTCGGACGGCCGTGCGAGAACGATCGGCACCGCTCTCGTACGCCGAGGCGCGGAAGCCGCATGACGGTTGTCACGCGAGGGCTGACGTCTGCGACTCGCTCGTGCGTTCGTCGTCGCCGTATGCTGGCCGAACGATGAGATACACCACAGCCGTCGTAGCGGCGGCGCTCTTGACGTCGTCCTTTCAGTCGCCCATCGCCGCCCAGGAGGGGTCGGTCCAGCCGGGACCGCGCGCTCAAGGGGAGGCTGTCGTCTATCGTTTACATCTCAAAACCGCCGGCGTCAAGGAGGGCGGGCAAGCCGACACCACGCTGACGCTGACCCGAACGCCGCAAGGCGTCCGCATCGCCTCGACGTCACCTGCGGAGGACGCGCAATCTGCCGTCGGTGACGACGGCGTCGTGCGGGTCGACGGGCGTTTGCGCGCCGTCGCGGAACCGTACAACCAACTGCAGTCGGCGCTCCGCGGGCGCGACCGCGACGGCCGATCGACGGTGAACGTGTTTGTCGCGGATCAAGAAGTGTCCGTACCGGTTGCATGCACCTCGACCGACATCGGAGGCTCCAAGTCGCTGGAGTTTACGGGCCAGACCACCGCGAGGATCCGAGGCGTGGGCGCGCACATCGCGGTCGACGTCCGCGCGACGGTCGTCCGGGACCGCGTCGAGAGTGCCTCGGCGCGTAACACGTTCGACGCGAGCGTGCCATTCCGCAAAATCCACATCGATCAGGTCTGGTCGCTCACGCGGCTACCGTAGTTCTCGATGTCGCTGACACGGCTTTCCGTCGATAACCCGGTCGTTGTCGGCATCCTCTCGGCCGCGGTTATCGTGGCCGGTCTCCTGGCGTCCGCGAACCTCGGCATCGTCTTCCTTCCCGACATCACCGCTCCGGCCATCGAGATCACGGCGTCGTATCCGGGCGCGTCGCCCGCCGAGATGGAGCAACTTGTCGTCAAGCCGATCGAAGACCAGATCTACGGCTTGCACGACGAGGACACGATGCAGGCCAGCGTCCAGGACGGCGAGACGCTCATCGCCGTGCAGCTCGCGCTCGGCGCCGACATCGATGCCGCGCTCACCGACGTGCAGCACCGGGTCGATGCGGCCCGCATCTACCTGCCGGCCGATCTCGACCCGCCCATCGTGACGAAGCACTCCGTCGGCGGCGGTCCGATCCTCACCGAGGCGGTCTCTTCAACGCGGCTTTCCGCGGGGGAGCTCTCCGACTTGGTCACCATGCAGGTCGAAGGCACGTTGCGCGCCGTTCCGGGCGTGGAAACCGTGGTGCACCAAGGCGCGCAGGCTTCTGAGTTCCACGTCCGCCCCGATGCGCAACGACTCGCGGCCGTCGGCGCGACGCTCACCGACCTCTATGCCGTGCTCAGCAGCGACAACGTCACGTATCCGGGCGGCCGAATCGCAAATAGAGCGCAGGAGACCTCCGTCGCCGTCCACGGCGACGTGCATACGGCCGCCGACCTCGCCGCGCTTCCGCTTCCGCTTGCGGCCGGGTCAGGGTCCGCGCTGCGCGTGGGCGACGTCGCGACCTCGGACCTGGGGCACGTCGAACCGCGCATCATAACGCATGCCGAGGGAGCCGGGGCGATCGTGCTCCGGATCAGCCGCGGCCAGGGCGCGGACGAAGTGCGTACGACGGCATTGGTACGGAGTGCGTTCGCCGGCTTAGCGCAGGGTCGTCCGGACGTTGCGTTTCGCGAGATCAGCAACTCCGCGGATCTCACCGCGGCGACGGTCGCCGGCGTGGGACAGAGCTTGCTGGAGGGCGTTTTCCTTACGGCTTGCGTGCTGATGCTCGCACTTCACGCGTGGCGCAGCGCGATCGTCGTCCTTGTCGCGATCCCCACGTCGCTTTGCGCGACCCTGGGTGCGATGTGGGTTCTCGGCTTCACGCTGGACGTCTCGTCGACGATGGGGCTATCGCTGGCGATCGGCATCCTCGTCGACGACTCCATCGTTGTGCTCGAAAACATACATCGCCAATTCGCGCTCGGCCGCGACGGGCGATCGGCGGCGATCGTCGGCCGCACGCAGATCGGTATGGCGGCCGTTGCCATCACGCTCGTGGACGTCGTCGTCTTCGTGCCGATCGGCTTCGCCTCAGGTGTCGTCGGGCGCGTGCTGCGCGAGTTCGGACTCGTCGTGGCGTTCGCCACGCTGGTGTCGCTCTTCGTGTCGTTCACGCTGACGCCGCTGCTTGCCGCGCGCTGGTCCCTGCGCGGGCATGACGATGCGCTCGCCGGACGCCTGCGCGCGATGACCGCTCCGCTCCGTATCGTCGAGCGATGCTACGTCGACGCCGTCTTGCCGTGGGCGCTTCGGCGGCGCGCGCTGGTGATCGCGTCGTGCGCGCTGCTGCTGCTCGGTTCGCTCGCTCTCGTGCCGCTCGGCTTCATCGGCGCCGAGGTCGTGCCGTCGTCGGAGGACGGCGGCATCACGGCCGCCCTATCATTTCCCGTCGGGACGCCGATCGCAACGACCGAGCTCGGAACCGAACGGCTCGCGGCGGCGATTCGGCGTGAGGTCTCCGTGGATTCCGTGGTCACCACGACCGGGACGAAGCCCGACGAGCCGAGCTCGACCGACGGAGGATACGTCTCGACGCTCATGATTCGCCTGCCCCGGGCGCATTGGCGTGACGCCGACGCGGCCGTCCAGGCGATCCGCTCGTTGACGCGGGTCGTTCCCGGCGCGAGTTTGGTCGTCAGCGCGGATCAGGGCGCTGCGTCGTCGTCGACGCCAGTGACCTACGCCGTCACCGGTTCGGACGACGCAGAGGTGCGTCTCGCGGCAGACCGGATCGTCGCGGTCCTGCGCGGCGTTCCCGGGACGACCGACGTAGCGTCGACGACCGGCGTGCGGATGCCGCAGATCGACGTGCAGATCGACGCGCGGCGGTGCGCGCTCCTCAACGTCTCGCCGGCGACGGCGGCGCTGACAGCACGCATCGCGACCGGCGGCGTCGTTGCGACGCGCGTGCGCAGGCCCGCTGCGCTCGTTGACGTTCTGCTGCAGGACGCCGCGGGGCGGCGGACCTCGGTCGCAGACCTCGCGCGCGTCCCGGTCCGCACCAACACGGGTTCGTTCGTGCGTCTGGGGGATGTGGCGAACCTGCGAGCCGGCACCGTGCAGACGAAGCTGAGCCGCATCGATCGCCAGCGCGTCGCGTCCGTCTCGGCGTCCCTGGACCCTGGGACGACGGTCGGTTCCGTGCTCGCCGTCGTGGATGCGCACGTCGCCCAGCCGGGTTTTCTCCCCGCCGGGACGCGCGTGCTCAAGTTCGGCGGTTCCAAGTTGTTCGCGGACACCGCGAAAGGCTTCGCGTTCGTGCTCGGCTTGTCGATCGTGGGCATGTACATCTTGATGGTCGTGCTGTTCGGGTCGCTCACGACCCCGCTGATCGTGATGTCGACGTTGCCGGTGGCGCTCGTGGGCGCGCTTTGCGCGCTCGCGACGGCGCACCAGTCGCTCAACGTGTTTTCGGTCATCAGCATCATCATGCTGTTCGGGCTCGCCGCGAAGAACGGCATCCTGCTGGTCGACTACGCCAACCGCCGGCGCCGCGACGGCGCAACCCCGACCGATGCCATCCTCGCGGCCGCCGCGCGGCGGTTTGCGCCGATCGTGATGACGACCTCCGCGATGATCCTGGCCTCCTTGCCGCTGGCGCTAGGCTTCGCCGAGGGCGCGGCGTTCCGCCAGTCGATGGGCACGGTCCTGATCGGCGGCCTCGCCAGTTCGCTGCTGCTCACGCTCGTGCTGATCCCGGTCGTCTACGCAGTCACCGCGCGGAAGCAGCCGGCCATGCGCGTGCCGGGCCGCCGCCCGGCGACAACGATCATGGTCGTCGAGGCGGGAACGAGCGGATGATGGCGGCGCCTGGTATAAACCTACGCGAACCGATGCGACCCGAACTCCATGCGAGTCCGGACGACGCGTTCTCGCGTCGCCTCCCGGCGGTCGTCGACACCGTCGTGTTCGTGATCGCGGGCGGCGCAGCTCTCGCCGGAGACGTCGCGCAACGCACGCCTTTCAAGCTCGCGGCCATGCTGGTGCTGCTGGCAGCGTACTTCGCCCTCGGCGTCCTCGGGCACCGTCGCGGCGGCCGAGCGGTGGTGTTCGCTGTCGCCGACGTCGCGCTCATCGTCGCGTTCGCGGCCGTGCACGCGCCCGCCGTTGCGATGGCCTTGCTCGTCGTCGGCTCGTCGTTTCGCGCGGGCATCCACATGATGTTGGGCGAGTGGTGGATTTTCGTCCTGGTCGACGTGGTGGTCTTGGGTATCGTTCTGGCCCGGGCTACGACCGGGGAGGCGCAATCCCGAACGTGGGCGTTGGAGCTCGCCGGCTTCTTCATCGTCGCCCTGGCGATCGTCCAGGCGGCCGTGTCGTACGCGAACGCCGCGCGGCGCGGGTATGCCGCACTCGCCGAGGCGCACGAGGAACTGCGCCGGCACGTTGAACGGGTCGGCGAAGTGGCGGCGTTACGGGAGCGCGAGCGCATCGCTCTCGACATTCATGACGCGATCGGGCACGAGCTGACGGTCCTGACGCTGCAGCTGGAGTCTGCCGCGCACGTCCTCGGGTCGCACCCGGCCGCGCACGACGTGTCGCGGGCGCATGCGTCGTCGCTGCGGGTGCTTGCGGACGTGCGCCGCGCGGTCCGGGAGATGGACGTCGATCCGCTCGAGCGCGGACCGCTCGACGTCGCGATCAGGCGTGTGTGCCGCAACTTCGGCGACGGCAGCGGCATCACTCTGCGCTTGGACGCTATGTCGCTGCCGACATTTTCCGCCGCGACGACGACGCACGTCGTGAACATCGTCCGCGAGGCCCTCACGAACGCCACGCGTCACGGACGAGCGCGCTCGGTCCGAGTCACAGCGAGCGTCGACGATTCGGCGATCATCGTGGCAATCGAGGACGACGGGTGCGGCTTTCTTCCGGATCTCAACGCGACCGGCCACGGCCTGCGCGGCATGCGTTCGCGGGCCGACGCCGTCGGCGGGTCCATCGATATCACGAGCGCACCGGGTACCGGCAGCATCGTGCGCATCCGCGTACCGTTCGCGCCTGGGAGTACGCTGACGTGATCCGCGTCGTCATCGTCGACGACCAAGAGATGTTCCGGATAGGCCTGCGCACGGTGCTGGCGACGCAGGACGGCATCGTGGTCGTGGGCGAGGCGCAAAACGGCCGGGAAGCTCTCGCGTGCGTTCAGCGTCTGCGTCCCGACGTCGTGCTGATGGACGTGCGGATGCCCGTCATGGATGGGGTCGCCGCGATCGCCGAGCTGCGAGCGCGCGGCATATCGGCGAAGTCACTGGTGCTCACGACGTTCGAGGACGTCGAGCTGCTCAACGCGGCGCTCGACGCCGGAGCGGTCGGATACATTCTGAAGGGAACACCCGTGGAGGACGTCGCCGACGTCATTCGCCTGGTCCACAAAGGCTACTCGCCCTTCAGCGCGGGCCTCGTGCAGTCGCTGGCGGTCCAGACGACCGCTTCGCGCCAGTCGCTGGAGCGGGACGTCGCGCGGCTCTCTCCGCGGGAGCGCGAGATCTTCGATCTGCTCGGAACCGCGATGACGAATCGCCAGATCGCGGAGCGTTTGCACCTGAGCGAAGGCACGGTGCGCAACCTCGTGTCGTCCGTACTATCCGTGCTCGGATTGCGGCATCGCACGGAGGCGGCCCTGGTCGCGAATCACGCGCGTCCGCGTCTGCATTTGGACGCCGAACGCAAACCGTCGCCTTGAATTCGGACGTGACAAGTGTCAGCATCGCCGTGATGGCAGCCACGGGCGTGAGCGATGCGGCGGCGGTACGATCGAGCCATGCCAGCCGTTCATCGATCCCGTGCTGCCCTGTTCGCGTTCGTGATATACGCCGCGATGTCGATGAGCGCCGTCCGCGCCGACGAGCCGATCTCTTCGCCGGCCGCCGCGCCCGTCGTTCTGCCGCCGTGCCGCGTCGTCGACGCGTCGCTGACGACGCCGCTCGACTCGAAGAGCTTGCGCGGCGGCGAGGTGTTCCACTTTACGGCGACCCCCGCTGACGGGCAGCCGGTCGCGAACGGGTTTGGCGTCGTGGACTTCGTGCGCGGCGCAAGACGGGGCGGAAAGGCCGGACAGATCGGCGTCGAGGTCCGCTACCTGGAGCTCGCTGACGGGACCCACGTCCCCGCGATGATCGCGCCGTCGACGGATGCGCCCGCGCTCCACGCGGGGCCCTCGCGGAATGCGCCGTCCATTTTCAGCGCGCTCGGGTTCGCAAAGGGTTCCGGATTTCATCTGGCCGCCGGCGCCATCGGCGTGTACAACTTCGTCCATTTCGGCGGCCAGGCGGTGCTCCCGGTAGGCACGCACATGCGCATCGTGCTCGGCGACGACTACCTCACCGAAGGCTGCAAGGTCACCTGAGGCGGGAACTCACGACACGCTCTTCCTCGTCGAGCTCCAGGGCGAGGACGCGGACGTACTGTTGTCCCGAATGCATGTCGCGTTCCACGATCCCGCCCTGAGGCTTCGGGCGCGGGAACGAGATCTTGAGCATGTTGAGACGGTCGACCGGGAATCGCTTCACCAGCGCGGCCTGCGTCCCGAATAGCGGCGCAATGCGGCCCGGCGTGAACACGCGGTCGTCGCGGTACCTGCGATAGAGTTCCTCGCCGTCGAAAAATAGGTCGATCGTGATCCAGAACGGGCCGGCGTTTTTCGACCGGACGTGCGAGCAGACGTCGCGAACTCTAGGCACGAGCGATCTCCGGTTTGGCGATATCGACCCACCGCGTGCGCACGAGCGCAAGCGG
>DASZBS010000090.1:0-1537 GCA_035943995.1 Candidatus Elarobacter sp. | reverse complement strand
GAGGAGAAGCGTCTCGCCGTCATCGCGTCGGTGCTCCACAGCACGGCCTGGAACGCGCAGAACGCGCTCGTCGGCCGCGTCGACCCAACGGATGCGCCGGCCTTGACCATCGACGCGGCGCTGATGCTCGTCGACACCGCGTTGGCAACAAGCGAAGGCAACGGGCGGCGCGACGCGCCCCGAGGTGGAGACGGCAATCGCCGATCTCGTGCGCGCCGGAATCGCGTCGCACGTCCCCGGCCGCGACGGCGTCGTGATGATCCGTCCTCCCGAGTCCTAGTTTCACGCCACGTCGGCGCCGGAACCGCTTTGAATTTCGTTCGTCCGCATTGTTGATACGAACGCATGTTCGTGCTATAATGCTATTGCGAATCTTCGCAATTTATGATGAAAGGGAAACTCCTTGTTGGGGCGTCCGCTCAAATGAGCGACCTCGTCCCATTCCTAGCGCATCTGCCTGATTTCGGTCAAGTCGCGGTCATCGACTGTGCATTCGGATCCCCTCTCTCGGAGGGGATTGCGATCAACCACTACCGTGGGCCACTATCGAAGTAAGCGTTTGAGGAGCGTCGGCGCTGCGATACTGCGGTCGAGAGGGTGATCGGGTGAACAATTTACTGCGTCGTTGCATCGTCGGTATGGTAGCGATGCTTATGGTTTCGTCCCAATTTTGCATACCACCGGCTGCAGCGCTCGGTTCGCGGATGCCGGTGTCAGGGATTCATATGCAAATTGCACCGTCCGAGGCGCACACACCGCCGCAACGGATCGTAATCCCCGAACCGGCACGTCGTCCCGCTCAAACCTTCAGCGGATTGAGAGTGCGCGCTAACCAACCCTCCGAGAGAGCGGTGCGTCCACCCGCAGGGACGCACGTTCCCGGCTACCCGATGCTCCATCCAATCGAGATCGATCGCATACTGGCCGCTGCACGGGCGCGAGTTAGGCAGATGCAGATGCATCAAGCGAGCCTGCCGACTCCGGAGCCTGCAACTGCCCCCCGCACCGTCTCGCCCGCACGCACGCGCGGCGCGGCCCCTCCCACCCCATCTGGCGTTCGCAGCACACGAAGCGTCTCGTCGAACTCGGGTACGGGAATCAACCACTGGTGGCGCTATAAGGACGAGGGCATACCCGGCGGCGGGCAGGCGATCGTCAACATCGGCACAGGAAACGTGCTGCTACAAGACGTCGACATGTCGGTGCCTCACAAAGGACTGCCGCTAGTATTTCAGCGGACCTACAACTCACAGAGCCAGCACGATGTCGCGGGGAGCGACGGCGCGCCGCCGAGCCTGTACGGAAACGGTTGGACGAACACGTTCGACGCTCACATCTCCAAGAGTGCCGACGGGTCGACAGAAAGCGTCTACGACATCGACGGAACCAGATACGACTACGCGCTGACCCACGTCAGCGGCACGAACTGGGTGACGACACCGCCGCCCGGGGTGCATGCAACGCTGACGTTCGACGGTAATTGCGGCTTTCTGTGGACGAAGAAAAACGGAACTTCATACTATTTCTACCGCACCTA
>DASZBS010000089.1:0-8251 GCA_035943995.1 Candidatus Elarobacter sp. | reverse complement strand
CGCTCAACGCCGCGCTGCCGGACGACCGCGCGCTCGCGCGGCGCTACGCCGAGCTGCTGCTGGCGCGCGCGCACGTCGCCGGCGGCGCGCACCGCTGGGGCTCGGTTTGGCGCGCCGCGGAACGGCCGTCGGCGCGCCGCGCGTGGTGCTATCAGACCGTCGGCGTCGCCGCGGTGCTCGACGACCGCGCGCGGCTCGAGGGCGACGACGCCTTGCGCGCGCTCGCCACGAACGCGCTCGCAGGCGTCCTCGACGACGCGGAGCCCGAGCTCGGGCGGTGGGACGACGCGCTGTGCCACGGGCGCGCGGGCGTCGCGACGATCGCGTGGCGTTTCGCCGCGCGCGGCGCACGCTTCGCGCGGCACGCCGAGCGGCTCGCGCGCACGGTGCTCGACGACTTCGACGAGCGCGCGCCGCTCGGTTACCGCAGCTACAACCTGCCTGCGGCGCGCGAGGAGGACCGGGCCGGCTTCCTCGACGCGGCGCTGGGTGTCGCGCAGTTTCTGATCGACGCCGCGACCGCGCAAGAACGGCGCTGGCTTCCGCTGTTCGGGCTGCTGCCCGACTGAGCCCACTCGCTCGTGAAAGGAACGTTCCATGCCACCTCAGCTTCACTTCGACGACCTCGACCTGCGCGAAGAGCCCGCCCGCGCGGCGGGCCGTACGCCGCTGTTCGGCAGCAGCGGCTTCACCGAGACGTGCACCGCGACGGCGCGCTGCACGAAAATCTGCTGCACCTGCAACCCCGGATTGGAGTAGACCGATGCCGACCGAATCTCGCTTCGACGACCTGGACCTGCGCGAGGAGCCCGCTCGCGACTCCGACCGCACGCCGCAATTCGGCAGCAGCGGCTTCACCGAGCTGTGCACCAACACGGTGCACTGCACGAAAGTCTGCTGCACCTGCCCGCCGGCGTTCGCCTAGCACGCATCATCACATCACGAGGAGAAACGTCATGCCCACCGAGTTTCGCTTCGACGAGCTCGACCTGCGCGAAGAACCCGCTCGCGCCGGGATGAGCGGTCACGCGGCGATGTACCCGACGACGTACACCTGGGAGTGTACGAACAGCGCGAAGTGCACGCACCTGTGCTGCACGCCGCCGCAATATCCCCCCACGACGGGTTAGGAGCGTCATGCCGACCGAATACCGTTTCGACGAGCTCGACCTGCGTGAGGAACCCGCCCGCGCGAGTCACGCGCTCGACGCCGAGCCCACGACGACCGCGACGGGCTACAGCCACCTGTGCACCGCGACACGCGCGTGCACGCACATCTGCTGCACGCAGACGACGGTCACGATACCGTAGTCCCGCGACGCAGCGTGAAAGAGCGCTATCATGCCTACTGAATTCCGTTTCGACGACCTCGACCTCCGCGAGGAGCCCGCCCGCGACGCCGCGCTGAAACCCGCGTTCGGGTTTTCGCTGCAGACCCACGGGTGCACCAACTCGAAAGCGTGCAGCAACACGTGCTGCCCGTTCACGTGGGACGCGTGCAACTGACCTAGCCGTTCGCGGCTAGCTGCAGGACGGCGTTCGCCGCCAGCACGGCGCCCAGCGCGGCGTGCTCGGCGGTGACGCCGCCCTGCAGGTACACTTCGTACGGCGCGCGCAGCGGCGCGTCGCACGACAGCTCGATCGTCGCGCCGCTCACGAACGAGCCGCTCGACATGACGACGGGATCGACGTAGCCGGGCACGGGGCCGGGTTCCGGCGCGAACCGCGCGTTGACGGGCAGCGCGCGCTGCAGCCCGCGCGCGAACGCGATCAAGCGCTCGCGCGAGCCGAGCCGGATCGCCTGCACGATGTCGGACCGCATGTCACCCGGCGCGGGATCGACGGCGAAGCCGAGCTCCGCGAACAGCGCGGCCGCGAAATCGAGCCCGCGCAGCGCTTCCGCGACGACCAGCGGCGCGTAGAACAGCCCTTGCACGAACGCACGCCCGAAGCCGAGCGTCGGCCCGAGCCCGGCGCCGATGCCGGGCGCGAACACGCGCGCCGCGATGCGCTCGACCAGCTCCGCGCGGCCCGCGACGTAGCCGCCGGTGGGTGCGATGCCGCCGCCCAAGTTCTTGATGAGCGAGCCCGCGATCACATCGGCGCCCGCCTCGAGCGGTTCGCGCTCCTCGACGAGCTCGCCGTAGCAGTTGTCGACGAACACCACCGCGCCGGCATGCGCGGTGCGCACCGCCGCGACGACCGCCGCGATCGCGTCGATCGACAGCGAGCGGCGCACGGCGTACCCGCGCGAGCGCTGCACGAACACGACCGCCGGCCGCCCGTCGCGCACCGCCGCGCGCAACGCCGCGAGATCGGTGTCGCCGCCCGGCGTGCGCGGTACCTCCGCATAGCGCACGCCGCGCGAGACGAGCGCGTACGGCGCCGTCGCGATCGCGTGGCGCAGCGTGTCGTACGGCGCGCCGTTGGCGGCGAGCAGCCCGGCGCCGGGCGCGAGCAGCGCGTCCAAGCCGGCGACGATCGCGTGCGTGCCGCTCACGATCGACAGCCGCGCCAGCACACGCTCCGCGCGCAACACGCGCGCGAGCAGCGACTCGTAGCGCTCGCGCGCGGGATCGTCGTAGCCGTAGCCCGTCGTGCCCGCGAGGTCGCTCTCCGCGATCCCTTCGTCGAGGAACGCGCGCAGCACGCGCGCGCGCACCGCCGTCGTGCGCGGGTCGCGCCGCTCCAGCCACGGCGCGGCGCGCTCCGCCGCGGCGCGCACGCGCGGGTCGACGTCGAGGCCGCTCAGCAGCGTTTCGATCATACTGGGCGCAACCGCTACGCGCGCGCGACGCGCGCGAGCTCCGCGCGCTCGTACACGCGCAGGAACGGCAGCCAGATCGCGCCGGCCACGACGAGGTTGACCGCGACCAGCACGCACGCGCGCCAGTCGAGCGTCGTCAGGAACGCGTTCATGAACGCCGGAAACGTGGCGGGGATGAACAGCACGGGCCGCCCGACCAAGCCCAGCGCCATCGCGGCGTACGTCGTGCACGCGAGCGCGACCGGCGCGGCGACGAACGGCACGGCGAGCACGGGATTGTAGGCGATCGGCAGCCCGAAGATCACGGGCTCGTTGATGCTGAAGATCGCCGGGACGACCGACGCGTACGCGAGCCGGCGCAGCCGCGCCAGCCGGCTGCGCAGCATCAGCACGACCAGCGGCAGCGTCGCGCCCGAACCGCCCGGGAACACGAACATGAACGTCGACACCGCGACGATGTGCGGGATCGGCGCGTGGTGCAGGTGCGCGTCGGTGTTCTGGAACTGCAACTGGTAATAGACGGGCAGCACGACGGCGGCCAGCAGCGCCGGCCCGTGGATCCCGACCACCCACAGCGCCGCCTCGATGGCCGTGATGAGCGCGAGCGCGACGAAGCTGTCGCCCAGCGTCCCCAGCGGCGCGAGCGCGGCCGACAGCGCGCCCGCGAGCGAGACCCCGAGCGTGAAGAGGCCGCCCGATACGAGCAGCACCGCCGCCACGGCCGCGGCGGTGCCCGCGGCGACGCCGTACCGGCGGCGGCCGAGGCCGATCGCGCCGGCGGTCGCGAGGCACACGACGATCGCGGTGAACAGCCCGCTCGCGCCGAGCGTCACGGCGAACGCGCCCAGCCCACTCGCGCCGGCCGTGCGCGCGAACGTGGCGACCGCGACCACTGCGTCGCGCGGCAGCGCGAGCACGAACGCCGCCAGCGCCGTCGCCATCAGCGGCGGGCGTGCATAGCGCAGCCGGCCGGCGAGCGTGTAGGACAGCGCGAGCACCATCACGACGGACGCCAGCGCGAACGCGTCGGGCATGAACCGCCGGATCAGCTCGGAGACGTGCGCCCAGCCGCGAAACGGCTCGTGGATCAGCAGCACGACGAGGTACAGGACGACGACGCCGAATGCGAGCGGCAGCGTGACCCGCAGCGCCTGCGTCGGCGGCGCCTCGGCGAACCGCTGCGCGTACGGCGCGATCGCGCGCTCGAAGCGCGCGATCAGCCCATCGCCGGCCGGCGGCTCGATCCCCGGCTTAAAGCTTCCGGATGACGGCCTCGACTCGGCCGACGATCGTGACATCGTCGGCGTAGATTGGCGCCATGCTGGCGTTCTCCGGCTGGAGCCGGACGCGGCCGTGCTCGCGGTAGAACCGTTTGACGGTCGCCTCCCCGTCGATCATGGCGACGACGATCTCACCGTTGTTCGCCGTCGGGCGCTGCTCGACGACGATGAGGTCGCCGTCGAGGATCGCCGCGTCGATCATCGAGTCGCCTTTGACCCGCAGCACGAAGCCGCCGGTCCGCGGCGCCCACGACGCCGGCAGGACGAATTGGTCCTCCAGGTTCTCGGAAGCGGTGATCGGCACGCCGGCCGCCACCCGCCCGACCACCGGCAGCGTGATCGACTCGATGGTCTGCGGCTCGTCGTCGCCGCGCGTCGCGACGAGCGCCCGCGGCTTGGTGGGATCGCGCTTGAGCAGGCCGCGGCGCTCGAGCGTCTTGAGGTGCGACTGCACCGTCGAGGACGACGAGAGCCCGACGCGCTCGCCGATCTCCCGCACCGACGGCGGGAACCCGCGGTCGGACGTAAACTGGCGGATCACGTCGAGGATCCGCTGCTGCTTGTCGGTCGTGGCCCGTTCGGCCATCCAGACCCTCCTTGGGAGAATGCCACCCAGTAGGCATTGCGCCGTGAGACGCTCGCCGACGGCACCGCGTGGATGCCGCATTGATTGCGGCAATACTATCACAGATGCCGCACGAGAGCAAACATATGTTCGTACCCACCTTGACTCGCAGCCGCCGGCCTTGGTATCATGTGGTGGACGAACAGGCGTTTGGCACAACATCTAGGGGAAAGAATAGGCACATGCGCGTCACGCCCAAACGAAAACCGACCCTCATGCCGCTGGTCGCCCTCGGCGGCCTCTGCTTGGCGGTGACGCTCCCCGCGCTCTCCAGCACGGTCCACGCCGCCCCGCCGGTGGCCTACGCCACGATCACGGTGCAGCCGGGCCAAACGCTCTGGACGCTCGCGGAGCGCACGACCCCGGCCACTGGCGACGTCCAGGCGACGGTCGACCTGATCGTCGGCGCCAACCACCTCGCCAGCGCCAACCTCCGCGTCGGTCAGCAGCTCCGCGTCCCCCGCTGAGCCGATCCTACGAAGCCACCCAAAAAGACGGCCCCCGCCGAAGCGGGGGCCGTCTTTTTGTTCAGCTGACGCCGAAGCTTAGAGTTTGATCCGAGCCTCGAAGTACATGTTGAACGGGTAACCGGGGAACGACGGCTGATACGGGCTGGCCAGAATCGGCTGAATCGCATTGCCGGGGTTGTACAGACCGCCCGAGAGCGGCGCCGGGCCTGAGCCCGCACCGTACGTGGCGCCGTAGTTGCACGCATGGTTGACCGCGAACGGCACCTTCGTCCCGCCGAAGCAGCGGTTGATGATGTTCGCGAAGTTGCCGACGAGCGTGAGCCGTTTGTTCACGTCGTAGGTGATCTGCGTGTGCAGCAGGAGCTGCGACGGCGACACGAACGCGCCGACGCCGTCGAACCGCTTGGTGTACGGGTTCGGCACCGCCAGATAGGTCGGGTCGTTCCCGACGCCCTGGTTGAGGATGTTGACGCCGCCCGGATCGGAACACGTCGTCACGTCGTACGGAGCCCCGCCCGGTGCGCCGTACGGGTACCGCGGGTCGCCGGTAGGCGAACCGCCGAGGCCGCCGGTGCACAGGTTCGGATAGATGCCGCCGGTCGACAGCGGCACACCGTAGCGGTTGCCGGCCGTGAACTGGAGCGCCGGGGTGATCGAGAGCGGGCCGTGCTTGTACTGCAGGACCAGCGTTGCGACGTACGGCGCGCCGAACGACGTGTACCCGCCGGCACCGATGCCGCCCGGGAACGTGTCGAACGTCGAGTAGTTTCCGTTGACGTCCATCAGCGCCTGAGGCGGCGCGTTGTAGTAGGGATTCGCGAGCGAACCCGCGCCGCACGCGTTGTCGGCGAGGCCCGCCGTCGTGTAGCACTTCGCGCCGCCGCCGGCGCCCGTGTACGCGTTGTACGCGGCGATCGCGCCGTTGAAGCCGTCGATCACGGACTGACCGTTGGGTTCACGCGTGTAGTTGATGTAGCTGTTCGTGTACGTGAACGAGAGACGTCCCGCCAGCCCGTTGCGCGAGAAATCGCCCTTGTCGATCTCGAGCTCGACACCTTCCGACGTCTGGCGGCCGACGTTGAGGCCGGAGACGAAGTTGGTCTTCTGATCGAGGAAGAACTGCTGGATCTGGTCCTGCGTCTTGCGCAGGAACGGGGTCAGCTTGATCGACGTGTCGCCCTTGAACTGATGCTCGAACGAGAAGTCGTAGTTGTTCGAGACTTCCGGACGGATCGCGTGGGCGGGCGTGTTGCCGACACCGAACGCCGCGAAGTTCTGCAGCTTCGACGGTGCGTTGGGCTGTAGGAAATCGTACTGCTCGAACGCGGCGTTCGGAGCCTGGCCGTAGCGGCCGTAGCTCGCGCGCAGCACGGTGGTCGGATTCACCGTGTAGGTCATGCCGAGGCGCGGCTGGATGACGTTGTACGCCTCGACCTGGTTGGGGACGTTGAACTGCTTGTTCGTCGGGAACTGCGCGTTGTACGCGGTGTACAGGAATTGGCGCGCAGGCGTGTTCGTGGTGTTCGAACCGTCGAACTCGAACCGGTCGAGCCGCAGGCCGAGGTTGATGTTCAGCCGGTCCGTGGGCTTCCACTGATCGGTGATCGAGAACGCCGAGAACTTCGGCACGACCGTGTTGTAGGTCGCGTACGGCCCGTTGTTGATGACGAGATATTGGCACGGCCCGCCGCCGCAGATGCCGGTCGCGGGCGTGACCGTGCCCAGCGCCGCCTTGCGGAACGAGAACCCGCCGGCCCCGCCGTTGAAGTTGCTGCCGCTGCCGTTGAAGCAGTTGACCGGCGCGTTGACCGCCGGGCCGCTCGGGCCGTAGCACACGCCGTTGAGCGGGTTCGAGGAGTCGACCAGGAGGCCGACGTCACGCCGGTCGGTGATGGACGACGACGTGCCGTTGAGCATCTGCGTGTTGTTGTCGCGCAGCGTCGTCGCGGTGGTGTACGAGCCCTGCACCGACAGCAGGTGCTGCGAGTTGAGCTGATCCGAGAACTGGACGCTCACGCCGCGCGTGTGGCTCGAAAGCTCGTAGTCGGACGGCACGTAGCCGACGTAGTCACCGAACGTCGTCTGCGGGCCGGTCTGCAGCCAGTTCGAGTAGTACGTGTAACCGTACACGCGCAGGAACGCGTTCGTTCCGAAGTTGTGCTGGTACTGCAGCTTCAGCACGGACTGGTTGTTGTTGAACGCATCGCGCCGGTCGGGCTCGATGCAGCCGTTGGTGATGCCCTGGTGGTTGATGTCGCAGGTCCGGAAGCCCGGAGCGTTGCGGCCGCCGGGCGATTGCGGGAACAGATACGGGATCACGCCGCCGCCGGAATAGCCGATCGGGAGCAGCGTCCCGGACGGGGCGCCGGTGAACGTGTAGCCGTCGTAGTACGACGGGACGCCCAGGCCGCTCGCGTCGGCGAACTTCGCGCCGCCGAGATCGTTCGTCGAGTCGTACGTCGGGTTGTTGATGAAGTTGTTGTCGAACAGCAGCTGGATGTCGTCCTTGTTGCCGTCCTTGCGCGGGAGCCCGAAGTGGAAGTTCGCGACCGTGTCGCGATCCTGCACGGCGGCCTGCGTCTGGACGCCGTTCGGAGCGTACATGTACGGCCCGAGGACGTACGCCGGCAGCGTGCCGCCGTTGGTGTAGTCGACGGCACCCTTCGAGCAGCCGACGTTCGCGCCGGGAGCCGCGCCCGAGCACGGCGTGATCGGAGGACCGTAGTCCTGCTGCAGGCTCGCGCCGTTGAACTGGTCGTAGTACCGGAAGTTCTGATTGTACGCGCCCGCACCGATGTAGTACGAGAACGTGCGCCCCGGGTTGGCGCCGCCGGCTTCGAACGCGACCTTGTTGTAGAAGATCGGCGATCCGATCGCCAGCGTCAGGTTGCGCGACGCCGGCGCGGTGCCGGTGCGGATGACCTGGTTGATGTAGCCCGAGATGCCTTCGGCCTCGGAGTTCGCCGGCGTCGCGCCGGTGTAGACTTGCAGCTCCTGCTGGCCCAGCGACGACAGCGATCCGGACGGATAGTTGTCGAACGCGCGGTTGACGGGGACGCCGTCCAGCTCGTAGCCGATCTGGTCGTAGTCGCCGCCGCGGATGCTGATC
>DASZBS010000088.1:0-30771 GCA_035943995.1 Candidatus Elarobacter sp. | reverse complement strand
GACGGCGCGCGCGCGTTCCGCGACCGCGGCGAACATCCCGATCGTCGTCGCGCCCGCGACGGCGACGACGCCGCGCCCCGCGCCGTCGGCGATCGCCTCCGCGATGGGCGCGTCGTCGGGCGATCCGGTCACGAGCACGGGCACGCCGTCGCGCGCGACGAGCCGCTTCGCGAGCGCGACGAAGCCGTCGACCGGCCAGCGCGAGCGCTGCGCCGAGAGACCGCGCGTGGGGTGCAGCACGTGGTACGCGCCGTCGACGTCGTGCACGCGCAGCAACTGCTGCGCGGCTTGGCGCTCGTCGTCGCGCAGCGCGAACTGCGGCGCCGCATCCGCCGTGTCGCAGCCGAGCGCGCGCGCGAAGTCGAGCAGGATCTGCGTCCAGTGCGTGGTGCGGTCGCCGAGCTCGCTGCGCACGACGACGCGGTGTGTGAACAGAAACGAGTACGGTCGCCGCGCTTGCCCCGCGCGCAGCGGGATGCGCGCGAGCCACGGCAGCAGCGCGGTGCGCGCCGTCGCCCACGTCACGACCGCGGCGTCGTAGCGCGCGGGCAGCCGCGTGCCGAACGGGACTACCCGCTCGATAAAAGGATTGTGCGACGCGACCTCCGCGTGCGCCGGCAGCACCACGGCATCGACGGCGGCGAACCGCGAGCGCAGCGCGCGCGCGACCACGCCCGCGAGGAGGGTATCGCCGATCCCCCCGCCGGCCGCGACCAGCAGCGCGCGCTCAGAAGCCATCGAGGATCGTTTCGATGAACGCGCTCCCTGCACCGCCGCTCACCTCGGAGCCGCGAAACGCGCGGTACGGCGCGGCCCACGGCCGCCAGCGGCGCACCTGCGCCTCGAAGTTCTCGTCCGGGAACACGTCGACCACGCGCGCGCACGCCATACCGGCGACATGCGCGGCGCCGGTGTCGACCGAGACGACGAGGTCGGCGCGGCCGAGCGCCTCGACCCACGCGCGCACCGTCGGGAACGTTTGCGGCACGACGCCGGTCAGCTCGCGCACCGCCTGCGCCTCGCCCGGCGCGGCGACGACGCGCGCGTACGGCGCCAGCCGTTCCAGCACCGCCCGCAGCGTGTCGTGCGAGACGCCGGCGTCCAGCCACTTCGGCCCGGCTTGCACGATGATGTTCGTGTCGCCGTGCTGCAGCTCGTCCACCTCCTCGATCAGCGCGGGGCGCATCCGCCAGCGGTCCGCGGACGGCGCGTCCTCGCGCACGAGCCCGGCGCCGAGCCGGTACAGCACCTCCGCCTCGTGCGCAGCTTCGCCGCCGGCGCGCTGCGAGCGGCTCACCGTGCGCGTCGTGCGCGAGCGCACCCACAGCGTCTTGAGCGGCCGCGCCCAATCGGTGGTGAAGCCGACGCGCTCGCGGATCGGTGCGGCGAGGACGAACGCTTCGGGCTCTTCGCTCGCGATCAGCGCGACGTCGTAGCGCATCGCCGCGATCTCGGCGTTGGCGCGCGCGGTGCTCTCTTGTGTCGAGCCGTGCGCGGGCCACGGGATGCGTTCGAGCACGTGCTCGGCGACGATCGCGCGCGGGGCGAAAAGCCCGGCGTTGCGCGTCGTCAGCGCGACGCCGACCTCGTGCCCGGCGTCGAGCAGTGCAACGAGCAGCGGCGTGCAGATGGCGGCGTCGCCGATCCCGTCGAGCCGCACGAGCAATACGCGCATGTTATCGGCCGCGGAGCTGCCGTTCGAGCTCTTCGGTGTAGACGCTGTCAAGCAGCGCGGTGCGCGCGAGCTGCGCCAGCGCGGACGGCACGCGCGTCGACGATGCGAGGCCCGCGAACAGCGCCTGCGCGAGCGCCGGCGCGAGGAGGCGCGCGCGTGCGAGGTTGAACGCGTACGCGCCGGTGGCGAGCTTGATGCGCGCGGTCGGCATCTTGCGCACGAAGCGCGCGGCCATGCGCGCTTTCTCGATCGCCTTGCCGAGCGCGTCTTCCAGCGATTCCGGCGTGGGCGGTTTGATGTGCCACAGGTACGCGTCCCACGCGAACGCGCGCCGCACGCCGTGCGCGCGCAGCCGCGCCCCCAGCTCGGTGTCCTCCCAGCCGTACAAGTCGAAGTCTTCGTCGAAGCCGCCGACCGCGCGCAGCGACGCGGCGCGCACCGACACGTTGCACGTCACGAAGAACGCGCGCGAGACGTTCACCTTCGTCGGCTTCGGCCGGTGCGAGGCGTCGGGGACGTTGAGGATGGGGCCGGACACCGCGAGCGGGAAGATCTCGTCGCGGTGCGCCTTCGCGTGCGCGGCGAGAAAGTGTGGGGGCGTGACCACGTCGTCGTCCACGAACAGGATCGCGTCGCCGGTCGCGAGCGCGATCCCGGCGTTGCGCGCCTTGCCGCGGTTCGGCTCGGCGACGAACGCGTAGCGCGCGCCGTGTGCGCGCGCTACGCCGGGGGTCGCGTCGGACGACCCGTTGTCGACGACGACCAGCTCGTACTCGGGCGCGTCCTCCTGCGCGCGCAACGACGCCAGCGCGGCGTCGAGCAGCGCAGCCCGGTCTTTCGTCGCGATGACCACGCTGAATTTCACGGGCGTACCGGTTCGAGAAGAAACGCCGCCATCCGCTCCGCGGCGCCCGCGTGGTGGCGGTAGAGCGCGGCCAGCTCGCCGCCCGTGGCCTTGCACCACGCCGCGTCGCGCCAGCGCTCCGCGGCGGTGTGCGCGACCTGCGACGGCAGGAGCGTCCCGGCGATCTCGACGTCGAGCTCCTTGCCCGCATCGATGTTCGGCTGCGCGAAGTGCTCGAAGCGTTTCGCGAACGCGACGACGGCCGCGCGTTTGACGGGGGTGCCGATCAGCGGCAGCTTGCCGACGTACTGCAGCGGCCCGCCGATCACGACCAGCTCAGGCGCGTTGAACGGCGTGCACACGACCGCGGGGACGCCCAGCGCGGCGAGCTCGATCACCTTCGTGCCGGGGATCGAGATCGCGAGCCGCGCGCTCGCCGCCGCGCGCATCGCCGCGCGCACGAGCGGGAAGCGCTGCCCGTCCGCCACGATCTCGCCGCCCACGAGCTCGGCGGCCGAACCGTACGACAGCGGGTGGTCGCCGCCGCGCGCGAGCGCGGCGCGCAGCACGTCGTCGGGGACGAACGGCGAGCCGGCGAACGCGATCGCGACGCCGGGCAGCATCCGGCGCAGGTTCAGCGCGACGCGCACGAACAGCGCGAAGAGGTTGTCCACCTCGTGCTTGCGCGAGCCGGGAAACAGGATGACGCCGTCGCGCGCAGCGTCGCTGGGCGGATCGCCGTACGCGCCCGACGCTTCGCCCAGCGCACCGTCGATCGCGAGGTTGCCGACGATGCGGATGCGCGCCCCCGGCGTCCCCCAGCCGACGAGTTGGTCCTTGTTGGCCGCGTCGACCGCGAACACACGCGCGAACGTGCCGGCGTACTTCTTGCGCGAAAACTTGTACGCCGTCGCCGTGCCGCCCAGCCGCGCGTGCACGCGCGCGGCGTGCGACAAGTCACCGCCGAGATACTGCACGCGGTCGACGTGCTGCGGCAGCTCGTCGACGTGCCGGCCCAGCGCGAGCCGCACGTACGCCGCGGGCGGGTACGCACGCACGCCCGGGAAGAGCCCCTCGACGTACGCCGCCTCGCGACCGGTCGCGAAGTCGTCCGGCACGCCGATGACGTGCACCTCGACCGCGGGATCGCGCGCGCGCAACGCCGCGACGAGCGGCCGCACCCAGCCCGCGAACTCGCCGGGCCCGTTCGCGGTGATCGCAATGCGCAACGGGTTATCTCGAACGGATCGTCGCGACGAGATCGGTCGTGCTGCGGCCCGGCTGGTGCGGCGCGAGCACGATCCGGCCGCCGTGGCGCTCGACGACGAAACGCTCCGGCAGCTCCTCGATGCGGTACTGCGCGCTCTTCACGTGCACGTCGGGGCGGATGCGGTCGAGCAGCGTCTCCGGCGTGCGCTGGCGGAAGCCGGTGACGGCATCGACGCTGCGCAGCGCGGCGACGACGCGCGCGCGGTCGGCGAACGGCACCAAGGGACGATCGGGGCCTTTGCCCAGCAGGCGCACGGAGTCGTCTTCGTTCAGCAGCACGATCAGCGCGTCGCCCTGCGCGCGCGCCCACGCGAGGTATGCGACGTGGCCGGCGTGCAGCAGGTCGAACACGCCGTTGGTCGACACGACGGTCCGGCCGGCGTCGCGCTGCGCGTCGCGCCACGCTACGGCGTCGTCGACCGCGAGCACGCGCCCGAAAAACTCTTCAGCCGCCACGAGATTCCGAACCGGGCGAAGGGTGCTCCATCAGCGCGACGATCTCGCCGGGCGTGGCGGTCGCCGTGCCGAGCTTCTCGACGACCGCCGCGGCCGCAAAGTTGGCGAGCTGGGTGGCGGTCTCGGCGCGAATCTGCGCGGCCAGCGCCAGCGTGAGCACCGCGACCACCGTATCGCCGGCGCCGGACACGTCGTACACCGTGCGCGCGACGGCGGGCACGTCGAACCGCGCTCCGTCCGCGCCGAACAGCGCCATGCCGTGCTCGCCGCGCGTGATCAGCACCCACCGGCAACCTAGCATGCGCAGCAGCGCGCGGGCGGCCGCGTCGAGCGACGCGTCGTCGACGATCGCGATCCCGCTCGCGCGCGACGCTTCGCCGGCGTTGGGCGCGATGCACGTGACGCCGGCAAACATCGCGACGTTGGCCGGCTTGGGATCGGCGACGACGACCGGCGCGGCGAGCGCGGCCTCGACGACCTCGCGGTGAAAGAATCCCTTCGCGTAGTCGCTCAGCACCACGGCGTCCGCGTCACGTACCGCCGCGCGCACGCGCTCGACGACCTTCGCGCGGTCGTCGTCGCGCAGCACCGCGGTCGACTCCCAGTCGGCGCGCACCACCTGCTGGTTGTGCGCGACCACGCGCGTCTTGCGCGTCGTCGGGCGGTCGCCGAGCGTCACGAGCCCGCGCGCGTCGACGCCGAGGTCATCGAACATCGCGCGCAGCCGCGCGCCTTCGGCATCGTCGCCGACCCCGCCGACGAACGCGACGTGCGCACCTAGCGCGCGCAAATTGTTCGCGACGTTGCCCGCGCCGCCCAGCGTGAACGAATGGTCGCGCACCGCCACGACCGGGACCGGCGCCTCCGGCGAGATGCGCGACACGTCGCCCCAGATCCACTCGTCGATCATCACGTCGCCGATCACCACGACGCGCCGCCCGGCCATGCGCGCGAGCAGCTCGGTCGCCCGCGGCGCGGCGATCAGCTCAGCCATGCGCCCGAGGCCGAGCGCCGATCACGCGAACAGAAGCTCCTGCTCGACGAGGTCGCAGATGATGTGGCCCATCGTGATGTGCACCTCTTGCACGATCGCGCTGTAGCCGTCGGGACCGAGCAGGATCAGGTCCGCCACGTCCGCCACCGGGCCGCCGCCGTTGCCGGTAAACGCGATCGTCGTCGCGCCGATCTTCTTGGCGACCTCGAGGCCCTTCACGACGTTCTTCGACGTGCCGCTGGTGGTGATGCCGACCACGACGTCGCCCGGTTTCGCGAGCGCTTCGACCATCCGCGCGAACAAGTTCTCGTAACCGAAGTCGTTCGAAATCGCGGTGACCGCGGACGTGTTCACGGTGAGCGCTTCGGACGGCAAGCCGCCGCGCTCGCGCAAGAAGCGCCCGCTGAACTCGGCGGCGAGGTGCTGCGCGTCGGCGGCGCTGCCGCCGTTGCCGAACCACAGCACCTTGTTGCCGCTGCGAAACGCGAGCGTCAGCGCGGCGACGATCGCCGCGACCTGCGCGGCGTAGTGCGGCTTGTCGAGCTGTCCCTTACGGTCGGCGAGCAGCTCCGCGAACGCGCGGCGCCCTTCGATTACGGTTCGATCCAAAACAGCTCCTGACCGAGCGAGACGAGCTCGCCGTTCTCGACGAGGATGCGCGAGACGACGCCGGCGTGGTCGCTCGTGATCTCGTTCATCAGCTTCATCGCTTCGAGGATGCACAACGTGTCGCCGGCGGCGACCCGGCTGCCGACGTCCACGAACGCTTCGGCATCAGGGTTCGCCGAGCGGTAGAACACGCCGACGACGGGCGCCGTGACTTTGCGAACGTTGGCGCCGGCCGCGGCGGCGGCGGGCGCGGGAGCCTCGCCTCCCGGCGCGGGGGCCGCCCCCGCGGCGGGCGGCGGCATGGCGTACGTGACCGGCCCCGGCGCGTGGACGGCCGGATCGCGCCGCACGATCTCGATCTCGGTCTCGCCCGTCCGGACGCGGATCGCGTCCAGATCGAACTCCGCGGCGATCTCGCCGAGCGCGCGGACGCGGGCCGCTTCGTCCTGGTCCATCACGCCGTGGCTTCGACGAGGGTGCGCGCGACTTCCGCCGCGGCGGCGGGAAGGGTCAGCCGCCGGTCCTCGCGGGCGACGAGGTCCCGCAGGACCAACTCGCCCGCCGCCAGCTCGTCGTCGCCCAGGATCAGCGCCCAGCGGGCGTGATTGCGGTCGGCGAGCTTGAAGTGCGCGGTCAGCTTGCGCGGCAGCCATTCCGCGAACGTGGGCTCCGGCGAGAGCGCGCGCAGCGCCGCGACGATCGCGACCAAGCGCTCGCGGGCCGCATCGCCCAGCGCGATGGCCTGGATGCCGCGGCGGACCGGTTCGTGCTCGCCGGTCAGCTTCGCGACGACCATCAGAAAGCGCTCGATGCCCAGGCCGAAGCCGACCCCGGGGGTGGGCGGGCCGCCGAGCTCCGCGACGAGCCCGTCGTAGCGGCCGCCGCCGCAGATCGTCCCCTGCGCCCCGATGGCCGAGGAGACGAACTCGAACACGGTGCGCGTGTAGTAGTCGAGCCCGCGCACGATGCGCGGGTTGACGACGTACGCGATGCCGAGCGCGTCGAGATACCGCTTAAGCGCGGCGAAGTGCGCGCGGCAGTCGTCGCACAGCAAGTCGATCATGGTGGGCGCAGTCTCGACGAACGCGCGGTCCTTCGGATCTTTCGAGTCGAGGATGCGCAGCGGGTTGCGTTCGAGCCGGCGCTGCGAGTCCGCGCTCAACTCCTCCAAGTGCGGGCGAAAGTGGTCGAGCAGCGCCTGGCGGTACACCGGCCGGCACGTCGCGTCGCCGACGCTGTTGACGTTGAGCACCGCGTCGCCGACGCCGTAGCGCGCGAGCAGCAGCGCCGCGATCTGGATCACCTCGGCGTCGGCCTCCGCGCCCGCGACGCCGAAGCACTCGACGCCGAACTGGTTGGCCTGCCGGTAGCGCCCCGCTTGCGGGCGCTCGTAGCGAAAGAACGGGCCGACGTAATAAAGCCGCTGCGGCCCCTGCGCGAGCAGCTTGTGCTCCAGCAGCGCGCGGACGACGCCCGCCGTCAGCTCGGGGCGCAGCGTCATGCTGCGGTCGCCCTTGTCGACGAACGTGTACATCTCTTTTTCGACGATGTCGGTCGTCTCGCCGACGCCGCGCGCGAACAGCTCCGTCGCCTCGAAGATGGGCGTGCGAATCTCGCCGTAGCCGAACCGGTACGCGATCTCGCGGCAGTCGGATTCGAGCCGGCCCCAACGCGCCGATTCGGGCGGAAGAACGTCTTGCGTGCCGCGCGGGGCGCTGATCGGATTCACGTCGACCCGTCGGCTTCGGCCTCTGCGTGACCGGGCCTCCGAGTGGCACCATCAGCCGGGGCCGACGTGGTTCTTTCGGCGCCCTCCGCTCCCCAGTACGCTGCGAGCATGACTTCGGAGTACATCACGGCGGCCGCGGGCCCGCCCTTGGACGCCTCGTTTTTCAATTTTGAAGTCGGGACCTGGAACGTCAAGATGCGCCGGCGGAAACTGGACGCGAACCTGCAGCCGGTGAGCGATTGGGTCGGTTTCGACGCCACGGTCGAGATGCGCCTGATCTTGGGCGGCCTCGGCAACGTCGAAGAGGTGACGATGTACACGCCCGACGGCGTAAAGCGCGCGGCGG
Source organism: Candidatus Elarobacter sp. (assembly GCA_035943995.1). Lineage (GTDB taxonomy): Bacteria > Vulcanimicrobiota > Vulcanimicrobiia > Vulcanimicrobiales > Vulcanimicrobiaceae > Vulcanimicrobium. The sequence continues at coordinate 22,849 of DASZBS010000088.1, read as the reverse complement.
GCAGCCGCTTCTACAACCCGGCGACGAAGGAGTGGCGAATCTACTGGTCCTCCGAAGGCGACGGGCGGTGGCAGGATCCGATGATCGGCGGCTTCGCGGTCGAGAACGGGATGCTGATCATGACCGACGAGCTGTACGAAGGCAAGCCCGTTCGCGTCTGCTACGTGTGGCGCGACGTCGACACGGATCGGCCGTATTGGGAACAGGACTTCTCCAACGACGGCGGCCGCACGTGGACGTGTAACTGGACGATGGAATTTTCGCGTGCGTGAGACGGCCGCTTCGGCGTTCGACGTGGTCGAGTTGCGCCGTTACCGGACGAATCCCGGCAAGCGGGATGCGCTGATCGCGCTCTTCGACCGCGAGTTCACGGAGAATCAGGAAGCGTGCGGCATCGTGCCGATCGGCCACTATCGGAACCTCGACGACCCCGACAGTTTCGTCTGGTTCCGCGGGTTCGCACGGTACGAGGCGCGCCGGCAAGCGCTCGAATCGTTCTACCAGGGCTCGCAGACGTGGAAGGATCACCGCGCCGAAGCGAACGACGCGATCGCCGAAAGCGACGACGCTTTGCTCCTGCGTGACGCGCGCCCGCACAGCGGGTTCGATCTCGCGGGACTCGTTCGGCCCACGGGCACCGCAACGCGCGTGACGCAGTTCGTGGGCGTTGCCGTCCTCATGCTCGGCGTACCGCCCGGCGACGCCTTGGTCACGGCGTTCGAAAACGAGCTGCTACCGCGACTCCGCGAGCACGCGCGCCGCAACGCGTACTTCGTGACGGATCCTCGCCCGAACGAATATCCGCAGCAGCCCGTTCGCGCAGGTGAACACGCATTCGTCGCGGCCGGCGTGTGCGGCGACCGCGAGGCACTGGAGCGATGGATCGAGATCTTCGCGACCGCGAACCTCCCCATGGAGCTTCGCGCGGCGACGCGGTGTTGCGAGATCCTTCGTCTAGTGCCTGCAGCGCGAACGCTCTACGGGAACTAGGTGATCGGGCCTTCGCGCGGGCGCTGGCTACGTAACGGCTTCGGCAACCGGAGAGGGCCGCACGTCGCGACCCTCTCCGTTGCCGTCGGCGACGCCCGCTACTGCGCGATGACGTTCGCTCGTTGCTGTACCGGCGGTCCGACCGGCGGCTGCGGCTGCGGCCCGATGCGCGGCGCATTGTTGTTTGCCGCGCAGGCGTTGACGATCGCGACGATGGACCCGGCGATCGCGGCCGACAAGGCGGTGATCAAGCTTGCGAAGATCGCCCCCGCGGGCAAGATCGCGTTGACGCCTGCGGCGCCCGCGGAGATCGTGCCGGCGGCCACGCCGGCCTGCACCGCCGCGGTGATCTGGGCTGCGATGTACGCGACGATCGGCCCGAGATACCAGAACGCCGCGATGATCGCGGCGAGCGCTGCGATCAGAATTGCGATCGCCGCCCAGCATCCGGGCGACGACAGGTCCAGTGCGCGCCGCGCTTTGCCCGACGTGACCAGCCCCGCCTTCACGAGCATAGCGTTCGGCACCAAACCCGTCGTGCCGTCGCCGAGCGTCACCGACAGGCCGTCCGCCGTCATCACCGACGTCACGGTGACGGTCCCGCTGTCGGTAGCGAGCGTCGCGACGCACGTACCGGACCCGGCATTCGCGTTCATCGTCATCGGGCCGATCGTCGTGACGCCGTTCGCGGCGAACGCGTTGCCGGGTGGCAGGAGGGTGGTGAACGTCGATCCGTCGTTGAGGGTCGACGCGATTGTCGCCGCGCCGCCGCCGCCGGCGACCGCCGCCGTCGAATAGCTCAGGATCGTCGATCCGTCGGCACCGTACAGGACGGCGTTCCCTGCGCCGTCGGAAATCGTCGTCGTAAACGTGGTCGGATCGTAATATGCCGTTCCGCCGACCGGTACGGTCGCGATGCTCGCCGTTCGGCGTAGTGACGCGCCCTTCGAGCGGACGATGCGGAAATATCCGCGCGGATCGATAGGCGAGCCGTTGAGCGGCGCCCCGCCGCTCCCGGCGGGGCGAAACACCGAGCCTCCGCCACATCCCGCCAGCACGGTAGCGGAAGCCAATCCGAACAGGACCTCCAAACGCGAAAGTTTGGACATGATGAAACTCCGATTCTCAGACACCTCGCAAGAGAACGGAATGCCGTAACGCGAAAACGGGCCACGGCGCAAACGCGGACGAGGAGGACCGCGCCGCGGTCGCGTCCTTATCGGTCCGTGGCAAAGATTCCCCTCCCAACTGAGAAAAGCGGGACGCGGATCACTACCGAGGTGTACTCGCCGCGCCGAGCGACGCGTCGACGACTTCCGCGCTCGTGTACTCTATTCGCGGGGCTCCAGCAACTCGACCGGGATGCCGTTCGGGTCTTCAACGAACGCGATCGCGCGCGTGCCGCCCGGCGACTTCTTCGGTTCCTTGACGATCTTCACGCCTTGGGCGCGCAGCTTTTCGATCACGCCCGGTAGATCGCCGTCGACCTCCAGCGCGAGGTGCTCGTAGCGGTTGCCGAGCTCGTACGGCGGATGATCTTCGAGATCGTAGACCAGCTCGATGTACGAGTCCCAGCTCGCGCCGACGAACGCCATGTCGGCGTTGCCGGGATAGTGGTTGGGGCCACCCAGCAGCTTGAGCCCCATCTTGTTCGTGTAGAAGTCGATCGACGCGTCCATGTCGCTGACGAAGATGGACGTGTGCAGATAGCGCGGCATGGCGGTTCGCTACGCCGTCGCCGCGCGTGGTCCCGTCGGAAATCGCACGCCGGCTTCGCCGGACGGCGCGGCGGCTTGCGTTCAGGCGGCACGGCGCAGCGGCGTGGCGAGTCCGGGCAGCGGCACGAACGTCACCGCGAGCGCGCAGCACAGGATCAGCCCGCCGGCGACGGTGAGCGGCGTCCACGCCTCGTGCGCGACGAGCGATGCGGCGACGCCGACGGCGAGCGCGGTGTACTCGGCGCCGATCGTCGCGAGCGCGACGCCGAGCCGGCGCACGGCCGCTGCGAAGGCGGGCTGTGCGATGAGCGTCGAGCCCAGCAGCACCTCGCCGAAGAACCACCACGCGATCGGCGGCGTGTCGGCGACGTGTCCGATCGCGCCGCCGTACCCGAGCGCGATCCCCGGCCCGAGCAGCGCCGCCATCGCGATCGTACCGACGAGGCACATCAGCATCGGCGGCTTGATGCGCACGCCGATGAAGCGCAGAAAGCACGAGTAGACCGCGAACGCGACGAGCCACGACACCATCAGCAGATCGCCCAGGAACGCCGATTTGTCGCCGCTGTGCGTCGCGGCGAGCAGCGCGACGCTGGCGATGCCGAGCACGAGCGCGACGACTGCCCGCCGGTCGAGCGCCGTGCGAAAGACGAGCGCCGCGAGCGCGGTATTCGTGACCGGCGCGAGCCCGATCAGAAATGAGATGTGTGCAACCGACGTGTGCTGCGCGGCGACCGAGAACACCACCGTGATGAACGGTCCGAAAAGAATGCCGGCGAGCACGACGGCGAGCCAGCGCCGCGCGTCGAGCCGCGGCGGAGCGAATCGCCACGTGACGGCGAGCGCGATCAGGCAGATCGGCAGCGCCCACGCCGCACGCGCGACCGCGACGGTTATCCCGTCGAACGTCCCGGGCTCGGCAGCGAACAGCGCCTTGCTCGCGGGGCCCAGCAAACCCCAGCCCAAGCCGATGAGCAAGATGAACACGACGTTCTGCGCGGAGCGAGGCACCTTCGCGAGACCCGCCGCGGGCGCGAGCGGATGCGTTCGGCGGGCGGGCTATCGCACCAGCGCGCCCACGAGCCGGGTGCAGACGAACGGCGCCGTCAACGCCGCGCCGGCCAGCAAGAACGCGAGGAACACCGCGACCGAGCGCAGCCGTCCGATCCCGATCAGCGCGAGCACGAGCGGCGCGACGCGCAGCCCGAGGATCGTCTTGTCGTGGAACGACCGCAGCGCGCCGACGGCGTCGAGGCCATCGCCCGACCACCAGGTCTGGAACAGATACGCCGTGACGCCGAACAGTAGCGCGTAGCAGACGAGGCGGAGGATGAAGTTCGCCATCGCCGTTCAGTGCAGGAAGTACCGGTACGTGGAGAACACGAGCGCGACGCCGCGCTCGTCGGCGGCGGCGATCACCTCGGCGTCGCGGATCGAGCCTTGCGGCGCGATGATCGCCGCGCAGCCCGCTTCCGCTGCGGCGACGAGCCCGTCGGCGAACGGGAAGAAGCCGTCGCTCGCGCACGCCGCACCCGTCACGAAACCGTGCGCGCGGTGCGCCGCGATCTGCACCGCGCTCACGCGGTTCGTCTGGCCAGCGCAGATGCCGCGCGACACGCCGTCGCGCGCGACGACGACGCCATTCGATTTCACGTGGCGCACGACGTCCCACGCGAAGACGAGGTCGCGCCACTGCTCGTGCGTCGGCTGCCGCTTCGACACGACGGTCCAGCGCTCGGGCGGCGCCTGCGGATCGTCGTCCTCCGCCAGCACGCCGCCGAGCGCGCTGCGCACGCGCAGCTCCGCGGCGATGCGCTCCGGCGCGCCGCCGCGATAGCGCATGATGCGCAGGTTCTTCTTCTTGCGCAAGCGCTCCAGCGCGTCGTCATCGAACGAAGGCGCGGCGACGATCTCCAGAAAGAATCCGGCGAGGTGTTCCGCGGCGGCCATGTCGAGACGCGCGTCGACGGCGATGATCCCGCCGTAAGCGGACACCGGGTCGGCGTCGAGCGCTTCGCGCACCGCGTCGGCGACCGTCTCGCGCTCGGCGACTCCGCACGGCACCGTGTGCTTGACGATCGCGGCGCGAGTGCGCGGCGGCGGCGCATACGGCGGCTCGCCCGCAAACCCGTGCGGCGCGCGCACCAGCAGGCGCAGCGTCGCGTCGAGGTCGAGCAGGTTGTTGTACGAGAGCGCCTTGCCGCCGAGCTGTTCGGGCAGCTGCGCCTCGCGCGCGAGGTAGAACGCCGCGCGGTCCTGCGGGTTCTCGCCGTAGCGCAGCGGCTGCTCGATCGGGATCGTCAGCGCCAGCGAGCCCGGCAGCTCGTTGGCGAGCAGACCGGATTCGAGATAGCGCGCGATCGCGCTGTCGTACTCGGCGGTGCGCTCGAACGCGCGCGTCGCGCAGCGGCGGCGGGCCGCGTGATCGAGCCCGCCGTGCGGCAGCGCGGCGACGAACTCGTCGTACTGCGCGGGATCGCTGAGCACGCTGACGTGATCGAAATTCTTCGACGCCGCGCGCAGCAGCGACACGCCCCCGATGTCGATCTGCTCGATCGCTTCCTGCAACGTCGCGCCTTCGCGGGCCACGGTGGCCTCGAACGGATAGAGGTTCACGACGACCGTCGAGATGGTGGGGATGCGGTGGCGCTCCGCCTCCTCGCGATGGACGGGGTTGTCGCGGTCGTGCAGGATGCCGCCGAACACGTTGGGGTGCAGCGTCTTCACGCGCCCGTCGAACAGCGACGGATAACCGGTGAGCTCGCCGACGTCGCGCGCGTCGATCCCGTGCTCGCGCAGGTGCGCGCAGGTGCCGCCGGTCGCGTAGATCGGCACGCCGCGCTCGGCGAGCGCACGCGCGAGCGCCGCGACGCCGGTGCGGTCGTACACCGAGATCAGCGCGGCGCCGCTAGACCGTGGCGGGTTCACGTTCCGGCTCGACCTGCGGCGGCGCGACCGGACGGTCGTCGAGCGTGACGCTCACGATCGAGCTCACGCCGGGCTCCTGCATCGTCACGCCGTACATGCGCTGCGCGAGCTCCATCGTCTTCTTGTTGTGGGTGACGATCAGCATCTGCGCCGTCGCCGACACGTCGCGGATCTTCGTCGAGAGCCGCTCGACGTTGGCGTCGTCGAGCGCCGCGTCAACTTCGTCGAGCAGGTAGAACGGCGACGGCTTCACCGCGATCAGCGCGAAGATCAGCGCCGACGCGGTCATCGCGCGCTCGCCGCCCGAGAGCGCAGCGAGCGCGGTCATCTTCTTGCCCGGCGGCTGCACGGAGATCTCGATCCCCGTCTCGCTCAAGTTCTCCGGGTTGGTCTGCCACATCTGCGCCTGGCCGCCCGGGAACAACTGCTCGAAGACCTCGGCGAACTTCACCTTGACCGCGTCGAACGTCTCGTTGAACTGCACTTGGCACGACGTCTCGATCTCGGCGATCGTCGCGAGCAGCGTCTCGCGCGCGCGGTGCAGATCGTCCATCTGCTCGCGCAGGAAGCGCTCGCGCTCGACCAGCTCGTCGCGATCGGCCTCGGCGTTGAGGTTGACGTTGGCTTGCAGCCGCACCAGCTCTTCGCGCAAGCGCGGCAGCTCGTCGACGATCTCGCTCGGCTCGCCGGCGTAGCGCGCGAGCACGCCGGCTTGCTCGTCGCTCGTCGCCGGATTCTGCGCGAACGTCTGCTGCAGCATCCCGAGCTCCGCGTCGATCTCGGCGAGCCGCATGCGGCCGGACTCGCCCGCGGCGGTCGCTTCGCGGTCCTCGCTCTGCGCGGCGCGCTCGTCTGCTTCGCGCTGCGCGGCGTCGTCCGCCGTCGCTTCGCGCCGCTTGCGCGCGTCGTCCACCGCGGCGTCCGCGGCCGCGACTCGCTCGCGCGCCGTCACCAGCGCGGCGTCGAGCTCGGTCACGCGCGCGCGCAATGCATCGAGCTCGCGCAGCATGGCCTCACGTGCGGCGCCGGCGCGCTCCGCATCCGCGTCGAGCAGGCCCAGCCGCGTGACCGCGCCGTCGCGTTCCGCGCTGAGCGCGGCGATCTGCTCGCGCAGCGCGCTCGCCGTCGCGGCGACCTCGCTCTGCTCGGCCTCGGCCGCCGCGATGCGCTCGCGCGCCGCGGCAAGTGCGGACTCCAGCGTGACGCGCTGCTCGGAGAGGTCGACGTGATCGTCTGCGAAGCGCTCGAGCGCGTGCAACCGCGAGCCCACGTCGTCGCGCGACGCGTGCAGCGCGGCGATGCGCGCCGCCGTCGTCGCGATCGCGGCGTCGAGCCGTTCGATCTCGACCGCGAGCCCTTGCAGCTGCGTGCGCACGTCCTGCAGCGCGACCTCCGCGTCGTTGGCGAGCGCCGTCGCCTCGTCGCGCTCCGCGCTCGCCGCGTCGAGCTCCGCCTTCGCGGCGAGCCCGTCGCGCTGGATGGCGTCGAGCTGGGCGCGCAGTTGCGGGATGCGCTCGCGCAGCGTCTCGGCCTGCGCGCGCCGCGCGAGGATGGAGCGCTCTTTGCGGAAGCGGCCGCCGGTGATCGCGCCGCCGCCCATGATCTGGTCGCCGTCGAGCGTGACGATCGAGTCGCGGAAGCCCTCGCCGCGCGTGAGCGTGATGCCGGTGCGCAGCTCGTCGACGACGAGGATGCGGCCGACGAGGAACGCGACGATGCCGCGGTAGCGCGGCTCGGCGCGCACCAGCGTGTGCGCGTAGCCGATCACGCCGGGCCGGTCGCGCAGGTTACCCAGATCGCGGCCCTCGCGCTGCGCGAGCGTGTCGAGCGGCAGGAACGTCGCGCGCCCGAGCTCGCGCTCGCGCAAGTACGCGACGGCGGCTTCGGCGTCTTCCGACGTCTCGGCGATGATGTTCGACAACCCGGCGCCGAACGCGATGTCGAGCGCGCGCGCGTACCGCTCGTCGGTGGAGATCAGGTTCGAGACGACGCCGTGCAGGCCGCGCAGCCGGCCGTGCTGCGACGCGTCGACGATCGATTTCGTGCCGTGCGCGTGGCCTTCGAGCGCCGCTTCGAGCTCTTCGATCGTGTGCAGGCGCGACTCGGCGCCCGCGATCTCCGACGCGACCTCGCGATGGCGGCGCTGCAGGTCGGCCACCCGCGCGGCGGCCGCGTCGCCGTGCTCGCGCGCGACGCGGGCGCGCTCGCGCTGCGCCGTCGCTTCGGCTTCGTAGCGCGCGATGAGGATCTCGCGCTCGCCGAACCGCGCGCGCGCTTCGTCGGCGGCTTTCGCGTGCTCGTCGCGCTCCGCGAGCGCGCTCGCGTGCTCGCGTTCGAGCCGCTCGATGTCGGCGCGCGCGGAATGGATCTGCGCGCGGCGCTCCGCTTCGTTCGCGGCACGCTCGGCGGCCAGTGCCTCGACGGCGCGCAATTCTTGGTACACCGCGTCGAGCGCGCCGCGCGCCGCGGCGACGGCTTCGGACGCCGCGAGCTCGCGCTCGCGCGAGCCGTCGGTCTGCGCGTTGAGCGGCGCGAGCCGTTCTTCGAGCGAGCCGATCGTGTCGCGCAGCGACTCGCGCTCGCTCTCGACGCGGTCGCGGTCGGCGATGACGGCGTTGGACTGCCGTTCGAGCCCGTCGCGGCGCGCGACCGCGGCGGCGAGATCGGCTTCGATGCGCGCGAGCTCGGCGCGCGCGGTCTGCGCGTCACCGCGATTGCGGTCCAGCTCCAGCTCGATCGTGTACAGCGACTCGCGCAGCGTCGCGATCGCGGCGCCGAGCTGCGCCGCGCGCGCGGCGGCGGCGGCGCGCTTGTTCTCGTGCCGCTCGAGCTCCGCCGCGACGCGCTCGCGCTCGGTGCGGCGCGTCGACGACGCCCGCAAGTACGACAGGATCTCCAGGTCGCGCACGCGCGCGGTCACCTTGCGGTAACGTTTCGCGCGGCGCACCTGCGTGTCGAGTTCCGGCACGCGCCGTTCGAGCTCCGCGATGAGGTCGTTGACGCGAATCGCGTTCTGCTCGGTGGCTTCCAGGCGGCGCAGCGCCTCGTGCTTGCGCGCGAGGAACTTGCCGATGCCGGCGGTCTCTTCGAACAGCGCGCGGCGTTCCGTCGGCTTGGACGACAGGATCGAGTCGATCTGGCCCTGCGACACGATCGCGTAGGAGCCCGGCCCCAGCCCGGTGCCCATCAGCAGCTCGTGCACGTCGCGCAAGCGCACCGGCTCGCGGTTGATGTAGAACTCCGACTCGCCGACGCGGTAGGCGCGCCGCGTGATCTGCACCTCGCCGAAGTCGAGCGGCAGCACGCGCTCCGTGTTGTCGAACGTCAGCGACACCTCGGTCATGCCGAGCGGCTTGCGCGTGTTGTTGCCTGCGAAGATGACGTCTTCGAGCTTCTGCGAGCGCAGGCTGCGCGTCGACTGCTCCCCCAGCACCCAGCGGATCGCGTCGACGAGGTTGGACTTGCCGGAGCCGTTGGGGCCGACGACGGCGGTCGTGCCGTCCACGAAATCGAGCGTCGTCGCTTCGGCGAACGTCTTGAAGCCGAAGACTTTGAGGGATTTCAGACGCATTCGGGTTAGATCGGCGCTCCGGGCTTGCGGGGGGACGTGGGGCGGCGCCGCTTGTCGAGCGCGATCACCCGGCCGTCGTCCTTCGACGCGCGCGGCTCCAGCGCTTGCGGATGGCAGTGGCGCAGCGTGTTGAGCGCCATGGCGGCCGCGCTGAGCTGCGCCGCCTTCTTCGAGGGCCCGATCCCCTCGCCCAGGATCTCGTCGCCGACGCGCACCTGCGAGGTGTAGCGCCGGTCCTGCGGCGCGCCCTCGGCGCGGTCGATGTAGATCGGCGTGACGTGCAGCGCCGCCTGCGCGATCTCTTGCAGCGCGGTCTTCGCGTCGGGCGCACCGGTCGCGCCCTTGTCGGACGGCACGAGGTGCTCGCGCTCGACGAAGCGCGCGACGGTTTCGAGATCGCAGACGCCGGCGAGCACGGCGACGAACGCTTCGAGCGCGTCCGCCAGGATCGTGGAGTTGTCCGAACCGCCGCTGTTCGACATCCCTTGGCCGAGCACGACCAGCTCGCCCAGCCCGAGCCGGCGCGCCGTCGCCGCGCACGCGTCGCCGCTCACCAGCGCGGCCTTGCGGCGCGACAGTTCGCCTTCGCTGGCGTCCTTGTATTTCGCCACCAGCCAGCGCGCCGCCACGAAGCCGAGGATCGCGTCGCCGTAGAACTCCAGCCGCTCGTTCGACGCGCCGCCGCCTTCGCGCGACGCGCTCTCGTGCACGAACGCCTGCTCGACGAGCCGCACGTCGACGTCACCCGCACCGGCAGTCTTCAGCAGCGAGCGCAATTTCGCGCGCCGCTTCTCACCGGCCATGGAAATGCGCCCGATGTTTACTCATGTCGTGCGAACACGACCGTCGTGTTGTGGCCGCCGAAGCCGAAGCCGTTGCTCATCGCGACGTCGACCTGCGCTTTGCGCGCGACGTTAGGAACGTAGTCCAGCGTGCACTCGGGATCGGGGACTTCGTAGTTCGTCGTCGGTGGGAGGATGCCGCGAGAGAGCGCGAGCGCGGTCGCGATCCCTTCGATCGCGCCGGCGGCGCCCAGCAGGTGGCCGTGCATCGACTTGGTGGACGACACCGCGAGCTTGCCGCTCGTCGCGTGCTCGCCGAACACGCGCTCGATCGCCTGCGACTCCGCCACGTCGCCCAGCGGCGTCGACGTGCCGTGCGCGTTGACGTAGCCGACCTGCTGCGGCGTGACGCCGCTGCGCAGCAGCGCGCGCTCCATCGCGAGGATCACGCCCTTGGACTCCGGGTCGGGTTGCGCGATGTGGTAGGCGTCGGCAGCCTGGCCGTAGCCGAGCACCTCGGCGTAGATGCGCGCGCCGCGCGCGAGCGCGAAGTCGCGGTCCTCGAGCACCATGATGCCGGCGCCTTCGCCGAGCACGAAGCCGTCGCGCTCTTTGTCGAACGGCCGCGACGCGTGCGTCGGATCGTCGTTGCGCGTCGACATCGCCTTCATGGTGCAGAACCCGCCCATCGCGGTCGGGATGACCGTCGCCTCGCTGCCGCCGGTGACGACCGCGATCGCCTCGCCCAGGATGATCTTGTCGTACGCCGTCGCGAGCGCGTCGTTGCCGCTCGCGCACGCCGACGCGACCGCGAACACGGGCCCGCGCAGCCCGTACGCCATCGAGATGTGCGCGGACGCGGCGTTGGCCATCAGCATCGGCACGAAGAACGGCGAGATGCGGTCCCACTTCTCGCCGGGCCCGACCTCGAACGTCGTGTTCTCCACCGTGATGATGCCGCCGATCCCGGTCGCGACGATGGCCCCGGTGCGCGCGCGCACGTCGGGGTCCTCGGGGAACTTCGCGTCCTCCATCGCCTCGCGCGCCGCGACCAGCGCCATCTGCGCGTAGCGGTCCATGCGGCGCGACTCGCGCTTGCCGATCAGCGCCCCGGCGTCGAAGTCCTTGACCTCGGCGGCGATCTGCGTGGTGAGCTTGTGCGAATCGAACGCCGTGATCGGCCCGACGCCGCTGCGGCCGGCGACCAGGCCCTCCCAAAAGGCTTCGCGAGAGTTCCCGAGCGGCGTGACGGCGCCCAGCCCGGTGATGACGACGCGGCGTTTCTCCAAAACGCAATGCGGTTCGGAAGCCGCCCGAGCGACCCTGCCCCGCGAACACGGGGCTTTCGCGCTTGCTTTCGGAGCCGGAGCCGGTACACTTGCGCCATGACCGCCGCTCCGACGACGCGCCGCTTCCCGCCCGGGCCGTCGATGCTCGCCGCGATCGCCGGCATGGGCGGCAGCGGCGGCTTCGCCCGCCTTCCGGGCTTCCTCGGCGGCGTCGCGCGCGCGTACGGCCCGATCGCGTCGTGGCGGCTGCCGCGGGCGCGGTTCTGGTTCCTCGACGACGCCGCGCTCATCGAAGGGATGCTCACGGCGAGCGGCTACGACGCGATCAAGGGCCGCGGGCTGCGCCGGATGCGCCGGCTGCTGGGCGAGGGACTGCTCACCAGCGACGAGCCGCTGCACCTGCGCCAGCGCCGCCTCGTGCAGCCGGCGTTTCACCGCGAGCGGGTCGCCGGCTACGCCGCGACGATGATCGCGCTGACCCGGGCCGCCGCCGACCGGCTGCGCGACGGCGAGACGGTCGCGGTCGACGCGCAGATGAACCGGCTGGCGCTGCGGATCGCCGCCGCGACGCTCTTCTCCGCGGACGTGGACGACGACGCCGACGCGATCGGCGCCGCGGTCACGGGCGCGATGGAAGTGTTTCCGGCCAGCCTGGGGCCGCTCGCGGAGCTGCTCGACCACTTGCCGTTCCATCCCGCGACGCGCCGCTTCGGCGCCGCACGCACCCAGCTCGACGCGGTGATCTACCGGCTGATCGAGCAGCGCCGCTCCGAGAACGCCGACCGCGGCGACCTGCTCTCGATGCTGCTGTCCTCCCGCGACGAGAACGGCGCGGCGATGCCGACCGAGCTGGTCCGCGACGAGGCGCTCACGCTGCTGCTCGCCGGCCACGAGACGACGGCCAACGCGCTCACCTGGACGTGGGACGCGCTAGCGCGCAACCCGGCGGCCGAGGCGCGGCTGCACGCCGAGCTCGACGCGGCCCTAGGCGACCGCGACCCGGTCCCGGACGACGTGGCCCGGCTGCCGTTCACGCGCGACGTCGTCGCCGAGGCCATGCGGCTGCGCCCGCCGGCCTGGATCCTCGGCCGCCGGGTGATCCGGCCGATGCGCCTTGGCGAGTGGGACGTCCCCGCCGGCTCCGTGCTGCTGGCGGCCCAGATCGTTACCCACCGCAACCCGCGCTACTGGAAGGACCCCGAGGCGTTCCGGCCCGAGCGCTGGTCCAACGGCGAGACCGCGGCGCTGCCGAAGTATGCCTACTTTCCCTTCGGCGGCGGCAACCGGATCTGCATCGGCGAGAGCTTCGCCTGGTCGGAAGCCGTGCTCGTCCTCGCCACCCTGGCGCGGCGGCTCCGCTTCCACGGCCTCGACGCCTCTCCGGTCCCGCTCGACCCGCTGGTCACCCTGCGACCGGGCCGGCCCGTCCGTATGCGCGTTGAAGCCCGCCGGGCCGAGGTTTGCGTTTGACCGAGGCCCCGAGCGTCTGGTATGATCCCCCGGCTATGTTCCGGTTCGATCTCCAGCTCTTTGCGTCCAAAAAAGGCGCAGGCTCCACGCGCAACGGCCGCGACTCCAACGCCCAGCGGCTCGGCGTGAAGCGCTTCGGCGGCGAACTCGTCATCCCGGGCAACATCATCGTCCGCCAGCGCGGGACGAAGTTCCACCCCGGCCGGGGCGTCGGGATCGGCAAAGATCACACGCTCTTCGCATTGGTCGAAGGGCACGTCACGTTCACCAGTTCTCGCGACAGAAAACACGTGAACGTCATCCCAGCCGCTGTCTGAGCCGGCTCCGCGCAACCGCCGAGAAGAGCCGCCAAAGCGGCTCTTTTTGATTTTGTAGCGCCGTGCAATTCATCGATGAAGCCGTCATCAACGTGTCCGCCGGCAACGGCGGCGACGGCATCGTCGCGTGGCGGCGCGAGAAGTACGTTCCGAAGGGCGGGCCGGCGGGCGGTGACGGCGGGCGCGGCGGCGACGTCGTGCTCGTGGCCGATCCCGAGCTCGGAACGCTGGTCGACTTTCGTTTCAAGAAACAGTTCGGCGCGGAGTCCGGCAAAGGCGGCGGCCAGAACAACAAGGCCGGTCCGGCGGGCAAGGAGCTCGTCATCCGCGTGCCGGTCGGCACGCTCGTCACGCGCACCGCGATCGATCCCGAAGGCGCGCGTGGCCACGCGCGGCTGTTCGCCGACCTGAGCACGCCGCACGAGCGGGTGCGCGTCGCCAAGGGCGGGCGCGGCGGCCAGGGCAATCAGCACTTCGCGACCGCCGCGCGCCAAGCGCCGCACTTCGCGTACAACGGCGAGCCCGGCGAGAAGTGCGAGCTCAAGTTGGAGCTCAAGCTGCTCGCGGATGCGGGCGTGATCGGATTGCCGAACGCCGGCAAGTCGACGCTGCTGTCGGTGGTGAGCGCCGCGCGCCCGAAGATCGCGGACTATCCGTTCACCACGCTCGAACCGCAGCTCGGCGTGGTGCGCGTCGCGGACTTCGAGTCGTTCGTGATGGTCGACGTCCCCGGCTTGATCGAAGGCGCGCACGAAGGTGCGGGTCTCGGCGACCGTTTTCTGCGGCACGTCGAGCGCACGCGCGTACTCGTGCACCTGATCGACGGCGCAAAGTCGCCGGACGAAGTGCTCGCCGACAAAGCGACGATCGAAACGGAGCTGCACGCGTGGAACGACGCGCTGCTCGACCGCCCGGTGATCGTCGTCATCACGAAGCTCGACCTGCCCGACGCGCGCGCGACGTTCGAAGCGCTACGCGGCCGCATCGACGGTTTGCGTGGCATCTCCGCCGCGACCGGCGAGGGCGTGCGCGAGCTGGTCTACGCGACGTGGGACACCATCAAGTCCACCCCAGTGCCGGAGGTCGCGCAGCCGGAGCCCGCGCAGATCGAGCTGACGGCCGACGAACCGTTCGCGATCGACATGGACGACGGCGTGTACGTCGTGAGCGGCGACCGCGTCGAGCGCCTCGCGCGCATGACCGACTTCGACAACGACGAAGCGCTGGCGCGCTTCGAGCAAGTCCTCGCGAAGATGGGCGTCGACAAGAAACTGCGCGAGCTCGGCGTGCAGGAAGGCGACACCGTGCGCATCGCCGGCGTCGAGTTCGATTATAGCTAGATGCGGCTTGGCATATTCGGCGGTTCCTTCGATCCCATCCACAACGGGCATCTGTTCGTCGCCGAAGCCGTGCGCGAAGCGTGCGCGCTCGAGCGCGTGCTGTTCGTGCCGACGCGCGAGGGCAAGCACTACCGTGACGGCGCGATGAGCGCGTCCGTCGAAGACCGCGCGCGCATGATTCGGCTGGCCATCGCATCCAACGTCACGTTCGCGCTCGACGAAAGCGATCTCGCACCGGACGCGAGCGGATACACCGCCGACTTGCTGCCGCGGCTGCAAGCGCGCTATCCGGCCGCCGTGCTGACGTTCGTCGTCGGCGGCGACTCGCTCGTGCGCTCGCAGTGGCAGCGCCTCGACGAAGTGGTCGACGCCGTCGAAGCGCTCGTCGTCGCGCCGCGCGGCGACGTCACGCAGCCCGACGTCGACGGCGCGCTGTCGGGTTTGACGGCGGCGCGGCGCGCGAAGGTTCGCATGCTCGGCGACCTGCCGCTCGTCGACGAGTCGGCGACGTCGATCCGCGCCCGGCTGCGCGCGCGCAAGAGCGTGCGCTATCTGGTGCCCGAGCCGGTGTACCGCTACATCGCGGAGCACGGGCTGTACGCGCAATGACGGCGCCCGAAGCGTTCGCGCTCGACAAGCCGCTCGGCGGCGTGTCCGCGCGCGAGCTCGCCGCGACGTACGGCACGCCGCTGTTCGTCATCGATCTCGACGAGCTGGATTTGGAGATCGACCGCTTCGTGCGCGCGTGCGCGCCGCACGGCATCGCGATCGGGTATGCCGGCAAAGCATTCCTATGCGCCGCGCTGGCCGAGCACCTCGCCGCGACGCCGCTGCGGCTCGACGTGTGCTCGCTGGGCGAGCTCGTCACGGCCGAGCGCGGCGGCTTCCCGGCCGGCCGCATGTACTTCCACGGTGTCGGCAAGTCGGACGACGAGCTGCGCGCGATCGTCGACCGGCGCGTCGCGTTCGGCGTGATCGACAACCACGAAGAGCTCGAGCGGCTCGCGCCGCTCGCGTCGCAAGCAGCTCCCGTCGACGTGATGCTGCGCGTGAACACCGGGATCTCCGCGCACACGCACGCGTTCGTTCGCACGGGTGGCGAGAATACGAAGTTCGGCGTCGCGATCAACCGGCTTCCGAGCCTCTTCGCGCGCGTCGCGGCGCTGCCGCAGCTCCGTCTGATCGGGCTGCACGCGCACATCGGCTCGCAGATCTCCGAGGTCGCGCCGTTCCTCGCGAACGTCGACGAGCTGCTCGCGGCGGCCGAGCTCGCAACCGCGGCCGGGCTGCCGGTGGCCGAGTTGATCTGCGGCGGCGGGATCGGCGTCGAGGAGGCGCCCGACGACCCGCGGCCGCTCGGCGTCGAAGCGCTGGCGGCCGGCCTGGCCGAACACGCCGCGGGCCGCGGGCTGCGCCTGGCGATCGAACCGGGCCGCGCGCTCGTGGCCCGAGCCGGCTCCTCGCTGTACCGCGTGATGGCGGTGAAGACCCAGGGCCGGCGCCGCTTCGTCGTGGTCGACGGCGGGATGGCCGACAACCCGCGGCCGCTGCTGTACGGCGCGCGCCACGCGCCCGAGGTACTCGCCGCCCGGCGCGCCGGCCCCGACGAGCCGGCGACGCTGGCCGGGCGCTCGTGCGAGAACGACGAGCTCGGCGACTACGTGCTGCCGCGCGATCTCGCCGCCGGCGATCTCGTCGCGATGCGCAACACCGGCGCCTACACGTACAGCATGGCCAGCAACTACAACCGCTTCGGCCGCCCGCCCGTCGTGTTCGTGCGCGACGGCCACCACCGGCGCGTCGTGCGCGGCGAGTCGGCGGAGGACGTCAGCCGGCTCGATCTCGTGTGAAGTCGAGTGAGGTGCGACCGATTTCGGTAAAAGCGTTGTCTTCATGTGCGAGCGCACGTTACACTGAATGCATCGAACACGTCGCCTCGCTCGATGCCGTCGCGCTCGCCAGCGCATCGCCCCGCCGTCGCGAGTTACTCGCGTCGCTGGGTTTGCGCGTCACCGTGATCCCGAGCGCATACGACGAGCGGCCGCTGCCGGGCCTCGATCCCGCCGCGACGGCGCTGCGCCACGCGCGCGGCAAAGCGAGCGGGGCGACGCCGTCCGCCGAGCTCATCGTCGCGGCCGATACGGTGGTCGACGTCGATAGCGAAGCGCTCGGCAAGCCCGCCGACGCCGCGGAAGCGCGCGCGATGCTGCGCCGGCTGTCCGGCCGCTGGCACGTGGTGCACACCGCGTTCGCGCTACGCGACGACCGCACGGGCGCGACCTTCGCGCAGACCGTGTCGACGCGCGTCCGTTTCGCCGATCTGGACGACATGACGGTCGATGCGTACGCGGCAAGCGGAGACGGTCTGGACAAAGCCGGCGGCTACGGCATCCAGGGCTTCGCGGCGACGCTGGTCGAGCGAATCGACGGCGACTACTTCACGGTGGTCGGCTTCCCGCTCGCCGCATTCGCGGCGGCGCTCCCGCAGCTCGGCTACCGCCTGGTGCCGCTTACACCAATGAACGTGGTCATGGACCGAGCACCGAGTAATCGGGCCGAACCCGAATTGCACATTGCGAGGTCGGACCCGGGGGCCCCACGCAAAGCGTGGGGGGCGCGCAGCCTGGGGCGGAGCGCCTTATGACGATCGGCGGCACGCTCCGCGCTACGTTCAGCCCCGACATCGGGATCGATCTCGGCACGGCGAACACCGTCGTCTACTCGCACGACGCCGGCATCCTCGTCAGCGAGCCGTCGGTCGTCGCCTACCGCGTCAGCGACGACGCGATCATCGAGGTCGGCAGGGGCGCGAAAGAGCTCGACGGCCGCAGCCACGGCCGCATACGGGTGGTTCGGCCGTTGCGCGGCGGCACGATCTCCGACTTCCGCGGCGCCCACACGCTGGTCAAGACGCTGGTCGACCGCGCGATGGCCGCGCGTCCGCGCGTCGCGCCGCGCGTGATCGCTTGCGTGCCCGGCTGCGCGACCGACATCGAGTGCAAAGCCGTCGAGGAGGCGATCCGCGCCGCGGGTCCGCGCACCACGGAGTTCGTGCCGCAAGCCGTCGCCGCGGCGGTGGGCGCCGGGCTCGACATCACGGGGACGCGCCCGGCGATGGTCATCGACATCGGCGGCGGCACGACGGAGATCGCTGTCCTGACGCTGTGCGGCGTCGTCGCGATGAGCTCGATCAAGGTCGGCGGCGACACGTTCGACGCGGCGATCGCCAACCGGCTGCGCCAGGAGTACTTCGGGATCGGCCCGCTCACCGCGGAGCGCCTGAAGATCGAGCGCGGCTACGCCGGCCGCCCGCCGGGCAGCGAGCCGTACGTCGTCGCCGGCACCGACATGCAGCACTTGCGGCCGGGAAAGCGGGCGGTCGACGAATCCTTGGTCGCCGAAGCGATGCGCGACGGCATCGACCGCATCGCGCGCGCCGCGTGGGCGATCCTCGAAGCGACCCCGCCCGACCTCGTCGGCGAGCTGATGGAAGCCGGCATCGTGCTCACCGGCGGCGGTGCGCTCATCCACGGGCTCGCAGGCGAGATCGCCGCGCGCACGAACGTGCCGACGACGGTTGCCGACGATCCCCTGGGATGCGTGGCGCGCGGCGCCGGCGAGATTCTCGCGTCGCCTGATGTGCTCGAACGGCTGCGGCCGCACGCAGATCGGCTGACGAGGTGGTACCAATCGTTACGAATCGGGATGAGAGAAAGCTATTCGCGATAGTCGGGACGGTCGTCGTGGCCGCTCTCGTCGCGCTTCTCCAGCTCGATTTCGCGCGCGCCGGTAGAACGTCGCCGCTGACGGCGACCGTCACGGCGGTGAGCACGTACTTGCAGCTCGGCGCGTCGGTCGTCGTCAACGGCGCGCGCGTCGGCTTCACGAACGTCATGCGCACGCCGGTGCTCGCGTCGGACAACGGCCGGTTGCGCGGCGAAAACGCCGCGCTGCGCACGCAGAACGACGAGCTGCGCGAACGGCTCGCGCGCGTCCCCGCCGCGACCGATCTCGCCGCCGCGAAGCTCGCGCATCCGGACGGCGTCGAAGCGACGGTGATCGGCTACGATCCCGAAGCGTCGATGCGGATCGTGACGATCGACCGCGGCGCCAAGGACGGCATCCGCCGCGACGACGGCGTCGTCACCGGTGCCGGCGTGGTCGGCCGAATCGCCGAGGTGGCGCCGTTGTCGTCGAAGGTGCTGCTGGTCACCGACGCCACCTCGAAGCTTCCGGCGGTCGTGCAGCACGGCCGCTGGTGGGCGATCGCGGTCGGCACGTCGACGCGCGTGAAGCTGCAGTACGTCTCGCAAGACGCGAAGCTGCACGTCGGCGACCGTGTCGTCACCGGCGAGGGGCGCTCGTTCCACGCGGGCGTGCTCATCGGCCGCATCCAGCAGATCGAGCCCGTCCCCGCGGGCGCGCTCGATCAAGCCGCCATCGTGCAACCAGCCGCCGACCTCTGGGCATTGTCGCGTGTCGTCGTTCTACCGCAGAAAATATAGGAGCATGGAGATCACGGTCGGCCCGGCCTATTGGCCGGTGTTCGGCTGGACCACGCTCCTGGCGTTCCTGCAGACGGTCGTCGTGCCGCTGCTCGCGTTCCGCGGCGCGGTGCCGTCGCTCGTCACGATCGCCGTCGTGCTGTACGCGTCGCGCGCGGGCTCGCGCCGCGGCGCGCTGCTCGCGCTGCCGGCCGGCGTGCTCGAGGACGTCTTCGCCGGCACGGGCGGCGGCTGGACGATCTCGACGACGGTCGTCGCGCTGCTCGTCGGGCTGTTCGCGCGGCGGATGTTCGCCGACGGCGCGTTCGTCCCGGCGGTGCTGTGCGGCGCCGCGGTGCTCGTGCGCGACCTGATGTTCTGGACGATCATGCGCATCGAAGGCTTCCCGCCCGGCTTCGCCGTCGCGCACCTGCACACGTCGTTGTGGCGCGCGCTGCTGACGGCGCTCGTCGCGTTCGGCTGGCTCGCCGTGCGCGGCCGGGTCGTCACGGACAAGACGACGATCGAACGGTACGGGTACACCTGATGGCGGCCGTCGATCGTCTGTCGGGCGAGCGCCCGGTGCAACGGGTCGCGATCTTCTGCGCGGCGCTCGCGGTCGCGCTGATCGCGATCGTCGTGCGGCTCGCGCAAGTACAGCTCGTGCAAGGCGAGACGTTCGCCGCGGCGGCACGCGCGAATCAAATCGAAGTTATCCCCGTCGCGGCGCCGCGCGGCCTGATCGTCGACCGCCATCACGCGGTGCTCGTGCGCTCGCGCCCGTCGTTCGTGTGCGCGCTCATCCCCTCGGAAGTCGCCGACGTCGACAAGACGCTCGCGACGCTCGCCGAGGTGCTGCGCGTGCCGGCTGCCAAGTTGCGGCAGCGCCTGTTCCACCATCACGGCAAGACGTACGCCGACTTCGACGCGGTGAAAGCCGACGAGCCCAACGGCCCGGTGATCCTCGCGACCGATCTCACGCCGGTGCAGACGGCGCGGCTTGCGGAGTCGCAGAGCAGCCTGCCCGGCGTCGACATGGAAGAGCAGCCGGTGCGCAACTATCCGTACGGCAAGACGGGCGCGCACCTCTTCGGCTACGTCGGCGTGATCGACGAAGACGAGTACCAGCACCGCAAGAAGCTGGGCTACTCGCCCAACGACGTCACCGGCAAAGACGGTTTGGAGAACGCATACGACGATCAGCTGCACGGTCACGCCGGCGGCCAGCAGGTCGAGGTGAACGCGTCGGGCGCGCTCGTGCGCCGGCTCAAGCCGCTCGATCCGATCCCCGGCAACACGCTCGTCACGACGATCGACTGGCGCCTGCAGAAGATCGTCGAGAAGAACTTGCGCGCGCAGCTCGCCAAGTGGGGCAAAGGCCGCGGCCAACGCCTTTCCGGCGCGGTCGTCGTGATCGATCCGTCGAGCGGCGGTGTGCTCGCGCTCGCGTCGATGCCCGAGTTCGATCCCAACGAGTTCGCGACGCCGATCGACGAGAAGAAGTACGCGCGGCTGCTCAACGACAAGCTCAACCCGCTGTACGACCGCGCGATCGGCGCGGCGTCGCCGACCGGCTCGACGTTCAAGATGGTCACCGGCTCGGGCGCGATCTCCAGCGGCGTGATCAAGCCGAATCAAGTGTTGTACGACTCGGGCGCGTGGATGTGCCACGGCGTGTTGTTCCGCGACATCGCCGCCGGCGGGCTCGGCAGCGTCGGCTTCGTGCGCGCGCTCGCGGCGTCGTCCGACGGATATTTCTATCAGCTCGGGTATCGCCTGGGCCACGAGCGCCTGCGCTATTACGCGACGCAGTACGGGCTCGGCTCGCGCATGAACGTCGACTTGCCCGGCGAGTTTCCGGGCAACTGGCCGACCGAGGAGTGGACGCAGAAGAACTATCACGTGCGGCTCGAGCCCAGCGACGTGTGCCAGCTCGCGATCGGCCAGGGCGCGATGCAAGCCACGCCGCTGCAGATGGCCAACGTCACGGCGACCGTGGTGAACGGCGGCACGCTGTACCGCCCGCACATCGTCGCGAAGGTCGTGTCGCCACGCGGCCGCGTGCTGCGAACCTACGAGCACGAAGTGCTTCGCAAGGTGAACGTGACGGCGGAGGCGCTGCGCGAAGTGCACGCCGGCATGGACAAAGTCACCGATCCCGGCGGTACCGCGTACGGGCTCGCGATCGCGGGCCTGCCGTTCGGCGGCAAGACGGGGACGGCGGAGACGGAGGGCGGGCACGGCGCGAACACGACGTGGTTCGTCGCGTACGCGCCGACGAGTCACCCGAAGATCGCGCTGGCCGTCTACATGGAGAAGTCCGGCGGCTACGGCGCGAGCGTCGCGGCGCCGATCGCGCAGCACGTCATCGCGGAGTACTTCGGCCGCAAGATCCCGCCGATTTAACCGAGCAGCTCGAGGACGCTGCGAATCTCGTT
The DNA here is from genome assembly GCA_035943995.1 of Candidatus Elarobacter sp. Lineage (GTDB taxonomy): Bacteria > Vulcanimicrobiota > Vulcanimicrobiia > Vulcanimicrobiales > Vulcanimicrobiaceae > Vulcanimicrobium. Next base: position 1,522 of record DASZBS010000088.1, on the reverse strand, counting down.
CGCGCCGTCGTCGATCCGCGCGACCAAGTTGTTCTCGATCACGTCCTTGCGGTTCGCGCGTTGCAGGCCGTACGCGGCGGCGAGCGCGACGGTCGTGTCGGCGTCGTGCAGCGCGCGCTCGAGCAGCTTCACGTCGCCGCGGCGCGATGCGCCGTCGACGGCCGCGTAGCGTTCTGCGACGACGTGCGATGCGTACGCGCGCTGGAGCACCGGTGCGACGAGATCCGCGGTGCAGTGGCCGAGCGATTCGAGCGCCGCGACGCGCAGCTCGCCGTCTTCTTCCTCGAACGCTTTGACGAGGATGTCCGCGCACCACGGGTCGCCCACGATGCCCAAGCCGTCGATCACGCGGCGGCGCTCGCTGTCGTCGAGCGCGCCGGCCGCGGGGTCGACGAGCGCAGGCCACGTGATCGCGTGCGCGACGAGCTCCGGCACCGGCGGCGTTTGCGGTTCCCACGTTGCGTCGGGCTCGCCGAGCGCCATCGTCTCGACCGGCGAGACGGCGGTGACGATGGGCTCGCGCGACTGCGGGAGGAAGCGCGCGATCGCGATCAGCCCCGTTCCGACGATGAAGAAAAAGATTCCGAAGACGAGAAACTCGCCGTGCGGGAGCTCAACGGCGAGCACGCTTATGCTTTTGCGGCCGCCGCTTCGAGCACGTCGCGCAACGCCGCACGTACGTCGCGCAACGCGGCATCGAGCGCAGCGTTCTGCGTCCCGGCCAGGACGCGGTGGAACTCTTCGTTCGGCAGCGCGGCGACGTTGGTGAACGTCGAGATCAGCGCGCTGCGATAGGCGTTCATCGCCTCGCCGCCGGGCGGCGTGACGAACGTCGACGGGAGAAGCTGCGCGAGGATCAGCCACGGGCGCGCGCTGCCGAGCGGATCCGACTCCAGCGCCGTGACGGACGCGACGAGCTGTTCGACCTCGATCGGGCCTTCGAGCACGACCGTCGCGTCGCCGGCGTTCGTCTCGTCCGTTTGCTGCGCATCTTGCAGCGCGCGCACGAGCTCGACGAGCGCCGAACGGCTCGAGCGGTCTTCGAGGTCTTTTCCGGTCAGCGCGTAGCGCGGCATGCGCATCTTGATGAACAGCCGGTCGACGACGCCGCGTAGCGCCTCGCGCTCGGCGGCCAGCTTGCCGGGAACCTCGCCGTTCACGCCGACGAACGCCGTCGGGAGCAGCGTGCGGATCGCGAAGAGATGCGTGATCAACCCGCCGTAATCGGACTGCTCGAGGAACCGCAGCGCGCGTTCGAGCGCGTCGTACGCGAACACGAGCCGCGCGCGCTGCCGGACCGCGGCCGGTGCAGGCGTCGGCGGCGGAGGTGGGGGCGGCGCGGGTTTGGGTTCCGGGTGCGGTTCGGGGACCGGCGGCGGCTCGGGCGGCGTTCCCGGCGGCACGGCGGCCGCTTCGACGACCGGCGCAGGCTCGACGACGGGCGGAGGCTCGAGGATCGGCCGAGGCTCGACGACAGGCGGCGCTTCGGCGACCGGCGCAGCTTCGGCGACCGGCGCAGCTT
>DASZBS010000087.1:0-19050 GCA_035943995.1 Candidatus Elarobacter sp. | reverse complement strand
CCCACCTCGCGCGCGTCGACGCCGTGAAAGATCGAGAACCAGCCTTCCGCGATGCGCACCGGCGGCGTGCCGGCGCCCGTTTTGATGCGGCACCACGGCGCGTCGGGCTCGAGCACGAGCGCGCTCTCGCGCACCTCGAGCAGCGCGCGAATATCGCCGAGCACCGGCTCGAGCGGGACGTATGCGATGCGCGTCGACTCCCGCTCGTGCGGCGGAAGGTCGAGCAGCGTCGGCACCGCGCCCTTGCCGTCCATCAGCGACAGCCGCAGCATCGGGCGATGGTACAGCGCCAGCGAACGAACCCCGGCCGGCGAGACGACCGGCTCAGGGAAGAACACGCCGTCCTTGTCGTCGCCCTGGTGCAAACCGGGCGCGAAACGCACGAGCCCGAGCCGTTCCCACACCCGGCCGTCCTGGGACAGCGCGACGGCGATGCGCGGGCCGTCGGGGCCGAACGCGGTGTACGCCATCACGTAGCGGTCGAGTGCGGCTACGAACGTGACGCGCGGATCCTCGCAGCCCATCCCGCCGGGCGCGGTGCGCATCTCGTACGCCGCCTGCGGCTCGAGCGCGAAGCCGCGCCGCTCGAAGCGCACGTCGTCGCCGGCGCGGACGCTGTCGCACAGCTCGACGCGCGAGACGTTACCGCGCGCGACGGCGCGCGGATAGAGCAGCCAGGTGCCGTCGCGCGCGGTCGCGCCGCCGGGGTTGAGCACGCCCTCGACTTCCGCTTCCGAGTCGTCGGGGCTCAGAACGACCCCCAGCCGGGTGATCGTGCCCTCGAAGCGCGCCAGCGCGTCGAGCGAGGTCATCGGCAAGCGGACCCCAGCACGAGCTCGTGCGGCGTGAGCCCCGATCGGGCGGCCAGGGTGTCGACGTCGTCCGCGGCGCCGACCAAGACGCGCGCATCGGCCCCGTCGTGCATAACGCGCGCGGTGTACTGCATGCCTACCGAGAGAATATCGACACCGTCCGCCAGATTCTTTGGAAAACCGTCACCGTAACCGCAACGTAACACGGCAACCGAAAGATCGGGCGCGACCCGCCGGTCGCCGTAGCCGGCCCAGCCGGCCTCGCCGGGGCCGAATCGCCGCGCGACCGGCCTCACTACCGCAGGGTCGTCGTGGCGATCGTTTCGCCGGACGGCGAGACCACCTCGACCCGCTCGCCGGCCCGATAGACCGCGTTGGGCACGATCCAGACCGTGTAGGTGCGGTACTCCTTGGCGGCGGGCTCGCCGCCGTCGAGCGACGCGCGCTCGAACGCGACGACGCGGATGCGCTCGGTGTTGGCGCGGATCGACTCGATGATCTGCACCCAGCCGGTCTCCTTGTGCGGCCCCATCAGCAGCACGACGGCGAACTCGTGCCGGAAGTCGACGTGCACGGCGACGCCGAGCGAGTCGAGCGCTCGGCGGTCGCGAACGACGGCCACCTCGCGCCCGCCCGCGACGGGGGTCGTCCCGGTCCGTATCTGGTTGACCCGCACCTCGCGGCAGCCGGCGAGGACGACGGCCGTCAGGAGGGCGGCGAGGACGCGCCGCATCGGCGTCGGTCGTTCGACGGCTTACGCCGATGATACCCTGCACCGAGGAGACGGCGCCCCGGCGACGGAAGTCGCATCGTCCTCATGTTGATGCTCCTGCCGATCGTCGTGGCGCTCGCCGCGGCCGATCCCGCCCCCGCGGCGAGCAGTGCGCCGCGACCCACGCCGCTCACGGAGATCGGTCGCGTTCGAGCGCTGCCGGCGTGCGTGCCGATCGTCGCGCACGCCAACGGAGCGATCACGCAAGCGCTCGACAACGACCGCATGCTCGCGGTGCTGACGACGAACTTGCACAACACCAACTTCGACAAGCTCAACTTCATGCAGCGCAAGAATGCGATCGACGCGCTGATGAAGCAGGCCGAGTTGATGCGCATCGCGTCGTCGGCCGGCGACGTCGAGGTGAAGAAGCTGCGCGAGTACGCCGTCAACTCACCCGATCCCAAACGCAAGGAAGAGCTCAAGACGTTCGCGGACGCACTAGGCGGCGCGCTCTACCGGCAGAAGAAAGCCGCGGTCGAGTTCATGCGCGACGTCACCATCATGCAAGGACGCGAGGATGCGGCCGAAGCGCGCGGCATCATGCACGCCGCCAATCCCGTACCGCCGTACGCCGCGGCACAGGCAGCGGCCAATACGCCGGCCATCCTGCCGGGCACTCCCGACAGCTACAACAGGCAGTTCAAGGGCATCGGCGATACGCTCGACGACCTCACCCGAGGGATCCAGATGGACGAAGGGATCGCCGCCGACCACAGCATCGCGGCGACCGCGGGCTGTTGACGACCTGAGTCGTTTCACTCCCCCGCGTCGAGCGGTACGCTACATCTGATGTTCCGGGCCTTTTCGATCGCGGCTGCCGTCGCGGCGCTGGTGGTCGCCGTGCTGGGGAGCTGGGTGCGCATCAACGGCGCGGGCATGACGTGTCCCGACTGGCCGCTCTGCCACGGCCAGCTCATCCCCGCGCTCGCGGGCGGCGTCGTGCTGGAATGGTCGCACCGGCTGGTCGCGTTCCTGGACGGCTTCTTGGTGCTCGGCGCGCTGTGGGCCGGCTGGCGCGCGCGCACCGCGATCGCGGGCGTGACGCCCGTGCTCGCGTTCATCGCGGCGGTGTTCGTGGTGCAGGTCGCGCTCGGCGGCCTCACCGTGGCCCTTTCGAACAGCCCGTGGTCCGTGGTGGTCCACTGGGGGACGGCGATGCTGTTCCTGGGCGGGCTGACCGCGCTCGCGATCCTCGCGGTGGTGCAGCCGCGCAGCCTGCGCATTCGGCACTCGCTTACCGGCGGCGTGCTGACCGCGTGCGCCGCGCTCGCGTTCGGGACGATGCTCGCCGGCTCGTACGTGAGCTCCAGCGGCGCGGGCCTGGCCTGCGCGACGCTGCCGGCGTGCGACGGCTCGTGGACCGGCGCGCTGCCGGGCCAGATCGCGCAGATGACGCACCGGCTGCTCGGCGGAGCGTTCTTCGCCGTCGCGACGTTCGCGGCGTATGCCGCGGCGCTCGGCACGACCGGGCGCGTGCGCATCGCGGTGATGTTCGCGTACGCGCTCGTCGTGCTGCAGATCATGCTCGGCGTCGCGAACGTCGCGTGGGCGCTGCCGACGCTGCTGCGCGAAGCGCACGCGGCGAATGCGGTCGCGACGTTCCTCGCGTTCACGGCCGCGCTCGTCTTCGCGGCGACCGACGGCACTGCTGCAGCCGGCGCGTCGGTCTTCGACAAGCTCAGACTGACGACGCGGGTCGAAGGGTCCGTGCGATGAGCTCCACGCTGTCGCGCGTCGACGGAGCGGCCCCCGGCGCGCGGGGCGTGCTCAACGACTACTACGAGCTCACCAAGCCGCGCATCATCTACCTGCTGCTCGTCACGACGCTCGCCGCGATGGTGATGGCGGCGCGCGGCGTGCCGCCGCTGCTGCTCGTGCTGTGGACGCTGCTGGGCGGCGCGCTCTCCGCGGCGTCGGCCGGCGCGTTCAACTGCGTGTGGGACCGCGACATCGACCGGCTCATGACGCGCACCAAGTCGCGGCCCGTCGCGCGCGGCGCGATCTCGGCGCGCGACGCGCTCGTGTTCGCCGCGGTCGCGCAGATCGCGGGCTTCGCGCTGCTGTACGTGCTGGTGAACCCGCTCGCGGCGTGGCTGTCGCTGGCCGGCAACGCGTACTACGTCGTGATCTACACGATGTGGCTCAAGCGCGTGACGCCGCTGAACATCGTGGTCGGCGGCGCCGCCGGCGCCGTGCCGCCGCTCGTGGGCTGGGCCGCCGTCACCGGTCATCTCGGCTCGCCCGCGTTCGCGCTCTTCGCCGTGATCTTCTTGTGGACGCCGCCGCACTTCTGGGCGCTGTCGCTCATGACGAACACCGATTACGCCAAAGCCGGCATCCCGATGCTGCCCAACGTCAAGGGCATCCCGCGCACCAAGCGCGAGATCGTGATCTACTCGCTGGTGCTCGTGGGCGTGTCGCTCGCGTTCTTCCCGCTGCACGTGCTGGGACCGTGCTACGGCGGGTGCGCGCTCATCCTCGGCGCCGTGTTCCTGTGGGACGCGTGGAAGGTGAGCGGCGACCCGACGAAGCGCTACGCGCGCGTGCTGTTCAAGTACTCGCTGCTGTACCTTGCGCTGATGTGCGCGGCGATGGTGCTCGACCGCGTGATCCCGCTGCCGCACCCGATCTGAGCGCGTCGTGGCCGCAGTGACGGAAGTCGGCGTGGCGGACGTCGCCGGCCACCGCATCGACCGCAGCGTCGTGCCGCTGCTCGTCACGCTGGGGTTGGGCGTGTTCGCAGGCGCGCTCGACCTGGGCGTGCTGTCACCGGCGCTGCCTGCGCTGGGCGCGGCGTTCGGCGTCGGGCCGCGCGACCTCGCATGGGTGTTCACGCTGTACCTGCTGGCGAACGTCGTGTCGATCCCGATCGCGACGAAGCTCGCGGACCGCTACGGCCGGCGGCCGGTGTACATCGCGTGCGTCACCGTGTTCGCGCTGGGCAGCGTGCTCGCGATCGCGGCGCCGACGTTCGCGGTTTTTTTGGTCGCGCGCGCGATTCAAGCGGCCGGCTCCGGCGGAATCTTCCCCGTTGCGACCGCGGCGATCGGCGACCGCGTCCCCGCCGAACGGCGCGGCGCGGCGCTGGGGCTCGTCGCCGCGACGTGGGGGCTCGCGGCGGTGATCGGGCCGACGCTCGGCGGGCTCATCACGCACTTCATCTCGTGGCACTGGGTGTTCGCGCTCAACGTGCCGCTCGCGGTCGTCGTCGTGATCCTCGCGCGCAAGCACGTGCCGGCGATCGCGGTGAACGCGCGCGGGCCGCTCGACGTCGCCGGCATCGTGACGCTCGCGATCGGGCTGCTCGCGACGATGAGTTTGCTCACGCGGCTCTACGCGATCGGCGGCGTCGTGAACGCCGCGCTCGCGTGGGCGATCCTGATCGTCGGCGGCGTCGCGTTCGCGCTGTTCGCGCTCGCCGAGCGGCGCGCGGTGCAGCCGGTCGTTCCGCCGGCGTTCTTTCGCGACCGCCAACTGCTGGTGACGTACGCGCTCGAGATCCTCATCGGCGCGCTCGAAGGCGCGCTCTTCTTCATCCCCGCCGCGCTCGTCGCCGCGGAACACCTGTCGTACGCCGCCGCGGGCGCCGTCGCGGCGCTCGGCGCGTTCTGCTTCGTCGCGGTGATCCCGCTCGCGGGCCGCGCGCTCGACGCGTTCGGCAGCCGCGCGGTGCTCACCGCCGGCACGCTGCTCACCGCGCTGGGCCTCGTGATCTTCGCGCTCGGCTTCGGCGATCTGCGCGTCGCGCTGCTGGCGATGGTCGTCGCGGGCGCGGGCTTCGGCGCGCTGCTCGGCGCGCCCACGCGCTACATCGTCACCAGCCACGTCGGCCCGGAGCAGCGCGCGAGCGCCGTCGGGCTGCTGTCGGTGTTTCTGATCATGGGCCAGATCGTCGGTGGCTCGCTCGGCGGCGGCGTCGCGAGCTCGCACGGCGACGCCGTGTCGGGCTACCGGGTCGCCTACCTCGTCTTCGCGGCCGTGGCCGTCGTCGCGACGCTGCTCACGGGGGCGCTGGCGTCGCGGGGCGCCGAACGCGCCGCCGCTCGCGCGCCGAGCTGACGCCCGTGCGCCGCCCTCGCTTGGGATGCGAGGAGACATCGCGGCCCCGGCGGAAGGCGATGCACCCACTTCTGAAGTCTCGTCGGAGCTCGCCATGCTGATGCTTCTGCCGATCATCGTCGCGCTCGCGGCCGATCCGTCGCCCACGCCGGGCAGCGCAACCCGTCCGACGCCGCTGACCGAGATCGGTCGCGTCCGCGCGCTGCCGGCGTGCGTTCCGATCGTCGCGCACGCGAACGGCGCGATCACGGAGACGCTGGAGAACGACCGCACGCTGACCGTGATCTCGACGAACCTCCGCAACACCGACTACGACAAATTGAACTCCATCCAGCGCCGCAACGCGTTCGAAATGCTGCTCCGCAACGCCGAAGCGATCGCCAAGGCCGCGAAGGCCGGCGACGCCGAGGTGAAACGGCTGCGCGAGTACGCGACGAACTCGCCGGACCCCAAGCGCAAGGAAGAGCTCAAGACGTTCGCCGACGCGCTCGGCGGCGCGCTCTACCGCCAGCAGAAGGCGGCGGTCGAAGTGGAGCGCGACGTCGCGATCACGCGCGGCCGCGAGAGCGCTCAGGACGCCAAAGAACAGCAGCAGAACGACTTCACCTCGAGCACGCAGCGGGGCGCGCCGGCGGGGCTCTACACGCCGGCGCCGCTGCGGCCCACGCCGACACCGGACCCGCTGTACGACAAGCGCTTCAAGTATCTCGCCGACAAGATGGACGAGCTGAACCAGGGGATCATGCGCGACGAAGGGATCGCCGCGGACCACAGCATTGCGGCGACATCCGGCTGCTGACGACCTAACGCCCCTGGGTGAGCGCGGGCTGCGCGGCTTGCGCATCGCGTGGGCGGCAGGCATCGCGTTCGCGGTGCTCATCCCGCTGGCGGCGTTCGCGTGGGAGCAGCTCGACCGGCGTCCCGCATGGGTGACGGCGGTCGTCGCGAGCGCCGAATCGAAGGACGTGAACGCGGCGCTGCTCGACGAGCGCCGCGCGCTTGCCGGCGTGCTGCGCCGCATCGCAGGCCGGCCCGGCCTCGCGGTCGACGTGCGTGCCGAGCACGTACCGCGGGTGGGCGACGGCATGACGTTCCAAGCCGAACGCACCGTCGTGATCCGCAGCGACGCCGAAGCGCCGCTGCACGCCGCCGCCCGGGCCGTGCGCGGTGTTCCGAACGTCGTACCTGGCGAGCCCCGGCGCGCGACGCACATCGGCGATTTCACGCTCATTTTCGTGCTCGTCGCGATGCTGTTGACGCTGGCGACGCTCGAGCGCTCGGCGCTCAGCGATGCCGACCCGTTCGCGATCGACGCGCCGCTCGTGGCGCTCGATCTGCTCGGGCTCGGTTTTCTGGCCGCGGGCGCGGTGGTCGTGGAGCGCGCCTGGAACCTTCCGCTCATACCGTTCGTCGCACTCGCGTTCGCGCCCATCGTCGTCTGGCTCGTTCGCGCGCGCGCGCGCTGGACGGGGCATCGGGTGTTACGACCGCGGTATGCCGCGCTCGCGTGGCTCGCCGGCATCGTCGTCGCCGGGTGGCTCGCGCGCTGGTTCGGCGCGTACGCGTGAGCGCACCGGCGCGCGGTGCGCCGACGCTCTACGTGCTTTCGAGGAAGATCTTGCGCGCGACGCGGTAGACCAAGTATGCGAGCGCGGAGAGGATCACCAGCACCACGGCGAGATCCGCCAAGCCGCTGAAACCGGCGACGCTGTTGCCGCACAGCGACACGAAACCGTTCGACAGCCAGAGGTTGAGCCGCGCGAGCGGGTTGCTCGGCGCGCCGTTGCGCGCGTCGACGTCGGCGAGCATGCCGCTGGGGAGCCATGCGGTGTCGCTGTTCATCGCGGCGATGCGGCCTAGGCGGTCGATCTGCACGGTGTTCTCCGCGTGGATGATCCCGACGGCGGGGTCGGGGAACGCCGTGACGCCGAACTGGGCTGCGAAATCCAGCGTCGGCTCCGCGTCGCCCACGACGAGGCTCCAGCGCTTCGGGTCCGCGCCGTACGCTTGCGCGTAGCGCGCCAGCACCGGCGGCCGGTCGAACGCCGGGTCCAGCGTCACCTCGACGAGGTGCAGGCTGCGTTTGCCGGCGAGCCGCTGGAGCTGTGCGAACTTCGCGCTGATCAGCGGGCACATGCGCGCGTCCGCGCAGCGCGTGTAGATGAACGACAGCACCACGTCCTGGCCGCGCAGTTGCGAGAGGCGAAACGGCTTGCCCGTTTGGTCGGCGAACGGCGTGTCGGGGACGACGTCGCCTCTGTTCAGCCGCGTGACGCGGCGCAGCGGCGTGGTGTCGCCGGTCAGCGGCTGTGCGCTCGCGCTGCTGACGTTGGAGAGCGTCCAAGGCTCGGTCTTCGTGTCGACGGTCGCGTCGATCGTGGCGCCGGCTTGCAGTTGCGCCGCGCGCGCGCGGGGAACGATCCGAAACGGCATCGTCATCGCCGGCATCGAACCGAAGGCGTCGTGGCGCACGATCGCCTGCCCGGTCTTCGGCGTCACCGCGAGGATCACGCCGTGCAGCCGCGGCGCCGCGCCCGCGTACCCGGGGAACATCACGAGCAGCATGATCGAAACGACGAAGATCATCCACGGCATGCGGCCCAGCCGGCTCACCGCCGGCGAACGCGCGCAGACGCTCATCCGCCGCCCCTGGACGCGCGCGGAGCGGCACGTCGTGCTGACGGGATTCCTCGGGCGGCTCAGCATCGCGGTCGAACCGCTGCTGTGCGGCATGGTCTTCGCGGCCATCACGGTAGGCGTGTTCTTCGCTCCTCAAATCTCAGGCGGCAAGGTCGCGCCGGACATCATCGTCATCGCGCCGGTGTTCGCCTTCGGCGTCATCGCGTGCGCGGTGTGGGCGTTGTGGGTATTGCTCGCACCGGCCCGCGCGTTGGCGCATACGCTTCGACCGATCTACGTCGTGGACGGTTACATCCGCTACCGGCGGCGCGACGCACGCTCGGCCGAGGACACCAACGGCTACGTCGCGGTGCTGACCGACGACAAGACGATCGCGTGCGAGTGGCCGACGCTCGGCGAGGTCGAGCTGTCCGACCAGGTGCGGCCCGCGCTGTGCGAGTTCAGCGAATACGGCGGCGTTCACCACATCGACGGCCGCCCGACCGGCGTGCTGCCCGCAAAGATCCCGGCATTCGGCATCGGCATCCACGGCCGCAAGGAAGAAATCGTGTAGGCGTTCGAGCCTACAGTTTGAGGTTGAGCGTGTTCTCCGACGGCCACAGGTGTCCGTAGCCCGACACCGCGAGCACGAGGCCGGCGATGATGAAGATCAGGATGACGCCGGCGATCCCGGCGTAGGTCACGATGGGCGGGATGCCGCTCGAGATCGGTACGCCGCGTTCGTCTTCCAAGTCGTACATCAGGCGGTCCCTCCGGCGGTGTGCGGCAGAACGCCGAAACACGCGAGCACGACGAGGATGCAGCCGAAGGCCATCAGCCCCAGCAGCACCTTCGTCACCTGGTCGTCGAGCCCGGTCTTGTGCCACTCGCCGCGCAACCCGATGACCGCGAACGAGAACACGACGAGGGCCCCAATGAACGCGACGATCTTTTCAATGTTAGCTAGATGTTCCATTTAACGGCGCTCCGCCCTGGGCTCCGCGCCCCCCACGCGTTGCGTGGGGCCCCCGGTCCGAGCTCGCAACGACAATCCGGGCTTGGCTCGATCACGCTGCGCTCGCTCCATCACCATCATCGCATTCACCATAAGTAGAACAGGAAGAAGAGGCCGACCCAGATCACGTCGACGAAATGCCAGTACAGCGTCCCGGCGGTGAGGCCGAAGAAGCGATCTTTCGTGTAGACGCCGCGCGTGGTCTGGATCCACAGCGCGATCAGGAAGCCGACCCCGACCGCGACGTGCAGCCCGTGCATCCCGGTCAGTGTGAAGAACGACGCACCGAACGTGTTGCCGCTCCAGCCGCCGATCGCCGCGTGCGCGTACTCGTAGGCCTGGCCGCCGAGAAAGCCGATGCCGAGCAAGATCGTGAGGAACATGAACAGGTTGAAGCGGCCGCGGTTAGCGTGCTTCCAGTGCTCGAGCGCCCAGTGCATCGTGACGCCCGAGCCGAACAGCACGATCGAGTTGAACGCCGCGAACGCGGTGTCGAGCCGCGGCAGCGCGTGGCCGTCCGGTCCCGGCGGCGGCCACGCCGGGATCGAGTTGCGCAGGTAGATGTACGCGAAGATGTACGATGAGAACAGCACGACGTCGGCGCCCAGGAAGAGCACGAACCCCATGAGACGCATGTCGCGCGTCTCGCGGTAGATGATGTCGTCGTGTCCGTGGTCGTCGTCGCCGTGGGCGATCCCGTGACCGGGAGCGACGCTTACTGCCATGAGTTTCGTCAGCTCCTAATGTGTCGGGACCGGGTGTGAGGAGTGCGTCGGCGTCGCTTCGGTCGCGCCGGGCGCCGCTTCGAGGCCGAGGTACGGCAGCGGGTTGCCGAAGTCGTACGGCGCCGCCAGCACCGCCGGGATCTTCTTGAAGTTGTAGTACGGCGCCGGCGACGACACCATCCATTCGAGCGTGCGCGCGCCCCACGGGTTCGGCCCCGCTTTCTTGCCGCGCCGCAAGCTGTCGATCAGAATGTAGATGAACAAGATCGCGCCCGCCGCCATCACGTACGACGAGTACGTCGCGAACTGGTTCCAGAACTTGAACTGCGGGTCGTACGTCGCCACACGGCGCGGCATGCCCATCAACCCTAGCCAGTGCATCGGCGTGAACGTGGCGTTGAAGCCGATGAACGTGAGCCAGAACTGCAGCTGGCCGAGCTTCTCGTTGTACATGCGCCCGGTCATCTTGGGCCACCAGTAGTAGAGGCCGGCAAACAGCGACATGATCGAGCCGCCGTAGAGCACGTAGTGGAAGTGCGCGACCACGAAGTACGTGCCGTGCTCGTGGTAGTCGGCCGGGATCGCGGCGAGGAAGAACCCGGTCAAGCCACCGTACGTGAACGTGATCAGAAAGCCCGTCGCATACAAAGCGGGTGTTTTCCAGTTGATCGCACCGCCCCAGAGCGTCGCCATCCACGAGAAGATCTTGATGCCGGTCGGGATCGCGATCACCATCGTGATGATCATGAACGGCAGCTGCAGCCACGGCGCCATGCCCGAGGTGAACATGTGGTGCGCCCACACCGAGAAGCTCAGCAGCGCGATCGCGACCGAGCTGAACGCGATCATCTTGTAGCCGAAGATCGGCTTGCGCGCGAACGTCGGCAGCACTTCGGAGATGATGCCGAAGCCGGGGATGATCATGATGTACACGGCCGGGTGGGAGTAGAACCAGAACATGTGCTGCCACAGCACGGGCGAGCCGCCGCGCTTGGGATCGTAGAACGGCACGCCGAACACGCGCTCGATGAACAGCGCGGCGAGCGCGGCGCCCAGCGCCGTCGTCGCGATGAACGACAGCGGCGCGGTTGCGAACTGCGCCCACACGAATAGCGGCATGCGGGTGAACGTCATACCGGGCGCGCGCATCTTGAAGATGGTCACCAGGAAGTTGATCCCGGTCATCGTCGAGCTGATGCCGATCAAAAAGACCGCGATGCACCACAGGTTGGTGCCCGGCGGACCCTGCAGCGAGATGGGCGGGTACTCCGTCCAGCCCGCGTCGGGCGCACCGATCAAGAAAGAGCTGAACAAGATGACGCCCGCGACCGGGAAGATCCAGAACGCGACGAGGTTGAGCCACGGGAACGCGACGTCGCGCGCGCCGATCTGCATCGGCATCACAAAGTTTCCGAACGCACCCGTCAGCAGCGGGATCACGACGAACCACACCATCGACGAGCCGTGCATCGAGTAGATGGAGTTGTACGTCGCCGGGCTGACGATCGCGCCGTCGGGCGAGAGCAGCTGCGTGCGGATCAGCTCCGCCATGAAGCCCGAGATCGCGAAGAAGATCGCGCCGGTGATCATGTACTGGATGCCGATGACCTTGGCGTCGATCGAGAAGATGTACTTCCGGATGAAGCTCGTCGGCTCGGGGTGGATGTGGTCGAGAACCGCGTGGTACGGTCCGGTCGTCACGCCGGGTGCGACGGTCGCCATCTACAATATCTCCGTTACTTCTTCGAGAGGCTCGCGAGGTAGGCGACCAGGTTCGCGATGTCGGTGTTCGAGATCTGGTTCACCTGCGCGCTGGGCATCACGCCCATGTCACCCTGATAACCGTTCTTGAGGATCGCCGCAACGTTTTGCGGCGTCGGCTCGCTGCCGTTCACGAGCTTGGGATGCGCCGGATCGTTGAAGATCTTGCCGAGACCCGGCCCGACTTGCTTCTGATCGTACGGGCCGACGGAATGGCAGGCGCTGCACTTCTGGCCGAACAGCGTCTGGCCCGCGTCGGCTTTGCCCGCGCCCAGCGCGATCGCGCCGCCGCCGCCCGCCGCCGCCGCGCCGCCCTGCTTGGCAAACCATTTCGCGAAGTCTTGCTGGCTCTCGATCACGGCCTTCGCGACCATGCGGCTGTGCGCCTCACCGCAGAACTCCGTGCAGATGATGCGGTACGTGCCGGCCCGCGTCGGCGTCACGCGGATCGTGGTGATCAGGCCCGGCACCATGTCGGCCTTGTTGCGCAGCTCGGGGATCCAGAAGCCGTGGATCACGTCGCGCGACGTGATGTGGATCGTGGTCGGCGTGTTCAGCGGCAGGTGCAGCTCGTTCACAACCGGGTTCGCGAGCTTGGGATAGCGGAACTGGAAGCCGAACTGGTAGCCGATCGCCTCGACCGTCAGCACGTCGCCTTGGGTGTTCTGCAGATCGGCCCAGATCTTGGTCGAGTAGATCGCCAGCACGATGACGAGGATGGTCGGGATCGCCGTCCACCAGAACTCGAGCACGGGCGCGTCGTGGATCTGGACGCCGATCGTGTTCGGCGGCGCGTTCTTCGGGCGCGCGAACACGATCCCGAAGTAGATCGTGTAGATCGTGACGAGGTTGAAGATGATCGCCGCGACGGCGCCCAGGAAGCGGAACAGCTCGTCGACGGTGGGGGCCGGGTCGCCCGCCTGGACCAGCCCGATCGGCATCGGGCTCGCGTACACGAAGTAGACCATGACGGCGGAGACGACCGCGATCAAGGCGGTCACGGGCCAGAACCCGGGGCCGAGATTCGTCTTCGGTTTGACGATTCGCTGTGCCAACTGATCCTCTCTCAACGGCCGCGCGTCCCTCCGGTGCGCGGCGGCGTCGATCCGGCGCTTTCGCCATGGGGGTCACGCCGACTTCCTACTATGAAGACCTTGTGAACCAAGAGCGAGGACTTCTATCGGATGCGCGCGCCGGGGAGCTTGAAGAGGTCACTTCGTGCGGCCCGCTCGCACGCTGTAGAGCAGGGTGTACGTCCGCGGCTGAAGCAGGAGCGGGACCGGAAAGTACTGTCCGCCGCCGCGCAGCGCGAACGGCTGCACGAACTCGCGGGTCGCGAACAGGCCGGTATCGGTGTTGAAGAGGTTGTTCGCGAATAGGGACACCCGACCGCGCTGCGCGTTCCAGGTGACTCCTGCCGCGACTTGGATGTAGGACCCCAGCGAGTTCAGGTTGTTCCCCGACGTCCAGGTGCCGTTGACGACCCATTCGAGCTTGGCCCGCGGCTGCTGCGCGTCGACGAGCAGGCCGGCCTTGTGGAGCGGGCGGTACGGCAACTGAGCGCCCACCGCGAACGCGCTCCCCGGGTACAGCAACCGCGGATCGGAAGACACGAGGACGGCGCTGTTGATCGAGTAGCTCGGGAGCGCGATCACCGACCGGCCGAGCACCAGCTGGCCGGACACGTTGACGTTGCGCGTGCGCACGGTCGCGCCCGACACCTGCTCGGCGACGTAGACGCGGCTCGGGTCGAACGCTTGCCCGCCGCAGATCGCGGCGCCGTGCCAGTAGCCGGCGATCTGCGCCAGATAGCCCGGCGGGATCGCGCCGGCGCCGAGCGCGAGCAGCGGGAACTGCGCGTTGAACGAGCCGTTGCGGTCGGTGGCGTCCGACGCGCTGATGCGCAGCGTGCCGCGCCGCCCGCGGCGGCTGTACGAAAAGCTCGCCGACGTCTGCGACCCGGCCGCCGGCGCATCCGCGGGCCCGGTCACTCGAACCTCGTCGGCGGGGCAGTTGTACAACGCGCTCGCGGGATCGCCGTAGAAGCCGCCGAGCGTGCTGGTGGATCCGTTGCCGTAGTTGCCGGCGCCGAGCGTGATCGTCTCCGCGCGCGACGGCGTCAGGCTGACCTCGATGTCGGCCGCCTTGCGCGACTGCGCGAGGGAGACGTTCGAGCCGTAGCCGAGCGTCGTGCTCCACCGGTCCGAGAACTTCACGGTGTCCGTGAGCACGATCTCCTCTTCGCGATACAGGTTCGCCGCGGTCCCGCCGAACTGCCCCGAGGTGATGGTTCCGCCGCGGGAGTTGAACGAGCCGGCGAACAGCCCCAGCGTGTGGCGGTGGATCGCGATCGACTGCGTCAGCGCGAACCCTGCCGACGTGCCGGCGCTTACGGAGCGGTAAGGCGACGGGACGCCCGCGACCACGCGGGTCAATTCGTCATCGACGTACCCGTACGTGCTCGTGTACGCGGTCAGCGACACGATCACGTTGCCGACCTGTCCTTGCGCGCCGGCGCTGTCGACGTGCGACACGGTGTGCGTCGAGCCGCCCGGGCCGTATCCGCACGGCAGCGAGGTGACGAATTGGTCGCACAGCGGCGACGACCGGTACGTGCCCGCGAGATGGCTCGCGGTCAGCGTGAGATGGCCCACCGGATAACGCAGCTTGAGGAAGTCCCCGTCGCGGTAGAAGGCGCCGTCGTGCACGTACGTCTGCCCGCTCGTGTCTGCGAAGCGCAGCCCCGTGAGGATGCTGTCGCCGCCGCGAACCGCGTGCTGCACTGCGACGCCGAGCTTGTGATAGCTGCCGCTCAGCGAGACTTGGAGGCTGCTGCGTTCGTAGCCGCCGTACGACCCCGACGTTTGCGCCTGCCACGTGCGCGTCGGTTCGAGCGTGCGAAAGTTCACCGAGCCGCCGACCGAGCCGAAGCCCCCACCTCCGTTGTCGGCGCTGACGCCGGTCGAAAGATCGGCGGCGACGGCTTGCAGCGCACTGCCGCCGGCGCCGACGAGCGGAACGCCGCCCGCGCTCGCGCGCGTGCGTGACGCGTCGGCGTTGTTCAGCGATATCGAGAGCGTGCCGAACTGCTGGTCTTGGCTGACGGAGATCCCCGCGATCTTGTCGAGCGCGTCGGTGAGGTTTTCGGAGACGCGGCGCACGGGATTGCCCTCGTCGACGTCGACGCTGGACTGCGATACCGCGGGCCGCGCCTGCACGCGGCCGATCTCTTTGAGGTCGCCGGGCGCACCGGGCGCGGGCGTGCCGGACGGCACGGCGCCTTTGCGCAGGACGCGCTCGAGCGTGATCTCGACGATTTTGCGGCGCCCCGCGAGCGCCTCGACGTCGTCCACGTCGACGCCCGTATAGCCGGCGAGCGCGATCCGCAGCCGGTACAATCCCGGCTCGACGTCGGTGAAGCGCAGCTTGCCGTCGCGCGGCGTGAGCGCCGACGTCGTGAGCGCACCGATGATGTACACGCGCGCGTCGGCGAGCGGCTTGTGCGCGGCGTCGGTGACCCTGACTTCGATCTCCGACGGCGCCGTTTGCGCGCGCGCATCCTGCGGTGCGGCGAAAGCAAGCAGCGCGACGAGGAACGTGACGAGGAAGAGCCGCGCACGCATCGCCGGACGCTTCGTGCCGCCGAATCGAAGGCCTCGTACGGTACCGTGCGTTTTCACTGGGCGCGGGGCGGTACGGCAGCGGCGAAGCGGCGGACGAGCGCGTCGACGTTGGTGATCGCGGTGCCGACCACGACGGCGTCCGCGCCGGCGGCGAACGCGTCGCGCACGTCGTCGGGTGACGCGACGCCGCCCTCGCAGATCGCGAACGCGCCGCTCGCCGCGCACGCGCGCAGCAGGTCGAGCGCGGGCAGCGGCGTGCCGCGCGTCGCGGCGGTGTAGCCGCACAGCGTCGTCGCGACGACGTCCGCGCCCGCTGCGGCGGCGCGGCGCACGTCGTCCGCGGTGGCGCAATCGGCCATCGCGAGCGCGCCGCGCGCGCGGATCGCGGCGACGATGGCGACGACGTCGCGACCGTCAGGCCGCTCGCGCTCGGTCGCATCGAACGCGACGATCTCCGCGCCGCCCGCGACGACCTCGGCGATCTCGCGCTCGGTCGCCGTGATGTACGGCTCGAATCCCTCGTACGCGCGCTTGACGATGCCCACGATCGGCACGCTGACCGCACGCCGCACCGCGCCGATGCGCGCGAGCCCTTCGACGCGCACGCCCGCGGCGCCGTTCGCGACGGCGACGCGGCTCAGCAGCGCGATCTCGTCCGGCGCGTTCAGCGGCGAGTCCGCTTCGGCTTGGACGGACACGATCAAGCGGCCGCGCAGCGCGTCGAGCACGTCGTCTTGCGCGGAGCTGCGCGAGCGCGTCATGGTTGGACGATGCGCTCGGGGACGGTGAGGCCGGCGTCGCGGAACGCGAGCAGCGCCGCGCCGACCGCCGGGTCGTATCGCGGCATCACGGCCTGCGCGTGCGGTGCGAGCACCGCGAGCCGCTCCCGCGTTCGCGCGAAGAACGCGTCGTTTTGAAAACTTCCGCCGGCGAACGCGACCGGCACCGTTTCGCCGGCGAGCTGCAATCGTGCGAGCGTAACCGCGGCGAGCTCGGCGAGCGCCGCCGCGGCTGCGTCGACGATCGTGGTCGCCGCAGGGTCGCCGAGGCGCGCGGCGTCCTGCACGACGCGCGCGAACGACGCGACCTTGGCGCGCGGGATGCGCGCGAGCAGCGCCGCCGTCGCGAGCGCGCGCAAGTTCTCGTGGTCGAAGTACGCGAGCGCGGCATCGCCGAGCGGGCTGCGCGCGCCGCGGTCGTCCTGGTCCATCGCGTGCGCGAGCGCGTCGCGCGCGACGGCGAACGCGCTGCCGGCGTCGCCGAACAGATAACCCCAGCCGCCGGTGCGCACGGACCGGCCGTCCGCGGTTTTTCCGTACGCGACCGAGCCGGTGCCCGCGATCACGACGACCGCGGGCAGCGTTTGCACCGCGCCCGCGAGCGCGACGGGCGCGTCGTGCTCCACGCGCACGACGTCCGCGGCGAGGTCGAGCCGTGCGCCGTCGAAGCGCTCGTCGTAGCCGGAGAGCCCGGCGTGCACGGCCGCGAACCGCGTGTCGCGCGGCAGCCCCGCCGCCGCGAGCGCACCCGTCAGCGCCGTCGTGCACGCGTCCGCGAACTTGCGTGAACCCGGCGGCTCGTCGACGTGATCGGCCGGCCCCGCGCCGCCGCGCCCGCGTACGACGCCCTTCTCATCGACGACGACCGCAGTGGTGGACGACTGCCCGCCGTCGATGCCCGCGACGTAGCGCATCAGCGCGCGCGCACGAGCGCGTCGGCGAACGCGTCGGCGGCGCGTTCGCGCGCGGCGCGGTCGGCGATGCGCACGATCTCGCCGACGGCTTCGCGGTGGTGGTACAGCTCGTGCGCGATCGCACGGTCGATCGCATCGCGCCACGGTTCGTCACCCTGAGCCGTATTGTCACCCTGAGCTTGTCGAAGGGTGCGCCACAACGCGCGCTCGTTCACGCGGATCACCGGGCCGTCGGGATCGTACTCGGCAACGAGCGTCACCGATGCCCAGTCGCCGAGGTCGGCGAGCTCGACGCGCACGCCGTATGCCGCGGCCATCACCCGAACGTCAGGCATGCGTGCTCGCGGGGCGGCGCAGGTCGACGCCGTCGCGCACGAGCCGATCGCGCAGCAGCGCCGGGTCGAGCGCGCGCGGCGTGACGTGCTCGTGCAGCGACAGCGCCACCGCGGTGCCCGCGGCTTGGCCCAGCGTCATCACCGTCGGCGTCAAGCGCGTCGATGCGAGCGCTTCGTGCGTCGTCGAGATGCAGCGGCCGGCGACGAGCAGGTCGTCGACGCCTTTGGGCACGAGGCAGCGGTACGGGATCTCGTACGACGCGCCGGCGGGCAGCCGGTGCGTCGTCGTGCCGCTGCCCGACGGGTTGTGGATGTCGATCGGGTACGCGCTGCGCGCGACGGCGTCGTCGAACGTGCGCGCGTGCAGCACGTCGTCCCCCGTCAGCGTGTACTCGCCCACGATGCGGCGCGACTCGCGCACGCCGATCTGCGTCGCGGTCGCGGCGATGCGCGCGTTCGCGAAGCCCGGCACGTCCTTGCGGAAAAAGTCGAGCAGCTGCATCACCTGCGCGCGCGCCTCGACCTCGGCGCGGGTGAGATCGTCGGGGTCGAGCGGGTCGACGCCCACGACGCGCGTCATGTTCACCGTCACCTCGTCGGCGTACGGTGTCGCGAAGAACGACACGAGCTCGCGCGGCACGTTCACCGCGCCGCGCTCGCGCGCCGCGTCCCACAGCTCGTACAAACCGGCGACGGCGCTCAGCGCCTCCGGCGTGCGCTCGTGCATCTTGAGCGAGCTGCGCATCTGCTCGGGCCGCTGGCGCACGTACGCCGACAGCGCCGCGAGGTCGACGTGCGACAGGCGGAACATCAGCGACGCCGGCTGCACGCGCCCGCGCGCATCGCCCTGCTGCGTCGCCACGCCGGCGCTCGCGGCGACGTACGCGTCGGCGGTCGCGTCGATCGTGCGCTTCGCATGGTACTCGCGAATGCCGCCGACCGTCGCGAAGCGCGCGCCCGCGACGCGCCCGTTCTCCACGATCGCGTCGAGGAACCACGCGTGCAGCAGCAGCGCCACGCCGCTTTCGCGCATCATCTCGAACAGCAGCGCCTTGTGAATCTCGGGATCGAACGGCGTGATCGTGGGCACGTAGTCGGACGCGTCGTGGATGTGGCCGGGCGAGCCGCCGCGCACGACGAGCCGCTCGACGATCTCCTGCGCGATCCCGCCGACGATCCGGTCGTCGCCGGAGTGGAACGTCATCCACGGGCCGACCATCGACGCGGTCGCGGTGCCGCCGAGAAAGCCGTAGCGCTCCGCGAGCAGCACCCGCACACCGTTGCGTGCGGCGGCGAGCGCGGCCGCGCATCCTGCGTTTCCCCCGCCGACCACGAGGACGTCGTACTCGCGCATCCGGCCCGCTTTCGCGGCGGCGTGCCGGTGCTCCGTCCGCCCGCCGCGCGGCGCAACTTCCGCCGCCCGGCGCGGTACCGCCGCGCATGGTACAGGCTTCCTCGCCGGGCGACCGCAATTGGGCCATCGTCTCGCACCTCACCGCGGTCTTGAACGTCTTCAGCGCGCCGCTCCCGGGGCTGCTCGGGAGCATCGTGACCTACGCGCTCACGCGGGACCGCGGCGAGCTCGCGCGCGAGACGGCGCGCGAAGCCCTGAACATGCAGATCACGCTGATGA
>DASZBS010000086.1:0-7456 GCA_035943995.1 Candidatus Elarobacter sp. | reverse complement strand
CGTCGATGCCCGGCACGGCGTACGTGCTCTTCCACCACGTGATGGGCGAGACCAACGGCGCGCGCGGCGTGTGGAGCTACGTCAAAGGCGGGATGGGCGGGCTCACCCAGGCGCTCGCCAGAGCCGCGACCGAGCTCGGCGTGGAGATCCGCACCGAGGCCGAGGTCGCGCGCATCATCGTCGAACACGGGAGCGCCACCGGCGTCGCGCTCGCGAACGGCGACGAACTGCGCGCGCGCCACGTCGCCAGCAGCGTCGACTGCCGGCTCACGTTCGAGACGTTCCTCGAGCCGCACCAGCTGCCGCCGGATTTTCTCGCTGAGATCAAGCGCATCGACTATTCCAGCGCGTCGGCGAAGATCAACGTCGCGCTCGATGCGCTGCCGAGCTTTACCGCGTGCCCGGGCAGCGCGGTGGGCCCGCAGCACCGCGGCACGATCCACCTGTGCCCGGACCAGGACTACATCGAGCGCAGCTACGACGACGCGAAGTACGGCCGCCCGTCGGCGCACCCGGTCGTCGAGTGCACCATCCCGTCGGCCGTCGACCCGACGGTCGCGCCGCCCGGCAAGCACCTGATGTCGATGTTCTGCCAGTACGCGCCGTACGCACTGCGCGGCCGGCGCTGGGACGACGCCGCCAAGAACGCGTTCGCCGACAGCTGCTTCGACGTCGTCGAGCAGTACGCGCCGGGCTTCAAGGCGTCGGTGA
The DNA here is from genome assembly GCA_035943995.1 of Candidatus Elarobacter sp. Taxonomy (GTDB): domain Bacteria; phylum Vulcanimicrobiota; class Vulcanimicrobiia; order Vulcanimicrobiales; family Vulcanimicrobiaceae; genus Vulcanimicrobium. The sequence continues at coordinate 6,745 of DASZBS010000086.1, read as the reverse complement.
TCGGCCGCCAGGTGCTCAGCCCGGTCGACATCGAGGAAAAATTCAATTTGACCGGCGGCAACATCTTTCAAGGCGCGATGAGCTTGAACAAGCTGTTCATGTTCCGGCCCGCACCGGGCTGGGCGAACTACCGCACCCCGGTCAAACGACTGTTCCTGTGCGGTTCGGCGGCGCACCCGGGCGGCGGCGTGATGGGCGCCCCCGGCTGGAACGCGGCGCGGGAGATGCTCAAGGGGCGCGGCTGAGCGCAGGGACCCTTCGGGTCGATGGGCAGCGCAGGCGCTGGGGAGTCGGTACGGAAGCGTACCTCATCTCGTTGTCTTCGTGAGGGTTTGTTTCTATGAAAGCAATCATCGCTACGGCCGCGCTCGGCGCGGCGCTCATTTTCGCATCGACGGTCCCGGCCGGCGCGCAAGGCACCTCCGGTTCGCCCGGCATGATGCACAAGGGCGGTCCCATGATGATGGTGCGCTGCCACGGCGGCTACACGCTCAACCCCGTCGGCGCGTCGCACGAAGGCGGCTGCGCCACGCCCAATGCGGTCATGGGCTCCATGCTGCTCGGGATCAAGGTGCTGGGCGAACCGGCCGGCGCCGTTCAGCCGTCGCACATCCACCGCGGGAAGTGCGGCTCCAACGGGCCGGTGGTGATCAAGCTGAGCAACGTCGTGAAGGGCATGGCGTCGACCAAGATCCCGATGGCGCAGTGGAAGACCGTCAACCACGGCGGCTACTACATCAACATCCACGAGTCGGCCGACAACATCCCGCACGTCGTGTCATGCGCCGAGATCACGGCGATGCCGATGCACGGAGCGATGTAAACTCGGCGACGTCGTCCCGATCGGATGACGGACGAGGCCGTCGCGGGCAGCCGCGGCGGCCTCGCCGTTTCGCAGGCGATGACCGGCGGCGGCCGAAGGGACGGCGAACGCTCGCCCTCACGCTCGGAGGATTTTTCTCGTGCGCACATTCGTTTCGGCCGCCGTAGGCGCGGCACTCATCCTCGCCGCCACCGCCCAGAGCCCGGCGCCCGCCGCGCGCAAGATGCCGGTGCAGATCAGGCTGCTCGCGCAGAACAACTCCGGCGAGACCGGCACGGCGACGCTCTTCGACGGTGCCAAGGGGTTGATCGTCAAGATCCGCCTGTCGGGCGGCGGCGACGTCGACCAGCCCGCGCACATCCACAAGGGCACGTGCGAGAAGCTGGATCCGAAGCCGACGTATCCGCTCAAGTCCGCGCACGACGGCCAGTCCGAGACGGTGATCGAAGGCGTCACGCTCGCGCAGCTCCAAAAAGCGCCGTACGCGATCAACGTCCACAAGTCGACCAAGGAGATCCCGGTCTATGTCTCCTGCGGGAACCTCGCCGCGCCCAAGTAGCCACCCGCCGTTCAACGAAGGCGCCGCGCACGACGCGGCGCCTTCGCGTTTCGGCGCGCCGCCGCTGGACGACATGCCCGACGACGTGCGCACGATCTGCGAGGACACGCGCGCAAAGATCGGCTTCGTCCCCAACGTGTTCCTCGCGTACGCCAAGCGCCCCGAGCACTTCCGCGCGTTCATGCACTACCACGACCTGCTGATGAAGGGCCCCAGCGGGCTCTCGCGCGCGGAGCGCGAGGCGATCGTGGTGGCCGTCTCGGCCGAGAACAACTGTCTGTACTGCGTTGTCGCGCACGGCGCTGCGCTGCGCATCCTCGGCAAAGACGCGCTGGTCGCCGACCAGATCGCGACGAACTGGCGCACCGCCGACCTCGCGCCGCGGCTGCGCGCGATCCTGGTGTTCGCGTCGCGCGTGAACGAGCCCGGCTTCGTCGCGAGCGACAAGGAGCTCGCGGAGCTCAAAGCCGTGGGACTCTCCGACGACGACGCCTGGGACATCGCGTCGGTCGCGGCGTTCTTCGGTTTCTCGAACCGCATGGCGGGGTTCATGGACATGCGGCCCAACCCGCAGTTCTACGAGATGGGCCGCCCCGGAGCGGCGCGATGATGACCGCCGCGCGCCGGCTCGTGGCGGCGTGCTTCGCGTTCGCGTTCACCTGCGGCGCGGCCGCGCAAGCCGGTACGACGGGAACGATCGAGGGACGCGTTTTCGACCGCGAAGGCAACGGCCTGAGAAACGCGACCATCTCGCTGCAGTCTCCGAGCTTCACCGCGCAAACGCGCAGCAACGCCACCGGCCACTACCACTTTCTCTCGCTGTATCCCGACCGGTACTTCATCGTCTTCAACCGCAGCGGGCACGAGGTCATGACGGCGTCGCTCGAGATCCACGCCGATCAAGTCACGGTCTGCAATGCTCGACTCGAACCGGTAGTCACCGGGCTCCGCATCGCGCGCACCAACCGCAGCCGCGTCGTCCCCTGCTCGTTCTGAGCCCAAAAGACGGCGCCGTCTCAGCGCATCCGATGAAATCAAAGCGGCTAGGCGCCGATACAGGCTGCGAACGTTGCCGGGTCGACGTTGCCGCCGCTGATGACGACCCCTACGCGCGCGCCGCGCACGTCGACTTTTTCGTGCAGCAGCGCCGCGAGCGCCGACGCGCCGCTCGGTTCGACGACGAGCTTGAGGCGTTCGAACGCGAAGCGCATCGCGGCGCGGATCTCGTCGTCGCTCACCGTTACCACGCCGGCTGCGAGGCGGCGCACGATCGGCCACGTCAGCACGCCGGGGCTCTGCGTTTGCTGTCCGTCCGCAATCGTCTTCGGCACGGGGATGGACACGATGCGGTCCTCGCGCCACGAGTGCACCCAGTCGTCGCCCGCTTCGGGCTCGACGCCGTAGATGCGCACGCCGGGGGACAATTCCGTCGCCGCGAGCGCGCTGCCGGCGAGCAGCCCGCCGCCGCCGAGCGGCACCAGCAGCACGTCGAGCGCGCCCGCGTCTTCGATCAGCTCCAGCGCGACGGTGCCCTGGCCGGCGATGATCGCGGGGTCGTCGTACGGCGGCACCATCGTCGCGCCGCGCTCGGCGGCGATCGACGCCGCGAGCTCCGCACGGTTGATGCGCTCGCGGTCGTACGTCACCACCTCGGCGCCGTAGCCGCGCGTCGCGGCGAGCTTCGCCGCCGGCGCGTCCGACGGCATCACGATCGTCGCGGGTACGCCGAGCAGCTTCGCCGCGAGCGCGACGCCCTGCGCGTGGTTGCCGCTAGAGAACGCCACGACGCCGCCGCGCCTGCGTTCCGGGGACAGCTGCACGACCGTGTTGTACGCACCGCGGATCTTGAACGCGCCGATGCGCTGCAGGTTCTCCGCTTTGCAGAAGACGCGCGCGCCGGTGCGCGCGTCGAGCGTCGACGACGTCACCACCGGCGTGCGGTGCGTGATGCCGCGCAACCGTTCGGCCGCGCCGCGCACGTCGGAGAACGATGCCGCGAAGGGCGCCTCGATCACTTGTTCCTGACCGGCGGGTCGTAGTTGAACGCGAATACCTTGTTGTCCGGATCGAACTGGATCTTCTCGTGCACCGTCCCACCGTCGAACGACACGTCGAACTCGTGGACGCGCGGGCCGTCGCCGGCCGGCGTGTTCTCGCGGACGCGCTTGATCTTGCCGAGCGGTGACAGCTTGTCGGCGGCGTCGCCGAGCCGGCGGCGTCCCATGACGGCGGCCGTCTGCGAGTTCTCCAGCTTCGCGACCGCGTTGAAGTCGTTGGCCTGCACGGCGGCGGTCAGCTCGTGCGCGGTCTTCTCATATTGGTTCTCGCGGCCGGAGCACGCGCGCACCAGCAGCACCAGCACGATGACGAACACCGCGAGGATCCAGAGCTGATTGCGGCGGGCGTCCATCACGGGCGCGGCGGTACCGGTGCGCAGCGGACCCGGACCCGGTCCGGGCGTGACGTTCTTCATCATGCCGGCACCTCGCGGGCGAGATCGCGCGCGCCGAACGGTTCGAATGCCAGCCCGGGATTCCACTGCTGGACCAGATTGATGCTCCACTCGCTCTCGAAGAGCGCGAGCACGTTGCCGTCCCAGTCCTCGACGAGGCGCGCGCTCGAGCCGAGCGTCGCCGTGGCGGGATCGGTCTGTCCCGCCGCGGCGGGGCGCACGCGGCGCGCGGTGGTGTAGGGCAGCGTTTGGAAGACCGTTTTCACGTTGTACTCCGCCTCCAAGCGATATTTGACGACCTCGAACTGCAGCGCGCCGACCGCGGCGAGGATCGGCTCGCTGCGGACCTCCCCGTAGGGATGGAACACCTGGATCGCTCCCTCCTCGCGAAGCTGCGCGATCCCTTTCTGGAACGACTTGTAGCTCGCCGTGTCGGTACTGCGCACCAGCGCGAAATGTTCCGGCTCGAACGCCGGGATGGGATCGAAGGCTGTCGCGTCGCCATCGGCCAGCGTGTCCCCGATCGCGAACACGCCGGGGTTCGCGAGGCCCACGACATCGCCCGCGAACGCGACGTCCACCGACTCGCGATCGGACGCGAACAGCTTCATCGCGCGCGTCAACCGCACGTCCTTGCCGGTGCGCACGTTGCGCACCGTCATGTCGCGCTCGAACTTGCCGCTGCACACGCGCAGGAACGCGATGCGGTCGCGGTGGCGCGGGTCCATGTTCGCCTGGATCTTGAACACGAAGCCGGAGAAGCGGTCGTCGGTCGGCTCGACGCGGTGCTTCTCGGAGTCGATGCGCGCGGCGGGCGGCGGGCCCATGCGCACGAACGCGTCGAGGAATAATTCGACGCCGAAGTTCGTCACCGCGCTGCCGAAGAACACCGGCGTGACGTCGCCGCGCAGCATCGCGTCGTGATCGAAGCCCGCGCCCGCGCCTTCGAGCAGCTCGAGCTGGTCGAGGAACTCGCGGTAGGTGCGCTCGTCGACCAGCGCCGCGATCGCGGGATCGGTGGGCGACGACGCTTTCACCGGCGCGCGCTTGGCGCCGTGCTGCGTGCGCTCGAACGTGTGCACGTCGCCGGACTCCCGGTCGTACACGCCGCGGAACGTCTCGCCGTTGCCGAGCGGCCAGTTCATCGGGTACGCGCCGATCCCCAGCACGTTCTCGAGCTCGTCCAGCAATTCGAGCGGATCGCGCGACGGCCGGTCCATCTTGTTGACGAACGTGAACAGCGGGATGCGGCGCGCGCGGCAGATCGCGAACAGCTTGCGCGTCTGCGGCTCGACGCCTTTGGCGGCGTCGATCAGCATCACCGCGGCGTCCGCCGCGAGCAGCGTGCGGTAGGTGTCTTCACCGAAGTCTTGATGGCCCGGCGTGTCGAGCAGGTTCATCGTGAACCCGTGGTACGGAAATTGCAACACCGTCGACGTGATCGAGATGCCGCGCTCGCGCTCGAGCTCCATCCAGTCCGACGTCGCGGCCCGCGCGCGGCGGCGCGCCGCCACCTGACCCGCCGTCACGATCGCCCCGCCGTAGAGCAGGAGCTTTTCGGTGAGGGTCGTCTTGCCGGCGTCGGGGTGCGAGATGATCGCGAACGTGCGCCGTTTGGCGACTTCCTCGCGGATTTCCATGACCTTCGCGCATTCGACCAGCGCAAGAGCTTCGCATTCCGGCGCATGCGGATGCGACTATTTCGCTAGGTCCGGGTATCAGAACGACAATGATGCTAGGCGCCCGACCCCCGTACCGAAACGGCCCGTTCCCGCCGCATTGGCTGAGTCTCGTCCTGACGGTGCTGGGCCTCATCATCCTGACGGTGTTCATCATCGACAAGGTCGTGGTATCGCCGCCCGAGTCCGGGATGCCGGTGGCCGCCGTGATCGATCACCTCAACCGGCACGACGTCCGCCGCGTGACCATCCCGGCTCGTCAGATCACGGTGGAGCTCAACGACGGAAAGACGGTGTCGACGAGCGTCGCGCCCGATCGTGACTTGTGGCCCGCGATTCGGCGCAGCGGCGCGGACGTCACGATCGTGGCGCGCGGCGGCACGAACGACTCTGGATCGACGATGGGGTTCGTCTTCCAGTTCGTTCCGCTCGCGATCATGGCGCTGCTGGTGCTGTTCATCGTCGGCAGAGCTCGGCGCTCACCGCAATAGCGGCTCGTCAGTAGACACGGACTTGCGTGCGGCCTGCATGCTCGTAGACGAGGGTCAGGCCTTGCGGACCATTGAACAGCCGCGCTTCGGGCGGGACGCGCAACCGGTCGCGCCCGCGGTACACCCACACGTCGTGCGCGCGCACGAGCACGGTGCAGTTCGCGCGGTGCAGCGTCGTGCCGGGCGCGATGCGCAGCGCGGGTTGCGGCACGTCCACGCGCAGCAGCGGCGACGGGCCTTCTTTCGACGACTGCTGCACGAAGCACGCCGGGAGCGCGCTCAGCACCCACGGACCTTGTCCGACGAAGACCGGCGCCGGCGTCGCGACGAACCCTTCGTTCGAGTTACCGTGCGCGGCGGACGGCGGGCCCGTCGCGCCGGCATGCAGCTTCCAGCCGTTGACGGCGAACCGGTGCGCGAACACGACGCTCCCGAACGCGACGACGATCACCGTCGCGATCACGTAGTAGCGGAGCATCGCGCGGCGGATTATGCTGCGGGCTCCTCCGCGGCGGCGAACGGCGGCGCGAGCTGCAGCCGCGCGCGGCCGATGCGGGCGTCGGCCATGCCGTAGTAGATTTCGTATGCGCGTTCGCCGAGCTCGCACAACGCGGTCGGGAACACGACGTTGGCGACGATGCCGTGCGTTTCGTCCGCCCCTTCGGGCACCATCACCGGCGTTTGCGAACGATAGCGCACAATATGCGGCTGTTCGGCATCGTGCACGACGAATCCGGCGCT
>DASZBS010000085.1:0-13793 GCA_035943995.1 Candidatus Elarobacter sp. | reverse complement strand
GCTAGAAGTCGACGGCCGCCCGCAGCTCGGAGTCGACGGGCGCGGCGTCGTCGCGCTGGAGTCGTTCGTGCTCGCGCGCTATATGATGTTCGCGACGGTGTACTTCCACCACACGACGCGCGCGTTCGAGCGCGTGCTGCGCGACGTGCTCGAAGTGCTGTGGCCGGACCCGCGCGCGCTCGACGACGTCCGCGAGTTTCTCGCCTGGGACGACTTCCGCGTGATCGACGCGATCCGCCCGATGGAGGGTGAAGGCGTGCGCGCGCTGCGCGAGCGCCGCACGGTGTACGGGCTCGCCGCGGAGTTCAACGCCGAGCAAGACCTGCGCACGTTCGAGATGTGCGAGCACGCGCTGCGCGCGCGCTGGGGCGACGCAGTGTGGAGCGATTCCCAGGAGCAGCTTCTCCACCGCCTCCCGCTGGGCACGGCGGGCGCGACGCCGACCGTGCGCGTGCGCCTGATGGGCCGCGACGTCGACGCGCGCGCCGCGTCCGATCTGATCGCGAAGCTCTCGGGGAAAGCGCACTGGCGCAAGCTGTTCGTGCGCACGGACGTCGCGTCGGTGGACGAAGCGCGCGCGATCTGCGCGAAGCTGATCGTCAGCGCGGAGCAGCCGCGCCTGCTGTAGCCCCTGTCCGGCTAGCTCAGAGGACGGCTAGCTCATCCCACGTTCGGGCGTGCCGCGCGAGCCGCGGTTCGCCGCGCAGATATCGTGACCGCAGTTGCAGCCGGCGCTGAGGGATTCTTTGCCGCGCTCGACGTCCGCCAGCTCGACGGTGTTCGCGGAGCACCACTCGCTGCACGGCCCGGCACTCACCAGGTCGTTGCAGCCACAGGCGGCGTTGATGCACTGATGGGCGGGAGCCGGCGGCGGATCGATGGAGGCGCTCATTGCGCAAGCGCTACCCTACGTTGAATTGCCCCAAACGTCCTAGGTCCACCGATTTGTGCACACCGTCCACCGTCAGCGAGCGACAGCCAGCGGCAGCAGCCCGCGGAACGTGCGGTCGTTCCGGACGTCGTTGAAGATCCGGTCCAGGGGCAGCAGCACGGTCCAGGGCTCGTTGCTCCCCACCGCGGCACGCAGCTCCCCGATCGCGTCGGAGCGCTCCCCCAGGCCGAGCTGCGCGTACGCGCGCAGGTAGTGCGCGGGGCGCCGGCCGTGCACCGGGCTGCGGTCGAGGAACTGGCGGGCGGGGCGTGGGTCGCCGCTGCGGCCCGCGGCGAACGCGGTCAGTGCGGCATACGACTCGCGCGGCTCCACGGCGGACAGCACGTCGAGGTGGCGCAGCGCTTCGTCGTAGCGTTCCAGCCCCGCCAGGATCCGCGCCAGCTCGTAGCGCGCGAACGAGAAGTCGGGGTCGAGCTCGAGCACTTCACCCAGATCGCGCACGCCTTGCTCGTGTGCGCCGCGGAGGTAGTACGCGATGCCCAGCGTCGTCTGCAGCTCGAGCCCGTCGGGCGTGAAGCCCAGCGCGGTGCGCAGGTGGTCCAGCGCGCCGTCGAGATCGTCGTTGATCATCGCGTGCCACGCGGCGAAGTGGTGCGCCGTGCTGTACGTCGGGTCGATCGAGAGCGCGAGGTCGAACGACTCCTTCGCGCGCCGCAGGTCGCGGCGGCCGAACAGCTGCAGGTCGGCGAGCGTCGCGTGCAGCTCGGGCAGCGACGGATCGAGCGCCAGCGCGGTCTCGACGGCGACGCGCGCGTCGTGAAACGCTTCGAGCGGATCGCGGATCAGGTACTCGCCCATCAGCAAGTGCACGTCGGCGATCCCCGCGTGCGCGCGGGCGAACGAGGGATCGATCTCGAGCGCGCGCTCGAAGTAGCGCCCCGCCCGCAGCAGCGCCGCGGACGTGCGGTGCTTCCACAGGTACCGGCCGCGCGCCACCAGCGCCAGCACGTCCAGGTCTTCGGAGGACCGCTTCGGCGGCGCGCTGCGCGTCACGGCGTCGATCTCGGCGGCGACCGCGGCGATCGCCGCGGCGCGGTAGCGGTAGAACGAACGCTCCGACAAATGGATCTCGTCCGCGACCGCCTGCGAGCTCTCTCCGTCGACGTCGACGCGCCGCACGATCGTCCAGTAGACCGGCGGATAGACCCGCAGCGCGCGCTCGGCCAGCAGCAGCACCGCGTCGCGGACCGACCCCGCGCCGGTCAACCGGCACAGCGTCAGGGCCAGCTCGTCGTCCTGGATCGCACCGGGCATCCGCAGCTTGCGAAGCAGCTGCCGTACCCTACGATACCCCCACTCCATCGCTAACCTCCTATTTTGTTAGTAGAACGGTTATAGCATAGGAGTGGTTCGCCTGCGCAGTTCTCCGGCAGCAGCTTGGCAGAAGTGAGACGGTTCGTCAGGCCGGCTAGGTATGCGCCTTGAGGAGTGCCGGGAAGCGCTCGTGCAGCGCTTTGAGCTTGGGCATGTCGTTGTAGACGATGTACGCCTCGTCGGGATGGCGGACGAGGTAGTGCTGGTGATAGGCCTCCGCCGGATAAAAAGCGACGAACGGCACGACCTTGGTCACGATGGGCGCGCTATAAGCGTGCTTGGCGGTCAGCTCGCGAATCGCGGTCTCGGCGACGCGCTTCTGCTCGTCGCCGATGTAGAAGATCGACGAGCGGTACTGGGAGCCGTGGTCGGGCCCTTGGTAGTCGAGCTCGGTGGGGTCGTGAGCGACCGTGAAGTAGACGTCGAGCAGCTGGCGGTACGAGATCTGCGCGGGATCGTACGTGATCTCGACGGACTCGGCGTGCCCGGTCATGCCGGTGCTGACCACCTCGTAGTGCGCGGTGAGCTTGTTGCCGCCCGAGAACCCGGACACGACGCCGGTCACGCCGCGGAGCTGCTCGAACACGGCTTCCACGCCCCAGAAGCAGCCGCCGGCGAGCACGGCCTTCTCCAGCCGCGGGGCGGCCTGCACGGGGCTCGCCGACGCAGCGCCAACGAGGACGGCAAGCGCGAGGGGGACGACCTTCCAAAAGCGATTCACGTTCATGACAACGTCCAGGCTACCACCGCGGTTTCTCCCCTGCCGCAAGCCCGCTTACAGTTGGAGATCCAGACTTTCCTACTTATGGTAGGATAAGACCGTGGCACCCAAAGAGAAAGTCTCGCTGAGCCTCGATCACGACCTCGTCTCCGAAGTCCGCCGAAGGGTGGGGAAACGCGAGCTTTCGTCCTTTCTGAACGAGGCGCTCGAGCGGCGGCTGCAGGCCGACGCCGTACAGAACTATCTCGGCGAAGCGGACCGCCGGCTCGGCCCGCCGCCGCCGGCCGTCACCGATCGCGTGGACAACGCGTATTCCCGGCGCTTCGACCGCACGCGGGTCTCAAAGCTACGGCAGCGCATCGACAACGCGTTCGCGAGCGCGTCCGGGGCTCGGGCCACCGTCGAGGCATCGATCTCGCGCGGCGACGGGGTCGACCTGCTCGGCCTTCGTGAACGCGCGTTGACCGAACGCGTCCAGCTCGAATCGATCATCGGCGTCCACCCGAGGATCTCGGTCCACGGTCAAACGGTCGAGGTCATCGATGTGGATCCCGCTCTCGACAAACGCGCCGCTTCTTGAACGAGCTGTTCGTCCTCGATAGCGGCGCACTGGGCGCACTCGCGGTCGACGACGCGCGCATGCGGAGGCTGCTCGCCAACATCGTGCGCGACGGCGGCTTCGTCCGCGTGCCGGCGGTCGTGCTCGCCGAGTGCTACGGCGATCCACGATATGACGCGCGTTACGATCGCGCGCTCAAAGCGCTCGGCGGCACCGAACGCGTCGTCGTCGACACGACGGCGGCCATCGCCAAGGAAGCGGGCCGAATCCTGCGCGCCGGCGCGATGAAAGAAACGATCGACGCGATCGTCGTGGCCACGGTAGCCTCGGCACCGATGCGCGCGACGATCGTCACCGGCGACGCAAGTCATGTCGAGGATCTCGTCTGCTGCGTCGAACGGGACCTCGGCGTCATTTTCCTCAACGATCTCTCGTAGCTTAGGTCATGCGGCTGCTTACCTGACATAGTACAATTCGAAGAAAAGTTAACGAGTCACTTTAGCGTCGGGCTTGTTGACTCTGGGCGCTGGTCGTGATAAGACCTTCGCACGATGGCCATTCGGAGCTGGTCCTACCGGTATTTTTACGCCTCGAGCGATAGCGCTCCGGCGCGGTAGGCCTTTGCCGTAAACGGGTCCGTCGGGACCGAAACAGCAAGAGCCCCTCGCCGAGCGAGAGGCTCTTGTTCTTTTCCTGGAGACCATGATGATCACCGCCCAACCAACGCTCGCCGAGCCGCACGCTCCGGCCCTGACGCTCACCGCCGCCTTCGAGGGGATCGAAGGGTCGTACTCGCACGCCGTGCTCGCGGCGTATGCGGCCCGGCGGGGAGTCGAGTTCAAGCCGCTCGGCTGCTCGTCGTACCGCGGGGTCGCGCACGCGGTCCTCTCGGGCAAGGCCGACCTCGGGTTGCTGCCGATCGACAACGCGATCGCCGGAACGGTCCGCGAAGGCTACGACGCGCTGGCCGAGTACGAGCTGGACCTGCTCGCGGAGATCACCTGGCGCATGGAGCACCGGCTGCTCGCCGTCCCGGGCGGCACGCTGGAAGGGCTGCGCGAGATCGACTCGCATCCCGTCGTGCTCGCGGAGTGCGGGCGCTTTCTCGGGACGCTGGCTGACGTGCGGCGTGTCCCGGTCCCCGACACCGGGATCGCCGCGCGCGACGTGGCCGCCGCGGGCGACCCGAGCCGCGGCGCGATCGCCTCGGCCGATGCCGGGCGCCGCTACGGGCTCATCGAGCTGGCCGACACGATCGCCGACCACCCCGACAACTTCACGCGGTTCGTGCTGTTCCGCGCGCCCAAGGCGCGGGGCCTGGCCGCGGATTTCGAACCGGCCGGCGATTTCGCCGTGCGCAAGACGTCGCTGGTGTTCACCGTGGCGGACATCCCCGGCGCGCTCGGGCGGTGTCTGTCGATCCTCGGCGCGCAGGGGCTCAATGTGTCGAAGCTCGACTCGAAAGCGCGGCTGGGGGTAAGCGCCCAGTCGTCGTTCTACGCCGATGTCGACGGCGACGTGCGCGACGAGCGCTTCGCCGAAGCGCTGCGCGCCCTGCGCGACGTGACGGTCGCGCTGCACGTGATCGGCAGCTACGACGCGTCGAACGCGCCGCCGCGCGTGCAACGCGCGCCGGCGGTCGTCATCGACCTCGCGCCGCCCGTCACGCCCAAGCCCGCCAAGCGCGAGCTCAAGGTGACGCGCCAGGACGAGAGCGCGCGTGCGCGCGTGCTCGTCGGCGACGTCGTCGTCGGCGACGGGCACTTCGTCGTCGTCGCCGGCCCGTGCAGCGTCGAGTCGCGCGAGCAGATCGTCGCGACCGCGGAAGCCGTCGCTGCGGCCGGGGCCGTGATGCTGCGCGGCGGCGCGTTCAAGCCGCGCACGTCGCCGTACGCGTTCCAAGGCCTGGGCTGGGAAGGCGTCGCGCTGCTCGCCGAAGCGTCGCGCGCATCCGGGTTACCGTCGGTGAGCGAGGTGATGAGCATCGATCAGGTGGAGCGCATGGCGCAGTCCGTCGACCTGCTGCAGATCGGCGCGCGCAACATGCAGAACTTCGACCTCCTGCGCGCGGTCGGCAAGACCGATCGCCCGATCTTGCTCAAGCGCGGGATGGCCGCGTCGATCGACGAGCTGTTGTCGTCGGCCGAGTACATCCTCTCCGAAGGCAACCCCAACGTGATCTTGTGCGAGCGCGGGATCCGCACGTTCGAGACGGCGACGCGCAACACGCTTGATCTCTCCGCGATCCCCGTCATCCGCGAGCGCACGCACTTGCCGGTGTTCGTCGACCCGTCGCACGGCGTCGGCGTGCGGCGCTGGATCGCACCGCTCTGCCGCGCGGCCAAAGCGGTCGGCGCGCACGGCCTGCTGCTCGAAGTGCATCCGAATCCGAGCGAAGCGAAATGCGACGCCGACCAGGCGCTCACGTTCAGCGACTTCGCCGGCATCATGGCCGAACTCGCGGAGGTTCCGCTCGTCCACCGCTGACTCACGGACAGCGCGGCAGCGGGCCGCCGTGCCCGCCCGCGCTGCACGCGGGGAGGGCGATCGCCCACGTCGGCGGCGGGATCGGCACCGTGACCGCCGGTGCGGGCGCACCGCCATCGCGTTTGGTGCGCCAGGCGTCGAGCGCCGGCGCCGCGGCGGCCCAGTGGTCGTCGGGCGGCACGCGCGGCTCACGGAAGTTGGCGAACGCGCCATAGCCGAGCACCGCCACCGCCGCCGCGCGCGCGAGCGCCGCGCGCCGGATCGTCGCCGCAAGTGCGGCGACCGCGACGACGACGGCCGCGCACGGCGCGACGAAGTAGCGGTCGGCGCCGAAGAACGCGTAGCCGCCGACACCCGCGGCGTCGAACGAGCGCGTCGCGAGGACGAGTGCGACGGGGGCGAGGATCAGGTACGCGAACGCGGCGGCGAACACCGTGCTGCGCCGCCACGCGAGCGCGCCGAGCAGCGCCGCGAGCAGCGCGAGCCCGAGCGCGACGCCGGCTACGGTCGCATGCGCCGCGAGCTCCATCGCGCCGTTCCGCCCGAGCGCGAGCGCGTCGCCGACGCGAAACGCGGTGACCGCCACGAACGATTCGGCGACGTGCGGCGTCGCGCGCCCGCCCGCGGCGCGCGGTGACGTGAGGACGTTGAGCAGCGACGCGCCCGCGTAGAGCGTCGCGATCCACGGATCGAAGCCCGCCGGTTTGCGCCACCACAGTGCGGCAGCGATCGGCGCCGCGATCAAGCCCTGCGGCGTCGTCGCGCCGATCAGGACTGCCGCCACGCGCGCGGCGATGTTGACGCGTCCCGGCAGTACGGCGAGCGATGCCGCCAGCATCGGCAGATGCAAATACCACTGCAGCGCCGCGACGCTGCCGATGATCTCGTCGCTCGGCGTCGCAGCGGCGACGCCGAGCGCGGTGAACGCGCGCAGCCCGGCGTCGGCGACCGCGTTGCGCAACAGCGCCGCGAGCACGGCGCAGCATGCCGCGGCCAGCGCGACGCTGATCCAAGCGTAGGCGGCGGGTTGGAGCGCGGAAGGCAGCGGAAGCGCGATCAGCGCAATGACGCGCGGGATCGCGTGATGATAGCCGGCGTACGGCGCGAAGAGCGAGGCGACACCGCTCAGCGCCGCATCGCGGAAAAAGATGACGCCGTCCTCGGCGTAGAGCTGCGGCGCCCCCAGCAGATCCGGCCGCCGCGCGAACAGCACGGCGGCGCACGCGAGCCAGAGCAGGGTGACGAGCCTCACGCGGCGCTCTTCTCGCCCGGCGGGCCGTACCATCCACCCGGACGCTTGCGCTCCGGGCACATCCCAGGCTTCTCACAGCATTCTCACGCGATCTCGTGCGTTCTCCCGATACGGTGCAGCGCACCATTCGTGTCCAACCAGGAGCATTCATGAGTTCTCATTCGATCATCCGCACGCTCGCGGCAGCCGCGCTGATCGCGCTCCCGTCGATTGCGATGGCAGCGCCCGACCAGAACACCAACAACAACGGCTGCCCCAACGGGCAATGGCGCAACGGCAACGGCCAGTGCGTCACCAACGGCAACGGCAACGGCAACGGGCAATGGAACAACAACGGCAACGGCCAGTGGAACAACGGCCGCCATCGTGACCGCGACGACCGCAACAATCGCGGCGACCGCGATGACCGCAACAACCGCGGCGACCGTGACGACCGCAACAACAACGGCCAGTACAACAACGGCGGTTACAACAACGGCCAGTACAATAACGGCCAGTACAATAACGGCGGCTACAACAACGGGAACAACGGGAACTACGGCAACCGTGGCGGCCAGCTCAGCGGGCAAGTCAGGTCGTTCTCGCCGTACAACCTGTACCTTAGCAACGGCACGCACGTCGTGCTGCACAACGGCACGGTGATCAACCCGACCGGCGCCAACCTCACCTCGGGCGAGCGCGTCCGCGTGATCGGCAACTGGAACCAGGACGGCACCTTCAACGCCAACGAGGTCGACGTCACGAACAACGGCTACGGCAACTATCGCCGCTGACCGCGTCTCCCCCTGAACAGCGGTCCGCGAACGGCCGGCAGAGGTCCCGATGGGACTCCTGCCGGCCGTCTTCGAATGATACGGGTTCGCCCGATCAGGAGCACCGCATGACCGCCACCGCCGCCCTCGTCGACCTGACCTCCGTTCGTGCCCGCGTCTCGAACGAGGAGTGGGAGACCCGTGTCGACCTCGCCGCCGCGTACCGCCTCGTCGCGCACTACGGCTGGGACGACCTCATCTTCACCCACATCTCGGCGCGCGTCCCCGGCCCGGACCACCACTTCTTGATCAACCCGTACGGGCTGCTGTTCACCGAGATCAGCGCGTCGAATCTGGTGAAGGTCGACCTCGACGGCAACGTCGTCGAACCGACCCCGTACTTCGTCAACCCGGCCGGCTTCACGATCCACAGCGCGGTGCACGCCGCGCGCGAGGACGCGAAGTGCGTGCTGCACCTGCACACGCGCGACGGCGTCGCCGTGTCGTGTCAGAAAGACGGTTTGCTGCCGCTCAACCAAACCGCGATGCTGATTCGCGACGAGGTCGCCTACCACGAGTACGAAGGCGTCGCGCTGGAGCTGGACGAGCGCCCGCGCCTGGTCGCCGATCTCGGCGAGAAGAAAGCGATGCTGCTGCGCAACCACGGCACGCTCACCGTCGGTGAGAACGTCCCCGAAGCGTTCCTCGCGATGTACTTCCTCGAGCGCGCCTGCGCGACGCAAATTGCCGCGCTCGCCGGCGGGGCCGCCGCGCTGCATTATCCGTCGGCCGAGGTGCAAGCGCTGGTGACGCGCCAAGCACGCGGCGTTCCGCAGGTGGCCAAGCTCGCGTGGGCGCCGCAGCTGCGGATGCTCGACGCGAAGGACCCGAGCTACAAGAACTAGACCGCGGCGCGATGACGGTCAAGCCGCAGTTTCCCGACGAGTCGGTCGACGGGCGCTTCGTCCGCCAGGGCGACGTGTTTCGCGATTGGGTGACGGCGAACGGCTCGAGCTTTCCGCCCGAAGCGGGGCGCTATCACCTGTACGTGTCGCTGGCATGTCCGTGGGCGCACCGCACCATCATCGTGCGTGCGCTCAAAGGGCTCCAGCACGCCGTCGGGATGACCGTCGTCGACCCGGTGCGCGACGAGCTGGGCTGGGCGTTTCGCGACGGCAACGGCACGGCGCGCGATCCGGTCAACGGCTTCACGTACCTCGCCGAGGCGTACCGCGCGACCGACCCGCACTATCACGGCCGCGTCACGGTTCCGGTGCTGTGGGACACGGTCAACAAACGCATCGTCAGCAACTCCGACGACGACATCATGCGCATGTTCGAGATGGAGCTCGACGCGTTCGCGAAGAATCCCGAGCTCGATCTCTACCCCCAGCACCGCCGCGCCGAGATCGACGAGCTCAACGACCTGATCTACGCAACCGTCAACGACGGCGTGTACCGCGCGGGCTTCGCGGCGACGCAAGAAGCGTACGCCGAGGCCGCGTACCGCGTGTTCGACACGCTCGACGAATTGGACGCGCGGCTCGCGAACACGCGCTATCTGCTGGGCCCGGCACCGCTCGAGTCGGACTGGCGGCTGTTCGTGACGCTGGTGCGCTTCGACCCGGTGTACTTCGGGCATTTCAAGTGCAACCTGCGGCGCATCGCCGACTACGCGAACTTGTCGGGTTACCTGCGTGATCTCTATCAAATCGAAGGCGTCGCCGCGACGGTCGACTTCGATCACATCAAGCGCCACTACTATATGACGCACGACGAGATCAACCCGACTCGGATCGTCCCCATCGGGCCGCTCCAGGACCTGACCGCCCCCCACGGCCGGGAGCGCCTGTCGGCCTAGTTAACCGGATCACATCTGCGGGTACACGCACCAGGCGGGCAAGCGGTCCGCGCACGCGGGTGAGAGGGTCCGGATGAGCGACCAGGACGTCGACAACCTACCGCCGGCTGCGGTCGAGATGGTGCTCGCCGCGGCGAGTGCGCTGCTCGACCCGGAGAAGCTCGCGTCCCTGGTCGTCGACCACCTCAAGCGGCTGCTGCACGTCGACGGCGTCGCGCTCTACTGGTGGGACGCGCAGGAAGAAGCGCTGACCGCGCTCGCCGACAACGACCCGCACGTCGAGACGCCCGTGCCGGTGATCAACCCGCATCAAGGGATCGTCGGCAACGCGTTCGCCCGCAACGCGGCGATGACGACGGACGCGGACGGCGGCAACGCGGAAGACGGGCCGTCGTGGATGCGCGAGCTGCACATCAAGGCCGGCGTCGCGGTCCCGATCCGGGTCGAGCAGCTGCCGCGCGGCGTGCTCGTCGCCCGCTCCTACACCGACCGCACGTTCACCGCCGATGAGATCGAGACGATCCGCGTGCTCGGCGCGCAGATCGCGCCGACGCTGGCAACGATGGGGTTGCTCGCTCGCGCGCAGCGCGAGCGCAGCGTCACGCACGCCTATGCCGAGCTGATGCGCGCGGCCTCGACCTGCGAGAGCGTCGACGACCTCATGCGGCTGATCGTGCACTTTGCGACGCGCCTGCTCGGCGCGGACCACGGCGGCATCAACGTGCGGCAGCCGGAGAAAGCGGAGCCGCAGGACGAGCAGCTCTCGCTCGGCCCGATCGAAGGCGGCGGCGAGCTCTTGTCGGTGCCCATCGCGACGCCGAAGCGCTATTTCGGGATGCTGCTGCTGGCATGGCGCGTCGACGTCGACGTGACGCCGGCGCAGCAATCGATCGCGGTGACGCTCGCGAAGTTCGCGGCCGCCGCGCTCGACCGCGCGCACGCCGACGACGCCGTGCGCCGCCACGAAGCGCTGCTGCGCTCGGTGCTCAAGAGCGCGCCCGTCGCGTTCCTGGTCGTCGACCGCCACTGCCGCGTGACGTTCCGCGAGGGGATCGACCTGGTGCGGCTCGGCCTGGACGGCACGGGCGTCGGCGACCTGCTGCCGCAGCGCGAAGGTGCGATCGGCGCGCTGCGCGACACCGCGATCCGCGCGCTCGCCGGCGAGGAAGTCGTCGAGGCGATCGCGAGCGATCAGATCGCGGTGGAAGTGCGCTTCGTGCCGGTGCGCGACGCGAACGGCGAGATAACCGGCGCGAGCGGCGTCGCGATCGACCTCTCCGAACGCCGTGGTCTCGAAGCGAAGCTCGCGTACCGCGCCACGCACGACGCGCTCACCGAGCTGCCGAACCGCGAGCTGTTCCTGGACCGCCTCGAGCAGGCGATCCTCGCCTCGCAGCGCACGCGCGATCCGCTCGCGGTGGTCGTGCTCGACGTCGAAGACTTCGCCGACGTCAACGCGACGCTCGGCCCGCGCGGCGCCGACACGGCGCTGCAGGAGCTGGCGACGCGTCTGGTCGCGCGCACCGAGATCGCCGGCGCGACGCTCGCGCGCGTCGACGGCGACCGCTTCGGCTGGATCCTCCCGGGTGTGGGCGAGAACGCCGCGCTGGCGTTCATCCGGCGCATCGCGACGGTCGCCGACGCACCGTTCCACGTGGACGGGCGCGTCGTCGGCCTGCGCGTGACGCTGGGCGTCGCGCAGTTGTCGGGCTTGCTGACCGAGGCCGCGGAGCTGACGCGCCACGCGATCATCGCGATGCAGCGCGCGCGCGACGAGCACGCGACGTTCGCGTTCTTCGATTCGGCGATGGACCGTGACCCCGACGCGCTTGCGGTGGTCACGGAGTTACGCGACGCAGTGACGCGCGACGCGCTGACGCTGCGCTATCAGCCGATCGTCGCCATGGACACCGGGCGCACGTTCTCCGCCGAAGCGCTGGTGCGGTGGATGCACCCCGAGCGCGGCATGGTCGGGCCGGAGTCGTTCGTGCCGGTCGCCGAGCGCGTCGGTTTGATCGGGCGCGTCACCTCGTGGGTGCTCGACAACGCGTTGCGCGACCTCGCGCGCTGGCGCGCCGACGGGCTCAGTTGCAACGTCGCCGTCAACCTATCGGCGTGGGATGTCGCCGACCCCGCGCTGCCGGAACGCTTCGCGACGCTTGCCAAGCAGCACCGCGTCGATCCCGCCGGGGTCACGTTCGAGATCACCGAGAGCGCGATCATGTCGGACCGCCCGCTCACGCTGGACGTGCTGCGCCGCCTCACCGCGACGGGCGCGGGCGTCGCGCTCGACGACTTCGGCACGGGCTACTCCTCGTTCGCGTACCTGCAGCGGCTGCCGATCACGTGCATCAAGATCGACCGCTCGTTCGTGCGCGAGCTGCAAACGCGCGTCGACAGCCGCGTGATCGTGGGCGCGCTGATCCACCTCGGTCACGACCTCGGGCTCGGTGTCGTCGCCGAAGGCGTCGAGCTCGAAGAAGAGCGCGCGCTGCTGGAGATGCTGGGCTGCCCGTCGGCCCAAGGCTATCTCTTCGCGCGCGCGCTCACCCTCGACGACCTCATCACCCGCCTGCGCACGGAATCCGCCGCGCACCTCGGGAAGACGACGACGGCCTAGAGCTGGAAGAAAATGCCGGCGCCCGCTCCGGGCTCGCAGTCACACAAATGACCGAGATCAGACCATTCAACTGCGACAATTCGAGGCATCACGGCACCAAAACGCTACACCGAGCAAGATCAGATTCGGTTTTCATGCCCAACCTGATTACAGTTTTCGAAAACTCAAGATCCGCTCTTCCCGCATAGTGCGAACAGCGCCGCGTTCCGCCTTTCGATTCCCGGAACGGCCCTGCCTATCAATCACAAATGGTGTACGCTTCATTATAATGCGCCGAGTTTCGCCGCCGCATAATTTCAACCCCTCACGCTCTAGTGCGTCTACGATGAACTCGTCGAGGTGCAAGCGCCAACCGCCGACGCGACGACGCGACGTGACAAAAACAGCGGTACCTCCGCGTTTCATAACGGACGCGACCTGCACGCATGACAACTCCACGTCTTGGAGAAACTGGGCCACGCGACGGCGAGCCTCGTTATTCCGGCCGCCTCGCCAGTACCGCCGGTCAACCATTATCTGTTTATCGCAAGACATTGCCCCCCCGAGGCATACCCGATCTATTTCACCACCTAGCATCATGCCGACGTCTAAGGCCTTCATATGTCGTAGCACAGCTAGGGAAATGCTTGACATTGCGCCATATTGGACAGTGGTACGAGAATCACCATAAGGCGGCGACGTTAAGACCACGTCGAAGAGTTCCCGGCATCCACTCGACGCCAACAATGAAGCAAGGTTCCGTGTATTTCCCGTAACGATTTGAACCGCGCCCGGGAGAGGAGGTGTTCGTTCGATTTCATAAGCGACCGAAGTCAGTCGTCGACGGAAAACGAGCCACGGAGAGGCGGAGAAACGCCGACGAGCTAACTTTGAAATCCGATGTAGTTTCCACTGATCATCACGGCAGAACGACACTTCTCTCACCGTAGCACTTAATATAGCACCAACTAATAATCTCTCATGTTGGTCAAGCCGTAGCTCGTTCAGCCACGTCAATAGAGCACTCAATTCCCGGCGTACTGACAAAGAGAACCATTGCACCTTCCTTCCGGCAACGAGTTCGCGCTTTTCGAACTCATTGCTTCGACGGGCCGCAGCGCGCTCTGCCTGCTCGGGAATAACGTCAATAAGCTTGAAGAGTAGCGCGGACGGAACCTTCGTCACCTTAGCACGACTAATCAGACACGCGAGAGGATTCACATCTACACCAACCGTAGACGCGCCGCGTGCAGCTGCGGCAATTATCGTTCTAGCGGTGCCGCAGAAGGGGTCAAG
>DASZBS010000084.1:0-3574 GCA_035943995.1 Candidatus Elarobacter sp. | reverse complement strand
GAGGAGAAGCGTCTCGCCGTCATCGCGTCGGTGCTCCACAGCACGGCCTGGAACGCGCAGAACGCGCTCGTCGGCCGCGTCGACCCAACGGATGCGCCGGCCTTGACCATCGACGCGGCGCTGATGCTCGTCGACACCGCGCTGCAACAAGCGAAGGCAACAGGCGGCGCGACGCGCCCGGAGGTGGAGACGGCGATCGCCGATCTCGTGCGCGCTGGAATCGCGTCGCACGTTCCCGGCCGGGACGGCGTCGTGATGATCCGTCCTCCCGAGTCCTAGTTTCACGCCGCGTCGGCGCCGGAACCCGCTTTGAATTTGACGTTCTGGGACTAATTTGACCGCTGATCAGGCGGCTTACTAGATCGCGTCGCGGCGGAAATGATTCTCGGCCCAGCGGGCACCGCGTTGGATGAGGTACAGGCGCGCGTTGCCTGCTCGCATCACCCAAATCGCCAGGTAGGTTGAAAACCCAAGCGTGCTAGGGTATACTGGGGACCGGCGGTGAGTAGCCTCGACGATGGCGGCGTCAAGTTCATGGCGTACCCGCAAGACCATGAGCCGCGCCACGTGCATGGATTCATCGGCGGAATTGGAGGGCCTGAAGTGATCGTGGACTTGAAAGCCGATGGTACCGTCGATCTCGCCGACCGCGACGATGCCGTCCAGGGAGCGAACCGCTCGGAAGTCCGCAAGGCTCTCGCCGCTGCCGACCGGCGCTTCGTTGATCTGGTCGCCCTTTGGGATGCGATGCACGGTGTCTAAAACACTGAGTCGAGTCGTCACGACCGACGAACAGATCGACGCCGCGATCGTGCGCGGACGCTTTCACGCCGGCCCGCGCGTCGTCGAAGCGCACTATGACGATGCGACCGACGAAGTCGCGATTCGTTTCGAAAACGGAGCTCGGATGGCATTCCCGCGCCATTTGCTCGAGGGTCTTGGCGTTGCGTCCGCCGATCAACTGCGCGCAATCGTCATCGCTGGTCCCGGAACGGGACTATATTGGCCGCAACTCGACGTCAACCATTACGTCCGCGGCCTCATGGACGGCATTTTTGGTACGCGCCAATGGATGCAAGAACTTGGGCGGCGCGGCGGAGCGACAAAGACGTCGGCAAAGAGCGCCGCTGCGCGGGAGAACGGCAAGAAGGGCGGTCGGCCAAAGCGTACGGAGTCGGCCAGCCCTTCAATCGCAAAGAAAAGGCGTTGAAGAGGTCGGTCTGATTGGCTTTGCGTCGCACGTCCCCGGCCGAGACGCCGCCGTGATGATCCGACAAGTCTAGGTTCACGCCACGTCGGCGGCGGAACGCGCTTTGAATTTCGGTCGTCCGTATTGTTGATACGAACGCACGTTCGTGCTATAATACGTTTGCGAATCTTCGCGACTTATCACTAGCGGCCCGGCCGGTGTTATCAGCACCGACCGAGCCCGTCACCCGATGATGTGAGCATCGAATGACCGAATGCAAGTTCGACGTATCAACGTCGAGCCCTCGGCACGGCTTTTCCGTCGCCGAAGGGCATCCGTTTCATAAATCCGGCCCGGTGACCGCGTGATGGCGCCGCTCACCGAATTTCACGCCACGATCGCGGACGTGACGAACGACGAGCACCAGAACATGGACGGGCTGGTGCAGCACGACGACTTCAATGCCGAGATATGCGTCCGCTTTCTGCGGGACCATGGTATCGACGCGAGCGTCGACGAGTCGACCGGCGGCTTTCGTTACATGGCCGCCGGTTCCACACGAGCGTCGCACGTGGTCTTCGCCTGCGTTTGCCTGCGCGCGTCGATCAGCTACGCGATCGAGGCCGCCTACTGGTGCGCCAAGGCGAAGCAATGATGCCGAACAATTGGCGCTCACCTCATCCGAAGCGATGGAACGGACAACGCAGAAGCGCTCCGGTCGAACTACTGTCGGCGCGCATCTTCCGGCTTCGCATAGCACGTGGCTACAGCGTCTACGAGTTGGCGGCGGCAGCCGGCATCTTCGCGGGCACGATCCAACGCTTGGAATCCGGTAAACCCGCCGACAAGCGGGTCTTCCCTGCGCTGGCAAGAGCGCTTGGCGTTCCTGTTTGCCGCCTCGTGTGCGGAGACCACAGCTGCGCCGAACGAGCCTGCGTGCGGCCCGATCTGAACGTGGGATCCCAAAGCGGAAGAACAAGGGCGAGTCCGCGCGGAGTTTAACGGATGCGGCTGCTGCTGGATGAGTGTGCCGGCGACCGATATCTTCGAGACGCGCTGATTGCAGGCGGACATGACGTCCTCCGATCGGTGGATGTCCTCGGCGGCGGGGCTGACGATCCCGCCGTCTTTGCGTTCGCGTGCGAAACGACCGCATCATCGTAACGTTCAACAACGCCGATTTTGTGCAACTCGCTCAGCGCGTACGAGTCGTGCGGCGCGTGCTCGCGCGCGAAGACGATCCACCGGCCGGGCGGCGACGCGGAACACTAGTCACTGCGCCTCGCAGCGTGACATCGGTCGCGCGCGTCGTACGCTGGGCGGAGCGTTCTTATGCGCAAATCGCTATGGCAAACCTTAGACAGGAACTAGCTATAGGCCGATGAACCGCCGCATATACGTTCCACAGGGCGTACGGGGTATTTCCGATGAACGGGCTGTTGCGTCGCTGCACCGCGGTTTCGGTCGCGGCGGTTCTGATCTTGCCGCAATTCTGCATGCCGTCGCCAGCAATGGCGCGGGGGCTCAGTCTCCCTACGACAGTGCGCCATCCGATCGTGGCCGCGGCTGCTGGGCGGACTCCTCCGCAGCGGATTGCGATCCCGGAACCCCCGCGGCGCACGCCGCTGCCGTGGTCGCCCCCGAGCCACAGCGCAATGCACACGGCGGCGATGAGCGTCCGCCCACCGCGGGGCGAGCGTGTAGCCGGCCCCCCGATGCTGCGCCCCAGCGAGATCGACCGCGTCCTGGCGGCGGCGCGCGCGCGGGCGCGCCAGATGAGCACACATCGCGCCGAGGCCGTCAAGCAACCGCCCGCGCCGTCCGTGCTCGCACCCGCCCACGTGCGCGGCGCCGCGGCACCCAGCCCAGGCGCTGCGCGCAGAACGCAGACGCTGCAATCATCTTCGGGCACGGGGATCAATCCGTGGTGGCGGTATGAAGAAGAGAATGTCCCCGGTGGCGGGCATGTCATGGTCAACGTCGGCACGGGCAACATGCTGCTGCAAGACGACGACATGGCCGTGCCGCACAAAGGCATATCGCTCGCCTTCCGCCGCACGTACAACTCGCAAAGCCAGCACGACACCGCCGGCACGGACGGCGCCGTTCCCAGCATGTACGGCAACGGCTGGACCAATACGTTCGATGCGCATTTGTCGGGCAGCCGCACCGGAACGATCAGCGTGTGGGACATCGACGGCGCGCGGTACGACTACACCGTCGCCGCTGACGGTGTCACGATCGTCCCGCCGCCCGGGCAGCACGCAACGCTCGTGACCGATGGCGCCACCGGTTACTTCTGGACCAAGAAATCGGGTACGACCTACTATTTCTGGGCGCCCGATGGTGCGACCGCTTGGCCCAGCTCGGTGTACCAGGCGTACG
>DASZBS010000083.1:0-96976 GCA_035943995.1 Candidatus Elarobacter sp. | reverse complement strand
GCGACGCGATCGTCTTCGGCGTGATGTTCGTGCTGCTCGTCGCGCGCAGCACGTAGCTCAGGCCGAGCAGCAGCACGATCGCGGAGAAGAAGATCGCGATCTCCACGGTCGTGAACGTCACGGGGCCAACGTGGATCGCCGGCGCGGTGTCGAGGCCGCCGGTCGTGAAGTGCTTTTCGTCGACGCCGTAGATGCCGCGCAGGATCGCGCCGATGATGATCGCGACGCCGATCGACGAGATCAAGGGCACGAGCGTGCCCGCGTTGCGCGCGCGCAGCGGCGCGAACGCGACGCGGTCGAGCAAGATGCCGATGAGGCCCGCGACTACGGCGGCCGCGAGGAACGCGAGCGGCAGCGGCCAACCCGCCGCCGCTAGCGAGAACGCGGCGAACGCGGCGGCCGTGAAGATCGCCGCGTGCGCCAGATTCAAGATGTCGAGCACGCCGAACACGAGCGTGTACCCGACGGCAAAGAGCGCGTAGACGGCGCCGAGGAAAAGCCCGTTGAGGAGCTGCTGGGCGATCACGCTACGCGCTCCGTTTCGTCAGTGGAAGTAGGTGAAGCCGCCTTTGACGATCGACAGGATCACCGGCGACGATTTTACGTCACGATTCCCGTCGAAGCCGATTGGGCCTAAGACCGTTTGGATGACCTTGACGTTTTTCAGTGCGCTCGCCATCTCGTCTTTGGTCGTGGCGCCGTGGGCCACGAGGTTTGCGACGATTTGTGCGGCCGCGTACGACTGGGCGGCGAACTGGTCGGGGCCTTTGCCGTACTTCGCGGTGTAGTGCTTCACGAAGTCGACGTTCGACGGGTACTTCGCGCCCGAGTACCAGGCGGCGCCGACCACGGTTCCCTGCGCGGACGGACCGGCGACGGTGTACATCTCCGGTGAGTTGAGGCCGTTGCCGCCGATCATGTGTGCTTTGATGCCGAGCTTGCCGGCCTGCTGGATGATCTTGGTCGCTTCGGGGAACAGCGCGCCGATCGCGATCACGTCGGGCTTCTTGGACTCGATGCGCGTGAGCGCGGCTTGGAAGTCGGTGTCCTTGATGTGGAACGTCTCGGTGTCCACGACGTCGACGCCCGCACCCTTGAGCTCGCGCGCGAACACGTCGCCGTCGGTCTTGGTGAACGCGTTGTCGTCGCCGTAGATGATCGCGGCCGTTTTGTAGTGCCACTTTTCGTGCGTGCGCCGCACCGTCGTCGGGATCACTTGCGACTCCGCGAGCGCGTCGCGGTACACGGTGGGACCCATGG
The DNA here is from genome assembly GCA_035943995.1 of Candidatus Elarobacter sp. Lineage (GTDB taxonomy): Bacteria > Vulcanimicrobiota > Vulcanimicrobiia > Vulcanimicrobiales > Vulcanimicrobiaceae > Vulcanimicrobium. Next base: position 95,716 of record DASZBS010000083.1, on the reverse strand, counting down.
CCGTCACACCCTCGGCGGTCGTCGACGTTCCCATCACGGGGAAGTTCGCTTTTGCCGCGATCGGGAACGCCTTGAACGCTTCGCCCGAGAGCGTCGGTCCGAGCACGATCGCCGTCCCCGCGTCGCTGGTGAACTTCTGCATCAGGTTGACGACCTGCGCGGGATCGGTCGCCGCGTCTTGCACGTCGAAGGTGAGGGTCGCGCCGCCCGCGTCGATCTTGCCGGACTTGATGTCTTCGTTGGCGAGCTCGTACGCGTTCTTCTGCGGCGTGCCGTACACGCCGGCGGCGCCCGTGACGTCGGCGATCACGCCGACGTGGACCGTCTTGCCGGCCGCGGGGCCCTTCGACGCCGCGCCCGACGGTGCGACGAGCGCGGCGATGGCGACCAGCGCGAGCGCCGGCACCGTGGTTCGGTTCATCTAGTCACTCCTGCTCGGGTGTGGTTGAGGCGCGGTTCCCCGGCTCGCCGACCGCTCCTTCGGAGCGGGCGCTCCGCCGGAGCCGAGCAAGTACGGGCGCAGCGCGCGCATGAACGTGCCGAAGCGCGCGTCGTGCTCGTCGCTGCTCGCCAGCTCGGTGAAGGCGACGATCACCCAGCGCGCGCCGCCGGGCAGCGTCAGGATACCGCCGTCGTGCGCCACCTCGTCGGTGTCGCCCGTCTTGTGCGCGAACGCGTCGCCCGGCTCGAGGCCGCGCGAGAGCTTCACGTCCCACCACGACGTCGCGAGGATGCGGCGCAACGCGAGCGCTTCGGGGATGCGGTCCTCCGCGATGGCGACGAACAGCTCAGCCGCTTCGGCGGCCGGGAGCGTGTTGCGGCCCGTCGCCTCCGGATCGTCGATCAGCGGCAGCGCGCCGGAGAGCTTGCGCCGGAAGGCGGTGCCCGCGAAGCCCAGCGCGTGCACGTCGGCGGTCGCGCGCTCGCGGGCGAGGACGTCGTAGAGCTGGTTGGTCGCGACGTTGTCGGAGCGCTGGAGCATGAACGTCGCCAGCTCTTCGATCGTGGTGCGGTAGCCGGGCTCGATCGGCGAGGGGGCGTCGTTGAGCGTCGCGTTGCGCGGGTCGACCGTGACCGGGGTGTCCCAGCGCAGGCGGCCGGCGCGAATCGCCGCGCCCACAGCGGCGGCGAGCGGCACCTTGATCATCGAGGCCGGGTAGATCGTCCGCCCGTCGTCTCGGCTCCATTGTGACCCGGCGGGATCCAGGCTTTGGACGTGGATCTGGGCGTCGCCGAGCCCGGCTTCGCGGGCGAGGAGCGCTAGGTCGAGTCGTTGCACGGCGTTTTTCTGCAAGTGGGTACTTGCACGGGCCAGCGTCGTGCGGTATCATGCAAGTACCTACACGCATGAGCCGGACAATGGAACACATACAACTTCACGACGCACTCCGTTTGCACGCCGACGACCCTGCCGCCCGTTCGAAGGTCGGCGCGGCCGTCGACGCCCTGCTTGCGCATGACCTTGCGAGCCCGCGCCTCTCGGTCGTCCTCGACGGTGAGAAGTTGCCGGCCGACGTCGTCGCCGCCCTGATCGCCGGCCTGCGGCGCGTGCGAGAGCACGGCGGCGCGATCGAGGTCGCCCCGGGGAGCATTGCCGTGCGCGACGCGCTCGCGCTCGCCGGCCTCGACCGCGTGTTCGCGTTCCCGATCGTCCCGCCGGAGCGCCCGCACCGCGCGGGCCTGCTCGGCCGGCTGACGGCGGCCGCGGTCGCGGGGGCGCTGGTCTTCCTCGGCGTCCCGGCGTTCGCGGGAAGCGACCACCTGACCGACCCCGCGGCGATCCTCGCCCGGGTCGAGGAGCGCAATCCCAGCCTGAGCTCCTACCAGGGCCGCATGCACGTCGACCTGCGCATGACGTCGTTCCCGTTCATCCGCCAGCACCTCGACGGTTCGACCTACTACAAGAAGCCCTCGAACTACGAGGTCGTCTTCGACAAGGTCCCGCCGCTCGCGAAGGGCTTCGACAAGATGTTCGCCGACGTCGGCGACCCCGCGAACTGGGAAAAACGCTTCGTGGTGAGCTATCAGGGCGAGCACGAGTACCAAGGCCGCAAGGACGTCGAGCTCAAGCTGGTCCAGCGCGTGCGCGGGATGATCGATCACGAGACGGTGCTGATCGATCCGAACGCGTGGGCGATCGACTCGATCCGTTACGACTACTACAACGGCGGGCACATCACGATGACCCAGACCTTCCGGGAGGTCGGGGGTTATTCGATGCTCGCCGAGCAGAACGCCGAGATCGCGATCCCGTATGCGAAGGCGGTCGCGCACGGCACCTACTCCGACTACAAGACCAACGTCGCCGTCGACGACGCGGTCTTCACGAAGAAGAGCCAATGATTTCGACCGGTCACCGCCCCCACGCCGGCGTCGAAGAGACGCGCGCCAAGATCCTCGCCGCGGCGCGCGAGCTGTTCGAGCGCAACGGCACGCGCGGAACCACGACGCGTGAGGTCGCCGAGACGGCGGGCGTGAACGAAGCGACGCTGTTCCGCCACTTCGGTTCCAAGCGAGCGCTGCTCGTCGCGATGCGCGAGCAAGCGTGCGGCGTCGAAGAGTTCCGCTCGGTGCTGTCCGCGCTGCGCGGGATCGACTTTGCGGCGGACTTGCGGCAGATCGCATATCACGTGACCGAGCACATGCTCGCCAAGCGCGCGATGATGTGCGTGTCGCTGGCCGAGGAAGCGGCGGGCAGCGACGACGTGCCTGAGTTTCGCGGCCCGGCGCAGATCAGCACCGATCTGGCGTCATACTTCAGGGCCAAGGCCGAAGCGGGTGCGTTCCGCGTAGATCCCGCGCTCGCGGCCCGCTTCTTTCTGGGCACCCTCTTCTCGTACGTCGTCGGCCGCAAGCTCTGGGACAGCGCCGTCCCGGATCGCGCGACGCTCGACGGCATCGTCGACGTCTTTCTGAACGGAGTTCGTTCGTAACGTGGAAACGCGCACCGAAACACCGCCGCCGCAGCGGCCCGTCATCGCGAGCGATGACGTCGCGGCGGGGTCGCCGGCCAAGCCGGCAGCCGAAACGGTCGAGGTCGAGACGAAGCGCCGGCGCCCGCCGGTGCTGATTCTCGTCATCAGCGCGGTGCTCGTGATCGCTGCACTCATCTGGGGCGTGCGCTACCTCGGGTATGCGCGCGCGCACGAGTCGACCGACGACGCGCGCGTCGACGCCGACACCGTGACGGTGACCAGCAAGATCCAGGAGCGCGTCGCGCAGATTCTCGTCGACACCGACCAGCCGGTGCACAAGGGCCAGATCATCATCCGTCTCGACAATACCGACGAGCGCGCGGCGCTGGCGCAGGCGCAAGCCGCGCTGACCGCGCAGCGCTCGCAAGCGCGCGCCGCCCAGGAGAACGTCGCGCTGACGCGCGCGCAGGTGCAGGCGCAGGCGGCGCAGGGCGCCGGCGGCGTGACCGCCGCCCGCAGCCAGATTCAGAACGCGCAAGCGCAGACGCAGTCGGCGCAGCAGCAGGCCGATGCCGCGCGCTCCGCGATCGCGCAAGCGCAAGCCCAAGTCTCCGTCGCGCAATCGGGCGTTCCGGCGGCGCGCGCCGCGCTCGCGCGCGCGAACGCGGACCTCGCGCGCTACACCGCGCTGGTGCGCACCGGCGACATCGCGTCGCAGCAGCTCGACGCGCAGCGCGCGGCGCAGGCGCAGGCCGCCTCGCAGTACCAAGCCGCGCTCGAGAACGTGACCGCGGCGCAGACCGGCGTCGCGCAAGCGCAGGCGCGTTACACCGCGGCGCTCGCGACGACCAACGCCGCCAGCGCCGGGATCGGCGCGCAGCAGGGCCAGCTCGAGACCGCGCAAGGCCGGTTGAGCGAGACCGACAACCCGTACCGCGTGTCGACCTCGCAGGCGCAAGCCGATGCCGCGTACGCGCAGACCGGCTCGCTGCAGGCGCAGGTGCAAGCGGCGAACGATCGCGTGAGCTACACGGTGATCCGGTCGCCGATCGACGGCGTCGTTGGCGCGAAGAACGTCGCGATCGGCGCGGCCGTCGCGCCGGGCCAGTCGCTGATGACGATCGTGCCGAACACCGGCATCTACATCACCGCGAACTACAAGGAGACGCAGCTCGGCAACGTGCGCGTCGGCCAGCCCGTCGACATCAAGATCGACGCGTACAAGGGCGTGACGTTCGAAGGCACCGTCGCGGCGATCGCGCCGGCGTCGCAGAACACGTTCAGCCTGGTCCCCGCGCAAAATGCGACCGGCAACTTCGTGAAGGTGACGCAGCGCCTGCCCGTCCGGATCGTGCCGAAGAACTTGCCCAAGGACAAGCCGCTGCGCGTCGGGATGTCGGTCGAAACGTCGATCGCGGTCAAGTAGCGCGATGAATCGACGCCGTTCGCTCGCGCTCGCGCTGAGCGCGAGCATCTTCACCGCGTCCGCCGCGTCCGGCGGCGCGGTGTTCGCGCAGACGATGCAGCCGCAGGCGACGGCGGCGCCGCAGGCGAGTGCGGTGCCGCAGCCGCAGGCGACCGCGGTGCCCTCGCAACCGCAGCCGGTGCAGCAGCAGCCGGCGCCGCAGTCGACGTACAATCCGGCACCGCAACCGCAGCCGGTGCAACAGCAGCCGGTACCGCAGCAGCAAGGACCGCCGCCGCAGACAACGCCGGCCGGCGCGACGCCGCGTGGCGGCACACAGGGCGGCGCAGGGTTGCCCGCGCCGCCCGTGCCGTTCGTGCTGCCGCCGGTGCCGAACATTGCTCCCGGATTTAGCTCGCCCGTGAATGCATTGCCCAACGGCGATCTCGTCGGCGTGCAGCAGCAGCCGTTCGTCGGGCTCGCGCTGCGCGACGCGATCGCGATGGCGCTGCAACGCAATACCGACTTGGCGATCGCGCAGTCGAACCGCCGGATCGCGAACTACCAGATCGTCGCGGCCGAGGGCGCGTACGACGTGCGCTTCCAGCTCGTGCCGTCGTACTCGCACAGCGTGAGCCCGGCGATCAGCTCGTTCCAATCGGGTCCCGGCGGCGGGCCGGTCACGCAGGACACCGCCGGGGTGACCGCCGCGCTGCAAGGCCAGACGCAGCAGGGCGGCCAGTACCGCATCGGCGCCGTCGGCACGCGCGTCAACTCGGACTCGACGATCAACAGCTACGACCCGTTCTACCAGACGGCGCTCCAGCTCAGCGTGACGCAGCCGCTCGGCCGCGGGCGCGCGATCGACCAGCCGCGGCTGCAACTGCAGCTCGCGCGCACCAACGCCGCGATCCAGAACGATGTCGCGCTGACGCAAGCGTCCAACGTCGTGATCCAAGTCTCGAACGCGTACTACGACCTCGTCGCCGCGTGGCGCAACGTCGCGATTCAAGAAGAAGGGCTGCGCAACGCACAGGCCCAGTCGGCGTCGAACGCGCGGCTCGCCGCGCGCGGTGCGGTCGCGCCGACCGACATCGTCGAAGCGAACACGCAGGTCAACGTCTTTCAGGACAACGTGTTCTCCGCGCTCCAGAACGTGCAGCGCTTGCAGACCCAGATCAAGTCGCTGATCCTCGCGAACCCGGCCGACCCGGTGTGGTTCGCGAACCTGGTCCCGACGACGGCGATCGCGCAGATCCCGCAAGAGCCCACGCTCGACGCGCTGATCAACTCGGCGATCGCGAACCGGCCGGAGATCGCGCAACTGCGCTCGCAGCGGGCGAATGCGAACAGCAACCTCGCGTTCGCGCGCGATCAACTACGCCCGCAGGTCGACCTCGGGTTCGGCTACACGGCCAACGGCTTCGCGGGCACTCCCACGTCCCCGTCGGCGAACCCGATCTTCGGGCTGTTCGGCGCGCAGATCGCCGCGATCAACGCGCTGATCGCGCGCTCGAACGCGCAGAACCCGGGCTCGCCGCCGATCCCCGCGCTCAACGGGAACATCTTCGGTTCGGGACCGTCGTATCAAAACGGCGGGTTCGGGCAGTCCGTCACGACGCTCGTCGACAACCGCTTCCCGACCTACACCGCGCAGGTGACGTTCCAGATCCCGCTTGGCAACCACACCGCGAAAGCCGACTACGCGATCGCGCAGGAGCAGGCGCGCCAGGTCGCGCTGCAAGAGACCGCGGTGCTGCAGCGCATCCGCGGCGAGTCCGTCAACGCGATCCAAGGCTTGCGCGAAGCGCAGTACCGCGTGGTCGCGGCGCGCAGCGCGCGCGAGGCGGCGCAGCGGGTGCTGCTCGGCGAGCAGCGCCGCTTCCAGGCGGGAACGTCCACGACATTCCTGATCTTGCAGCGCCAGCTCGACGTCGCGAACCAGCAGTTGCGCGAGCTGCAAGCGCAGACCGACCTCGACAAGGCGATCGTGGAGCTGAACCGCGTGAGCGGCGGCATCTTCGCGCAGAACGGCATCGACACGAGCGCGCTGGGCGGCACGTCGCTGGACGCGACCTCGCCGACGAACAGCGTGCTGCCGCCGGCATCGGCGGCGACCGCGCCGCCGGTCACCCGCCGCCCGTAAGGATGGTCGAGTCGGCGGACGGTTCCGCCGTGTGCTCCTGGAACGAGTGGGATCCGCTGCGCGAGGTTATCGTCGGAACGGCGCACGGCGCCGCCGACATCGGGTACGAGCCGGCGCTGTCGCCGTACTTTGCGGGGAACGTCGGCGGGCGTGCGTTTCGCGGCGCGCCGGTTCTCGAACACGTCGTCGCCGAAGCGGAGCGACAACTGGACGACTTCGCCGCGCTTCTCGCGGGGCGCGGCATCACGGTTCGCCGGCCGGATCCGGTCGATCAGGCAGCCGCGGTGAAAACGCCGGATTGGGAGATCGTGCACGGACGCGCGAACGCATGTCCGCGCGATCTGCTGCTCGTCATCGGCGACGAGATCATCGAGGCGCCGATGGCGCAGCGGGCGCGTTTCTTCGAATATCGCGCCTATCGCTCGCTGATGGCGGAGTACTTCCGGCGCGGTGCGCGCTGGACGGCCGTACCGAAGCCGCTGATGTCCGACAAGCTCTACGATGAAACGCCGCTAGGCGCAAAGTTCGACTACGCGACGGCGCCGCTGCTCACGGAGATCGAGCCCGCCTTCGACGCGGCGTCGTTTGTGCGGTTCGGGCGTGACATCTTCTGGCAACCCGACCTCGTGAGCAACCAATTCGGCGCGGACTGGCTACAGCGCCACCTCGGCGCGGGCTTTCGCGTCCACAAAATTCAATTCCGCGAGAGCCATCCGGCGCACATCGGCACGACGCTCGTGCCGGTTCGCCCCGGCATCGTGCTGGTGAACCCCGCGCGTCCGTGCATCGACGGCGGACTGGAGCTATTCGAAAAGAATGGCTGGCGCGTCGTCGAGGCGCCTACGTCCGTGCGGTCGGGCGGCAGCGCACGCGACGTGAGCAGCTGGATCTCGATGAACATCCTGATGCTCGACGAACGGACGGCGGTCGTCGAGCAGCGTGAGAAGCCGATGATCGAGCTGCTCGAGTCGCTCGGGTGCGAGGTGATCCCGTGCGCGTTCGATCGGGTCTATCCGTTCGGCGGAGGCTTCCACTGCTGCACCACGGACGTCTGCCGCGACGGCACGTTGCAATCCTACTTCCCATCGCTGGATGGTGCTGACGACCGGCTTTCAAATTTCGTGCGCGCGAGTTGTTGATACGAACGCATGTTCGTGCTATAATTTAGTAGCGAGTCTTCGCGATTTATCACTAAAGGCGGCCCGGCCGGTGTTATCAGCACCGACCGAGCCCGTCACCCGATGCGTTAAACATCGAATGACAATTTACGAGTTCGGCGTATCAACGTCGACCCCTCGGCGCGGCTATTCCGTTGCCGACTACCATCCGTTTCGTCATCGCGGCGAAGTGGCCGCATGATGGCGCCGCTCACCGAGTTTCACGCCTCGATGGCGGACGTAACGAACGAAGAGCACCAGAACATGGCCGATTTGGTGCAGCCCAACGACTTCAATGCCGATGTGGTCGTCCGCTTCCTGCGCGACAATGGGATCGAGGCCAGCGTCGACGAGTCGACCGGCGGCTTTCGCTTCGCGGTTACCGATCCCGCGCGCGCGTCGGATGTGATCTTCGCCTGTGTCTGCCTGCGCGCATCAATAAGCTATTCGATCGAGGCCGCCTACTATTGTATGAAGGCGAGGCGATGATGTTCAAGCGTCCGCCGCCGTCTCACTCAAAGCGGTGCAATGGACACCACCGAATCGCTCCTGTAGAACCACTGTCGGCGCGCGTCTTCCGCCTTCGTATCGCGCTCGGCTACAGCGTCTACGAGCTGGCAACCGCAGCCGGCATCTTTGCGGGCACGATTCAACGCCTCGAATCCGGCAAGCCCGTCGACAGGCGCGTCTTGCCGGCCCTCGCAACTGCTCTCGATGTGCCTCTTTGCCGGCTCCTGTGCGGCGACCATAGCTGCGTCGAACGAGCCTGTGTGCGAGCGCGGTCGGTGCGGGCGCCGTAGCAGCGGCGGCGCTGATCCCCCTCCGTCGCCTCGCCCCAGGCAAAGCCTCCGCGGATAGGCTTTGCCCACAAAAGCCGCGCTGCCCAGAAAAGGCGCGGGTTGCCCATAAAGTAGCTTCGGGGCACGACGTAGTAGCATCCGGGATGCTGTATGTACTGAAACTCATTGGCGACCAGAACGACATTGTCGTGAGCGAGCAAGACTTCATGAGGCTCCGGGATGGCAAGGAGCGGTTCATCAGCGTCACGACCCATAGGTGGATCAGCGAGGCGCCGGGGCGATACGAGGCGAGCGGCGGCCTAATGGTCAATCCGCTTGCGATCGCGACCGCTGAAATAAAGAGGTAGTTGGAGGGCGCGCTCGGGCAAGCGCGTCCACGCTAGCGCTCCGATGCTGCCGATGCTCGACGCGCCGCAGCAGCGTTTCGACGTGAAGCGGCTCTCCGCCGAGAAGGCGTACCACGGCGCGCGGCCATGCGCGAAATCGACCAGCGCGGCGTCGAGCCGTTCGTGCCGTTCAAGATCGGTTCGACCGGCAAGGCGCAGTACGCGCCGCACCGGGAAGTGTGGTCGCGGCTATTCCACTAGTACACCTACCGGCGCGAAGAATTCATGCAGCACTACCACCGCCGCTCGAATGTCGAGACGACGTTCTCGATGATTAAGGCGAAGTTTGGTAGCGGCCCCGTTCAAAGACGCCCGACGCGCAAATGAACGAAATCCTGTGCAAGGTGCTCTGCCACATCCTGTGCTGCCTGGTTCAGAGCATCTATGAGCTGGGATCGAACCGGAGTTTTGGAAGGCGTCCTAAAAAAGGGGCGCGCGGTGTCGCGGGCTAGACTTCTGGTGCTCGGGCTTGCGCGGCGCGTAACATAACGGCTCGGCCCATGCGAGGCGTCGTCGCAGCGCGAGAGCAATAGGCCGGATCATCGCGGCGACTCACTAGACAACGCACCCGGTCGCGTGGTATAGGGCGCAGTATGAATGACCCCGACAAGAAGCTCCCGACGCTGCCCGAAAATCACCCGTCCGGCGGCCCCACCGTCCGCGCGACCACCACCATGTTTGAGGTTGACGGCGGCGCGTTTTTGTTGCTTCTCTCCGACCTGAGGCCGGTCGCGCCGTATGCGCATGACCAGCGATTTGAGGGCAATAGCGGCTATGTGGAGGTCGGCCGCTTCGTGCTGTCTCCCATGGCGTTCGTAAATCTGAAGAATCAGATGGCGGAGTCTGAAGCCTATTACGAGTCGCACTTCGGCCCGCTCCCCGACGTTCCAGCCCTGATGAAACGCTTCTACGACGAAACGCCGGAGCGCCGAACTGAATCGGCTCAGCGGATGGGATTCCGACCCGAAGAAAAGTAGGCTGACGCGCTTTTTTGGGCAGAAACGCCGTCTGCACATTTAATCGCCATCGGCGGGTCTTTTATGGGCAAAGCCTTCGCGGATACTTGAAACGACCGTTACAAGTATGGTAAGATGCGTCCATGGCGCGGACTGCCGACGAGCAGAAGCGCGTGGATCTGTTGGAGCGCATCGTGGACTACGTGATGGCGAACGGGCTATCCGATCTTTCGTTGCGCCCGCTCGCGGAAGCGGTCGGGACGAGTCCGCGCGTGCTGCTGTACTACTTCACGTCGAAAGAAGAGTTGATCGCCGGCATTATGGACGGCGCGCGCGAGCGCCAGCGGGCGATCTTCGGGACGCTGCCGCGTAACGCCGAGACGTACGCCGACACCGTGCGCGCTGCGTGGGACGTGATGAGCGCCCCGCGGCACGAGCCGGTGTTTAGGCTGTTCTTCGAGGTCTACGGCCTCGCGCTTCAGGATCCGAAACGTTTTCCCGGTTTCTTGCGTCGGGCCGTCGAGGACTGGCTCGACTACCTCGAGCCGAGCGCGCTCCATGACGGGCACACGGCCCGTGACGCGCGCGCGATCGCGACCGTGCTGCTGGCCGGGTACCGAGGCTTTCTGCTCGATCTGTGCGCGACGCGCGACCGCAAGCGCATCTCCCGCGCGGTCGATCTCTGGATCGCGGCGCTCGACGCAATTCCTTCCCCCGAGGACCTCTCCGATGAACGCAAGCGCTGACGGCTCGCGGCGGCGGCAAGCCGCCCTCGTCTTCATTTTCATCACGGTCGCGCTCGACATGATCGCGCTGGGCGTGATCGCGCCCGTGTTCGTGCCGCTGGTCGAGCAGTTTCTGCACGGCGACGTGCGGCGCGCAGCGGGCGTCGTCGGCGTGTTCGGCACGGTGTTCGCGATCATGCAGTTCGGGTGGGCGCCGTTTTTAGGCGTGCTGTCGGATCGCTTCGGGCGCCGGCCGATCATCGTGCTGTCGAACATCGGCATGGCCGCAGACTACGTCGTCATGGCGCTCGCGCCGAACCTCGCGTGGCTGCTGATCGGGCGCGTCGTCTCCGGGATCACGGCGGCGAACGCGACGGCGGCGAGCGCGTATGTCTCCGACGTGACCACGCCGGAGAAACGGGCGGGCGCGTTCGGGATGATCGGTGCCGCGTTTGGGCTCGGCTTCGTACTCGGGCCAGCGCTCGGCGGTCTGTGCGGCCAGGTCGATCCGCGTCTGCCGTTCTGGGTCGCCGGCGGGTTGAGTTTGCTCAACGGGCTCTACGGTGCGCTCGTGCTGCCGGAATCGCTTGCGCGCGCCAACCGCACGACGCGCTTCGCGTGGGCCAAGGCGAACCCGCTGGGTTCGTTGCGGCTGCTGCGCCGGCATCCCGATCTGACGACGCTGGGACTCGTGACGTTTGCCAGCACCCTCGCCGGCGCCGTGATGCCGTCGACGTGGGTGCTCTACGTGACGTATCGCTACCATTGGGCCCCCGGTGCGACGGGCATCTCGCTCGCCGTTCTCGGCGTCATATCGATGATCGCGCAGGTGGTCGTCATCGGCCGCTTCGTCAAACGCTTCGGCGAACGCGTTTCGCTGTTCGCGGGGATCGGCTTTGGCGCGCTCGGCTTGATCGCGTGCGGGCTCGCCGTGAACGGATGGTGGTTCTTCATCGGGTTCGTCGGCCTGTGTCTGTGGGGAATCGCGCCCGCGGCGGGGCAGGCGATGATGACGCGCCACGTCACGCCGCAGGAGTACGGCGAGCTGCAAGGCGCGATCGGCTCGATCCGCGGGCTAGCGATGGTGTTCGGACCGGGAATCTTCACGACCGCATTCGCGATCGGTATCGCGCACGATCTCCCGGGCGCGGCGTGGTACTTGGGCGCGTCGGTGCTCATCGTCGCCGTCCTGCCGGCGTTGCGCGAAACCGGCGCGAGAGAAGAAGCCGCCGAGGGCGTCGGCGGCTTCGCGGTCATTCGCGAAAAGTAGTACGACGCCGTCGTAGCGGCCCGTGCGCATGCAGCACTTCTTGAAACCGGCGTCCCGAGCCGCAGATGCACGGGTCGTTGCGGCCGAGCTTCGACCGCGCTACGCGATCGGTGCGCGACCTCGCGAACCCCCGTCGAGCTATTCGCCAACCATCACGTTTCGTTCGTGAGCTTGTCGGAGAGCTCTGATACGTCCACCGCTGCCGGTCGCATGATGCTGCACCTGTTGGGCGTGTTCGCTGAGTTGAGCGTGCGCTGATCGGCGAGCGCAGCTCCTCCGTGGTAGCGCACAAGCGCGCGAGCGGTAAGGCCTACGGACGGACGCCTTTGGGTGCCGCGGCGTTGACGATCGTTTCGAAGCGGACGACGAGCAGCAATCCGCGTTCGCCAAGATGCCGGAATATAGACGCTGCGGGCGCTTCCATTCGCGGGATCGCCGAAGCTCTCACCGATCGAGGCATAGCCGGACCGAGAGGAGGCCGGTGGCACGCATCGGGAGTCCGTGCGGTCCTGCGGTCGCGTACGACGACCGAGAACCTGGAGTTGATCCGGTTCTGTGGACACTTTCCGCCGTGCGGCGAAAGGGTCACGAGCCTCGCGTCGGACGAAGCCTACCGCTATGCGGGGCGCGGCGCCGCAGCGACGTCAAAGTCACCTAGATATCGCTTATCGGGAACGTTTGCGTTCGCGCGCCCGACTTCCAGACGACACGGAGAGAAACGGTACACGTGCCGCCATGGTATCGGCGGTAGACGTCATACCACACTTGAGCATAGACCAGCGCATTCGACGCTATCGGGCCGGCGACCGCAAGAACAGCATTCCGCCCACCAGAAACGTTCGCTTTGAGTGGTTTTGGCACCTTAGGATCGCTTGAATACGGACTTGTTTGCAACTTTTCGTAGATGCTCGTGGCGGCCCGCATCAGCTCGTGCTGCTCGACCGAAATCACGCTCGGCGAGTCGTGGGACGGAAAGAACTCCGAGCACGGGCTGCTGAGAAAATATACGAAAGTCGCGGCGAGGGCGGCAACCGCACCGGTTAGTATCACGATCCAACGCCGCCCTCGCACGCCCCCTTCCCCCGCGCCTAGAAGAAGTGCACGAGAGTATTGCCCGTGCCGTATCCGTATGGGTACCGTGTGCCGCCCGACGCCGCGGTCAGCGTGGCCACGAACTGGTCGATCGTGCCAACGGAAATTCCGCTGGACAGCAATAACCCGTCCATCCACGAGTTGCTGTTAAGATTGGCATAGTCGTACGTCGGAGCGGCATCTCCGATCGTATGCGCATTGTACTGACTCGTTTTGTATTCGAGCGTGATCGCCAAGCTCGGCGCTTGCACACGCGCGAGGGCAAAGAAGAAATGGGGATCGAGGAAGATGTTCTGCGGATACGGCTCTGGCCTCAGCTTGGTACCGTCGCGACCGCCTTGCAGGGGAATCACAAGAACGGGTATATGGTTCGACCAGAACATTAAGTAAAGATGACCGCCATTGAGGACTTGGCCGTTAACCCCGTTTGGGTACTGGCTATTGGCGGTTGCAATATGCATCGATATCGCATCGATGATTCCAGGCGGCGTTAGCGGTTGAGGGTTCGGGCCTTGGCCGGCATATTGGTTGTTGTAGAAGTATATTTGCCACGTGCTGCACACCTTCCCGTCGGTCGTACTCACAAAGCCCGAGCCGGTTTGCCGGCAGCCCGACGGATCGATTGTGTACACTCCGCCCTGTCCGCTGCTGTAGTACAAGGCGTTCGTGTCGTCGCCTGGTATGAAATAACACAGCGATTCGTCCGCATCGCATCCGTCGGCCGTACCACCTAGTGGTGGCGGCGCAGGTGGTGGCGGACCGCCGCCGCTACCGCCACCCCCGCCGCTGAGATAGTAAGCGTCGTAGAGGATCGGAATTGGTACGCTGCACATGTCGCATGGGATGATGAAGCATCCACCGTCTGGGTCGCACTCCGGAAGTTTCTGATCAAAGGAGGACTGGGTCTGCTTCACGTGCTGATCGCTTGCCGCAAGCACGTGCTGGCTGCCACCGGCGCCGGCGCAGCCAGAACAGACGATCAGACAAAACGCGAACAACACGCTAAGCCAGGTATTCTGAACCCGACTCATGACTTCGCCGCGTTTCCAAGAATGCGCTCCGAAAAGCGACGCAGCAGACGTGCCTCCTGATAGGTATGTTCGTTTGACGTGAGCGCTGCGGTGTTCAGATTGCTGATCAGCCGTAAGACGCGTTTTAAGTCCGTGACCTCTTGACGGTGCTGCAACGTACGATATCGTGCCACGGCCGCGATGAACAGCGCATCCGCTGCGCGCACTCGAAGACGATCTCTGTCGATAACGGCCGCAGCGGCGTCGCTGTCAGCGCATGAAATCAAGACACCCGCCGCGACCTCCGCCTTTCGCGCCAGGCGCTTCATGTCTTTCGAGGAGCCGGCGTTGAGCTCAGCGTGAAATGATGCTACGGGCAATTGTGCCGACGGGCAGTGCTGCTCGCGCGCGTCGTCGTTGTCCGCCGAAGCGGGCGAGACACCGAGCGCCGGGATGCTCCAAAACACCAAACTTGCAACGGCGACAAAAAAGTGGCGGCCGTTACCTGATCGGAGCCACATTTTTACACCCACCCCTTCACTAGCAGGCCGGACCAACCGCGCGGCCTCACGCCCGTTATGCCACTCGTGGGGATCGGCCACCTGCGCGATCACACCGAGCGCCAACCTCGCTAAGCCGTCCGCGGCTTCGCGCTCATTCGCGGAAAGTAGTAGTCGCGCTCGACGCCGTCGTAGCGGCCGCTGCGCATGCAACATTTCTTGAAACCGGCGTCCGAAACCGCATATGCACGGGTCGTTGCGGCCGAGCTTCTCGATGAGCTCTTTGTCGCCGTGCACGATGCGGTCGCCGCGCTTGACGTTCGTCTCGGACGGATATCCTTTACGGCGTTTGCTGGAGTGCGTAAAAGCTGGGCTGGTCGTCGTAGTCGGTGTCGTGTCGCATGATGGTTCCTCCTCGCGGACAACGACGCCGATGCTACACGATTCGCCGCGACGGGTCAAGTCACGATCGTGGCGCACCCTTCGCCCTGAGCCTGTCGAAGGGTCAGGATGACATTAGGCGAGCTCAGGGTGACATTGTGCCGGGGTGACGATAGAGCTACAACTTTGACGCGGCCGCGGCGTCGACGAACCACCGGAGCTCGCCGTGGGTTGGATGGACCAATTGGGCCGGGTAGACGTCGGTTTGCTTTGGGCCCTCGAGGACTTCGCGTAGCGCGTCCGCTTTTTCCGCGCCGCCCGCGGTGATCGCGACGTTGTGTGCGGCGTTGATCGCGCGTGGGGTCAGCGTCATGCGCCACATGTCGAGCTTCGGTACGTAGCGCGCGATGCACAGCTTGTCTTTGTCGATGTCCGCCGTGGTGCCTGGGAACAGCGACGCCGTGTGGCCGTCGGGTCCCATGCCGAGCAGGATCAGGTCGAGGCGCGCATCGTCGCCGAGCTCGCGCTTCAGTACCACGTCGTAATCCGCGGCCGCTGCGCTGGGATCGTCCTCGCCCCGCATGCGGTGTACCTGCGCCGGCGTGATGCCCAGCGGATCGAGCAGCGTGTTACGGTTCATCTTGTAGTTGGACTGCTCGTCGTCCGGCGGCACGCAGCGCTCGTCGCCGAACCAGAACACCACGCGGCTCCAATCGACTTCGCCGCGCCGCGGCTCAGCGACCAGTAGCGCGTTGACCGCGCGCGGCGTCGAGCCGCCCGCCAGCGCGACGTGCGCGATGTCGCGTTGCGCGAGCGCGGCGCGAAGCACGTCCACGACGTGATCCGCCGCCGCCGCGGCGAGCGCCGCGGCATCCGGGAGGACGGTGACGACCTTGGCGTCAGCCATCTTCGCCGTCGGTCAGCCGAGCAGCGTTGCGACGCTGTTCAGCGCCGTCTCGTAGATCTCGTCGGCGGTGACGCCTTCGAGGATCGCGCGCTCCAGCAGCGACGCGTTGTCCATCGCCGCGAGCGGGAACAGGCGCGGCTCGCGGGCGTGCTCGCCCTCGACCCACATGCGCACCACGCTGGGGTCTTCGGTGACCTCGGCGTGATACCACGATGTCTCGCTGTCCAGACAGATGCTGTGCACGCGGCGAACCTCGCCCTCGCGCTTGCGCTCGAAGTGAACCGTTGCGCGGGCAAGGTCGGTGAACGCGTCGCGTCCGGTCGCTTTCCATCCTAGGCGGCTGGCGAGCCAGCCACCTAGGTAGAATGCTTCGGCGTCCGAGCCGCTGCGAATGAACAGGCGGCGGATGGTGAACACGTCGTTGGTGTCGCCGGGGTCGTCGAAGAAGTTCGCGATCATGTCTTGCCACGGCCGGATTCGCAGCCACGCGAGGTCGCGCAGGATGACGTGCGGGTGCTTCGCGTGGAACGTCGCGAGCCGGCGCAGCGTCGACTCGTCTGCCACGCCGCCGGACGAGTCGAACAGCAGCGTGTTCGCGAGCGGCAGCAGCGCGTAGAAGATGGGTGCACTGTCTTCGTTCAGGCCGCTCCACCACAGGATGGTAGGGACGCTGGGTTTGATCAGCGCGCTGACGTAGCGCAGCACCATCTCGGCATCCAGGCACGACGCGTCGATCTGTACGCGTTCGCCTTGCACGGTGAACTCCACGGGTTCGGCCTGCTCGCCGCTCCGCACCACACCGTGCTCGCACGAGCCAGTGTGGTCGAGCACGATCGTCAGCGACGGATGCTTGTCGCTCAGTAGCGCCGTTCGCTCCAGGATCCAGTCGCGGCGGGTGATGTCGTCGATCCACACCACGAAGTTCATCGTCGACGCGGTGAGCTTCGTGCGCGCGAGCTCGGCGCGAATCTCTTCGAGCGAGCTCTTCGCCGCGGCCGGCTCCGCGGTCATATCTTACGCCACTCGCGGCCGTCCATGGCGAGCATGCGATCCGACGACGGCGGGCCTTGGCTACCCGCGCTGTAGTTCGGGAAGCCGTCCTCGACGCTGTCCAGCCACTTGTCGAGCAGCGGCATGTACTGGATCCAGGCGCGCTCGACCGCATCCCAGCGCGTGAACAGCGTCGCGTCGCCGCGCATCGCGTCGCCGATCAGCCGTTCGTATGCGGGTGCCGACACGACGCCGAAACCCGTGCCGTAGTTGAAGTCCATCGATACCGCGCGGATGTGCATCTTCGGCCCCGGCACCTTGGCGTTGAAGCGCAGCGACACGCCCTCGTCGGGTTGGATCTTCATCACCAGCGTGTTGTTGTCGAGTGCGTCGCCCGCATCGCCGAAGAGGCGGTGCGGGATCGACTTGAAGCGGATCGCGATCTCGGAGACTTTGTGGGCGAGCCGCTTGCCGGAGCGCAGGTAGAACGGCACATCCGCCCAGCGCCAGTTGTCGATCAGCACCTTCACCGCGGCGTACGTCTCGGTGTTCGAGTCGGGCCGCACGTCGGGTTCTTCGCGATAGCCCGGCACGGGTTTCCCCGCGATCGAGCCCGCGTCGTACTGGCCGCGCGCGGCGTCGAGGCTCAGCCGCCCGGACTCGAACGGGCGCAGCGCGCAGAGCACCTTGTATTTTTCGTCGCGGATCGCGTCCGCCGCGGACGACACCGGCGGTTCCATCGCGACGAGCGCGAGCAGGTTCGTCACGTGGTTCTGGATCATGTCGCGCAGCGCGCCGGCGTTGTCGTAGTAGCCGCCGCGCAGCTCCACGCCGACCGTCTCCGCGGCCGTGATCTGCACCGAGTCGACGTAGCGCCGGTTCCAAATCGGCTCGAAGATGACGTTGGCGAAGCGCAGCGCCATGATGTCCTGGACGGGCTCTTTGCCGAGATAGTGGTCGATGCGG
Source organism: Candidatus Elarobacter sp. (assembly GCA_035943995.1). GTDB lineage: Bacteria > Vulcanimicrobiota > Vulcanimicrobiia > Vulcanimicrobiales > Vulcanimicrobiaceae > Vulcanimicrobium. Next base: position 78,110 of record DASZBS010000083.1, on the reverse strand, counting down.
TAGACCTGCTTCTCGTCGAACACTTTCTCGACTTCGGCTTGCAGCGCGCGCGCCGAGTCCAGGTCGGTGCCGAACGGCTTCTCGATGATGATGCGCGTCCAACCCGCGGGGTTGTCGTGCGGGCCGAGCCCGGCCTTGTCGAGCTGATCGATGATCGGCGCGAACAGCGACGGCGGCGTGCTGAGGTAGAAGAGGCGGTTGCCGCCGGTGCCGAGCTCTTTGTCGTTCTTCTCGAGCTGCTCGCGCAGCTTGTGGAAGCACGCGGTGTCGTCGAACTGACCCGACACGTACGACAGGTGCTTCGCGAAGTCGCTCCACAGCGGATCTTTGGCCGGACCGGTGCGCGAGAACTCGTCGATGCTCTTGTGCATCTCGTCACGGAACTTGTCGTCGTCGTCGTCGGAGCGCGAGAAGCCGATGATGCCGTAGTTCGCGGGCAGAATGTCGCCGAGGCGGAGGTTGTACATCGCCGGCATCAGCATGCGCTTCATCAGGTCGCCGGTGGCGCCGAAGAACACGATGTTGCACGGGTCGGTGATGCGGCTGGTCGCGAGGCCCTTTCGCAGCGGGTTCACCGCAACGCCGCCGCCCGGCTGCGCGGTCGTCGTCATTCGGACTTGATGGCGTGGCCGCCGAACTCGTTGCGCAGCGCCGCGATGATCTTCGCGCTGAACGACTCTTCCTGGCGGGAGACGAAGCGCGACATCAGCGACGCCGTGATCACGGGCGCCGGAACGTCCTCGTCGATCGCGGCCTGTACCGTCCAGCGGCCCTCGCCGGAATCCGCGACCCAGCCCTTGACCTTGGCGAGGTCTGGATCGTTCTTGAGCGCGAGCTCGAGCAGCTCCAGCAGCCACGAGCGCACGACCGAGCCGTAGCGCCAGATCGACGCGAGCTGGTGCAGGTCGTACTTGTACTCGGACTTCTCGAGGATCTCGAAGCCCTCGCCGTACGCGGCGAGCATACCGTACTCGATCCCGTTGTGCACCATCTTGGAGAAGTGCCCCGCGCCGCTCGGCCCGACGTGCGCGTAGCCGTCGGTGGGCGCGAGCGTGAGAAAGACCGGTTCGACGCGCTTGACCGCGTCGTCGTCGCCGCCGACCATCAGGCAGTAACCGTTGGCGAGACCCCATACGCCGCCCGACGTCCCCGCATCGACGAACGACACGCCCTTGTCCTTGCAGCGCAGATAGCGCTGCTTGGAATCGGTCCAGCGCGAGTTGCCGCCGTCGATGATCGCGTCACCGGGCTGCAACAGGCCGAGGAGTTCGGTGATCGTCGAATCCGTCGGATCGCCTGACGGCACCATGATCCACACCGCGCGCGGCGCGGTCAGCTTCGATACGAGGTCTTGCAGCGACGACGCGCCCGTCGCGCCGTCGTCGGCGGAGCGCTGCACCGCCGCCGCGTCGCGGTCGTACGCGACCATCGTGTGCCCGCCGCGGATCAGCCGCGTCGTCATGTTGGCGCCCATGCGCCCGAGCCCGATCATCCCGAGTTGCAAGTCGAATTCCTTATCGAGGCTTAGGTTCGCGCAGTGACGGCGGCTTCGAGGGCGGACGCGAGCGCTGCGAGGCCCAGCTTCGCGTCGCCGGGGAAGTGCACGCGGATGCCGCGCCGGTCGCGCTTGTCGAGCGACTCGAAGTCGCCCAGCGCCTGCGCGCGCTGCAGCGTGCGGAATCCGACCATGCCGGGGATCGCCAGATCGAACGGCGCGTCGTACGTGATCTGGAAGAACACGCCTTCGTTCGAGCCGCCCTTGTGCAGCTGGCCGGTGGAGTGCAGGAAGCGCGGTCCGAAGCCGACCGTCGTCGCGACGTGCAGCGCGTCGCGCACCGTCGTGCGGATGCGCTGGAGCGCCGCTTCGTCGTCTTCGTCCATCGGGACGTAGGCGTTGAACGCGACATAGTCGCCCGCTTTGATCTGTTCGGAGACCGCCGCGACGGCGCTCTGCAAGTCGCTGCCGAGTTTCGCGTCGTGCGAGCCGCTCAGCGGGAACACCAGCACGTCGTTCGTCTGCACGCCGGGTTCGGGTTCGGAGAACTTCCCTTGCGAGGTGAACTCCGCCAGCAGTCGCTTCGTATTGTCCTTCGATTCTTGCACGTTGGGCTGATCGAACGCGTCGATGCCGAGCACCGAGCCGGCGGCGGCCGTCGCGATCTCCCACAGATAGAATTGCTCGCCGATGTCGAGCGCGTCTTTCATGGTCAGGCGGATCACCGGATGGCCCGCGCTCTCGAACTGCGTCAGCCGCGCCAGCACCGGATCGTCGCCCGGCAAGCACTCGCCGACGTAGACGAACACGCGGTCGTCGCCGTACGCGGTCGTCGCGCCGAGCGGCTCGCCCGCGACCGGGACGATCCCCGTGCCGGACTTGCCGGTAGACTCCGCGATCAGCTGCTCGGCCCACGCGCCGAACGCCGCGACCGACGGATGCGCGAGGATCGTCAGCTTGTCGCGGCCGTTCTTCGCCAGCGAGCCGATCGCCGCACCGAACCGCACGCCCGGCGCGTCGTACGCAGACACCGTCGCCGCGTTCGCGTGCATCGCATTGATCGCGCGGTCGAGGATGCCCGTGACGTCGTAGCCCGCGAGCGCCGCCGGCACCATCCCGAAGTACGACAGCGCGGAGTAGCGCCCGCCGATGTTCGGGTCGTTGGTGAACACGCGAAGGAAGCCGGTATCTTTCGCCTCTTGCTCGAGCTTGGTGCCGGGGTCGGTGATCGCGATGAAGTGGCCGGGAGCGACGGCGGCACCGACGGTCTGCTGCACGCGCTGGAAGAAGTAGCGGAAGAACGCGTCGGGCTCGGTGGTCGTACCGGACTTCGACGCGACGATGAACAGCGAACGCGTGATGTCGAGACTGTCGTCGAGCGACTTGATCTGCTGCGTGTCGGTGGAGTCGAGCACGTGCAGCGCCGGGTAGCCGGCGATCTTGCCGAACGTCGCGCGCAGCACGTCGGGCGCCAGCGAGCTGCCGCCCATGCCGAGCACGACGACGTGGTCGAACCGCTTCGCACACGCGCTCGCGAACTCGCGCAGCTCGCCGGTCTGCGCGTGCGTCTGCTGCGGGATCTCCACCCACCCGAGCGCCTTCTTGATGATCTCCACGTGCGCGGGGTCGGTGGACCACGGCGACGGGTCGTGGTGCCAAAGCGCGTTCAAGAAATTCGATTGCGCTAGCTTGTCGAGGCACGCGTCGGCTTGCGCGTGCGCGCCGCCGAGCGCGAGCGATACCAGCGGCGGTGCGCCGCTGCGCAGCTTCTCGAGCTTGCCGCTGATGGCGTCGAGCATCGCGTTGAACGAGTCGGCGAACGACTTCACGCCGTCGGCGACCAGCGTCTCGGTGACGTCGTAGATGGAGATCTGCGCCTTCGCCAGAGCGTCGATCACCGCGCGCGCGCCGTCGATGTCTTCGAGGACCGCGTCGGGGCGGATGTTGCCGTGGTCGAGCAGCGCTTCGAGCGTGTTCGGCGGCACCGTGTTGACGGTGTCGCGACCGACGAGGTTCTCGACGTACATCAGGTCGGGGTACGCCGGGTTCTTCGTGGACGTCGACGCCCACAGCGGCCGCTGGACGTGCGCGCCTTTGACTTTGAGCGCGGCGAAGCGGTCGCCGCCGAACAGCTTGAGGAAACGCTGATAGGTCAGCTTCGTGCTCGCGACCGCCGCTTTGCCGAGCAGCGCCGTCAGCGTCTGCTCGCCGGCGTCGATCTTCGCCTGGAGCTTCTTGTCGACGGCGTTGTCGATGCGCGACACGAACACCGACGCGACCGATGCGAGGCGGTCGATCGGTTCGCCACGCGCGGCGCGCTCCTCGAGCCCTTCGAGGTACGCGTTCGCGGCCTGCTCGTAGCGGTCGACGGAGAACAGCAGCGTGACGTTGATGTTGATACCGGCCGCGATCGACGCCTTGATCGCCGGCACGCCTTGCGCGGTGCCGGGGATCTTGATCATCACGTTGGGGCGGTCGACGGCGTCCCACAAGCGCTGCGCCGCGGCGATGGTGCCCTGCGTGTCGTTCGCGAGCGTCGGCGACACCTCGAGCGACACGTAGCCGTCGAGCCCCTTCGTGGCTTCCCACACGTCGTGGAAGAGATCGCACGAGCTGCGGATGTCGCGGATCGCGAGCGCTTCGAACACGCCGACGGGATCGGTCTCGTCGACGAGCGTGCGCAATTGCTCGTCGTAGTCGGTGCCGCTGCCGATCGCCTTCTCGAAGATCGTCGGGTTCGACGTCATCCCGCGCAGGCCGAGATCGATGAGCCGCTGCAGCTCGCCCGAGCCGAACATGCTGCGCCGGATGTTGTCGAGCCAGATGCTCTGCCCGACGTTCGCGAGTTCTTTGAGCTGGTCGCCCATGTCGTGGTGCTTTCTTTCTCTAGACGTTGGCGAGGAGGCCGGCGGCGACGTCGGCGACGTGCTCCGGGGTGAAGCCGAATTCTTTGGCGATGTCGGCGGCGGGGGCGGACGTGCCGAAGTGGTCGAGCCCGAACGCGACCCCGTGGTCGCCGACGTACTTCGACCAGCCCAGCGTGGCGGCCGCTTCGATCGACATGCGCGCTTTCGCGCTCGGAGGCAGGACGCTGTGGCGATACGCCTCGTCCTGCGCGTCGAACAGCTTCCACGACGGCATCGACACGACGCGCGCCTTCGTGCCGCGTTGCGCGAGCACTTTTGCGGCGTCGACGGCGAGCGACACTTCCGAACCGCTCGCGATCAGGATGAGATCGAACGCGTCGTCGGCGTTGCCGAGGACGTACGCGCCGCGCGCGACGTCGGTTTTGCGGTCGCCGAGGTACGGCAGCTTCTGGCGCGTCAACACGAGGACCGTGGGCCCCGTCTCCGGCTGCACCGCGAGCTTCCACGCTTCGAGCGTCTCGAGCGAATCGGCCGGGCGGATGTCGATGACGTTGGGTATCGCGCGGATCATCGCGAGCTGCTCGATGGGCTGGTGCGTCGGACCGTCCTCGCCCAGGAACACCGAGTCGTGCGTGAAGACGAAGATCTCGCGGATCTTGTTGAGCGCGGCGAGCCGCAGCGACGGTTTGAGGTAGTCGACGAAGTTGAAGAACGTCGCGCCGAACGGCAGCAGCCCGCCGTGCAGCGCGATCCCGTTCAGCGAGCCGGCCATGCCGTGCTCGCGAACGCCGAAGTGGATGTTGCGCCCGGCGTACGAGCCGGGTTGCATATCGCCTTGGCCCTTGAGATAGGTCTTGGTGGACGGGTCGAGGTCGGCCGAGCCGCCGACGAGCTCGGGGAGCGCCGCGGCGATCGCGTTCATCACCGTACCGCCCGCGTCGCGCGTGGCGACGCTGCCGTTCTCGGCATCGAACGTGGGCCACGGCAGATCCGCGGGCAGCTTGCCGTCGCGCGCGCGCTCGAACTGCGCGGCGAGATCCGCGTTCGCGGTTTTCCACGCGGCGTAGCGCGCGTTCCAGTCCGCTTGCAGCGCCGCACCCTTCGCGCCGACGTCTTTGAAGAACGCCGCGGGCTCGTCGGGGATGACGAACGGTGCGTAGTCCCAGTGTAGCGCTTGGCGCGTCGCTTCCATGTTTTTGCCGAGCGGCTCGCCGTGCGTTTTGAACGTGCCCGCTTCGGGCGAGCCGTAGCCGATTGTCGACCGGATCGCGATCAGCGTGGGACGCAGCGTCTCCGCTTTCGCTTGCGCGATCGCGCGGTCGATCGCGTCGGCGTCGTTGGCTTCGCTCGGGCCGACCTCGATCGTGTGCCAGCCGTACGCCTCGAACCGCTCGCGCACGTCCTCGGTGAACGTGACGTCGGTCGCGGCCGCGAGCGACACCTTGTTGTCGTCGTAGAGCACGATCAGCTTGCCGAGCGCGAGGTGGCCGGCGAGCGACGCGGCTTCGGACGCGACGCCTTCCATCAAGTCGCCGTCGCCGGCGAGCACGTAGGTGTGATGGTCGACGATGGTCTGCTCGCGGTTGTACACCGCCGCGAGGTGGGCCTCGGCGATCGCCAGGCCGACCCCGTTGGCGAAGCCTTGGCCGAGCGGCCCGGTGGTGACCTCGACGCCGGGCGTGAGGTGGTACTCCGGGTGCCCCGGCGTGCGGCTGCCGAGCTGGCGGAAGTGCTGGAGGTCGTCGAGCGTGAGGTCGTAGCCCGTCAGGTGCAGCAGCGCGTAGAGCAGCGCGGAGCCGTGGCCGGCGCTGAGCACGAACCGGTCGCGGTCGAACCAGTGGGTGTCGGCCGGGTTGAAGCGCAGGTGGCGCGTCCACAGGGCGAACGCCGCCGGGGCCGCGCCCAGCGGCAGCCCGGGGTGGCCGGAGTTCGCTTTCTGGACGGCGTCGACCGCGAGAAAGCGAATTGCGTTGATGCGAAGGTCGTCCGCTGCGGTGTTCACGGTCTGCTCCTGGGATTGCCGGGGAAGCCGCGTTAGCCGCGGACCACTCTGCTCCCCGCCTTTACCCGACCCGCCGACGGGAGCACGGTTTGCGGCGCGGAAACGCCCCCGGCGATGGATGACAGCTTGGAAGCCCGGATCGTCGAGCTCGAGGAGCGCCTCGCGGCCAAGCCCGACGCGATCAAGAAGAAGGCGGGCCGGGTGGTCGAGGAGGTGCTCGACGCGCTCGACACCGGCAAGCTGCGCGTCTGCGAGCCCACGGACGACGGCTGGGTGGTGCATCCCTGGGTGAAGCGGGCGATCCTGTTGTCGTTCGGCCGGTTCGACAACGCTCGCATCGTCGAGGAAGCGTTCGCCGACACCGCCGGCCCGCTCGACGCGCTCCAACTGCGCTACCGGCTACCGTCGTACTACGATAAGCTGCCCACGAAGCGCAACTGGAAGAAGCTCGGCGCGCGCTGCGTGCCCGGCGGCATCGCGCGGTACGGTTCGTATCTCGGCAAGGGCACGATCTTGATGCCGGCGTTCGTGAACGTCGGCGCGTACGTGGACGACGGCACGATGGTCGACACGTGGGCGACCGTCGGCTCGTGCGCGCAGATCGGCAAGGACGTGCACTTGAGCGGCGGCGTCGGCATCGGCGGCGTGCTCGAGCCGCCGCAGGCGACGCCCGTGATCGTCGAGGACGGCGCGTTCTTGGGCTCGCGCTGCATCGTCGTCGAAGGTGTGCGCGTCGGTCGCGAAGCGGTGCTCGGCGCGGGCGTCGTGCTGACCGCGTCCACCCCGATCGTCGACGTGCGCGGTAGTGAGCGAATCGTTTCGAAAGGCCTGATCCCACCGCGCGCGGTCGTGATCCCCGGCGTGCTGCCCAAGCGCTTCCCCGCCGGCGAGTTCGGCACGCCGTGCGCGCTGATCATCGGCGAGCGCACGGATTCTACCGACCAGAAAACGTCGCTCAACGCCGCGCTACGCGACTTCGAGGTGTCGGTCTAGTCGGATGAATCCGCGCGTTGCAGCGATCGAACCCAGCTTGATTCGGGTGATCGCGGCGAAGAAGAAGCCTGGCTCGATCGACCTCGGCTTGGGTGAGCCCACACTGTTGCCGCAGCAGCGGTTCATCGACGCCGCGGCGCGCTGGGCGGCGGAGCACGGCGTGAAGTACACGGTGAACGCCGGCGACTTGGGCTTGCGCGAGCGCATCGCCGCGCACTACGCCTATCCCGGGATGTCGGACGCGCGCAACGTGTGCGTGACGACGGGCTCGCAAGAGGCGGTGTACGTCGCGATCAAGACGCTGCTCGACCCGGCGGGCGACGAGCTGCTCGTGATCGATCCGGCGTTTCCGGCGTACGCGAAGATGGCGCAGCTCGAAGGGATCACGTACCGGCGCGTGCACATGCGCGCCGACGAAGACTTCCGCTACGACGTCGAAGCGATCCTCGAAGCGGTCGACCGCGCGACGCGCGTCATCGTCATCGCGTCACCCGCGAATCCCACCGGCCGCGTATTCCGCGACGCCGACGCGCGCCGGCTCGCCGCGGGCTTGCTCGCGCGCGGCGGCCCGCCGGTGTGGGTGATGCAGGACGAGATCTACCGCGAGCTGACGTACGTCGACGATCCGGGCTACGTCGCAAACTACTACCCGCACACCGTCGTCGCGAACTCGATCTCGAAATCCAACGCACTCACCGGGATGCGCATCGGCTGGCTCATCGCACCGGACGGTGCGATCGAAGCGCTGAACAAGACGCACGCCTGGGTGACGTCGACGGCAAGCGCGTTCGGCCAGCGCGTCGCGTACGAGATCTTCGGCGAGCCCGGCGCGCTGACGGAGCAGTCGGCGTGGTACCGAACGCAGCATGCGCGCACCGTCGCGGCGCTCGACGCGAGCGGCCTGCGCTACGTGCCGATCGACGGCGCGTTCTACGCGTGCGTGAAGCTGCCGCGCGGCGGCGACTCGCTCGCCGCCGCGCTGGAGCTGGTCGAGAACCGCGGCGTGGCGGCAATCCCGGGCCGCATCTTCGGCGACTCGCTCGAAGGCTGGCTGCGCATCAGCTGGGTCGCGCCGATCGCGGACGTCACCGAAGGCCTGCGCCGGATCGCGGCGCTGTAGCGTCCGAAGTCAGGTCTTGGGGCCGGTGCGCACCTCGATCAGGTTGTCGGGATGGAAGTACGTCTTGGCCGCGCGCTGCACGTCGGCCGCCGTGATCTTCGCGTAGCGCTGCGTGAGCGTCGCGTAGTACGACGCCGGCAGATCGTCCAGCCCGATGCGCATCAGGTCGCCGGTGATCGTGCTGGTCGCCTGTTCGGCCTCGATCGTCTCGGCGATCACGCGCGTCTTCGCGCGCCCCAGCTCGTCGGCGCTGACCGGCTCGTTCTGCATGCGCTTGAGCTCGGAGCGCACGACCGCATCCGCGGCGTCGACCTTCGACGCCACGGCACGGAACGTGATCGTCATCGTGCCGCGGTCGCGGCCCGCTTGCAGCGAGCTGTACGCACCGTAGACGAGGCCGCGCTTCACGCGCACCTCGCGAAACAGCCGCGCGTCGAACGAGCCGCCGCCGTAGATCGCGTTCGCGAGCGCGAACGCGTCGTAGTCCGGCGACGTGCGTGCCAGCGCCGGCGCTCCGAGCTGCACCGAGATGTCTTGCGCCGGCGTCTCGATGTTCTGGCGCTTTGCGGTCGGGAGCGGGATCGCCGGCAGATGCGGATCGGGCTTCGGCCCCTCTGCGGTCCAGTCGCCGAAGCGCGCCGTCACCTCGCGCGCGATCGTCGCGGGATCGACGTCGCCGACGACGACCAGCGTCGTCGTGTCGGGGCGCACGTACTTGGCGTGAAACGCTTTCACGTCGTCGAGCGTGATCGTGCCGATCGTTGCGGCCGTGTCCTCGCGCAGCACGGGATCGCCCGCCGGGTAGAGCGCTTCGAGGAACGCGCGCTCGGTGCGGTAATTCGGGTCGAGCGCGCGGCGCGACGCGACGGCGGTGGACTGCTGCTTCACCAGCGTCAGCTTGTCCGCCGGGAACAGCGGATGGCGCACGTCGTCGGCGAGCACGTCGAGCAGCGTCGTGACGTCCTCCGCCTTGCCGTGCGCGGAGAAGGTCGTGCCGAAGGACACCTGCGCGGCGCGGTCGTCGGCGGTCTTGCGCTGCGCGGCGAAGTCGTACTTCGCGCTGCCCCAGCTCATCAGCGACGACGTGATCGTGGCGAGACCTTCCTTCCCCGCGGGGTCGAACGTCGGCGCGGTGCGTACCACGCCGCGCACGAACACGGTCGGGTTCGACGGCACGCGCTGCACCAGCAGCTTGAGCCCGTTCGGCAGCGTGGTGACGACCGGATCGACCGCGCTGTGCAGGTCGAGCGGCTTCGCGAGCGCGGCCTTGAGCCAGGCGGGCTGCACGACCGGACCGTTCGGCGCGCGGTCGCCGAAGCTGTCGCTGACCGACGACGACAGGTTCGACGGCGGCTTGAACTTGCTCGGATCCGTCGTGGTCGGCTCGAGCGTCGCGACGACCGCGGCCTTGGCGAAGATCGTGCGCGCGACCGTGTTGACCTCATCGGGCGTGATCGCGTCGTACAGCGCTGCATAGCGCGCCGGATCGGTGTCGCCCGGGAAGACGTACCCGCCGCCGATCCCGTTGCCGAGCCCGACGATCGAGTCGCGGGCGTAGGTGAGCTGCGTGATCGCGGCGCGTTTGGCGGCCGCGATCAGCTCCGGATCGATGCCCTTGGCGAGCAGGTCCGCGGTCGTCTTCTCGTATGCCGCGCGCACCTCGTCGGCCGTGTGGCCGGGCGCGACGACCATGAGGACGTGCACGACCGATGCGCGCCGGTCCTCGAGCGGGACCGGAATGAGGCCCAGCGTCAACCCGCTCTCCACCAGCGCGGCACGATAGGGGCCGCGCGGATTCGACAGCGCCGCGACCGCGATGTGATCGCGGATCTGATCGTGCTCGGTGGCCGGTGCGCTGCCCGGCGCGGCGTACGCCTCGTCGATGATGGTGAACGGAAACTCGGCCTTGATCGACAGCGTCGCGCCGCTCGCGGGCTTGGGCGTGTACTGCTTGCGCGTCGGAAGCGTACGCGACGCGATCGGTCCGAACCACTTCTGCGCCGACGCGAACACCGCGGCCGGCTTCACGTCGCCGGTGACGACGAGCGTCGCGTTGTTGGGGTGGTACCAGGCTTCGTAATACCGGCGCAAGTCGGCGGCGGTCGCCTTCTCGATGTCGGCCTTCGCGCCGAGCGCGGTGCCGCCCAGCCGCGAGTCCGGATACACCTTCGCCGCGGTGCCGAACAGCAGCTGGAAGATCGGGTTGCTGTAGTCTTGCGCGTACTCTTGCAGCACGGCACCCTTCTCGATCGCCCAGTCTTTGGGATCGAGCTTGAGGTTGCGCATGCGATCGGCTTCGACGTGGATCAGCGCGTCGGCGCGATCCGACGGCACGACGAAATAATAGTGCGTCTGTTCGTTCTGCGTCTGCGCGTTGAGATCGGCGCCCAGCCGCGCGTTCATGTCGTCGAGCCCGGCGCTCGACAGCGTGCGCGTGCCGCGGAACATCATGTGCTCGAGCGCGTGCGCCAGACCCGTCTTGCCGGCCGTCTCGTCGAGCGCGCCGAACCGGTAGTACGTGTGCACGTGCACGACCGGCGCGGCGTGGTCCTCGAGCACGACCACGCGCATCCCGTTGGCCAGCGTGCGCACCTGCGCGCTGGGCGCCGCGCTCTGCGCGCCGGCGGGCAGTGGCCGTACCGGCGCGAGGAGCAGCGCCGCGACGGCGGCTGCGGCGATGAGTCGGCGGACGAGCAAGGGCGGCCTCACGATTTGGGTCCGGTGCGAATTTCGACGAAGTGGTCGGGATGGAAGTACGTGCGCGCCGCGCGCCGCACGTCGGTGGGCGTGACGCGCGCGTAGCGCTCGGCGAGCGTCGAGTAGTAGTCGGGCGCGAGCCGGTCGGTGCCGATGTTCATCAAGTCGCCCGCGATCGCGCTCGTCGCCTGCTCCGCCATGAGGATGCGCGCGGCTTGGCGCGTCGCGCAGCGGCGCAGCTCTTCGGGATCGACCAACTCGTTCTGCAGGCGCTTCACCTGATCGCGCACCAGCGCTTCGGCGGCGTCGACCTTCGACGGCACGGCGCGGAACGACGCGACCCACGTGCCGCGGTCGCGGTCCGACGAGTACGTCGTGCCGATGTTGTACACCAGCCCGCGCTTCTGGCGCACTTCGATGAACAGCCGGCTCGCGAACGACTGGTCGTCGAGCAGCGCGTCGGCGAGCATGAACGCGTCGGCGTCGACCTCGCCCTCGGCGGGCGCGGGCTGGCCGAGCTCCACCGACACGTCGAGCGACGGCGTCTCGACGAGCTTGCGCACCGGCGGCGGCAGCGGGATCGGGTGCAAGTGCGGATCTGGCGCGGGCCCGTCGGCGTGCCAGTCGCCGAACGCGCGCACGACGCTGGCTTTCACCGTGTCGGGGTCGACGTCGCCGACCACCACCAGCGTGGTGAGGTCGGGCCGGTGGTATTTCTTCACGAACGCGCGCACGTCGCCGATGGTGATCGACTCGAGCGATGCTTTGGACGACTCGCGCAGCTCCGGATCGTTGGCGGGATACAGCGCCTCCGCGAACGCGCGCGACGCGCGGTACTGCGGGTCGATCGCACGCCGCTCCGTCGCGACCGCGCTGCTCTGGCGGATCAGCACGAAGCGGTCTTCCGGCAGCACCGGGCGCCGCACGTCGTCGGCGAGCGCGTCGAGCAGCTTGTCGGTGTCGCGCGCGAGGCCGTGCGCGCCGAACGTCGAGCCGAACCCGATCGCCGCGCCGAGGTCGTCGCCCAGGCGGTGCTGCGCGTCGTAGTCGTAGTTCGCGCTGCCGTACGACAGCAGCGCGGACGCGATGCCGGCCAGGCCTTCTTTGCCCGGCGGTTCGAAGTCGGGCGAGCGGCGCATCGAGCCGCCGATGAACACGGTGCCGTTGTCGTGCACGCGCTGCACCAGCAGCTTCAATCCGTTGGGCAGCGTCGTCTGCACCGGCGCGACGCGGCTGCGCAGCGTCAGCGGACGCGCGAGGTCGGTGCGCATCCACGCCGGCTGCACGACGGCGCCGTCGGGGACGCGTCCGCCGAAGTCGTCCTTGATCGTGCTGCCCAGGTCGGACGGCGGCTTCGCCTTGGCGGGATCGGTGGTCGTCGGCTCCAGCACCGCGTCGGCGTTGGGCGTCGCGAACACGCGCCGCGCGACGGCGTTCACGCTGGCGACATCGACCGCTTCGACCTCGGCGGCATACGTCGTCGGATCGCGGTCGCCGGGGAACACGTAGCCGCTGCCGAGCGCGCCCGCGAGCCCGGAGATCGAGTCGCGCGCGTACACCAGCCCCGTCAACTCGCTGCGTTTTGCGGCGGCGATGAACTCCGGATCGATCCCGCGCGCGAGCGATGCGGCGAGCACGGTTTTCCACGCGGTGCGCGCTTGTTCGGCGGTGTGGCCGGGCGCGACGAGCAGGAACGCGTGGTACGTCGCGACGTGGCGGTCGAGCGACGGCTGCAGCCCGAAGCCGAGCGTGATGCCGCTGTCGACCAGCGCGCCGCGAAACGGCCCGCGCGGGTTCTGCAGCGCGACGAGCGCGGTGAGCGCGCGCAACCCGTCGTCCTCGGTGGCACCGGATGCAGGCGGCGCCGCGTACGCCAGGTCGACGACGGTGTACGGGTAGTCCGCCTTCACGCGCGAGACGACGCCGGTCGCCGCTTTGGGCTGCACGAGCGTGACCTTGGGCACCGCGCGCGACGGGATCGGCCCGAACCATTTCTGCGCCGACGCGAACACCGCGTCGGGCTCCACGTCGCCCGTGACGACGAGCGTCGCGTTGTTCGGCGCGTACCACGTGTGATAGTAGGCGCGCAGGTCGGCGACGGTCGCCTGCTCGATGTCGCGCTTCTCGCCGAGCGCGGTCTTGCCGAGCGGCGAGCCCGGATACAGTTTTTCTTGCAAGCCGGTGCCGAAGCCGAACAGCGCGTTGCTGTGGTCCTGCGTCCACTCTTGCAGCACGGCACCGCGCTCTTTGTTCCAGTCCGCGGGCGCGAGCTTGAGCGAATGCATGCGGTCGGCCTCGACGCGCAGCGCGCCGTCGACGCGATCGGCCGGCAGCACCAGATCGAAGCGCGTGTACTCGCTGGTGGTCTCGGCGTTGACCTGCGCGCCCAGGCGCGCGCCCCAGTCGTCGAGCCCGCTCGACGAGAGCGTGGTGGTGCCGCGGAACATCATGTGCTCGAGCGCGTGCGCGAGCCCCGTCTTGCCCTTGTGCTCGTATGCGCCGCCGAAGCGGTACCACATGTTGACGACGGCCACCGGCGCGGCGTGATCTTCGAGCACGACGACGCGCAGGCCGTTGGCGAGCGTACGAACGTGCGCGGGGACGACCGGGTTCGGTGCGTCGGCACGGACCGGGGTCGCCGTCGTGCACAGCGAGACCGCGGCGGCGCAGAGCGCGGCGGCGAGTCGGCGAGCGAGCATCAGGCTAAGGTACGACGATCAGGCGAAGGGTTCCGCCGCCGCGTACGCTTGCGCCGTGCGCCGAATTGCGCGATATGGTGCGAGGCCGATCAGCTCAGTCCGCCGGAGCGAGACGCCTTCGCGAGCCGCCGCTCGGCGCACGAGCTCGGTGACGCGGTAGAGCGGGACGGCGTCGACATCGGTGACGTTGCACGACACTTGGACGCGGTCGGCGGCGAGCCGCAGCCCCAGGCACTTGAGCGTGCGCAACCCGCCGCTCGACGCGCGCAGCCGCCGCGCGATCCGCTTGGCCAGCCCGAGGTCGCCGCCGGCCAGCTCGACGTTGTACGCGATCAGGAACGGGCGCGCGCCCACAGCGATCGCGCCGGCCGACGCGTGGGCGGAGTCGCCGTAGTCGAAGCGCCAGCGGTCGTCCCCGGCCAGCCGCTCGGCCAGGCCCTCGAACTCGCCGCGCCGGACGTCGGCGAGATGCTCGCGGTGCGGCGCGCTCGCGGCGGCGCCGTACAGATACGAAGGCACCCCGAGCTCGCGCCAGATGCGAGCCGCGGCGCGGTGCGCGAGGGTGACCGCGTCGTCGAGCGTCGCGTCGCCGAGCGGGACGAACGGCAGCACGTCGAGCGCGCCGATCCGCGGATGCGCGCCGCGGTGCGCGCGCAGGTCGATGCGCTCGTGCGCGACCCGCGCGAGCGCCACTGCCGCCGCGACAACTTGTGACGCGCGCCCGACCGCGGTGAGCACGCTGCGATGGTGCACGGGATCGCTGGTGTGGTGCACGACGCGCACGCCGTGCGCTTCCATCGCCGCGACGCACGCGTCGATCACCGTCGCATCGCGTCCTTCGCTGACGTTTGGAACGATCTCGAACTCGAGCGCGGTCGTCACCTCAGGTACGCGTCGATCGATTCGTCGGGGCCTTCCGGTTCGGCACGGCCGCCGAGGTAGCGCGCGAGAAACGCTTCGACCGCGGCGTTGAAGCGCTTGTTGTTCTCCGGTCGCGCGAAGCCGTGGCCTTCGTCTTCGAACACGACGTACGTGACCGGCTGACCTTCCGCGCGCATCGCGGCGACGATCTGGTCGGATTCCGCGATCTTGACGCGCGGGTCGTTGGCGCCTTGGCCGATCAGCAGCGGCGCGCGGATCGCGTCGGCCCGGAACAGCGGCGACTGCGACGTGAGAAGCTCCTCGCTGTCGCCCATGCGCTGCGTGAACGTCGCGCGCAGCGTCTCCCAGTACGGTGGGATCGACGCGAGCAGCGTGTTCAGGTTGGACGGGCCGACGATATCGACGCCGCAGGCGAACGCGTCCGGCGCGAACGCCAGTGCGGCGAGCGTCGCGTAGCCGCCGTACGAGCCGCCCATGATCGCGACGCGCGCGAGGTCGGCGATCCCTTGCGCGACGAGCCAGGCTTTGGCGTCGAGCAGATCGGTGTGCATCGCGCCGGCCCACTCGCGGTCGCCGGCGTTGAGGTGCGCTTTGCCGTATCCCGTGGAACCGCGAAAGTTCGGCTGCAGCACGGCGTAGCCGCGATTGGCGAGCCACTGCACGTACGGGTTGTAACCCCACGTATCGCGCACCCACGGCCCGCCGTGGATCAAGAGCACTGCGGGAAGATCGCGTGCCTCGGCGTCCCGCGGTGTCGTGAGGTAGCCGTGGATCGTCAAACCGTCGCGCGCCGGATAGCGGATCGGCGCCATCGGCGCGAGCGAGTAGCGGTCGAGCGCGGGGCGCATCACGAAGATCTTCGCGGCGTGGCGCGTGGTGCGGTCGTAGCTCCAGAACGAGCGTGAGCCCGCATCGACGGTCGACGACACGAGCCACACGCGGTCGTCGCGGTCCGTCGATGCGATCCCCAAATCGCCGGGCACCTGTGCGGCGAGCGCCGCGAAATCGTCCGCGTATGCGGGATCGAGCACGGTCCAGCTAACGCGTTCGCGCACGACCGACGCCGCGACCGGCGCTTTGGTGCGCGGCGAGAACACGACGTCCGCCACGTCGTACTCGGGATCGCCGGCGACGTCGCTGCGTTCGCCGGTCGCGACGTCATAGCGCACGAGCCGCGCGGCGTTCGCGTCCGCGCTGGTCGTCGCGAGCAGCGCAGCGCCGTCCGGCGTGAAGCCGGCCAGCTCGGGCGTCCCGTCGACGGCGTCGAACCGCGCGAGCGTGCGCCACGGCGCGTTCGCGTCGTCGCGCACGACGATCTCGGACGACGCGTCGGGATGCTGTATGACGCCGGCGCGCACGACCATCTCCGCATCGTCGGCGAACGCCGAGATGCCGCCGGGGTTCTCGGTGTCGAGCGTCGCCTCACCCGTGCGCGGGTCGAGCCGGTACACGTCGAACAACTGCGGATCGCGCCGGTTCATCGCGATCAGGATGACGTCGGGGCGGCTCAAATCGAGCGACTGCAGCTGGACGAGCGTTCCTTCGTACGGCGTGAGGTCGACCGCCGCGGCGCGGCCGTCGGGATCGGCGGCGAACAGGTGAAAGTTCTCGTCGCCGCGCGCATCCTGCAAGTACAGCACGCGCGAACCGTCCGGCGCCCAGAACGCGTTGCGGATCGGGCGCCGCGGATCGGAGGCGACGATACGGTCATCGGCGGCGCCGATCGTGCGCACCCACACCGACAGCGTCCCTTCGTGCGGCGCGAGGTACGCGATGCGCGTGCCGTCGGGCGACAGCCACGGCGCGGCTTTCTCCGGGTTTCCGAAGAGGACATCGCGCGGGATCAGCTCGGGCATCGAACGGCGCTCGCTCACTTGACGACGGCCGCTTCCCAGCCGTCGTATTCCCCGCCGAACCGCCGCGCCAGCGCTTCGAAGAAGGCGCGCGCCCGGCGAATGTTTTCGATCGACGGAACGGCGGTCTGGTGTGCCACAACCGAATACCGTTTTTCGGTCGTTCCGTTCGGAAGTTTCCCGAGCGGTTCTTCGACCGCGGCGCGATACGCGGCCGCGTGCGACCGCCGCGACGCCTCCTCGGCATCACGGCGCAGCAGGATGTAGAGGTAGTGTACGATATCGGTCGGCTTCGTCACGTCGGAACCATTGTTCTTGAGCCGCGCGATGACATCCTGATCCATCGCATCGATCGCGTCTCGGTGAGCGCGGGACGACGACGGGGGTGAAGACCGCTCGGCCCGCACCTCGGTCCGCGCGCACCCGCCGATGAGCACGATGGCGAGGAGCGCGGCGCTACGTTTCATCGAACGTCAGTCGAACGCAAGGCGTATCGCCGCGGCGAGGTCGCGGGCGCTGTCGGGCCCGATCAGCCGGGTGAAGCCGAGCTTCGTCGCTTCGGCGGCCCGCCGCGCCGGCTGCGACACGCTGCGCACCTCGCCCGAAAGGCCGAGCTCACCGAACGCGACGGTTCCGGCGCCGAGCGGAACGTCGCGAAACGCCGACGCGATCGCCAGCGCGATCCCAAGGTCGGCGCCCGTCTCGGAGATGCGCAAACCGCCGGCGACCGAGCAGTACACGTCGTTGCCGCCGAGGTTCAGCCCCGCGCGCCGCTCGAGGATCGCGATGATCATCGCCATGCGCGCCGCATCGACGTTGGCGGCGAGCCGGCGCGGCGTGCCGTACGCGGCCTCGCCGACGAGCGCTTGGATCTCGACGAGCACCGGCCGCATGCCGACCAGCGTCGGCACGACGCACGTGCCGCTGGGCCGCGGGCCGCGCCCGTGCAGAAAGAGCGCCGACGGATCGGCAACTTCGTGCAGCCCGCGGTCGTCCATCGAGAAGACGCAGATCTCGTCGATCCCGCCGAAGCGGTTCTTGTACGCGCGCACGATGCGGTACTCGCCGGACTGATCGCCTTCGAAGTACAGCACGGTGTCGACGAGGTGCTCCAGCAGCCGCGGGCCCGCGATCGCACCGTCCTTGGTGACGTGGCCGACGACGAACGTGGCGCAGCCGGTGCGCTTGCAGAACTCCATGAGCACTTGCGTGCAGTCGCGCACCTGTGACACGCTGCCGGCGAACGACTCCACGTCGGGCAGCCACATGGTCTGAATGGAGTCGATGACGAGGATCTCGGGCACGTCGCGCTCGAGCGCGTCGAGGATCGCG
Source organism: Candidatus Elarobacter sp. (assembly GCA_035943995.1). Lineage (GTDB taxonomy): Bacteria > Vulcanimicrobiota > Vulcanimicrobiia > Vulcanimicrobiales > Vulcanimicrobiaceae > Vulcanimicrobium. The sequence continues at coordinate 60,170 of DASZBS010000083.1, read as the reverse complement.
CGCAGGTTCGTCTCCGGAAACACCAGCAGCGTCTCGGCGGCGCCGACGCGCTGCGCGCGCAGCTTCGTCTGTGCGGCCGACTCCTCGCCGCACACGTACACGGCACGCGCGCCGCGCCGCGCGAGCGTCGTCGCGAGCTGCAGCAGCAGCGTCGACTTGCCGGCGCCGGGCGGACCGCCGAGCAGCACGAGGCTGCCGGGCACGATCCCGCCGCCGAGGAGCGCATCGAACTCCGCCATCCCGGTGCGCCGCCGCGCGACGCGCGTGTCGTCGATCGCCGCGAGCGGAACAGGCCCTGCCACGCGCAGCGGCGCCACGGCACGCGCCTGCGCGGACTTCGCCGGCTTGACGACGGGCGCGTCCTCGAACGTGTTCCACGCCTCGCACGACGGACAGCGCCCGAGCCAGCGCGCCGACTCGAACCCACACCCGGTACAGAAATAGACCGACCTCGCCTTGGCCACGAGCGCATATTCGCGCATGAGAGTGCCATGGGCCTGGCATGATCATCGACTATCGTATCAGTGTGGCTGTTGACGAAAAACTCAAGGTTCTCGCATCCGTTGCGGCCGACGCCGGAATCGTACTCATCGGCTCTCAACGCGTGCCCTCCGGAGAACGGTGGAAAGTTCGCATTCGGTTGCACTGTCCGCGGCACGGCCCGTTTCTTGCCGCAGCGAACCGCGATAGAAGCCGATTTCTGTCGTGGTGCACGGCGTGTACGCGGGAATCCTCTGCGGTCAATGCCCGCACAGGAACCCGCGATCGTCTGGCGGCCTATGTAACTATGCGCGGCGGTGTGTTGCTTGACGGGCGACTCGAACGCGGCCAATCCTATGCGCGGATTTTGTGCAATAAACATGGGTCGCAAAGACTATCAATTCGCGGGGCTTTGTCGAAACGGAAGCTATGGCGCGCGCTGTAAGGCCGACAAGCTTAACCTGTTACATCGGAAACCTTACGCAGAGGTTGAGCAAATCGTTCGCGAACACGGTTGGTCGCTCGTCACCACTGAAAGCACATACAGAAACGCTTCCCGCATCAGCGTTCGTTGTCCGAATGGACATCGGTCGACACGAACCGTTCATGACTTCCGACGCCGCCGTGGGTGTCGTTCATGCTACGCGCGAGTCGGTGAGAACGCGGTGCGCGCGGTGTTCGAATCGGTCTTTCATACCGATTTCCCGCTGAAACATCCACATTGGTTAACGTCGAGCCGCGGAGGCAGACTTGAGCTCGACGGCTACAGTCCTGAACTCGGGCTAGCGTTCGAATATCAGGGCTTCAGGCACTATCGCGAAAGGAAATCGCTTCGCGGCGAACTTTGCTTCAGTCAAGCGCCGCGACGCGGAAAAGGCAGCCCGCTGCGCCGAGCGCGGCATCATGCTGATCCCTATCGACGAAATGCCGCCTAACGCGGTTTACGATCCGCAAGCGGTCTTTCAACATGTCGCGGAGGCCCTCCATCGACACGGAATCGAGGCCCCGCCGGGCAATCTGATGAGGATCTGTTCGCCGCGAAGTCTGAGCGGCTTGGAACGTTTGAGAGGTGCGGCTAACCGCTTGAATCTCGCTCTGATTGACGACGAGTATCGCGGAGTGGATCATCATTACCATTGGCGGTGTGGATTCTGTCATAGGATCTTTTCGGGCAGTGGCTATTATCGTTTGATCGATCGGGGCTGTCCACTATGCTGGCGCGCACGGCGAGCCGAAGGAACCTGCTGGAGAAGCCGAAAGAGCAGGCGCGTCGATGTCGGAGAATAGCAACGTCGCCATAGACGGCTGGTCAGCGAGCGGTAAGACAACGGTGGCAAAACTGTTGGCTTCGGCGTTAGATTTCCTTTATCTCGACACAGGTGCGATGTACCGAGCCGTTGCGTATCTCGCGCTGCGCAACGGGGTCGACCTCGACAACGAGTCCGGCCTCGTCGCCATGCTGGCGCATCACACCATCGCCATCGTCACCGATGCCGCCATGACCGCGGGCTATCGCGTGCTCGTCGACGGCCGCAACACCGGCGAACGCCTTTTCGATCCCGACGTCGCGGCGGCGGTGTCGTCGGTCGCGGCACTCCCCGCGATTCGCACCGATCTCGTCGCGCGGCAGCGCGCGATCGCGGCGCACGGCCCCGTCGTCATGGCCGGACGCGACATCGGCACCGTCGTGCTCCCCGACGCGCGCCACAAGTTCTTCCTCACCGCGTCGGTCGACGAGCGCGCGCGGCGGCGGCAAGCCGAGTTTCACGACCGCGGGCTCGACGTGCCCTTCGACGAGGTGCGCGCGCAGATCGTCGAGCGCGACCGGCTCGACTCCACGCGCGCGGCCTCGCCGCTGCGCGCCGCAGCCGACGCGATCACGATCGACTCCACCGACATGCAGCCACACGAAGTCGTCGCCCGGATGCGCGCCGCGATGGACGCCGCGCGCGCGTGACGTTCTACCGTTTCGCGCACATCGTCGTCGGCGCGATCTTCCGCATCGGGTTCCGCTATCGCGTCGTCGGCGCCGAGAAGATCCCGCGCGACGGCGGCGTGATCGTCGCGGCCAACCACATCTCCAACTTCGATCCGCCGATCCTCGGCGTCGCGCTCCCGCGGCCCGTGTCGTACATGGCCAAGAAAGAATTGTTCGCGCTGCCGGTCCTCAAGACGATCCTGCCGTGGCTGTACGCGTTCCCGGTCGACCGGCAGGCCGGCGGTACGGCCGCGCTGCGCGCCTCGCTGCGGATGCTCAAGGAAGGCCGCTGCGTGGGCATCTTCCCTGAGGGCGGCCGCAACGTGACCGGGACCAACGAGGAGAAGGCCGGCGCGGCCTTCCTCGCCGCGGCGTCCGGCGCGCCCGTCATCCCGGCCGCGATCGTGGGGACCCGGCGCCTGCGGCCGTTCGGCAGGGTAACCGTGGTATTCGGCGATCCGATGCACGTCGTGCGGAACCGGAAGTCGGACGGCGACGGTTTGGAGAAGGGAGCGGCGGAGATCATGCAGCGGATCCGCACGCTCGAGGAGAGCAATCGGTGATCATCAAGCGGGCGAAGACCCAGGGGTTTTGCTTCGGCGTCGCCATCACGGTCAAGAAGGCGGAAGAAGCGGTGGAGCGGCTCGGCGCCGGCGTGACGACGCTCGGCCACGTCGTGCACAACCCGCAGATGGTCGCGTCGCTGGCCGCCAAAGGGCTCAAGAACGCCTCGTCGATCGACGAGGTCGACACCGAAGCGCTGTTCGTGCGCGCGCACGGCCTGCCGGTCGAGGTCCTCGATGCGGCCAAGGAGCGCGGCCTCACCGTCATCGACGCCACGTGCCCGATGGTCACGAAGATCCACGTCCAAGCCGAGAAGCTCCGCGCCGAAGGCTACAAGATCGTCGTCGTCGGCGACCCCGACCACCCCGAGGTCAAGGGGACGCTCTCGCATGTCCCCGGCGCTTGGTGCATCACCAAAGCCGAGGACGTCGATGCGCTGCCGCGCGCGAGCCGGGTGGGCGTCGTCGTGCAGTCGACGTGGAACGGCCCCGGCTTCACCGAGATCGTCCGCAAGCTCAGCGACAAATACTACGAAGTGCGCGCGATCAACACGATCTGCACCGACACCAAGAACCGCCAGAGCGAGGTCGAGGCGCTCGCGCACGAGGTCGAGGTGATGGTCGTCGTCGGCGGCAAGACCTCGGCGAACACGAAGCACCTCGCCGAGCTGGCCGCGATCAACGGCGCGCGGGCGTTCCACATCGAGGGCCCCGACGAGTTGCAAGCCGAGTGGTTTGCGGGCGTCGGCACGGCCGGGCTGATGTCGGGCGCGTCGACGCCGGGTTGGCTGGTCGACCGGGTCGCGGACCGGATGGATGCACTCGCCGCCCACGCTGGATAGTCTCGAAGCCGCCCTCGAACGGGCGGTCGCGCGATTCGACGACGGCTCCGCGACCGGCGCGCAGATCCGGTATCATTTCGGTTTCGGCGAAGGCGGCGCCGGCAGCTCGCGGCGCGGCAAGCGGCTGCGCTCGCGGCTCGTGTTCGAAGTCGCCGGCGAAGAGGGCGGCGGGCCGGCCGAGGCCATCGACGCCGCGTGCGCGGTCGAGATCATCCACGAGTTCTCGCTGATCCACGACGACATCGAGGACGGCGACCGGTTGCGGCGCGGGCGCGAGACGGTGTGGGCGCGCTTCGGCGCGCCGCACGGGATCAACGCGGGCGACGCCCTGTGCTCGGTCGCGTACCTCACCCTGCTCGACGGGAGCCCCGCGCCGCCGGAACGCAAGCTGGCGATGACCCGCGTCCTGCTTGCCGCGCACCTCGCGATGTGCAACGGGCAGGGACGGGACATCGCGTTCGAAAGCGAACCGCGGGTGACGATGGACGACTACCGGGCGATGATCGGCGGGAAGACCGCGGCGCTCTTTGGCGCGGCCTGCGAGCTGGGCTCGCTCGCCGCCGGCACGGACGCGGCGCGCGCCGGGGCGTACGCGCGGCTCGGCCAGGCCTACGGGATCGCGTTCCAGATCGAGGACGACATCTTGGGGACCTGGGGCGACTTCGCTGCTACCGGCAAGCCGTGCGGCGACCTCGCCAAGCGCAAGTGGACGTTCCCCGTGGTGTGGGCGCTGGCCGGACCGCCATCGCGCGCGCGCGACACCATCGCGGCGGCGTACGCGCGCGGCACGGAGCTCGACCCCGCCGGCGTGGAAGCGACCGTCGCGGCGCTCGACCGGCTCGGCGCCCGCGATGCGGCCGGCGGCGCCGCGCGCGCCGAACTCGATGCGGCCGACGGCCTGGCGGACTCGCGCGGGATCGACCGCAGCGGCCGCGTCCGCGCGTTCTTCCGGCGCGCTGCCCGGAGGAACGCATGAGCGCCTCCGCCCGCGCGTCGTTCGCGCCTGCTGCCTCGGCGCGCAGCGTCCTCGCGCCGCTGGCCGCCATCCTCGGCGCGGGCTTGATCCTGCGGCTGCTGTTCATCACCAGCGACGGCTTTCACAACGACGTCGCGGCGTTCGAGTCGTGGACGCTGACGCTGCGCGACAACCCGCCGTGGCAGTTCTATGCGAAGACGAACTTCTCGGACTACCCGCCGGGCTATTTCGTCGTGCTGTGGGTGATCGCGAAACTGTACGCGCTCGTCGGCGGCGCCGGCGACGCGGCGAACGGCTGGCCGGTCCTGCGCGTCGTGGTCAAGCTGCCCGCGATCGCGATGGATCTCGTGAACGCGTGGGTGGTGTACCTCATCGTTCGCCGCTACGCGGCGGAGAAGACGGCGCTCATCGCGGCCGCGGTGCTCGCGCTCAACCCCGCGGCGATCTACGCGTCCGCGTACTGGGGTCAAGTGGACTCCGTGTCGTGGGGGCTCGTGCTGGTCGCGCTGCTGTTTGTGCTGCGCGCGGGTGACGAGCCGAACAAGACGGTGCCGCGGGTCACGCTGGCGTGGCTGGCGTTCGCGTTCTCGATTCTGATCAAACCGCAGGCCGCGACGCTCGCGCTGCTGTTCGTCGCCTATCCGTTCGCGACGACCGACGCCGCCGTGCGCGCGCGCCGGCTCGCGGGGACCGGCGCCGGGATCGTCGCCGCGCTCGCGCTCGCGCTCGTCGTCGGGCTGCTGTTCCACCCCGCCGCCGACGTGTTCGGCTGGCTGTTCGGGCGCTACGCGTTCGGCAGCGGCGTCTACGCGTACAACTCGGTCAACGCGTTCAACCTGTACGCGCTGCGCCAGCCGTTCTGGCAGGCCGACAACGTGCCGATGTCCGTCTTCGGCGCGCAGCTCGGCACGCTGGCGGCGTGGGGCATCGCGCTGGTCGTCGCCGCGACCGCGCTGATCGTCGGGCGCTACCTGCAGCGGCGCGACGACCGCGCGCTGCTCGAAGCGGCGCTGTTGTGCGCGCTCGCGTTCTTCATCCTGGCGACCCGCATGCACGAGCGCTACGTCTACGGCGCGTTCCTGCTCGCCGTGCCGCTGATCGGCTTCGGCCGCACCGGCGGCTGGTCGTCGTTCGTGCTGACCGTGACGATGTACCTCAACCTCGCGTACTCGCTCGCGTACCAGACCGCGATGGAGACGCACGCGGCCGTCGACGCGCGCGATCTCTGGCCGGCGGTGTCGCATCCCGCCGCGCTCGCGAACGTCGTGCTGTTCTTCTGGCTCGGCTATCTCTACCTCGGCGGCGCCGCCGACCGCACAGTCGCGGCGGACGCCGCGCCGTCGCCGCTGGACCGCGCGTTCGCCGCCGCCGCCGCCAAGGCGCGCGGCTGGTTCGACCCGCGCGAAGGGATCGTGCCGATGACGCGGCGCGATTGGATGTTCGCGGGCGGCATCGGGCTCGGCGCGTTCGTGATCGCGGTGATCGGCCTGGCGTGGCCGCCGGAGAAGATCTTCGACGAGGTCTACTTCGCGCGCGCCGGCGAGGAGTATCTGCGCAACGTCATGCAGTTCGAGTGGACGCACCCGCCGTTCACCAAGCTCCTGATCGCGCTCTCGATGTTCATCTGGGGCGGATTGCACGGCCTGGGCGACACGTCGTTCGGCTGGCGCTTCCTCAACGTCGCGACCGGCTCGCTGGAGTGCGTCGTGATCTACGCGTTCGCGAAGCGGCTCACCGGGCAGACGTGGCTGGCCGCGTCGGCGGCGGCGCTGCTCGCGCTCGACGGCTTCCACTTCGTCGAGGAACGCATCGCGACGGGCGAGATCACCATCGCGACGCTCGCGCTGCTGGTGCTCTACGCGCTCTACCGCTATCTGCTCGCCGCGCAGGTGCGCGTCAAACCGCTGATCCCCGGCCGGTTCGGCGTGCCGTTCTGGATCGCGATGGTCATCGGCACGGGCGCCGCCGCGCTGCTGGCCCGGTTGATCAACACCGTGCCGGCGAATCGCGGCGCCGAGATCGGGGCGGGCATCGCGCACGTCGATCCGAGCCTGATGACGTACGTCGTCGCGTTCGTGTATTTCGAAGTGGGCGTGTACCTGCTCGCGCGCTGGATCGGCTCGCGCCGTCCGCGCGCGGGCAGCGTCACGTCGTACGCCGACGGCACGGTCGTCACCACGGATGCCGCCGGGCGCGTCGCGGTGCAGCAACCGGAGGCAGCCGATTCGGCCGAGCTCAAGGTGCGCGTCGACCGCGCGGGCGCCGAAACGTACGCGACGCCGGCCGGGACCGCGGCGTTCGCGCCGAGCGGGGTGTTGTCGGTCGACGGAACGCCTGTGGTGAAATCCGGCGGCGCGCGCGTGTGGCTGATCGTGCTCGCCGTCGCGCTCGGGCTCTTGCTCTCGAGCAAGTGGAACGGCTTCCTGGATTTGGGCATCGTTTGGTCCGTCGTCATCTTGGTCTCCGCGCAGCGGTTCTTTCCCGGCCGCGCGCTGTACGGCAACCCGCGCGGGTTCCCGATCGACATCGTGCTCGGCGTGACAGCGTTCACCGCGGCGACGATCTACCTGATCAGCTACATCCCGTTCTTCCGGCTGGGCAACGGCTTCTCGGATCTCATCGCGCTGCAGCAGCAGATGTACTGGTACCACAGCCACGGCGTCGCCAACGCGACGCACCCGTACTCCTCGCGGTGGTGGCAATGGCCGATCGAGCAGATCCCCGTGTCGTACTACTACAAAGACTTCCGCGCCGGGATCGACGCCGCCAACAGCGCCGCGTGCTGCGTCGCGGAGATCCTCGCGCTGCCCAACCCCGCGGTGTTCTTGCTCGGGCTCGTCTCGGTGCCGTTCACCGCGTGGCTCGCGTGGCGCGAGCGGAACAAGGGCTACGCGCTGCTCGTGCTCGCCTACGTGTTCCAGTGGATCCCGTACGCGTTCTCGCCGCGCATCATGTGGGAGTATCACTTCTTCCCGAACCTCGCGGTGATCGTGTTGTGCGACGTCGTGCTGATCGGCTACGTCGTGCGGCGGCTCTCGTGGAACACCGCGCGCTGGACGTTGGGCGTGTACGGCGCGGTCGTCGTCGGGATGTTCGCGTTCTTCTACCCGGTGCTCGCGGGGACGAAGGTGACGTACGCGCAGTGGTACGAGCGCATGTGGCCGGACCGGCTCAACATCCCCGGTACGAGCTGGATCATCCCCCACCGCGACCGATAGCGACAGGCGGACCATGTCAGGGCATTCCAAATGGCACAACATCAAGCTCAAGAAGGGCAAGGTCGACGCGCAGCGCGGCGCGTTGTTCACCAAGCTGAGTAAAGAGATCATCCTCGCGGCGAAGAACGGCTCGCCCGATCCGTCCGCCAACTACCGGCTCAAGATGGCCGTCGACAAGGCCCGCGCCAACAACATGCCGGCCGACAACATCAAGCGCGCGATCGCGCGCGCGGGCGGCGCGGGTGAGAAAGAGATCGAGGAGATCCGCTACGAAGGCTACGGCCCCGCGGGCATCGCGGTGATCGTCGATGCCGCGACCGACAACCGCAACCGCACCGCATCGGAGCTGCGCTTCTTGTTCAGCCGCAACGACGGCACGCTGGGCGAGACCGGGAGCGTCGGCTGGATGTTCGCGTCGCGCGGCATCGTCGAGGTGGATCCCGGCAAGCTTTCGGAGGACGAGCTCACGGAGAAGGCGCTCGTCGACGGCGTGATCGACGTGCGCTTCGGTGAGCCCGCCGAGGTGGTGACGGAGATGCAGTCGCTGATGTCGGTGAAGGACGCGCTCGAAGCGCAAGGCCTGCACGTCCGTTCGGCGGAGCTCGCGATGGAGCCGACGCAGACGTCGCGCCCCGGCGACGACGACGCGGAGAAGGTGCTGACGTTCCTCGACGCGCTCGAGGAGCACGAGGACGTGCAGCGCGTGTACAGCAACGCCGACTTCGACGAAGCGCAGCTCGAGGCGCTCGCCTGATGCAGCTCGAGGGCGCCGACGGCGGCGCGCCGCTCGACGGCGCCGCGCCGCCGCGCGCGCGGCGGCGCTTCGCTCCCTTGCTCGACCGCGACTGGATGCTCGCGCTCGCGCTGGCGTTCGCGGTCGGCGTCAGCGTGTGGTTCGGGCGCTCGATAAAAGAGTTCTTCGCGCCCAGCGCCGCGTCGGTGTTCACGCCGGCGTTCACCGGGCAGACGCAGGTCGACGCGAACGCGGAGTGCAGCCGCTTGCGGCTGCGCTGCGTGGTCATCGCGACGCAGCCCAGCGACCAGTATCCCAAAGGCGTCGTGATGAGCCAGCAGCCCGATGCGGGCGCGCGCGTGCGCGAGGGGCGGCAGATCTCGCTCATCACCAGCAGCGGCGTGACGATCTTCCCGATGCCGGACCTGCGCTTCGAGTCGCTGCGCAACGCCGGGCTGGATCTCAACCGCTTCAAGCTGCAGCTCGACAAGACGACGTACGTCAACAACGACGACGTGCCGCGCGATCACGTCGTCGGCCAGGATCCCGCCCCGCTGTCGAGCGTGCGCCAAGGCTCGAAGGTGTCGTTTCAAGTCAGCAAAGGCCCGCCCAGCGGCGTGAAGGTACAGAACTTCACCGGCATGTCGATCGACGACGCGCGCGCCGCGGCGGCGCGAGCGCGCATCCACCTCGGTCAGATCGTGTGGACGCCGTTCGGCCCGGGCGGCCCGCGGCGCGGCGAGATCGTGCGCCAGAGCCCGTCCGCCGGCACGACGATGGACCCGTTCGAAGAGGTGTCGCTGCAAGTCAGTGCCGGCCCCGGCGAGTACGGCTATCTGATCCGCCAAGTGCACGCGTCGGCGACCGTGCCCGCGCGCGACGACTCCGCGCGCGTGCGCATCGAGGTGCGTGACGACACCGGAACGTGGAACATCTACGACGGGTTCGCGCAAGGTGGTCAGAAGCTCGACTTCACCGTCACCGCGGTCGGCAACGCGGAGATCGACACCTACATCAACAACGAGCTGCAGAACCAGACCGTGATCGGTCGCGAGCCCGCGCGCTGGATCCCGTCGCAGGGCGATGTGAACGCGGCAGCGGCGAACGCGTCCGCGTCGCCCGCGCCGCCGAAGAAGAAGAAGCAGTGAGCCCGTCGCGGCGCGTCAAGCTCGCGCCGTCGCTGCTGTCGGCCGACTTCGCGGACATCGCCGACCAGATCCGCATGGTGGAGAGCGGCGGTGCCGACGAGCTGCACCTCGATTCGATGGACGGCGTCTTCGTCCCCAACCTCACCTGGGGGATGAAGATCGTCAAGGACCTGCGCAAGCTCACCCGCTTGCCGTTCGACTGTCACCTGATGATCGTCGAGCCCGAGAAGTACGTCGACGCGTTCCGCGATGCGGGCGCCGACGTGATCACGTTCCACTACGAGGCGACGCCGCACCAGCACCGCCTGCTGCGGCACCTGCGCGAGATCGGCGCGAAGGCGGGGATCGCGATCAACCCGGGCACGCCGGTGCCGATGCTGATCGACCTGATCGAAGAGATCGACCGCGTGCTGGTGATGAGCGTGAACCCCGGTTTCGGCGCGCAGTCGTTCATCGAGCGCGCGCTCGCGAAGGTCGCCGAGGTGCGCGCGCTGTTGGACGCGCGCAACCCCGCGTGCGAGATCGAGGTCGACGGCGGCATCGGTCTGGAGAACGCGGAGCGCGCGGTGCGCGCCGGCGCGAACGTGCTCGTCGCGGGGAACTCGGTGTTCGGCGCGGACGATCCGCCCGAGGCGCTGCGCGAGCTGCGCCGCCGCACCGACGCGGCGCAGACCGCCGCGCGTTGACCGCCCGCACCGCCGGCACCGCCGCGCCGCTCGCGGCGATCCTCGGCGCCGGCCTGATCCTGCGGCTCCTGTTCGTCGGCAGCGAGGGCTTTCACACCGACGTCGGCTCGTTCGAGTCGTGGGCGAACACGCTGCGCGACAACCCGCCCTGGCAGTTCTTCACGAAGGTCGGCTTCTCGGAGTACCCGCCGGGTTATTTCGTGATCCTGTGGCTGGTCGCGAAGATCTACGCGATCGTGCCGGGCGCCGCGGGCGACGCCGCGCACGGCTCGCCGATCCTGCGCGCGTTCGTGAAGCTGCCCACGATCGCGATGGACCTCGTGAACGCCGGCGTCGTGTACGCGATCGTGCGGCGCTACGCGTCGCGCGGCGTCGCGCTGGCCGCGGCCGCGGCGCTGGCGCTGAACCCCGTCGCGATCTACGTGTCGGCGTACTGGGGCCAGATCGACTCGGTGTCGTGGGGCTTCGCGCTGATCGCCGTGTGGTGCGTGCTGCGCGCCGGCGACGCGCCGGACAAGACGACCGCGCGGCTGACGTGGGCGTGGCTCGCGTTCGCGTTTTCGATCCTGATCAAGCCGCACGCGGCGACGGTAGGCGTGCTGTTCCTCGCGTATCCGTTCGCGACGACCGATGCGGCCGTGCGCGCGCGCCGCCTCGCCGGAACGGCGGTCGGGATCGGCGCCGCGCTCGCGCTCGCGCTGGCCGTCGGGCTGCTGTTCCACCCGAGCGCCGACGTGTTCGGCTGGCTGCTGGGCCGCTATGCGTTCGGTAGCGGCATCTATCCGTACAACTCCGCCAACGCGTTCAACCTGTACGCCTTGCGCCAGCCGTTCTGGCAGCCCGACGATACGCCGCTGACGGTTCTCGGGATCCATGCGGGGACGCTCGCGGGCTGGGGCGTCGCGCTCGTTCTCGCCGCGACGGCGCTGATCGTAGGCCGCTATCTGCAGCGGCGCGACGACCGCGCGCTGCTCGAAGGCGCGATGCTGTGCGCGCTCGCGTTCTTCGTGCTCGCGACGCGCATGCACGAGCGCTACGTCTACGGCGCGTTCCTGCTGGCGATGCCGCTGATCGCGTTCGGCCGGTCGGGCGGGTGGGCTGCGGCCGTGCTCAGCGTGACGACGTATCTGAACCTCGCGTACTCGCTCGCGTACCAGACCGCCATGGAGGCGAAGATCGCCGGCGTCGATGCGATGAATCTCTGGCCCGCGATCTCGCACCCCGCGGCGTTCGCGAACGTCGCGCTGTTCTTCGTGCTGGGCTATCGCTATCTGGGCGCCGGCGATCAGCCGGTGGATGCCGCCGCACCGGAGCGCGCGCCGGCGCGCACCTGGTTCGACCCGCGCGAAGGCATCGTGGGCATGACGCGCCGCGACTGGCTGTTCGCGGGGCTGCTCACGCTGGGCTCGTTCGTGCTGTGCGTGGTGTGGCTGCACTTCCCGGCGGCGAAGATCTTCGACGAGATCTACTACGCGCGGGCCGGCGAGGAGTATCTGCGACAATCCGACCCGGCCGGGTTGTGGTCGTACGAGTTCACGCATCCGCCGCTGTCGAAGCTGCTCGTCACGCTGTCGATGCTGTTGTTCGGCGGGCTGCACGGCCTCGGCGACACCGCGATCGGCTGGCGTTTCGGCAACGTCGTGCTGGGCGCGCTGACGGTCGGGCTCGTGTACGTCTTCGCGAAGCGCCTCACGTCCTCGACGCTCTTCGCGGCGCTCGCGGCCGGGATGCTGTTGCTCGACGGGTTCCACTACGTGCAGTCGCGCATCGCGACGCCGGAGATCACCGTCGCGTTCTTCTCGCTGCTGACGCTCTACGCGTTCTACCGGCTCTGGATCGGGACGCAGATCGCGCGGCGCCCGGCGCCGCGCTCGCGCGCCGCCGTGCTCGCGCTCGCGGCGACGATGGCGGCCGGCGTGGTCGCGGCGCTCGCGGCGTGGTACGTCGCGCCGCTACTGGGACCGATCAAGAACGGAACCCAGCTCGTCGGCTTGGCGCGGCTCGTGCTCGCGCTGTGGGTGCTGGTGCTGTTCTGGCTCGCCGGGCGCGTGCTCGTCGCGCCGCGCTTCGGGCGCGGCACCGAGACGTCGTACGCCGACGGCACGCGCGTGCTCGCCGATCCGCCGCAGCTGCGCCTCGTCACGCCGCAGCACGACGAATCGGCGCTGGGTCCGCGCAAGAAGCCGGTGCGCAGCGCCGAGGGCGAGCTGCTGCGGACGGTCGACGGGGACGGCACGCTGACGTACGCCACGCCCGTCGCGACCGCGGCATACCGCCCCGATGCGACCGCTGCGGTGGACGGCACGGTGCTGCGCGCGCGCGACGCGCGCGTGTGGTGGATCGTGCTCGCGCTGAGCGCGGCGCTGCTCATCGATTCGAAATGGAACGGGCTGTTCACCATCGTGACGGTGTGCGCGGTCGCCGCGGCCGTGTGCGCGCAGCGCTGGCTTCGCCGGCCCGCGCTGTTCGGCAACCCGTTCGGCGCGCCCGCCGACGTCGTCGCCGCCGCGATCGTGGTCGCCGGCGGACTCGTCTACATGGCGTCCTACATCCCGTATTTCGCGCTGGGCCACGGGTTCGTCGACGTGGTCGGCATGCAGGTGCAGATGTACGCCTACCACGCGTCGCTCCACGCGACGCACCCGTACGGATCGGTGTGGTGGCAGTGGCCGATCCTCGACAAGCCGATCCTCTACTACGCGAACTACACCCACGGCGCGACGGCGCACGGCGACTGCTGCACGTCGACCATCCGCGCGCTGCCGAACCCGCTGGTCTGGTGGGGCGGGCTCCTCAGCGTGCCGGCGATCGGGTGGCTCGCATGGCGCGAGCGCAACAAGGGCTACGCGCTGCTCGTCGTCGCGTATCTGTTCCAGTGGCTGCCGTGGATCAAGTCGCCGCGGATCGCGTTCGAGTACCACTTCTATCCGAACCTCGCGCTCATCGTGCTCGCGAATGCGATCGTGCTGCAGCGGCTGTGGAACCTCGGCCGCGAACGCGGCGACGTGCGCGGCCGCTATGCGGTCGCGGCCTATGCGGTGGCGGTGGTCGCGGCGTTCGTGTACTTCTTCCCGCTGATCTCGGGCTGGCCGATCACGTACGACGCGTACGACGCGCGGATGTGGAACCCGCATTGGATCTGAGATGAGCGACGACACGCACGCCGCCGGATCCGAGGACGAGCTCGTCGCGCAGATTCGCGAGCGCTTGCGCGGCGTGCCCGACGAACGGCTGCTGCTCGGCATCGGCGACGACGCGGCTGCGTGGCAGCCGTCGCGCAGCAACCGCAGTGTCATCACCACGGACGCGCTGGTCGAGGGCGTGCACTTCACGCGCGGCGCGATGAGCGCGCGCGACGCCGGGCACCGCGCGCTCGCGGCGAACCTGTCCGACCTCGCTGCGATGGGCGCGCGGCCGGTGCTCGCGACGATCGCGCTCGGCTTTCCGCCGGGCACCGATCCGGCGTGGCTGCTCGAAGCCTACGACGGGATCGCGGCGCTCGCTAAGCGGTCGCGCTGCGCGGTGGCGGGGGGCGACCTGACGCGCGCGCCGGCGATCGTTTTCGCGATCACGGTCGTCGGCGAGGTGCGCGCCTCGAACCTCAAGACGCGCGCCGGCGCGCGGCCGGGAGACGTCATCGCGGTCACCGGCCCCCTCGGTGCGAGCCGGGCGGGACTTCTGGTCGCCGCCGGCCGGCCGGAGCTCGCCGCCGAGCCAGCGTTCGCGGACGTGCTCGCCGCCTACCGCACCCCGGAACCGCGGCTGCGCGAAGGCCGCTGGCTCGCCGCGTCACGCCACGTGCGGGCGATGATGGACACCTCGGACGGCCTCTCGACCGACCTGGCCCGCCTTTGCGCCGCGTCGGGTACCGGCGCGAGGATCGAATCGGTCCCCGTGCACGAAGGCGCGCGCCGCGTGGCGGCTCGCACCGGTGACGATCCCGAACGCTGGGCGCTCGACGGCGGCGAGGACTTCGAGCTGCTGGTGAGCGTCGAGAAGCGCGCTTTCGCGCACCTCGCCGCGCGGATCCGCGCCCACACCGGGCGCGAGCTCCTACGGGTGGGGACGATGACCGCCGAGCCCGGGGTGCGGCTCGCCGACGGCACGCCGGTCACGCCGGCCGGCTGGGACCACCTTCGTTAGGCGGTCAGGGCAGAGCTAGGCGGCGCCGACGCGCTTGACGCGCTTGCTCCGCAGGCAGTTGGTGCAGACGCGGGCCGTCTTGTGGGTGCCGCGGTCGTCGACCTTGACGGCCTGGAGGTTGGGCAGCCAGCGCCGCTTGGTCTTGTTCATCGCGTGGCTGACGTTGTTCCCGGCCATGGGACCCTTGCCGCACACATCACATCGTTTGGCCATAACGGAGGGAGTGTACCAAATCCGTCCCTGAGCGACAAGGCCGAACGTCGTGGCTTGCCGTGAGGCTGCCCGGTGCGGGGTACGGGGTAGGCATGGCGATCGCGGTCGGCGGGGTCACCCCGCTTCTCGAAGTGTTCGACTTGCCGGCGTCGGTCGCGTTCTACCGCGACGTGCTCGGCTTCGCGCTCGTGTCCGGCGACGAGTCGTGGTGGTGCATGCTGCGCTCGGGTGAGGCGACCATCATGCTGAACACGGCGTACGAGCGCGACCGGCGGCCGGCCGAACCGGAGCCCACCCGGGTCAGCGGCCACGGCGACACGTCGCTGTACTTCGACGCCGACCCGGACGCGGTCCATGCGCACCTCCGCGACAAAGGCTGGCCCGTGTCGGAGCCCGTGGACACGAGCTACGGCATGCGGCAGGTGACCACCAAGGACCCCGACGGCTTTGCGCTTTGCTTCATCCGCCCGACGCGCCCGGCGTAAACCGAGCGCCGCCGCCGTCCGCAGGGCGGGGCGCGCCCGTCCAGGAACGCGAGGAGCGCTCCATGGCAGTCACCCACCTCGACGGGCGCGCGTTCGAGAAGTTCCTCGCGGCCGGCACATACTTCTTACGGAAGTACCGCGGCGTCTTGAACGACCTCAACGTGTTCCCCGTCCCTGACGGCGATACCGGATCGAATATGTTCCTGACTGCCAAGGCCGCGCTGCGCGAGGCCCGCAACGTCTGCGACCAGCCGCTCTCGGTGGTGGCCGCCGCTGCGGCGCAAGGCTCGCTGCTCGGCGCGCGCGGGAACAGCGGCGTGATCCTCTCGCAGATGCTGCGCGGCTTCGCGCACAGCGTGCGCCATCGCGACAGCATCGACACGTTCCAGCTCTCGCTCGGGATGCGCGAAGCGGCCGGCGCCGCGCGCGCCGCGCTGACGAAGCCGGTCGAAGGCACGATCCTCTCGGTCGCGACCGCCGCCGCCGACGAAGCCTACCGGCTGGCCGTGCGCGAGCCGGATTTCTACCGGCTCGCCAACGCAGTGGTGCGCGCGGCGAACGACGCGCTCGACCGCACGCCCGAGCAGCTGCCGGCGCTCAAAGAGGCCGGCGTCGTCGACTCGGGTGGCGCGGGGCTGTGCTACTTCCTCGAAGGGGTGCTGCGCTTTCTCCCGCAGGCGACCGTCCGCACCACGGCGTTTCCGCGCCGGCCCGTGCGCTCGAGCGTGTTCACCCGCCAGCAGGTCGTCGGCGACAACCATTACTGCACGGAGTTCGTGCTCGAGAACGCGACGGTCGAGGCGCACCCGCTGCGCGACGAGCTCGAACGGCACGGCGACTCGCTGCTCGTCATCGGCGCGGCCCCGACCATCAAGGTGCACATCCACTGCGCCGAGCCGGACACCGTCAAGGCGATCGCCGCGAAGCACGGCACGGTGACCCGCTGGAAGCGCGAGGACATGGCCGAGCAGCACAACCTGCTCGTGGTCGACGCGCCCGCCAAAGCGATCGGGGTCGCGGCCGTCGTCCCGGGAGCGGGCTTCGACCGCATCGCGCGCGAGCTGGGCGCCGACGTGACGATCGCCGTGCCGCCAGGCGCGAACCCGTCGGTGCGCGACCTGCTCGTCGGCGTGAACGCGTCGCTCGCGAACACCGTGTACCTGCTGCCCAACGATCCCAACGTCGCGCTCGCGGCGCGCGAGGTCGGCGCGCTCAGCGCGAAGACCGTCATCGTGGTGCCGAGCCCCGACCCCGTCGCGGGGCTCGCGGTGCTGCTGCGGCTCGGCGGGGTCGAAGAGCCCGTCCCCGCCGACGCGCTCGCGGCGACGCTCGCGGATGTGCACAGCGCGGCGGTGTTCTTCGCCGGCAAAGACGCGAGCGTCGACGGCGTCGCGGTGGCCAAAGGCGCGCCGTCGGCCTCGATCGGCAAGCGGCTGCTCACGGCGCCGGCGCTGGGCGACGTGATCGCCGACGCGGCCGCCGCGCTGGGCGCCGGGGACGGCGGCCTGGTGACGCTGTACTACGGCGGCGCGCAGCGCGAGCGCGACGCGCAGAAGTACGCGGCGCTGCTCGGCGAACGTTTCGACGCCGTGGAGGTCGAATATTACTACGGTGGCCAGCCGACCGTCGAGTACTGGATCAGCGTTGAACATTAGTCGTAACGGCAAGCTTCCGATCATCGCGGTGGATGCGATGGGCGGCGACGATGCGCCGGGCGCAATCGTCGCCGGCGCATTGCTCGCGCACCGCGACGGGCTCGGCAAGATCGTGCTCGTCGGCGACCGCGCGCGCATCGAGCCGTTGCTGCATGGCGAGACGGCGATCGAGATCCTGCACTCGGCGGGCGAGGTGCCGATGGACGCGAGCGCGTCGCAAGCGATGCGCAAGTCGGAGGGCACGTCGCTCGGCGACGCGGTGGATCTGGTGCGCGACGGCCGCGCCGATGCCGTGGTGTCGGCGGGCAACAGCGGTGCGTTCCTGGCGATCGCGTTGATCCGGCTGCGCACGATCCCCGGCATCGCGCGCCCCGCGATCGGCGCGGTGCTGCCCGGCCGGTACGGGCCCGTCGTGCTGTGCGACGCGGGCGCGAACGTCGACTGCAAGCCGGAGTGGATGATGCAGTTCGGCGTGATGGGCAGCGCGTACGCGCGCGCCGCGCTGGGGATCGCGGAGCCGCGGGTCGCCGTCATCTCCGTCGGCGAGGAGCGCAGCAAAGGCAACGCGCAGTCGATGGAAGCGGCCGACCTGCTGGAACGCGCGCCGGTGAAGTTCGTCGGCAACATCGAAGGCAAGGACATCTTGCAGGACCACGCCGACGTCGTCGTCGCCGACGGCTTCGTCGGCAACGTGATCCTCAAGACGGCCGAAGGCAGCGCGACGTACTTCCGCGACACGCTGCGCGAATGCTACGAGAGCGCGGGCGTTCTCGGCAAGCTCGGCGCGTTCTTCAGCCGCTCCGTCTTCGCGAAGATTCGGGTGAAGCTGGACTACTCGACGTACGGCGGTGCGCCGCTGCTGGGCGTGCGCGGCAACTGCGTCGTCGCGCACGGCCGTTCGGACGAGATCGCGATCCGCAATGCGATCCGCCAAGCCGCGGCGGTCGCCGCCGCCGACCTCGTCGGATCGATCGGAGCCGTGCTCGCCGTATGAGTACCACCGATTCCGCGCGCGACCGCGGCCCCAATGTCGCCGTCGTCACCGACTCGACCTCCGACTTGCGGACGGGCGACGGAATCGACGTCGTGCCGCTGTTCGTCAACTTCGGCGACACGCGCTTTCGCGATCAGATCGATCTTTCGCGCGACGAGTTCTACCGCAAGCTCGCGAGCCTCAAGGTGTTGCCGACGACGGCGCAGCCGACGCCGGCGATGTTCGAGGACGCGTATCGCCCGCACGTCGAGGCGGGGCGGCCGATCGTGTGCATCACGATCATGGCGAGCCTGTCGGGGACCAACAACGCGGCGAACACCGCCGCGAAGTCGTTCCCGGGCGCGGAGATCCACGTCGTGGACAGCGAGACGGTCGCCGGCGGTCTCGCGCTGCAGGCACAGCACGCGCGCGACATCGCGCGCGCGGGCGGCGGCGTGCAGGCGGTCCTGACCGCGCTCGCGCGCGACCGCGACGTGCTGCGCGGCTTCGCGACGGTGCCGGATCTCTCGCACGCCGTGCGCACGGGCCGCGTGTCGCGCACCCAAGCCTTCGTCGGCTCGCTCGTGAAGATCGTGCCGGTGCTGCGCATCGACTCCGGCAAGATCCAGGAGCACGCGCGCGTGCGCACCTACGCGCGCGCGCTCGACACGTGCGTCGACGCCGCCGCGGCGGAGGCGAACAAAGCCGACGGCGCGCGCGTTTGCGTCATCCACTCGCACGCGGCCGACGAAGCGGCGCGCGTGGTGGCGAAGCTGCGCGAAAAGATCACGACGAATCCGGCGGCGTTCGAACAGCTCGAAGCGGGCCCGGTGATCGGCACCCACGCCGGCCAAGGCGCGATCGGGATCTTCGTCATCCCGGGATGAGCGGCGTCGTGGTCCTCGTCGTCGTCGCGGTCGTCGCAACGGTTTGGATCTGCTGGGGTTACGCCGACGCCGCCTTGAGCGGCTGGGTGGAGATGGGCCGGCGCTTTCGCGATCCGTCACCCGGCGTGCCGAACGAGATGGCGAGCGCGTCGATCTTGATCGGGCCTCAAAGGAGCCACAAAGCGTACGTGATGATCGGGGTCGACGACCGCGGTCTGCATCTGCGCAGTAGGCTTGTCGCTCGTCCCGGTCATCCTCCGTTACTTTTTCCCTGGGACACGGTTGATTCGCGCGGCTCGTTCATGTGGTACCGGTTCTGGCGGTACGATACGTACGGCGTCGGATACTACACGACGATCTCGATTCCGGCGCGATCGCAAGCGGCGCAGCTGATAGCCGGCTTTCTCCAAAGCCGGAGCCTCGAGGTGCGACATCCCTGATCGCGCCGGGTTGTACGTTCACCTGCCGTTCTGTCCGTACATCTGTCCGTATTGCGATTTCGCGAAGTGGGCGTGGGACGACGCACGCGCCGCGCGCTATCTCGCCGCACTGCGCGCCGAGCTCGCGAGCGCGCCCGCCGTCGAGGCGCGCACGCTGTTCTTCGGCGGCGGCACGCCGACCACGTACGCGCCCGACGCGATCGCCGCGCTGATCGGCGACGTGCGCGCGCGCTTCGCGCTGCCGCGCGATGCCGAGGTGACGACCGAAGCGAACCCCGATCCGTCACTCGCCGGACGGCTCGCCGGGTTGCACGATGCCGGCGTGAACCGGCTCTCGATCGGCGTGCAGTCGTTCGATGCGCGCGAGCTGCGCGTGCTCGGCCGGCGCCACACCGCGGCGGACGTGGCGAATGCCGTGCGCGCCGCGCGCGCCGCCGGCTTCCGCAACCTTTCCGTCGATCTCATCTTCGGCGCACCGGGCCAGACCGAGGAGAGCTGGGCGGCGTCGTTGGACGCCGCGGTCGCGCTGGAGGTCGAGCATGTGTCGTGCTACGGGCTGACGATCGAGGAGGGGACGCCGTACGCGGCTTGGTTCGCGCGCGATGCGAGCGCGTTCGCCGGCGACACGCTCGAAGCGCGCATGTACGCGATCGCGATCGACCGGCTGCGCGTCGCCGGATTCGAGCACTACGAGATCTCGAACTGGGCCAAGCCCGGCTTCCGCTCCCAGCACAACGCGATCTACTGGGCCAATGATCCGTACCTCGGTCTGGGCGTCGGCGCCGCGTCGTACCTCGGCGGCGTGCGCTCGACCCACACGCGCGACCTCGACGCGTACTGCGAGGCAGCGCTCGCCGCGGCGCCGATCCCCGGCGAGAGCGAGCGGCTCGAAGGCGCCAAACGCGCCGGCGAGGCGATCATGCTGGCGCTGCGCACGGCCGAAGGAGTCGACCTGGCGGCGTTCCGCGAACGGTACGGCATCGATGTGCACCAACGATACCGGAGCGTGGTCGACGACCTCGTCGCGGCGGGCGTCCTCGCCGCCGAGCCCGCGCGCATGCGCCTCACCGAACGCGGCCGGTTCGTAGCCAACGATGTCTGTGGTGCGTTCCTCGCCGACTGAGCCCGGCCGCGGCGTCGCGACGGCTCTGCTGCGTCTCGTCTTCGCCGTGATCTTCGGCGTCACGGGCTTCTTGCTCGGGCGCGAGGCGTACGTCCACCTGATCTCGCTGCACGTCGCGAGCCAGTTCTGGCAGCTCGCCTTTCTGGTCGTCGCGCCGATCGTCGGCGCGGTCGTCGGCGTGCTGATCGTGCCGGCCGCGCAGATGCTATTCGAGACCCAGCTCCACCAGGTCGAGCGCGCGATGGACCGGCTGGCGCCCGGGGAGCTGGTGGGCGGCGCGATCGGGCTCGTCACCGGGCTCGTCGTCGCGTTCCTGATCAAGAGCATCCTCTTCGAGTTCGTCGCGTTTGCCGGGCCGACGGGCGGCTACATCGCGATCGCGCTGTACCTGGTCGTGTCGATCTTCGCAGCGTTCCTCGGCGCACGGGTCGGCGCGAAGCAGCGCGTGACGCTGGGCCGGCTCGCGACAAAAGCGGGCACGGGCGGCGGCGGGGGCGATCCCAAGGTGCTCGACACGTCGGTGATCATCGACGGGCGCGTGCTCGACATCGTGCGCAGCGGGTTTCTCGACGGGCCGCTGCTGCTGCCGCGCTTCGTGCTGCGCGAGCTGCAGCTCATCGCCGACAGCGCGGACCCGCTCAAGCGCACGCGCGGGCGGCGCGGGCTCGAGCTGCTCTCGACGCTGCAGGAGACGGTGCCGATCGAGATCGTCGAGCGCGATCCCGAGGACATCGCGCAGGTCGATGCCAAGCTGGTCCGCTTGGCGCAAGAACGCGGCGCGAAGCTCGTCACCAACGACTACAATCTCAACCGCGTCGCGCACGTCGAGGGGGTCTCCGTTCTCAACATCAACGAGCTCGCCAACGCGCTCAAGCCGGTGCTGCTGCCCGGCGACGAGCTGCGCGTGAACGTCATCCGCGAAGGCCGCGAGACGCACCAGGGCGTCGGCTACCTCGACGACGGCACGATGATCGTGATCGAGAACGGCCGCCGCCTGATCGGCGAAACCGTCGACGTGGCCGTGACGAGCGCGCTGCAAACCAACGCGGGCCGCATGATCTTCGCCCGCCCGAAAGTGCGCTCGTGATCTGGGGGGCGGTCATCGTCGCTGCCGGTCTAGGCACGCGTTTTGGTGGACCGAAGCAGCTCGTCGATTTGAGCGGAAAGCCGATGATCGCATGGTCGATCGAGGCCTTCGCGGCGATGCCCGAGATCTCGGAGCTCGTGATCGTCACCGAGCCGGAATTCATCGAAGCCGTCGAGTCGCTCGCGCACGCGCGGGTGAAGGACGCGACCGTGATCGTCGTGCGCGGCGGCGCCGACCGCCAGGCCAGCGTGCGCCACGGGCTCGACGCGCTCTCCGACGACGTGGTGGTGGTGCTCGTCCACGACGGTGCGCGCCCGCTGGTCCGCACGTCCGACGTGCGCAACGGGATGCGGCCGGTGCGCCCCGGCACCGCGTCGCTGCTCGCGGCGCCCGTCGTCGACACGATCAAAGTGGTCGACGCGACGGGCAAGGTCACGCGCACGCTCGACCGCGGCGAGCTGTGGTCCGCGCAGACGCCGCAGTTCGCGACGTTGCGCGACCTGCGCCGCGCGCACGCCGAAGCCGTGCGCCACGGCCAGCCGCCGGCGACCGACGATGCGGCGCTGCTCGAGCGCGCGGGCCTGGACGTGGTCGTGGTCGAGAGCGCGCCGGACAACTTCAAGGTGACGCTGCCGGGCGACCTCGTGCGCGCCGAAGCGCTGCTGCGCGAGCGCGGCCCGCAAGGAACGGCCGAAGAAGAAGTGTTGCTCGTCGAGTGCTACGTCGAGCCGCGCGCGGTCGACGCGGTGCTGCTCGAGCTCGAAGCGCGCGATGCGCGCGTCGACGAGATCGACCGCGACCTTCCCAGCGCGACGATCATCCGCGCGTACGCGACCAACGGCGCGCTGCGCGGCTTCGGCACGCGGCTCAATGCGCTGGCCGGCGCGGACGCGCTGTACACGGCGCACCTCTCGCACCACGCGCCGCGCAACGCCGCCGCACTGGACCGCGAGCACTAGCAGCATGGCGGCGGAGCGAGCGCACCCGCACAGCCCTCACTTCCGCGTCGGGCACGGGTTCGACGCACACCGGCTCGTCGAGGGACGGCCGTTCGTCCTGGGCGGCGTGCGGGTTCCGCACGAGAGGGGTCCGCTCGGGCACAGCGATGCGGACGCTCTCGTGCACGCCATCAGCGACGCACTGCTCGGCGCGTGCGCGCTAGGCGACCTGGGGGCGCACTTCCCTGATGACGACCCCCAGTGGAAGGATGCCGACTCGCTGCGGCTGCTGGCGGCTTGCCACGAGCTGTCGGTGCGGCACGGCTGGACGATCGCGAACGTCGATGCGACGGTCGTCGTCCAGGCGCCCCGGCTTTCAGCCTACGTTCCGCTGATGCGCGACGCGATCGCCGACGTGCTGGGGCTGGACGTCGCGCGCATCAGCGTGAAGGCGAAGACGAGCGAGGGGATGGGCTATACCGGCGACGGGACGGGGATCGCGGCGTACGCGGTCGTGCTCGTCGAAAGCCTCGAACGGCGCGAACCAGATCATAGCGCTTTCACCTGAAGGCCCTCGCTGCGAAGCTCGCCGGCCCGCGCGTCGTCGCGCAGGCGGCGGCGGGCGGTCAGCTCGTCGTCCCACACCCCGGCCGCCGCGCATTCCGCGGCGACGGAAGAGAGCTCGGCCAGCATGCGGAGTGCGCCGGCGGCGCGTTGCGGATCGGGCGTAGCGTTCATGTGCCTACGGTACCGGAGCGGTGCGCGCGGCTCTATCCGTGACGGTACCGAGGTTGGCGGGCTTCGGTACGGAGACTTCACAGCGCCTGGACGGCGCCGTGAAGTCCTCCTTCGGGCTGCGCCCGAAGTCCGAAAGCGGAATTGTTTAGTGGCTTGCCGCTCCGGCCTCGTCGACCAGCCGGGCCAGCGCCGTGCGGTTGGAGACGCCGAGCTTGCGATAGATCGCCGCGATGTGCGTCTCGACGGTGCGCTCGGAGATGAACAGCGTGTCCGCGATGGCCTTGGTAGCGTGGCCGCCGACGACCAGTCCCGCGATCTCGCGCTCGCGCGCCGTGAGGGTCGACTCGCCGCGGCGGCGCGGTGCCGTCACCCCGGTCTCCGTCAGCCGCCGCACCTCGCCCAGCGCGCCGATGTCGCGGAAGAGCGCGACCGCTTCCGCCGTACGGCCCGCGAGCTCCAGCGCGAACGCTTCCTCGACCCGCCAGCCCGCGGTGCGGAACGCGTCGACCGCGGTTTCGGCGAGCGCGACAGCGTCCTCGCGGCGGCGTTTGCGCACCGCCTCGCGCGCATCGGCGAGCGCGAGGAAGCCGCGCGCCGGCCACGCGCCGTCGCGCGCCGCGATGGCCGCTAGCGCGTCGTGGGCCACGGCGCGGGCGACCGGCTCCGCGCAGCGGCTCGCCGCGTCGTGCAGCCAGTACGGCGGGTACGCTTGCGGCGCGACGTCGAGCGCGCGGCTCACGACGGCGGCGGCGTCCGCAATACTGCCCGTCCGCAAGAGTTCGAGCGCGAGTGATCCCGCCAGCATGCCCCGTCCCGTCGCGTCCGACGACGCCATGGTGGACTGCACGCGCGCCGACGCCCGTTCGAAAAAGCTCTCGCTCGGCGTGCCGCCCAGGGTGGATGCGCGCAGGTTGGTGGCGAGCGCGCACTCGATCACGGTGCCGACGTCGTGCCGGATCGCGTCGACGCTGGCCTGATGGCGCGCGGCGGCCGCGGGGTCGCCTGCGATGAGCGCGCACAGCGCCGCGTTCTGCGAGAGCCAGGCGACGAACCGCAGGTTCTTCGTCGCGTGCGCGACGTCGAGTCCTTCGTCGTAGAGCCGCCGGGCGACCGCGATGTGCCCGTACGTGAGCTCGACGTTCGCGTGGTTGTTCAACGCGCGAACGAGCACGTCGAAGTCGGACTGGTCGCGCGCGATGCGCTGCGCCTCCGCGAACCGGTCGCGTGCTTCGCCGGCGCGGCCCAGCAGGCCCAAGCACGAGGCGTAGTTGCCTGCGAAGCGCGGGGCTGAGGCGGCCCCGGCTCGGGCGGCCAGCCCGTCGGCGCACTGGAGGTGCGCGAGCGCTTCCTCGGCGCGGCCGCGCGCGGTCAGCAGGCCGGCGGTCATCGTCTCGGCGTCGAACCGCATCGCCGAGTCCTCGTGCTCCAGCCGTTTCACCACGGCGAGCGCCTCGTGCAACGCATCGTCGTAGCGGCCTTGGTCGAACAAGAGATATGCTTTGCGCAGCGCGAGCCGGTTGGCGTCGGGGTCGCCGTCGAGCGCATCGATCGCGAGCGCGAGCCGATCGACCGCGCTCGCCACGTCGCCGGTGGCGTACAGCGACTCGGCCGCCTTTTCCGCCAGCAGGGCGCGCTGCTCCCGATCGGTTGCAATATCGCACGCGCGCACGTAATGGCGTGCGGCGTCGGCATACGCGAACAGCGCGACCGCATGATCGCCGGCCCGCTCGTTCCAGCCGATCGCGTGCTCGACGTCGTGCGCGCGCCACGCGTGCTCGGCGATCGCCGTCACGTCGAGCGGCTCTTCGTTCGCCAGCGCTTCGGCGACGTGCGCGTGCAGCGTGCGCGCCTCCGCCCGCAGCAGCTCGGAGTACACCGCTTCGCGCGTGAGCGCATGCCGAAAGGCGAACGCGTCGCCGCGCTCGTCGTCGCGTTCCTCGACGACGAGCTGCAGGTCGCGCGCGCGGCGCAGCGCTGCGAATACCGCGACCGGCGCGATCCCCGTCAGGCGGGCGACGAAGTGCGCGGAGAAGCGGCGGCCCAGCACGGCGGCGTGCAGCAGGACGTCGCGGTCGCGTTCTGCGAGCGACGCGAACCGCTCGCGAACGGTGACGCGAATGCTTGCGGGGACCATCACGGCGCTGCCGCCCCGGTCGCTGCGCTCGAGCGCGCCGCGCAGCAACTCCTCGGCGAACAGCGGCCGCCCGTCGGCGAGCTCGCGGATGCGTTCGAGCGCAGCCGGCGGCAGCGTGCGGTCGACGTCGGCGAGCGCCGCGCGCAAGAGCTGATCGATCTCGGCGTCGCCGAGCGGGTCGAGTGCGATCGTGTCCTCCGCGTCGCGTTCCAGCGCGACAAGCACGCGCACGCGCTCCGCTTCGGCGTCGCCTTCGTCGACGCGATAGGTCGCAAGGAACGTCACGGGCTCGTCTGCGAGCCGGCGCGCAAGGAACCGCAAGAGCTCGATCGTACCGCCGTCCGCCCAGTGCAAATCCTCGAGCACGACCAGCAGGCCGTGCGCCTCGGCCCGCGCGATCTGCGCGAACGTCGCGGCGACGGAGGCGAACCGCCACGACTTCTCGTCGCCTTCGGCATCGGCGGGCTCGCGCTGCGCCTGCGGCTGTCCGGAGTAGCGCTCGAGCTGCGCCTCGGCTCCGAGCGAGTCGAGGGCTTCGACGATCGCGGCGTACGGCGCGTTCGCGTACTCGCGCACGCCGGTGACGACCGTGCGCAATTGCTTGCGTGCGACGGCGACGAACTCGGCGACGAGGCGAGATTTCCCGACGCCCGCTTCGCCGCGCACGACGATGAGCGCCGAGCGGCGCGACCCGTCGCCTCGCGCGCGCAACGCGAGGTGCGCCAGCTCGCCGGCGCGTCCGACGAGCTCCTTGCAGAACACCCCCGTTGAGATCATCGTCGCGCGGCTTCGACGGCATCGGCGCGGACGCATGGTTCCGCGGCGGCGGACACGAACGCGACGTCATGCCTCTTGAATTGCTCGAACGCGACCAAGTCCTGGCCACGATCATGCCCGGCCACGGCGGCCCCGGCGGCGACGAAGCCGAATCCGGAGACGACGAGTCCGGAGACGACGAGTCCGAAGAAGAAACCGAAGGCGACCCGTCCTGAGATGACCCGCGGCGGAGGAACGCTGCGCCGCGGGGCATGATCACGAGCCGGATGGACGGCCCCGAAGCCGGCCGCCCGCTGCGCGTGCGCTTCGCTCCGTCGACGACGGGCAAGCTGCACGTCGGAGCGGCGCGGACCGCCTTGTTCAACTGGCTGCTCGCGCGCTCGGCGGCCGGTGCGTTCGTGCTGCGAATCGACGACGCCGGCGAAGGCGCCGTCCGCGCGGGTGAGGACGCGCTCCTGCGGGATCTGCGGTGGCTCGGTCTCGACTGGGACGAAGGCCCCGACGCCGGCGGTCCGGCAGCGCCGTATCGCCGGTCCGAACGCCGCGCGCTCCACGCCGCGCACGTGGACCGGCTGGTTGCCGCCGGCGCGGCGTACGAGCAGGACGGGGCGGTGTGGTTCCGCGTCCCGCCCGGCGCGACCGTCGTGCACGATCTCGTCAAGGGCGACGTCGCGTTCGTGCACGACGCGATCGCGGACTTCGTCGTGCGCAAGTCGGACGGTACGGTGACGTACGATCTCGCCGCGGCAGCCGACGACGCCGCGATGCGCATCGATCTCGTGCTGCGCGGCGACGAGCACCTCGACGACACGCCGCGCCAGATGCTGATCGCGCGCGCGCTGGGATACGCGCCGCCGCGCTACGCGCACGCCGGGCTCGTGGTCGGCGCGGACCGGCACAAGCTGTCGAGCGCCGACGGGCCCGTCACGATCGAAGCGTTGCGCCGCGCGGGGTTCTTGCCGGAGGCCGTGATCGAGCATCTCGCGCTGATGGGCTGGTCGGCGCCCGACGGCCGCGAGACGTTCGCGCTGCGCGATCTGATCGGTCTGTTTTCGCTGGACCGTGTCGGCCATTCGCCCTCGGTATTCGACCTCGACCGGTTGCGCGCGTTCAACGCGCGCGCGCTGCGCGCGCTACCGCGCGAGCGGTACCACGCGTTGCTCGCGGACACGATGCAGCGCCACGGGCTGCTGGAGCAGCCGGTGCCCGACGCGGCGCAGCGCTGGATCGACACCTTCATCGACGCGTACGGCGACGAGGTGCACACGCTCGGCGACGCGCTCGACGCGATCGTCGCGCTGCGCGAGGAGGCGGTGACGCTCCCCGCGCTGGAGCTCGAACGGCTGCGCAACCGCCAGGTGCTGTTCTATCTGGACGCGGTCGCGCAGTACGTCGACGCGCAGCCGGAGCTGCGCGGGCTGCCGCTCACCGACGACCTGCCGGTGATCGCGAGCGAGTTCGGGCTCGCGCGCAAGGACGCGTTCGAGGCCGTGCGCATGGCGCTCACCGGTTCGCACGACGGTCCGCCGCTCGTGCTGCTGTTCCCGCTGCTCGGCCACGACCGCATCATGATCCGGATCGGGGCGGTCAACTCGCACATCCTGCACGGGCGCGGGCTCGAGCCGATCAAGTACGGTCCGGGCGGCGTGCCCTTCGAGACCATCCAGCCGACGCCGCCCGAATCCGGGGCAACCGGGCGCGACGACGTGGTGTCGTAAGAGCGTCGTGCCCGCGAAGCCGTTCGAGACGTTCCTTGCCGATCTTCGGGCGCCGGTCGAACGCGATCCGGCGGCGCGCGGCTATCTCGACGTGCTGCTGTCGTATCCCGGCTTGCGCGCGATCGTCGCGCACCGGCTGATCCACGCGCTGTACAAAGCGAACGTGCCTTTGCTGCCGCGTTTCTTGGGCTCGCTGTCACGGTTTTTCACCGGGATCGAGATCGATCCGGGCGCGACGATCGGCAAGGGCGTGTTCATCGACCACGGGACGGGCGTCGTGATCGGCGAGACGGCCGAGGTCGGCGACGGCTGCACGATCTACCAGGGCGTCACGCTTGGCGGAACGTCGCTTCAACGCACCAAGCGCCATCCGACGCTCGGCCGCAACGTCACGGTCGGTTCGGGCGCGGCCGTCATCGGCGCGATATACGTCGGCGACGGCGCGAAGATCGGCGCGAACTCCGTCGTCGTCAAGGACATCCCGCCCAACGCCACGGTGGTCGGCATCCCAGGGCGCGTCGTGCTGCTCGACGGCAAGCCCGTCAACGCGCCGGCCGACTCGCGCCCGCGCATGCAGATGCCGGATCCCAACGCACCGATCATCGCACAACTCTCCGAGCGGATCGCAGTGCTGGAAGCTCGGCTCGCCGAAATCGAACGGAAGAATGCCTCTCCGGCTGTTTAACACCCGCACGCGCAGCGTCGAAGATCTCCGGCCGCTCGAGCCCGATCACGTGCGCATCTACGTGTGCGGCCTCACGCCGTCGGCCGAAGGGCATCTCGGCCACGCGCGCTCGTTCTTGTTCTTCGACGTGCTCCGGCGCTATCTGGAGCACGCGCGCAACGGCTATCGCGTCACGTTCGTGAAGAACGTCACCGACGTCGACGACCGCTCCATCGCCACGGCGCAGCGCGAGGGCACGACGTTCGACGTCGTCGTGAAGCGCTTCTACGACTCGTTTCGCGAGTCGATGCGCATCCTCAACGTGCGCGAGCCCGACGACGAGCCGTACGCGACGAAGTTCGTGCCGCAGATCAACGAGATGATCGGCGAGCTGATCGCGACGGAGCACGCGTACGTCAGCGAGGACGGCATCTACTATGCGGTGGCGTCGTTCCCGCGCTACGGCGCGCTGAGCGGCAAGAACGTCGACGAACTGCTCGTCGGTGCGCGGATCGCGGAGAACGAGCACAAGCGCGACCCGCTGGACTTCGCGCTGTGGAAGTTCGCGAAGCCGGGCGAGCCGCGGTGGGAGTCGCCGTGGGGCGCGGGGCGGCCGGGCTGGCACATCGAGTGCAGCGCGATGTCGCGCGCGCTGCTGGGTGTGCCGTTCGACATCCACGGCGGCGGCTACGACCTGATCTTCCCGCACCACGAGAACGAGATCGCGCAGAGCGAGGCGCTGATGGCAGCGCCGCCGATGGCGGAGATGTGGGTGCACGGCGGGCTGCTCAACTTCGAGGGCCGCAAGATGTCGAAGTCGCTGGGCAACTTCGAGCCGCTCTCCGAGCTGCTGAAACGGCACGACCCGCTCGCGATCCGGCTGTTGTTCTTGCAGACCGGCTATCGCAAGCCGATGAACTTCACGGAAGAGTCGATCGGGGGCGCGACGACGGCGCTCGAACGGCTGCGCCGCGGCTACGGCGTGCTCGCGGGCGAGATCCCGAGTGCGGCGAGCGCGGCGACCGCGGCCGGCGAACGCGCCGGCCCGGGCGTCGAAGCGTACGAGACGCGGTTCTTCGACGCGCTCGACGACGACATGAACACGGCCGGTGCGCTCGGCGTGCTGTTCGATCTGATCTCCGGATTGTCGAAGCATCCCGACGCGGCGCAGCGCGAAGGCGGCGCGGTGCTGCTGTTCGACGCGCTGCAGCTGTTCGGGATCGGGCCGCTGCTCGACCGGCCGGTCGAGCCGGAGCGCACGGTCGCGCTCGATCCCGCGCTGCCGGAGCGCTTGCGCGCGCTGTTCGGCGACGCGCTGCACCTCAACGGCGACTCGCCCGAGGCGGCGGTGCAGGCCGTGATCGACGCGCGCGCCGCCGCGCGCAAGAACAAAGACTTCGCGCTCGGCGACCGGCTCCGCGATTCGCTCGCGGCCGAAGGCATCGCGCTCAAGGACTCCAAGGACGGCACGACGTGGACCGCCGCCGGCACGTAGGCGCGCAGCGCGCGGCCGCGGGCGCCCAGCGGCGTGCGCCGCGGATCGATCTGGACGACGTGGTGTACGGCGTGCACGCGGTCGACGAGATGCTCGTCGCGGGCGAGCCGCTGCGCCGCCTGCACGTCGGCGACGACCGTAAGCACGATCCGGCGCTGCGCAATCTGCTCGAGCGCGCGCGGGCGGCCAACGTGCCGGTGCGTTTCGAGAGCCGCGCGTTCTTTGCGTCGTTTCCGTACAAGGCGCACCAGGGCGTCGTGGCGTTCGGCGAGCCGTTCGCGTACACGACGCTGGACGAAGCCATCGCGCTGCGCTCGCGCGAGCGGCCGGCGCTGTTCGTCGTGCTCGACCACGTGACCGACCCGCACAACGTCGGCGCGATCGTGCGCTCGGCCGAGTGCGCCGGGGCGACCGCGGTGATCATGCCCGAGCGGCGCAGCGCGGGGGTGAATCCCACCGTGCGCAAGTCGTCGGCCGGCGCGACCGCGTTCGTCCCGATTGCCCGCGTGGCCAACGTCGCGCAAGCCGTCCGGACGCTGAAGAAAGCCGGGATGTGGGTCTACGGGGCGGCGCTGAGCCCGCAGGCGCGGCCGTACACGACCGTCGACCTGCGAGGCGACGCCGCGCTGGTGATCGGGGCCGAGGGCCCCGGCATCACGCCGCTCGTGCAACGCGAGTGCGACGTGCTGGTGGAGATCCCGCTGCTGGGCAAGGTCGGCTCGCTGAACGCCTCCGTGGCCGCGGGGATCCTGCTGTACGAGGCGGTCCGGCAGCGGGGCGAAGCGAGCTCCTAGGCGTCCGGGTAGGGCCGCACGACCCTTAATTTGTCCTTGACCCGGAAGAAGGATCCTCCTATACTTAGTCGGTCCTGCACGGCTCTGACGGGCTCCGGCCCGCGTTTACGTGCTCGACGAATTCCGGCAAGGTAGGTTTCATGGCGCTCACCCAGCCCGCCCCCGCCGAGGTCCTCGACTACCACGAGCGGCCCGACGAGGACCTCGTCTCCGCGGCGAAGTCGGGCGACAATCTGGCGATGGAGTTCTTGCTCAACAAGTACAAGAATTTCGTGCGGATCAAGGCAAAGAGCTATTTCCTCATCGGTGCCGACCGAGAGGACATCATTCAGGAAGGCATGATCGGCCTGTACAAGGCCGTCCGCGACTTCAAGGCCGACAAGCTCTCGAGCTTCCGGGCCTTCGCGGAACTCTGCATCACCCGCCAGATCATCACCGCGATCAAGACGGCTACCCGGCAGAAGCACATCCCGCTCAACCAGTACATCTCGCTCAACAAACCGATCTACGACGAGGACAGCGAGCGTACGCTCCTCGACGTGATGCCGTCCCAGAAGACCTCGGATCCCGAAGAGCTCGTGATCAACCAAGAGGTCTCCGAAGACATCAAGGCCCGCATCCAGGAGAACCTCTCCGACCTCGAGTCGCAGGTGCTCCTCTCGTACCTGGAAGGCAAGTCCTACCAGGAGATGGCCCGCGACCTCAACCGTCACGTGAAGTCGATCGACAACGCGCTCCAGCGCGTGAAGCGCAAGATCGAGAAGAACTTGGCCGAGATCGAGCTCCCTTGAAAGGACATAGGGACGCGTAGCTGATCCGTCAGCCGACGTTCTCGAGGAGTCCGACGGAAACGAAGAGGCCTCGCCTAGTGCGGGGCCTTCTCCGTTTCGGCGTCGTGCGGCACCGGCACGGGCGGCGCGAGCTCGCGCACGATCGTGTCGTAGATCAGCTCGCGGTCCTCGAGCGGGTCGAACACCAGGCAGCGCTGCTCGCCGCCGCGCCCGATCGGGTCGAGCAGCACGGTGACGCGGCCGACGGCGCACACGTCCAGGCAGGTCGTGCCGGTCGCGCGGACCGCGCCCCAGTGCCCGTCCGCCTTGAGACGGTCTTTGAGCCACTCGCGCAGCTTGAGCCGCTCGTCGCCGGCGTGCTCGGGAAAATCCTCGGGGAAGCGGACGTTGAGACACTTCTCGCAGACCAGCGCAAGCCCGCCGGCTCGCCGCCACATCGGCTTGACTTCGATGGGTTCGCTCACCGCATCGGCTATTCGCGCTCGGCGCCGTATTCTCCATCGCGCGAGTGAGCATGATCGACAATCGCGGACGGCGCACACCTGGGGATGCGCATGCTCGTGTTGGTAGTTGCCGTGATCTTGCTCGGTGCGAGCGATCCACGCGCCGACACCAGGTATTTCCTTGGTTCATGGAATTGCGCGGGGACGACGTGGTCGTGGTCAGCGCTGCTGAACGATGATCGCTGGGTCCGTAACGTCTATGGCGCGCCAAAGCAGCCAGACGGAACGGCCGTGATGGGTTGGGTTCCCGAACTGCACGCGTTCGTCTACCGCGATTTTCATGCGGACGGAAGCTACGCCGATCTCACGTCGACCGGACTTGTGAACGGCCGTTGGGAATTCACCGGACCGTACTTTCCGGCGACCGGTGGACCGCCGCTGCAAGGCCGTATTTCGTACGTCGTGGTCAGCGCATCGCGCTACGACCGCGTCTTCGAGATGCTTCGTGACGGATCATTCGTTCGAATGGGCGGCGATACGTGCTCGAAAACGTAATCGGGCGTTCACTGAGTCACTGAGCCGACGGTGGGATTCGAACCCACGTGTGCTTTCGCAGCGCGCTTACAAGGCGCGTCCGTTCGACCGCTCCGGCACGTCGGCGTACTCGTTCTTTCATCGCGACCGGGTGCTGAGCCCTCGCGTACACGATAGGAATGCGACCCGGACGTCGCGTATCACAGCGGGTCCCCACCTGGGGCGCGTGGGTCGGTGGTCGAGTGGTTAATGGCACCGGGCTGTAAACCCGGCTCGCGAAGGCGATACGCAGGTTCAAATCCTGCCCGGCCCACCATAACAAGCAAGCGCGCGTCTCCGCAAGGGACGCGCGCGGCTATGTTCGTACCTCACGAGTCGAGCGCGGGCGTTGCATAATGGTAATGCCCTTGCCTTCCAAGCAAGAGTCGCGGGTTCGATTCCCGCCGCCCGCTATGACGACGAAGCCCTGGATACCTTAGATGGCTCCAGGGTTTTTGTCATGCGAGAGCATCGCTTTTCCGTATCTGTCGCATTGTCGCGGTCGTCCGTGCCGCGCGCCGACGGCGTGAATCCCGCGCCACCTGCGTTCGAGATCAGCGACCCGACGCCGCGGCCCGTGCGTGCAGCGCGCGCATCGCGGGACCCGGGCGATCGACGCCGATCTCAGAGACGTGCGGCGCGCCCGGCGTTCCCTGCACGTGCAGCGCTCGGCGAGCAATCGTACGCGTCGTGGAACGCGGCGCTGAAATGCGCGTGGCTCGCGAAGCCGAGATCGAGCGCGAGCGCAGTGAGATTGTTCTCGCCTTGCCGGAGTCGCGTCAGCGCGATGTTGAGGCGGAGCGCGAGCCGGTATTGGTGCATCGACGTTCCGGTGGTCGCGCGAAATCGGCGGGCGAGATGGTAGGGCGAAAGGTGCACGCCGCGCGCGATCTCGGCGAGCGTCGCCACGCGTCCGAGATCGGCGGCGAGACGCTCGCGCACGGCCTCGATGGCGGCAGCGTCGCGAGCGGTGTTCGCGATGGGGTCAGCGCGAGCGACGATCGCTAGGACTTCCAGCGCATGTTCGTCCCGTGACAACGGGTCTTGCGCGGCGAGCGCGGCACGCGCGCTGCGATGGAGAGCTCGATGCGTGCGAACGCCGAGCGTCCACGCTCGGCTTTGCTCGCTCGCGAAGCCCAGCGCATCGGCGACGACATCGCGTGTGAACCGCAGCGCCGTGCAGTCATCGCCGTCGTCGTTCGGATGCGAGATGCGGTAGGGCTGGTCCGGGTGGAAGAGCAGCACCGTGTTCGCGTCTGCAAGCACGTGGCGCGCGCCGGTATGATAGCGGAACAAGCCGCGGCGCGGGAGTACCAGCGTCGGGATCTCGGACGACTCTTCGTCCGCCCGGCTGTGCGCGGTTCGCGTGCAGTGCACGTTCGCGGCATCGACGAGCGTCATGTGGTGGGCACGATTTCGAAAGCGCCGCGGCGCACGGGGCGGTACGATCGTCGAACGATGCCGCAGACGTTCTCGACGGAAATGCCCGGACTCGCCGCGGACGGGCCCGATCCCGAGCTCGGCGCGGCGGCGGAGCTGTTCGCGCCGCTGATCGGCGATTGGCGGATGCGTACGACGCTCATGCCTCTCGATGAACCGGAGTCGAGCCTCGAAGGGTTCTGGTCGTTCCGCTGGGGCCTCGGCGGGTGCGCGGTCTACGACGTGATCGGGTTTCGCCAGCCGGGCTCGCCGCCCGAAACGCCATACCGTACGGGGTTGACTGTCCGCTTCTATGACAAGACGCTCGCGACGTGGCGTCAGGTCTGGGTCGGCGTGCCGCGCGGTGTCGTGGTCGAGTTCGTCGCGCGGCGCGAAGGTTCGCGCATCGTGATCGACGGCGCGCCTTCCGCGACGCTGCGCTACCGCTGGATCTTCGAGACGATCACGCCGACGGCATTCGCCTGGGAAGGCCGCACGTCGCACGACGGCGGCGCGACGTGGTACTTAGAGCAGACGATCACGGGCGAACGCGATCCGGTTTTTTCCGGCTAGGTGATACGGAAATACGCGAGCGACTGTGCCGTACTGGTGGCATCGTCGCGAGGTATGCTCGTAGCGTGCAGACGAGTTTTTCAAAGGGTTTCAGCGATTGCGCGCCGGCGATCGTGCCTAGTGTATCGTTTCTTATTCAGGACGAACTATTTGCGCCCGCTCCGGCGAATACCGTCTCACTTCGAAATGGCCCTAGCGACGCTCGTCTGGTTGTCAAGCGCGATACGAAAACAAAGGGAGACATCTCCGAACTGCGGGTAGCCGTTGCGCTGGCGGAGGCCGGATACTTCGTTTCGAAACCGCTTGGCGAGAATCAACGATATGATCTGATTGCGGACGATGGCGAGCGTCTTCATCGCATTCAGGTCAAGACTGGTCGACTCCGTCGCGGCGTCGTGATTTTTAGTTGTGCTAGCTCACATGCGCATCGCGGAGGTACAACCCGCCCGTATTTTGGCCAGGTAGAGTACCTTGCGGTCTGCTGTCCCGATACGAAGAAGGTCTACATGATCCCTGAGCAGGAGATGACGGCCTCAACGGCTCATCTTCGCCTGTCGCCGACGCGGAATAACATGGTGAAGACCATTCGTTGGGCGTCGCGGTTCGAGCTGCCGTAGCTCAGTGGTAGAGCATTTCATTGGTAATGAAAAGGCCGTGGGTTCAATCCCCACCGGCAGCTCCAAGTTCAAGACTCTCTCTCATGCGGAGGGTCTTGCCGCTTTCGTGAGTAGCTGTGGGCGTCATGGCAACCGCCGTATCCACCGACAGCGCCAAGCGTGCGCTCCTCGAACGCCTCATCGACGACGCCGCGCTCTTTCCGCCGGCCGAGCTGCCGATGCGTGCGGCGCTGCGCCATCACGCCCGGCTCCGCGAGAGCGCCTACTGGTGGATCGCGGGCCGCTTCGTCGTCCCCGCTTCGCGGCTCGACGAGCTCGCGACGCTGCGTGACCCCGGCCAGCCGCTCGAGCTCAGCGTCATCCTCGACTCCGCCATGAGCGGCGCCAAGGGCGACACCGTCCGGGCCGACCTCCACCGGATCGACCGCGTCCTCGGCACCGCCGGCATCACCGTCGGGTCGCTGGAGCTGCGCGTGCCGGGTGCGGGCCTCGATCAGGCCGGGCTGGCGCGGTCGATCTCGGAGATCGCGGAGCGCTGGCCCTCGGAGCCGGTCTCGTTCTGGTACGAGCCGTCGTACAGCGCGGGCTGGGCCACGCCGCCCGACGCCGCGCTCGCGACGCTCGCCGCCGTGCGCGGCACCGCGCCGCCCAACGTCACCGTCGGCGCGAAGGTTCGCTGCGGCGGGCAGGCCGCCGGCGCGACGCCGTCCGTCGAAGATCTCGCGGCGTTCGTCGTCGCGGCGCACGCGCACGACGTGCCGTGGAAGGCGACCGCTGGTCTGCACCA
Source organism: Candidatus Elarobacter sp. (assembly GCA_035943995.1). GTDB lineage: Bacteria > Vulcanimicrobiota > Vulcanimicrobiia > Vulcanimicrobiales > Vulcanimicrobiaceae > Vulcanimicrobium. The sequence goes on along the minus strand of DASZBS010000083.1, from coordinate 24,079 downwards.
TCCGGTGCGCGGCGCGTACGGCGTCGCGGGCGGGGTCGTGCCGCACGGCTTTCTCAACCTGTTCGTCGCGGGCTTCGCGCTGCACGCGGGCGCGCTCGACGCGTCCCGCGTCGCCGGCGTGCTCGCCGAGTCCGAGCCGCGCGCGTTCGTCGTCGATCCCACGCACGTCGCGTGGCGCGACGTCCGTGTCGAGGCCGACCAGGTCGCTGCGGCGCGCGAACGCTGCGTGTCGTTCGGCAGCTGCAGCTTCGACGAGCCGGTGAACGATCTGCGCGAGCTCGGCATCTTGACGTGATCGACCCGCGCGACTTCGGGCTCGACAACCTGCCGCTGGGGATCGTGTCCGACGCGCGCGGCGGCGATCGACATGCCGCCGTCGCGTTCGAGGACACGGTGGTCGACCTCGACTGTCTCGTGCACGACGGCGTGCTCGACGCGGAGTCGCTGCTCGGTGCGGCCACGCTCAACGACTTCCTCGGCGAAGGGCTCGATGTATGGCGCGCCGTGCGCGCGCGCCTGCAGCATCTACTCAGCGACGCCGCATCGCCGGATGAACGCAAAGCGGTCGCCAAACGCACGCTGCCGCGCGACGCGGTCACGATGCACCTGCCGGTCGACGTCGGCGACTACGTCGACTTCTACTCCTCGATCGAGCACGCGACGAACATCGGACGCATCCTGCGCCCCGGTGCCGAGCCGCTCACGCCGAACTACCGCCACATCCCCATCGGCTATCACGGGCGGTCGAGCACGGTCGTCGTCAGCGGCACGCCCGTGCGGCGGCCGCGCGGCCAGCGCAAGCCGCCCGATGCGAGCGCGCCGACGTTCGGGCCCTCGGCGCTCCTGGACGTCGAGATCGAGATGGGCTGGATCGCGGGGACTGCCAGCATACACGGCGAGCCCGTTCCGGCCGATGCGGTGCGCGAGCACGTCTTCGGCTACGTGCTGCTCAACGACTGGAGCGCGCGCGACATCCAGGCGTGGGAATATCAGCCGCTCGGGCCGTTTCTCGCGAAGTCGTTCGCGACGTCGATCTCGCCCTGGATCGTGTCGCTCGACGCGCTCGAACCGTTTCGCGTTGCCGAACCGGCGCGCGATCCCGAACCGCTCCCGTACCTGCGCGCGCGCGAGCCGTGGGCCTACGACGTCGAGCTGGAGATGCTGCTGCAGACCGAGCGCATGCGCGCGCAGGCGCAGCCGGTAGTCACGATCGCGCGCACGAACTTCCGCGGCATGTACTGGACGGTCGCGCAGCAGCTCGCGCACATGACGTCCAACGGCTCGCGCATCCGGCCCGGCGATTTGTTCGGCACGGGCACGATCTCCGGCACGGAGCAAGGCACGCAAGGCTCGTTCATCGAGCTGACGCGGCGCGGCGCGCAACCGCTGGCGCTGCCGAACGGCGAGAAACGGGGTTTTCTCGAAGACGGCGACACCGTGACCATCCGCGGGCGCGCGGTGCGCGGTTCCGCCCGCATCGGTTTCGGCGAGGTCGTCGGCACGATCGTCGCCTAGGCGCGCGTCAGCAGCACCGCGCGCGCGTGCGCGCCGCGGCGCGGCAGCTTCATGACGGTGAACTCCCGCGTGAGCTGCGCGACGATGTACAGCCCACGGCCCGATTCCGAATCCGGCGACGGCAAATCCGTTTGCGGCCGGTAGCCGGGGCCGTCGTCGATCACGTGCAGTACCGGCGTCGCGTCGTCGTCCCAGGTCAGCTCGACGTCGACGAAGCCCGGCGCGTGGCGCACCGCGTTGCCGACGAGCTCGCCGAAGACGAGCTCCGCCGCGGGCAGGTCGACGTTCGCGGCCGCCGCCGACAGCGTCTCCGCGAGCGTCTCGCGCACGTCGTACGCGCGCCGCCAGTCGTGCGGGTCGAACCGCCAGCGCATCGTCCAGTCGCGCGCCTCGCTCGGCGTCGCGGAGACGCGCATCGTGAGCACGGCGACGTCGTCGCGGATGCCGTCGTCGAGCACGCGCGCCACCAGCGCCGCGGCCGGTGCAAGGCCGTCCGCGAGCGCCGGGTCGGCGAGCGCGGCGAACACGCGCCGCTCGCCTTCGTCGATGTCGCGCGTCGATTCCACCAAACCGTCCGTGAAGAAGACGACCAGCGACGACGGCGGTAGCACGACCGTCGTGGCGGGCGGCTCGCGGCCCTCGCGCAGGCCGAGCGGCAGCCCGCGCCCGGGGAGCTGGCGTAGCGTGCCGTCCGACGCGCGGACGATCGGCGTCGGATGGCCTGCCGTCGCGTACGCGAGCGTGCGCGCCGCAGGATCGACCACACCGACGAGCGCGGTGACGATCGCGTCGGGATGCGCGCGGCGCAGCACGCCGTCGGCGGCGTCGAGCAACCGCACCGGATCCGACTCGTAGGTCGACAGCGTCTCGATCGCCTGGCGCATCCGCCCCATGATGACCGCAGCGGTCAGCCCGCGGCCGGTGACGTCGCCGATCGACACCACGACGCGTCCGTCCGGCAGCGCGATCGCGTCGTACCAGTCGCCGCCGATCTCGGCTTCGGTCGCGCCCGGAAAGTACACCGCGTCGAACGCCAGCCCGGCGACCTCCGGCAGCACGGCGGGGAGCATCGCGCGCTGCAGCGTCATCGCGACCCGGTGCTCGCGCGCGTAGAGCTGCGCGTTCTCGATGGCGACCGCCGCGCGCGCCGCGAGCTCGTGCAGCAGCGCGACGTCGTTCGCGCCGAACGGCGCGTTCGCGCGCAGCGTCACGGTGCCCACGACCGTGTCGCGATGGCGAAGCGCGACGCGCAGCACGGCCGCGTCGCCGGCGACGGCGGCGCTGCGGCGCACGACCGCGCGTTCGGTATCGACCGTGCGTTCGGCATCGAGCGCGATCGTCGCTTCCGCGGCGAGCTCCGCAACGAGCAGGTCGGCGAAGCGCCCCAGCAGCGCGTCGAGGTCGAGCGAGCCGCTCAGCACGTCGCTCGCGCGCGCCACCACCTCGCGCATGCGCGCCAGCCGGCGCTCCTCGTCGTACAAGCGCGCGTTGTCGATCGCGACGGCCGCGCGCTTGGCGAGCAGCTCCGCGAGCCGTAGGTCGTCGGGGACGAACGTGCCGGCCCCGTCCGCCGCCGCGACCAGCGTGATCGCGCCGAGCGTCGCGCCGCGCGCGACGAGCGGGACGACGATGAGCGACTGCGCGCCGAGCCCTTCGCGCAGCGCCGGCTCGATGTGCGGCACATACAGTGACTCTCCGCTCGCGATCGCGTTGGCGACCACCACGCGCGCGAACCCGCCCTCGCCCGCGTGCGCGGCGGCGACGTTGCCGTGCGCCGAATCCGCGTACGCCGTCGCGATGAGTCGCGGGGTGCCGTCCGGGCCGCACTCGTGGATGCGGCAGACGTCGGCAAAATTGCGGACCGTGAGCGCGGCCAGCGCGGGGAACGTCTGCGCGAGGTCCAACGACGCCGCCAGCACCTCACCGGCCTCGGCCAGCACGCGGTATTGCGTCTCGAGCGCTTTGCGCTCCGTGATGTCCGTGAACATCCCGAGCGATCCGTTGTACGCGCCGTCCGCGTCGGCGATCGGGTTGGACGCGACGATCACGCACACGATGCGGCCGTCCTTGTGCAGCAGCTGCGACTCGCGCCGGATCCCGCTGCCGCCGCGGTGCTCTTGGATCGCCTGCCGGGCGGCTTCGTGCTCGCGCGGGTCCGCGAAGTCGAAGAACCAGCGGCCGTACATCTCGTCGGGCGTGTAGCCGAGCATCTCCGCCATGTGCGCGTTGACGTAGCGCGTGTTCGCCGCGCCGTCGATGATCCAGACGCCTTCTTGCGCGGTGTCGATCAAGCCGCGGTAGCGCTCTTCGCTCGCCGCGAGATCGCGGTAGAGCCGCGCGTTTGCCAGCGCGACCGCGGCGCGGCGCGCGATCTCTTCGGCCTCGTCGAGGTCGGCTTGGGTGAAGCTGCGGCCCGTTCCGAGCGCGGCGCCGAAGGTCAGCACGCCGATTCGCTCGCCGGCCGCGATCATCGGCACGTGCGCGATCGACGCCATCGGCAGCGTCGCGACGAACGCGTAATGCTCGTCGCTCCACGTCGTCGCGCGCCGCCACGCGTCGTCGCACTGCGCCACGATCTGCGTGCGGCCGGTGCGCAGCACGAGGTTGATCGGGTGGCGCTCGGCTTCGGGCGGCGGCGCGAAGGTGCGGAAGGATGCCGGCTCCGCGCTGAGCCGGCCGCTCTCGACGGCGATCCGCTGCAGGCGGTCGTCCTCGACGACGTCGATGAACGCGAAGTCGGCGAAGTCCTCGCACATAGCGGAGACCACGGTGCGCGCGGTGCGCTCGTAGTCGAGCGACTCGGCGAACGCGGCGCCAAGCCGGTCGAGCATCGTGCGGCGCTGCGCGGCCCGGTATGCGTCGTCGACGTCCGTGTTCGTGCCGTACCAGCGCAGGATCGCGCCGCTCTCGTCGCGCACGGCCACCGCGCGCACGACGAACCAGCGGTACGCGCCGTCGTGGCGCCGCAGCCGGTATGCGCGCTCGCTGTGGAACGTGCCGGTGGTGAGCGCCTCGGCCCAGACCGCCTCCATGTCCGGTACGTCGTCCGCATGCAGCACGTGCGTCCAGCCGCGCCCGAGCGACTCGTCGAAGCTCAGCCCGGTGTACTCGATCCAGCGGCGGTTGACGTGCAGCGCGTTCCCGGCGGCGTCGTTGGCCCACACGAGTTGCGGGATGGCGTCCGCCAGGGAGGCGAGCGCCGCTTCCGCGGTTCGGCGCTCGTCGATCGGGATGACGGTGCCGTACCATGCCGACACGGTCCCGCCGGCATCGAAGGTCGGGATCGCGTGCGAGATCACCCAGCGGAACTCGCCGGCCCGATCGCGGATGCGGAACTCTTCGCGGAACACGGCGGCGGACGCCATCGCAGCCAGCCACTCCGCGCCGGCGCGCGACGCATCGTCCGGGTGCAGCACCGAAGACCAGCCGTGTTCGAGCACGGTTTCCACGGGCAACCCGGTGAACCGCTCCCACGCGGCGTTCGCATACGCGATCGAGCCGTCGGGGCGCGCGACGTACACGATCGCCGGCGCGTGCTCGAGCAGCGCGCCGAGGTCGACGTCGGCGGCGCCGGTCACGTCGTGCCGGCGCGCTTAAATCGGATCATGGTAACCGTCGGTGATCATCGCCTCGCTCTGGCGGCGCGCCTCGCGGAACTTCGCCGCTTCGGCGGGGTCTTGCGCGGCCGGTTCGGCGAGCAGCTTCGCGAGCTCCTCGTCGAAGAAGCGCGTCACGTCGGCGGCGGAGTGCATCCCGTGCCGGATGCGCTGCGCGATCATCAGGCGGTAGATGCGATCGGTCGCGAGGTCTTCCATGTAGCCGTCCAGCAACGACGCGCCGCGGCCGCTGAGATACCCGTGGCGGTAGCGAATCGCGGTGCGCACCGCGGCGCGCGTGCCGGCCTCCGTCTTCTCGCCCACCCCAGCGATCGAGGGGAGCAGATCCGGCGTGGCGTTCGCGCCGGGTTTGCGCGCGAAGCCTTGGTTCGGCTCCGGGAACTGCGCGACGGCGATCGCGTTCTGATCCGGATGCCCGGTCCACGCGCCGTCGAACAACGCATTCGACTCGTTCTTCTTGTCTTGTTCGAGCGCCGCGAGCGCGCGCGCGTTGAGCTCGGGGTTCGAGCGGTCGGGGAACAGCGCCGTCATGCCGCCGATCGCGAGCAGACCGTGCCGGTGGCACACCTCGGGGATGCGCTCGCGCAGGTTCTGGAAGAAGCCGACGTCGTGCGGGATCGTGTTGCGATCGGGCAGCACCCAATTCGGGTCGTCGAGGTTGAAGTGGATCAGCGACGCCATGTAGTCCCACCGCCCGAGGTTGAGGCCGAGCAGATGGTCGCGCAGGTTGTACGCGAACTCCTCGATCTGGTACGCGAACGGAAACGCTTCGACCAGCGCCATCGCCTTGATCGCGTGCTTGTCGAGCCCCTTCGCTTGCGCGACGGCTTGGAACACGTCGCGCCACCATAGCGCTTCGTCCGCCGACTGCGACTTGGGGATGTAGATCGCGAGCGGGTGCGCGAGCCGCGCGAAGTCGAGCTTGTACGCGAGCAGCGCGAGGTCGAACAGCGACGCCGACGTCGGCTCGGCGTAGATCCCCGCTTGCGAGAGGTGCAGGCCGCGCACGCGCGTCCACAGCACCGTCGGCGACTCCTTGATGCCGACGACGTTGCCGCCGCGTTTCTGATCGACGTACGTCAGCTCGCGGTAGTACATCGCGAGCGTGTTGTCGATGCCGCCCAGCGTGTGCGCGAAGTCGTTGGCCATCGAGTCTTCGAGATCGATCATCACGCCCGGCGCGCCCGAGTTGAGCATCTTCACGCCGAGCTCGCGGTCGTCGGCGGGCCCGGTCATCTGGTTGCGCTGATCGCGAACCCAGGCAGGGATCTCGATCTTCCAATCGCCCTGCGCGCCGGACGGCGGCAAGTACTGCGGCTTGCGGCCGTGCTGCGAGGCGTCGAGAACGCGGTGGCGCGCTTCGATCGCGGCTTGCTGGCGCGGCGTGAACGTGTCGTGGAGCGGGCGGTAGAAGGCGGCGAAGCCCGCCGGAAGGTCGCGTTCGATGGAAAAGCCGGCCGGCGCCGTGCTCATGGGCGGGATGTGCCGGCCTCCGACGGCATCGGAACTCGCGTGCGTCTGCATGAGCCGCCCCTTCGCTGCGGGAAGGTTCTGAGCCCGTGCGCCCGTAGCTCAACTGGATAGAGCGAGGCACTCCTAAGGCCGAGGTTGGCGGTTCAAGTCCGCCCGGGCGCACTTCTCGCACGGTACGTTCGTACCGTCGTATCGCGCGCGGCGGAGCCGCTCGCGCGCACCGCGAACGGTGCGGGCACCGTGACCTCTCGACGCGTGTACGGTTTCGTTCGCGCGGCCTCGCTGTTGGCGGCGCTGGTCCTGGCGGTCGCTTGGGGTCCTGCGGCGCTGCGCGCGCTACGGACCGAAGACGTCGTCTTCGTCGCGGCCGCGCTCGCGGTCGCGATGGTGCTCGGCGTGCTGCGCGCTCCGGCGGCGCACTTCGAGCGCAGCGCCCGTCCGACGCCGGAGAGCGACCGCGTCGGGCTCATCGTGCCGCTGCTGCTCGCCGTGCTCGTCAGCGAGGGCTGGATGTGGGCGGCCGCGTGCAATGTCGCGGCGTACCTCGTGCGCCCCGCCGGTTTGCTGCGCCGGCGCTCGGGGCTCGACCGCATCCTGACGGCGGCGCTGTGGGTGCCGGTGTGGTGGACGGCGTCGCTGCTCGCGCCGCAACTGCGTGCCGCCGTCGCGCGGCCGGCGACGCTCATGACGACCGTCGCGTTCATCGTCATCGCGACGGGCTTCGTGCTGCTCGTCGACCTGTTGTGGATCGATCCGCTGGCTGCCGCGCGCCAAGGCCGTTCGCTGCTGCGCATCTGGCCGCGCCACGTCGGCGACCGCGCGAGCATTCTCACCGCGTTCGCGGAAGCGGCCTGGGCCTACGTCGTCGCGCGCGTCGTGCTACACGACGGCGGCGTGCTCGGCGCCGCGCTGCTGCTGCCGCTGGTGCTGCTGGCGGTCGTGCTCGTGCGGTTCGCGCGCGTGAATGCGCGCCTGCACCGGCTGTCGCTGTCGCGCGAGGCCGTCGACGCGATGCTGCGCGCGAACGACCCGCAGCCGCAGATTCGGTCGCTGCTGGAGAGCATCGACCCGCGCATCCTGCGCGAGTCCGTCGAGATCGCCGCGTTCGGCCGCGGCGGCGCCGATCGCTGGTCGCGCGTCATGCGGTTCGGACCTACCGTCGCATCCGACCTCGAACGGCTCGGCGGACGCGCGCTGCTGGAGCTGCAAGTCACCGGCGACAACGTCGCGTTCGAAGACCGCGACGACGGCACGGTGCGCGCGTACGCGGCGCGCGACGCCGAAGACCGGCTGCGCGGTGCGCTGCTGCTGTTCCGCGCGCCGCGCACGCTGGCGCTCGTGGCCGGGCGCGACTTCGAGCGCGCCGCGTCGGAGCTCGGGCCCCTGCTGGGCGAGTACGGCGCGATCGCCGCGACGCGCACCGCCGCGACGATCGACATCTTGACGGGCCTTGCGAACCGGCGCGGCGTGCAGCGCGCGTTCGAGGACGCGATGAAGTACGTGCGCGACGGCGGCAGCTACGCGGTGCTGCTGCTCGACGTCGACCACTTCAAGTCGATCAACGACCTGCTCGGGCATCAGACCGGCGACCGCGTGCTGGCGCAGATCGGCCGGCTCATCGCCGAGAACACGCGCGGCGTCGACCTCGCCGGGCGGTTCGGCGGCGAAGAGTTTCTCGTGCTCGTGCGCGACGCGGCGCGCGAGCGCGCGCTCCAGGTCGCCGAGCGGCTGCGCGCCGCGATCGAAGCCGGCGGGCTCGCCTACGCCGACGGCAAGCCGGTGACCGTCTCGGTCGGCGTCGCGTACGCACGCGCTGGGGACGCTTCGAGCGACGTCGTCGAGCGCGCCGACCGCGCGCTCTACCGCGCGAAAAACGCCGGGCGCAACCGCGTGGTGGAATCACCGCTCGTCGCGGTGAGCTAGTGGCTTCGCCTTCGGCGAAGCCCTCCCGGTCCTGCGGACCGGTCCGAATAAGGAAATCGAGTTATGACTACCGCGCCGATCTACGTCATCGTGCAGCTCACGCCGACGGACGCGTGGCTCGCGCTCGCGCGCGACGGGCGCACGCGCTGGCTCGAGGACCGCTTCGCGCAGATCGCCGAGTCGTTCGCCGACGACGTGAGCGGGCCGCTGTGGTCGCAGCTCACCGAGATGCACACGACCCGCGGCATCGAGCGCAGCATCGTGATGCTGTGGCGCATCGAGGACGAAGACGCGCTGGTGGGCCTTGGCGACATCCTCCAGCGCGACGACCTGACCGCCTACTTCGGCGTCGCGACGATCGGCGGCTTCCACGCCGACGACCGGGCCGCCATCATGGCCCCGCTGGTGGACGTCTAGCGGGCCGCTACTCGCGCTCGACCTGCTCGACGGTTGCGTCTCCCTCGTGGTCGACCGTGATCGTGAACACCAGCGGGCGGCAGCAGACCGGGCAGTCCTCGACCAGGGTCTGGCGCCGGCCGGCGGTCGGGTCGACGCCCAGGGCGTTCTCCTCGCCGCAGCTCGGACAGGCGTACAGGGCGTCCGTCTCGAGCGGCATCTAGCTGGGAGGAGCGTCCTGCCGGTCCATGGCCGGCCCTTCGGTTTACAGAGGCCGGGGCCTGTGCTACACTTTCACCTCGGAACGGACCGCGCGTCCGTTTTCTTCATGTTCCCCGCACCCCGGCTCCCTTTCGAGAACAACGACGATGGCCAAAAAAGAACAACGCGTCATGGTTACCATGGCCTGCACCGAGTGCAAGCGCCGCAACTACAACACGTTCAAGAACAAGCAGAAGACCACGAACCGGCTCGAACTGAGCAAGTACTGCCGCTTCTGCCGGTGCCACAAACCCCATCGAGAGACCAAATAATCTCGATTCGTCCGACCCATAGGGCGGTGGCGCAATTGGTAGCGCAGCGGTCTCCAAAACCGCGGGTTGCAGGTTCGAGTCCTGTCCGCCCTGCCAAGCTTCTGCGGTATAAGGCATTATGAAGTCCAATCCCAATCGTCCCGGTACGCCGACGCGTCCGGACGCAAGCCGCCCCTCCGGGAGTCGACCTGTGGCGAACCGTCCGGTGACCGCCGCGCAGCGCGCGGCCAACGCGCAGCGCACGCAGGCCTTCGTCCGCGGCGTCGCCACCGAGATGCGGCGCGTCACGTGGCCCACGCGCGAAGAGTGGATGGCGGCGACGGCACTCACCATCGCGCTCGTCGTCGGCGTCGGCGTTTTCACGTACGCCTGCGACCGGCTGTTCGAGCTGGTCTTCACCTTGCTCACCGGTAGCGCGCGCTGATGGAAACCGAACAGGACGTGACGACCGCCGTCACCGAGCCCGACGAGCAGACGGCCGCGCCGGCCGCAGCGCCTGCCAAGAAGCAGGACGATCGCAAGAAGTGGTTTGTGATCCACACGTACTCGGGCTACGAGAACAAGGTCAAGGCCAACCTCGAGCGCCGCATCCACTCGATGAACATGCAGGACAAGATCTTCCGCGTGCTCGTCCCGATGGAAGACGAAGTCGAGTTCAAGGACGGCAAGCGCAAGATCACGCCCAAGAAAGTCTTCCCGGGCTACGTGCTCGTCGAGATGGACATGGACGACGCGTCTTGGTACGTCGTGCGGAACACGTCGGGCGTGACCGGGTTCGTCGGGTCGCCGGGGTCGGGTGAGAAGCCCGTGCCGCTGCAGGACAAAGAAGTCAAGACCATCCTCAAGCAGATGGGGATCGAGACGCCCAAGCTCAAGATCGACTTCGCGAAGGGCGACCGGATCAAGGTCACGTCTGGGCCGTTCTTCGACTTCACCGGTATCGTTGATGACATTCAGCCGGAGAAAGAGAAAGTTCGCGCGCTCATCTCCATCTTTGGGCGTGAGACGCCGGTTGAGCTCGAGTTCTATCAGATCGAGAAAGTCTAGGGCACGATTGTGGCGGGGCGAGCGGCTCCGCATCGGTTCTGACGGCACGCGACCCCCGGACATCCTGTCCGGGGGTCGCTCTGTGTTCGCGACGCTCCCGCCCCTCCGGGGCTCCGCTCGCTCACAAGGCCGTCAGAACCGATGCGGAGCCGCTCGCCCTGCGGGCATCGCTCGTCTGTGGCCGGGTTTTTCGCTACATTGCTGCGCCGCCGCCGCCGTAGATTTTCGTCCAGCTTCGGCCCGTTTTTGCGCGGGTGTAGATTGCGAACGTGTTTGCGTCGTAGCCGATGATGCTCGTGACCAGGGCTGGGGTGTTGTTGCCTAGGTCTAGCGCGTCGACCAGATATTCCGCGGGCTCTTCAAGTAGGGGTTCCGTTACCTTGATCGTCATGATGTTGTGGAGGGATTGGACGAGCGTTTCGGGGTCTGTTTGCTCGTCGACGAAGAACAGGCGTTTGTCGGTGCGTGGTGTGGCGGTGCCTCGCAGGTCTACCGTTCCCACGAACGCCGTGCCGCGGCCGAGGTCGATCGCCGTCAGGTTGCGGACCGTCAGGTGCGCGATCGTCGTGTGGAGCGTGGCGGCTGCGGTGCCGAGGGCGCGGCGGCGTTCGGCTGCGGTCGGGGCGCGGCGTGCGGATGTCGCGTAGCCGCCGAGTGTCGATGCGAGCGCAGAAACATGGCCCAACAAATGGAGCGACGGCGGCACGGTGATGTGCGCCTCGGTTTGGTTCGGATCGACGACAGCCGGAACCGTAGCGATCACGCGGCCGCCGAAGATGACGTGCACGTGATTTCCGGCGCGTGCGAGCGCCGCCGCGGCGGCGGTCGCCAGGCTCTGCGACGGTCCGCCGTCGTTCGAGCCTGGGTTGATGAATGCGCCGTCTTTGCGTACGGCGATCGGTTCGAGGACGCCCCCATCGCCGATTTCGAAGATCGCGTCGGTGGTCGACGCGGCGAGCGCTCGCGTCGGGTGCGGTGCTGCGACGAGCGCGTTCATGGCGAGGGCCGCGGCGAGGGCGGCGAGTATCCGTCGGGGCTGCGGTATCACTTCGCGGTGAGTCCTTTCGGCGGGAGTGGAGGTGTCATTCATAGTCTTTCAGTCGCGGCCAAAGATCTCTGAGCGGCGGGTGGACGCCGCGGCAGTATGCGATGCCTTTGCCGTTCTCGTACGGCATCGCGTACGGCGACGACGTCGTTCCCAGCGGGCGCATCTCCGTGCAGTACGGGCGCAATTTTGCGAGGTCGTTTTGGACGCGTAGGATGTCCGTTGCCGGTTGGCCGCGCAGTGCCCAGAGGTAGTATTGGTTGTGGCCGCTCAGGGCCGGCGGGAGGCCGTACTCGGCGCCGTAGACGTCGAGCGCTGCCGCTTCGCCGTAGTTGTTGACGACGACCGACGTGTGCGCGCGTGCGTCGGGCGGGATGTGTTGCCATGCCGTGCCGACTTCGCGGACGAAGTCGTGCCAGCCCAGCATGTCGGCGAAGGTTTGCGGGAGCGGCACGCCTTCGCCGAGTTTTTCGGTCGCTTGCGGCGCGAGGTGGAGCGCGTGTTCGTACGCGAGCAGGGCCGGCGGGTTCAGGATCGGCAGCGCCATCGGTGCTGCGATCGCTGACAGGAGGATGCCGAGGGAGATCCAGGTCGTGCGCAGTGCGACGTTGCCGATCGCGTGTTCCAGGGCGACCGCGCCGATCGCAAATGCGGTGGGGTAGGCAGCGGCGAGGTAGTAGTCTTTGCCGTGGAGGGCGATCATGATGACGTAGATCGTGGCGAACGCGATCGCGAATGGGCGAGCCGCGCGCAGCGTGCGCACCGTGTAGGGGCCGATGAGGCCCGCGATCCAGATCGGGGCGAACAATGGGTTCATCACGAAGATCTGGTTGCCGATGAATGCGAGCGGGGCGAGCACGACGTTTTTTCCGTGCGCGCCGTTGGTCAGCAGCTCGACGATCGTCCAGCCGTGCGTCGCTTGCCAGATGACGTTGGGGAGGACCAGTGCGAGTGCGATCAGCGCGCCCAGTGCCGTTTCGCGTGTTGCGAGGATGCGGCGTGCGCCGGTTGCGAGTATGCCGACAGCTAATGCGATCAGCCAGAACGGGATCGAGTCTTTGATCTCTAGCGTGATGCCGATGACGGCGCCGCACCAGAGCATCGCGCTGCGCTCGTCCAGGACGATGCGGCGTGCGATCAGGTAGGCGGCGAGCGTCCAGCACAGCGGTTCGAACGCCGTCGTGTTGAGCGTTGCAGTGATGCCCAGGAACATCGGTGCGAACGCCGTTGCCGCGCCCGCGAGGACCGTTGCGCCGCGGCCGCCGCCCAGGAGGCGCACGAACGCGCACGTGACGAGCACCAGCGCCGCGGCGGCGAGCACGACGGGCAGGCGCAGCAGCCACGTCTGGTGGCCCAGGCCGTACATCGCGGCGGCGAGCAGTGGTACTACCGGCGGCTGGTCGACATAGCCGAAGGCCGGGTGGCGGCCGCAGACGATGAAGTAGAGCTCGTCGCGGAAGACGTCGTAGCGGTTTGCGAACGCGAGGTGCAACGCGAACGCCGCCGCGGCAAAACCGAGCGCGATCCGGTGCGAAGGTTCAGGCCGGGAGCTCAGCGGATACCGCACGATGCGTCCTTTGTCGACTCGCCGTTCGTTCCTCGGCGGCTCCCTCGCGCTCGGCGCCGCGGCGAGCGCGCTTCCCCTCGTGAGCCGCGCCGCGACGGTGATGCCGACGGTGCGGCTCGGATACGTCGACTCGCTGTCGGGGCCGTTCGCGGTTGGCGGGATCCCGCAGCTGTCCGGCGCCAAGCTCGCGGTCGAGGAGGCGAACCGGCGCGGTCGCGTGCGGTACGAGCTCGTCGTCGGCGACGACACCACGCGGCCTGCCGTCGGCGAGAGCGAGGCGCGGCGCCTGGTCGAGACGCAGAAAGTCGACGCGCTGCTGGGCGGTGCGTCGTCGGCGGTCGGCAACGCCGTGTCGGCGTACGCGCAGACGGCCGGCGTGCTGTACGTCGCGGTCGGCACGCACGATACCGCGATGACGGGCGGCAAGGCGAACAAAGTTTGCTTTCGGCAGACGTGCTCGCTCGCGATGTTGTCGACGGCGCTCGGCGCGGAGCTCGTGCGGCGCGCGAAGCGCTGGTACTTTCTGGTCGCCGACTATGCATTCGGCACCGATGCGCGCGACCGCCTCAAGGTGATCCTCGACGCGCACGGCGGGCGCGTCGCCGGGATGGACCTGCACGCGATCGGGACGAGCGACTTCTCGCCGTACATGGTGAAGGCGCGCGCGTCCGACGCCGACGCGTTCCTCATCCTCAACGGCGGGACCGACACGCAGAACGCGGCGACGGCGTTCGTGCAGTTCGGGTTGCACAAGCGGATGCTCGCGGCGGGCGTCACCGGCGAGAACGAGCTCGCCGCGGGGTTTCCGTCCGAAGAGCTCGCGGGCTCGTTGTGGGGTTACGTGTGGGGACCCGAGGCGGGCGGTCGCGCCGCGGCGCTGCACGGCCGGCTCGCCGCCGTCGCGCAAGGCTTTCCGCCGAACTGGCGCCAGTATCTGGGCTACATGGCGGTCGAGAACGTCATCGGCGCGATCGAGGCGAGCGGGACGACCGACACCGCGGCCCTCGTGCGCGCGCTCGAGAACCATCATTACGACGCGGCGAAGGCGCAGCCCGCGTTCTTTCGCGCGTGCGATCATCAAGCGGTGCAGGAGACGTACTGCGCGGAGATGCTGCCGCGCGCGAAGCGGCGCGATCCCAACGAGTACTTTCGCATCGTGTCGCGCGCCGGCGGCGAGTTCGCAGCCGGTCCGTGCAGCGATGTGGACAGCAGCAAGGCCGCGGCGATCATCGGCGCGCAGAAGGTGCCGCCGCGCGAGGGTTACACGCCGGTTCGCGTGCGCTAACCGCTCCCGTGGCCCGTGAGCGTCTGCGCCAGGTAGATCACCGTCGCGCTCGTGACCACCAGCGTTACGCACCAGCCGGCCGCGGCGAGCCAGCCCGGGATCCGCAGGTGGCGCATGATGCTCTTGTTGCGGCCCACCAGCAGCATCAGCGCCATCGTCAGCGGCGTCGCGATGCCGCCTGCGATCCCGCTGAAGAACAGCAGCTTGATCGGCGGCACGCCGGCCATCCCGATCGTCACCGCGGCGAGCACGCAGCCGCCCAGCGTGAGGTAGAAGCGCCGCGCGCGGCCGAACTTCGCATCGAGGCTGTGGCGCCAGCCGAACATCTCCGCCGCGACGTACGCCGACGTTCCGGCGATGACGGGGATCGCGACGAGCGCCGAGCCCAATAGGCCGATCGCAAACACGAGCGAGGCGTACTTGCCCGCGATCGGCGCGAGCGCTTGCGCGGCTTCTTGCGCGGTCTGCACCTGCTTGTGGTGCACGCCCAGCGTCGCGCCGGTCGCGACGAGGATGAACCAGAACGTCAAGCCCGCGACGACGATGCCCAGCACGGCGTCGACTTGCACGAGCCCGAGCCGGCGCAGCTTCGGCTTCTCCTCGCTCAGCTCGATCGTTTCCCACACGTACGCGTACGCGGTGAGCGTCGTGCCCAGCAGCGCGAGCGCGCCGGACACGGTGTCGGGACGAAGATCGAAGTGCGGGACGAACGAGCCGCGGAACACCGCGCCCCAATCCGGGTGCGCGAGAAACGCGGCGCCGACGTACGTCAGGAACAGCAGCGCGAGGTAGCGCAGCACGCGCTCGATGGTGCGGTAGTTGCCGGCGATCAGCACGACGACGGTGAGCGCACCCAGCGGAGCCACCCACCAGCGGTAATCGACGTTGGTGAGCAACTGCATCGCCGCGCCGCCGCCTTCGAGGTCGGCGGCGAGCGTGAGGACATTGACGATCAGCAGCGCGGCGAGCGCGACGACGGCCCAGAAACGCCCGTACGCGCTGCGCACGCAGTCCTCGAGCCCTTTCTTCGAGACGGTCCCGACCTGCGCCGCGATCGTCTGGATCACCGCGAGCATCGGGATGACCAGCAGCGTCAGCCAGCCCAGCTCGTACGTGGTCGTCGAGCCGATGACGGCCAGTGTCGCGACCGTCGTCGGATCGTTGTCCGACGCACCGGCGACGATCCCCGCGCCGAACTTCGCCTCGGCCGATTTTTGCGGCCGCGGCGCCCGGCCGCTCAGTGATTCGACGTGCGGGGCCTTTCTGCGGCGCATCGGGCCTCAGGTACCCAACATGCCGCCCGTTCTCGCTCGTGCGGCGGCGACGTTACGGAGCGCGGTGCCGAGCGGATTGGGTGGAAATCCCCGCGAGGGCGAGCGGGAACAGTTGCGGGATGGCGTTGTACGGCGCGAAGCCGTTGAGGCCGTCGTTCGTCAGCACGATGATGTCGATACCGTCGTTCGGGAACGTTGCGTTCATGGTTTGAAAGCCGCCGATCTCGCCGTCGTGCCAGATGGAGAGATGACCGTTGAGCGAGCTGACGAACCAGCCGTCCGCAGCGGTGCCGTACGGCTGCGGGAAGGGACTCGGCGCGAACATCTGCGTGAGCGAGCAGCGTGATCGCGTTCCCGTTGGGAAATGCCGGGAAATATTTCGACATCGGATCGTTGACCGACAGCTTTCCGTCTTGCTGCAAGAGCAGGATCGCGCCGGCGGTGAACTCCTTGCTGACCGATGCGAGATCGAACACGGTGTTCGCGTCCGGTGCGAATTGACCGCGCGCGAGGTTGAACTGCGCTTCCGGCTGCGACACCTTCCACATGTCCGCGAAGGCAAACGTGTCGGGCAGGCCGCGGTCGCGCAGGCCGTAGCCGTGCACGTACAGCGGCGTGCCGTTCTTGTAGACGGCGAGCTCGACGCCCCAGCCGCCGCCGTAGTTCTGCTGGATGACCGCGTCGTACGCCGACGTCGCGACCGTCGGCGGGGTCGGCGTCGCGAGGGCGGCGCAACGCTCGATCCGGACCAACCGCCGCCGCCGCACGCGGACAACCCGCCGGCGGCGAGGACCGTGACCAGGGTGAGCAGACGGCGCATGCGCGAGCCCTCCGGCGAATTACCAGGCTTTCCGCGCTTGTTCCGAAAGCCTTCGCCGCCCCGCACGCGAACCGCACCGGAACACGATGAACGACGACAGTACCGCGCACCCAGACGCCGCCGCCCACGAAGCCCACGTCCACCCGGCTCCCGAGATGGACGCCGCGGCGGCATCGGTCGTCGCATCCGAGCCGGCGCCCGCAGCGCAACCGGAACCCGTTGCTGCGCAGCCGGTCGAAACGGCGCAACCGGTCGAGCCGGCGCCGTCGTTCGAGGCGTCGGTCAGCGCAGCGTCCGCGTTCGCGCACATGTCCACCCCCGCTCCGTCCCCGGAAGCCGACCCGATCGCCGCCCCCGAGCCGATCCCCGCGCCGGAAGCGATCGCCGCTCCCGAGCCGATCGCCGCGCCCGAGCCGATCGCCGCTCCTGAGCCGATCGCCGCGCCGGAAGCGATCGCCGCTCCCGAGCCGATCGCCGCGCCCGAGCCGATCGCCGCCCCCGAGCCGATCGCTGCGGCAGAGCCGGTCCCCGCGCCCGAGCCGGTCGCCGCAGTCGAGCCGATCGCCGCACCCGAGCCCATTGCAACGCCGGAGCCGATCCCCGCGCCCGAACCAATTGCCGCGCCGGAGCCGATCGCCGCATCCGAGCCCATCTCAGCACCGGAGCCCATCGCCGCACCGGAACCGATCGCCGCGCCGGAACCGATCGCCGCTTCCGAACCAACCGCCGCCGGCGAGACGCCGCCCGCGCCCGCCCCCGCGGCGCCGCCGGTCGATCCGCGGCGGGTGCGCGCGCAGCAGGCCTGGGAGCGCGTCGTCGCAGCGCGCGAGGGTGGCGAGTCGTTGTCCGGCTATGTCACCGCGGCCGTCAACGGCGGGCTGCTCGTCGACGTCGGCGGCATTCGCGGCTTCTTGCCCGCGTCGCAGGCGCGCGTGCCGCTGGGCACCGCGATCGACACGCTGGTGAAGACGACGGTGCCGCTCAAGGTGATCGACGTCGACGCCGGTCGCCGCCGCATCGTCGTGTCGCACCGCCGCGCGGTCGAGGAGGAACGGCGCAGCAAACGCCACGAGCTACTGCGTTCGCTCGAAGTCGGTCAAGTTCGCGAAGGCACCGTGGTGCGGCTCACCGATTTCGGCGCCTTCGTGGATCTCGGCGGCGTCGACGGCCTTATCCCGATGCGCGAGCTCGCGTTCGAACGCGTCGAGAAGACGTCGGACGTCGTGACCGTCGGTGAGAAACTTCCGGTCGAAGTGCTGCGCATCGACGAGAACGGCAAAAAGATCTCGCTCTCCCGCAAAAACGCGCTACCCGATCCGTGGCGCGATCACGCCGACGTCTTGCGCCGCGGCACGACCGTGCAGGGCAAGGTCGTCGCAAAAGAGCCGCGCTTACAGGTCGAGATCGCGCCCGGCATCGTCGGCGCCGTGCGCGAGAGCGACGCGAACCCCGCGGACTACGAGATCGGCGAAGCGATCGAAGTCCAGGTTCGCTCGGCCGACCGCGCGACGCGTCGCATCAACCTCACCACCATGCACGGCGCCGCCGAAGCTGCTGCGACGACCGCGAAATCGACGACTGGCTTCGCATCGCTGGGCGAAGAGCTGCGTCAGCGGCCGCAAAAGCGCGAGCGCCGCACGTAGAACGGCTTTCGCCGGCTTTCGCTCAGATCACGGCGCCCAGATGGACGTGGTCTTGGGTGCCGTCGGGAAAGTGCGTGACCGCGGCGATGGTGGCCATGTTGCCCGGTGTGTTCGACGTGCCGCCGAGCCCGATCTGGCGGGCGAACTTCGAATGCGCGGCCGCCGTCAGAAATTTGGTCATGACGGTGGATTGAGCCGGTGCGAAGTCGCCCTCGTTCGTCGAGTTCAGCGGCCAGCCGTCGGCCGCGAAGCCGCCGAAATGGCCGTGCGGTCCGTCATCGTGATGGCCCGTGCGGATGACGGTAAACTCGAACGGGATGTTGTGGGCGAGGATGACGTCGGAGAGGTAGTCGATCAGACTATCGTGGGTCTTGTTCGGGTCGAGCAAGTCGTCACGCATATTTTGCGGTGCCGTCACGACGCTGCTGAACCGCGTGAGCGGCGATGACGTGAGCTGTTGGCGCTGTAGAAGGCTCATAGACGTCTCCATGATCAAGGTAGCTCGGTCGTTCGGCAATACAGAGCGAGCGACCTCTGCGCTCCCGGCGACCCGGGGCGCCAACTTTACGGCGTCTGCCAGGACCGGCGCCGTGCGGTGGCGACCGTACGGCGCATGGAAGCCTAGTTTTTAGAAGGGGTGGTACTTTTCATGATGTCGCGCACGACGGGCATATTCGCGGCGCTCGGTATCGCTATTCTCGCGGGATGCGGCGGGGGCGCGCACTCCGTCCCGCCCGACGGCCGCGCGCCGGGAACGCTGCAGAGCAGCGCGCAGAGAACGACCTCGTCGCTCAAAGACGGAACCTTGTACTACGCGACGACGTCGACCGTGTACGCGTTGCCGCTCAACGCGAAGGGAAGCGCGACGGCGACGCGGTCGATCACGCCGCATCCCGAGCAGCAAGGGATCACCACGGCGGTCGCAACGAACGCGGACGGCACGCTCGACGTGCAGCAGAACTACTTCGACGACACGGGCGAGCACTGCCGCACCGACGTCGAGCCCGCCGACGCCGACGGTTCGCCGGCCTCGACGACGGTCGCGTGCGACGACACGGCGCCGGGGACGCAAGGCGACGGCGTGGCGCGCAACGGCTTGGGCGGTTTCGACATGCTCTACAACACGCCGAACAGCTTCATCGTGAAACGCTTCGCGACCGACGGCGCGTCGCTGACGAACATGCTCACGCTGGGACCGCCGGGATTCGCGGGCCTCTACCTCGACACCGACCGCAGCGGCGGCGACTACCTCGTCAACAGCGGCGGTGAGATCCGCGAGTACGGGCGCCGCGCGACGACGGTCGACAACACGCTCGAAGACTGCACGGTCAGCGCGTTCTACGGCGACGGACCGCTGGCGGTGTCGACCGAGAAGTCGATCTACCTCGTGGTGCGCACGGAAGGCGACCTCGCAAACTCCACGATCCAGGAAATCACGAGTTGCCCGGCGAGCGGTCCCGCGATCGTCTCGCGCACGATCGGACCCTTCCCGACGACCTACATCAGCGCGCTGACGGTCGACGACGCCGGCCGCCTCTACGTCGGGCTCAACGCGATCGACGGCTCGTCGCCGTCCACGATCGCGGTGTTCGACAGGACGGCGAGCGGTGCACCGGCGCCGACCCGGGTCATCAGCCCGAACCCGTCGACGAACTTCATCCGCGGGCTGACGACCTATGAACCGCCGGCGACCCCGGCACCGTCGCCGACCCCGTCCCCGGCGCCGTCGCCGACCCCGTGATCGGAGGTCGCCCCGCTCACGGTCCTTCGTACGGGCTGTAGTCCGGCGGCGGCGGGTCGTCGGGGCTGGGGATATCGTCCGGCTCCGGATCGTCGGGGCTCGTCGGATCGCCCACGTTCGGGGCGGTGTCGGGCACGGGACCGGTCCACGGGCTGCCGTCGTTGTTCCACGTGCAGGTCGTGGTTTGATCGATGTTCGTCCAGCATTGCGCGTTCATCGGGACACCGGGGATCGTGTAACCCGCAGGATACAACGCTTCGGTAAACGTCGTCCCGTCGTCGCGCGTGATCTCCATGACGACCGGCTCCTCTTGGGCGATGGCGGAGGCGTCAGGGACGGTCGGGTCGCTGCTGCCCGGATCGCCGCGGCCGTAGATATGCGCGACCGTCGACGTGGGGTCGTACATGTAGAACATCCCGATTGCGCCCGAGCCGCGCGGATCTTGGTTTGCGGCTACGGAGAATCCTGATGGCGACGTCGTACGTTCGTACCAAACGTTGGGCTGCCAGGTAAACGGATCGCTCGGATTCGGTGGGGGCGCCGTCGTACCCGGGTGCCCGCCGGGACCGTGGTGCGGCCCAGGGCCCGGGCCGCCGTCGCCGGGGCCGCCGATGCCGATGGAGCGGACGGCCGCCGCCAGCCGCGTCTGCATCGTCGCTTTTTTTGCCGCGACGGGCGTCTTGCGGTTGAGCGCGAGATTTTCGACGGAGTTCAGAAACGGGCGCTTCGCACGCGCGTACGCAAGCTGATCGCTGCCATATCGCGCCGCGTACACGCGCTTGAGGTAGTCGTATGTCGCGGCGACCTTCGGGTGCGCGCGAAGATAGTCGCGCACGCCGGCATGTCCGCGCCACCGCGCGTCGTCGTGCGCGAAAACATGCACGTTCGTCGTCGGCGAGGTGTACTTGCTGAAGAGCAGGCGCGGCGCCGGCGGAGGCGCGCCGGGGCGCGGCGGAGCGGACGGAAGGAACGGTCGCGCGACGTACCCGAGCTGCGTCAGCGCGGCAGCGGGAAATGCCGTGACGTCGGCGCTTGATTGCATGCCGATCATCAGATCGACGACGGGCTTCGAACCCAGCCCGGGAACGGCGGTGCTGCCGATGTGCTCGATCGCTACGACGCGGCCGGCGACGCCGGCCTGGTGCAGCACGGCCTGCAGCCGTGCCTGTTCGGTCGCGAACACGACCGGCCAGCGCGCGTTGTGAACGGCGATCTCGATCAGCCCGCGCGGGCGAGCGGGCAGGGCGCTCATGGCGGCATCTGGTTTCACGCGAACACCTTCCTCGCGAGTCGTTGAGTCGTTTAGATACGCCCGTTCGGCACGGATGTCAAGGCGGCCAGATCAGGTCAGCCGTGGGGGCGTTGGACGGGGCGCCGCCCGTGTGGTAGACTGAAGCGTTGCGCCCGGCTGTGCCGGGCCGCGGCGGCTCGCTCACCCCGGCGGCCGGCGCGTTCACTCGGGGGGAGAATCGTTTGCGGCCCCGCCGCGGCGAGTCGAAAGGATCACATGGCTAAAAGAGTCGTCGGGAAGATCGGTCTCGCTCTTCCCGCCGGGAAGGCGACACCTGCGCCTCCCGTCGGTCCGGCGTTGGGCCCCTACTCGCTCAACATCATGGACTTCTGCAAGCAGTACAACGACCGCACGAAGGCCCAAGAAGGCTTCATCATCCCGGTCGAGATCACGGTGTTCGAGGACCGCACGTTCACGTTCATCACGAAGACGCCGCCCGCGTCGTTCCTGATCAAGCGCGCGCTGGGTCTCGAGTCGGGTTCGAAAGAGCCCAACCGCAACAAAGTCGGCAAGCTGACCCAGGCGCAAGTCCGCGAGATCGCCGAGGCCAAGAAGCCCGACCTCAACGCCAACGACGAAGCGGCCGCGATGAAGATCATCGCCGGCACCGCGCGCTCGATGGGCGTGGAGGTCGCGAACTGATGCGCAAGCACGGCAAGCGCTACAAGAATCTCGCCGCGGCGTTCGACGCGGAGAAGATGTACGATCCCGCCGAAGCGACGACGCTGGTGAAGAAGAACGCGACGGCAAAGTTCGACGAGACCGTCGAGATCCACATCAAGCTCGGCGTCGATCCCAAGAAGTCGGATCAGAACGTACGCGGCACGGTGAACCTGCCGCACGGCACGGGACGCGTCGTGCGCGTGATCGCGTTCGCGCGCGGTGACGCGGCGCGCGCCGCGCAGGAAGCCGGCGCCGACGTCGTCGGCGAAGCCGATCTCATCGAACGCGTCAAGGGCGGCTTCGCCGACTTCGACGTCGCCGTCGCGACGCCCGACATGATGCCGTCGATCGGCAAAGAGCTCGGGCGCATCCTCGCGCAGAAGATGCCGAACCCCAAGGCGGGCACCGTGTCGCCGAACATCGGCAACGCCGTGCGCGACATCAAAGCCGGTAAGGTGGAGTACCGCCTCGACAAGACCGGCATCGTGCACACCATCGTCGGCAAGGCGTCGTTCGACGAAAAAGCCATCGTCGAGAACGTTGGCGTGCTGCTCGACGCGATCGTGCGCGCGAAGCCGTCGGCCGCGAAGGGCACGTACCTGCGCTCGATCACGCTGACGTCCACGATGGGCCCCGGCGTGAAGGTCGACCCGACCCGCGTCCGCGCGACCGCCAGCACGGCATAGCACTCCGGCGCCGAGCCGGTCAGGGAGAGGCGGGGCGCGGATTGCGCCCCGTCTCTTTTTTTGTGGCCTGGGAGGAAGCTGGGAGATGCGCCGCAACAGAGCGCGGGTAGCTCGCCTCGCTCTATGGATTCCGGGGGTCCTCATGCGGCGTATCCTGTCAGCGCTTGCCGGCGCACTCTTCGTCACGACGCTGGTCGCCTGCAACGGCGGCACCGGCAGCGTGCCGCCCAAGCCAGGGGTACGCGACCCCGAGGCGTTCGTGCCGCCGAATACGACGGTGGCGCGCGGGACGCAGACGATGCGGCAGATCCGCGTGCCGAAGACCGCGTCGGACGCCCACGCGCGCCACACGCTGTCGACGAACATTCTGAGCGATCCCGGCTTCGAGTCGGGCGGGTTCGCGTCGTGGGGGCAGTGCGGCAACGTGAACGCGGCGATGTCGACGACGCGCGCGCACACCGGCACGTACTCCGCGCGCGGCGGCTCGGCCGGTTCGACGTCGGGCGAGATCAACGGCGACGCGGGCGTGTGTCAGCAAGTGACGATTCCCGCGAGCGGCGTGCTCACGTTCTGGTACTACGGGTTCTCGAACGAGAGCTCGACGACGTATGCGTATCAGGAAGCCGAGCTGATGGATGCCAACGGCGTCACCGTGAAGATGCTGTGGCAAGCGGTGGACGAGACGAACGCGTGGGTGCAGAAGACGTTCGACGTGTCGGCGTACGCGGGCCAGACGCTGTACCTGTATTTCGGCGTGCACGGCGACGGCTACAGCGGAACGTACACGATCCTCTACGTCGACGACGTCACGCTGAGCGGCGGGACGAGCACGCCGACGCCGACGCCGCGGCCGACCGCGACGCCGGTCCCGACGGCGACACCCGTCGCGACGCCGACGCCGGCCGGCACGCCGACCCCGACGCCGAAACCCACCGCGACGCCGACGCCCGGGCCGACACCGACACCGAAACCTACCGCCACGCCGGTGCCGACGCCGACGCCGACCGCGACGCCGCCCGGCGGGCCGACGCCGATCCCGCTGCCGACCGGCGGCGGCAGCAGCGGATGCGGCATCTCGTGCGGCGTGGAGCGCTGGCACGTGAAAACGATGAGCGATCCGTTCGCGTCGCAGGTCAACCGCAACGTGCAGATCGTCACGGTCGACACGCTGATCCATGCCGCGGTGCCGTCCGGGCTGTCGTCGTCGTCGGATAACGTGCGCTTCTCGCCGTGGGAGCTCAAAGCAGTGCAAGTGCGCGGCACGATCGTCGGGTGGAAGACCGAGGCGGACAACGACTACCACATCGTCATCGCCGACATGAACAACCCCAACGAGACGATGATCATCGAGCCGCCGTCGTCGTCGTGCTCGGGCGCGTGCCAGTCCGGTTACGGCGCGCTGTACCAGAGTGCGCGAAATGCGTTCGTGACCTGTTTGGGTAGCCCGCCGTCGTCGTTCACGGCGCCCGGCAAGACGGTCGTCGTCGACATCACCGGCGTCCCGATGTTCGACTTGCTCCACGGCCAGACGGGAGTCGCGCCCAACGGGATCGAGATTCA
>DASZBS010000082.1:0-6300 GCA_035943995.1 Candidatus Elarobacter sp. | reverse complement strand
AAGGTGCTGCATGATGTCGTCGACGGCATCGTGGACGATCTCGCGGGGCTGCGCGACGACCCCGCCTGGCGTCCCGTCCCGGATTCGGTGAAACGCTCGCTGCGCGAGCCGCTCCCGCACGCCGGTGAGCCCATCGGCGCGACGCTGGCGACGTTCAACGCGCTCGTGCGGCCGTACGCGACGGGCAATCGCCACCCGCGCTTCTTCGGCTGGGTGCACGGTGCCGGAACGGCCGCGGGCGTCCTGGCCGAGCTGCTCGCAGCCGGGATGAACTCGAACGTCGGCGGCCGGGAGCATGCCGCGGTCTACGTCGAGCGCCAGGTGATCGCGTGGTTCGCTGAGCTCTTCGGATTCCCGACCGACGCGAGCGGCATCCTGACGAGCGGAACGTCGATGGGCAATCTGCTCGCGATCACCGCCGCGCGCGACGCCGCGCTCGGGCCCAGCGCGCGCGCGAACGGCAACGACGGCGCGCGGCTGACCGCATATGCCGCGCGCGGCGTGCACGACTGCGTCGCGAAGGCGTTGCGCATCGCGGGCCTCGGGACCGCGGCACTTCGGCTGATCGACATCGACGACCGAGGTGCGCTCGATACGGTGGCGCTGCGCGCGCGGATCGCGGCGGATCGAGCCGCCGGCGACTGTCCGTTCTTGGTGGTGGGAACCGCGGGGAGCGTCGACACGGGCGCGTTCGACGATCTCCACGCGCTCGCGAACGTCTGCGCCGAAGAGCGCCTGTGGCTGCACGTCGACGGCGCCTTCGGCGCGCTCGCCGCGGCGAGCCCCGCACACGCGCATCTCGTGCGCGGCATCGAACGTGCCGACTCGCTGGCGTTCGACGTACACAAATGGCTGCACGCGCCGTATGGCGTGGGCTGCGTGCTCTTTCGCGACGAGTTCGCGCACCGCGATGCGTTCACGTCGAATCCCGCGTATCTCGCGCGGTCCTCGCGCGGCACGGCCGCGGGCGCGCCGTGGTTCGCCGACTACGGACTCGAGCTGTCGCGCGAGTTCCGGGCGCTCAAAGTGTGGTTCACGCTGCGTCATTACGGGATCGAACGCTTCGGCGCGTCGATCGCTCGCACGTGTGACTTAGCGGCCGCGCTCGGTGAAGCTGTCGCGGCGGATCCCGACTTGGAGCTGCTCACGCGCGTCACGCTGAACGTCGTGTGCTTCCGCTATCGCGTCCCCGGGCTCGGCGAGGACGAGCTGGACCGTCTCAACGCGGACATCGCGATCGAGGTTCAGGAAAGCGGCGCCGCGGTCGTCAGCACGACGCGCGTCGCGAATCGCAATGTGCTGCGCGCCTGCATCATCAACCACCGCACGCGCGAAGAAGACCTCGCGATCCTGCTCGCCGCCGTTCGGAGCGCGGGCCTGCGCCGCGCAGGAGTCGTTCCCGCCCCAGTCTGACTACTGGGCCATGGCAAACGAGAACGCTCAGAAGATCGCCGCGCTTCTCCATGAAGCCGGCGAAGTTCACCACGTCTACTACGCCGACGTCGACGGCAACGACGACGACTGGGCGACGTTCTACTCCGAATGGCTGCTCGCGCGCACGGCGTTTCCGACGCTGCTCGCGCGGCGGCCGGTGCGCAGCGGGCTCACCCGCGATCTCGTGGCGTTTGACGAAGAGCACCAAGCCTCGGGCGCGAGCGAGCCCTGGCCGGCGGTGTACGCGGCGAAGCTGATCGCAAAGTACGGCTGAACCACTCGCGTGTCGCCGCTCACAGGTCGACGGCACAAGGCAGGTCGCGCGCGTGAGCCGGGCACATGGCAAGGTCATGCGCGTTTCCGCACGCCGCGCCGCCGTCATCTCGTTCGTCCTGTTCCTCGCCGCGTGCGGCGGGGGTGGCGGTACCGTAGCATCGTCCGGCGCCGGCGGTTCGCTGCCCGTCACCAATCCCACGCCGACCGCGCAACCGACCGCAGCGCCGCCGACGGCGCCCACGACGGGCCCCACCGCGCCACCGCCCGGGAGCGCGCCCACCGTCGCCGGCTGCCGCGTCTTTCCCGCTGACAACCCCTGGAACGCCGACGTCTCCGCGTCGCCGGTCGACCCGAGCTCCGCAGCCTACCTCGCGAGCATGAACGCGGCGACGACGTTCTTGCATCCGGACTTCGGCAGCAATCCGACCTACGGCATCCCGTACACCTCGGTCGGCGCCGGGCAGCCGCCGGTGCCGATGACGTTCGACTTCGCGAGCGAGAGCGATCCGGGCCCGTATCCCATCCCGCCGAACGCGCCGGTCGAAGGCGGTCCCGGTGCGACCGGGGACCGGCACGTGATCGTCGTCGATTCGAGCACGTGCAAGCTGTACGAGCTGTACGCGGCGCAGTACGTCGGCCCGGGTTGGCATGCCGGCTCGGGTGCCATTTTCGACCTCGGCTCGAACGCGCTGCGGCCCGACTACTGGACGTCGGCCGATGCGGCCGGGCTGCCGATCCTCGCGGGACTCGTGCGTTACGATGAAGCGGCGCAGAACGGCGAGATCGATCACGCGCTGCGCTTCACCGTGCGCCGCACGCAGCGCGCGTTCATCCACCCCGCCACGCACTACGCGAGCTCGTCGACGGATGCGACGCTGCCGCCGATGGGGCTCCGCGTGCGGCTGAAGGCGAGCTTCGACATCTCGGCGTTCACCGGCGCGAGCCGCGCCGTGCTCGTCGCGCTCAAGCGCTACGGGATGTTCGTTGCGGACAACGGCTCCGACTGGTTCATCAGCGGCGCGACGGACGGCCGCTGGAACGACACCGACCTCAACCAGCTCAAGCGCGTCCCGGCGAGCGCCTTCGAGGTCGTCCAGACAGGGGCGATCATCCGCTAGCGCCAGCCGACGTGGTATAACGTCCGGGTGCGCAAGCGCCCTTTTTATGGCTGGACGATCGTCGTCGCGCTCGGCGTGACGACGATCCTGTCGTACGGCACCAATCAGTATCTGTTCGGGCTGCTCGTCGACCCGCTCGCGCGCGAGTTCGCCTGGGACCGCGCATCGATCGCGCTGGCGTACTCGGGCGTCGTGCTGGTCTCGGGGCTCGCGGGGCTTGCGCTCGGGCCGATCGTCGACCGTGCCGGCGCGCGGTTCCTGCTCGCGACGGGCTCGCTGATCAACGGCGTCGCACTGTTGGCGCTCGCGCACGTGCACGGGCTCGCTGCCTTCGATCTGCTGTGGACCTTCGGGATCGGGCTCGGCTCGGCGCTGACGTTCTATCCCGTCACGATGACCGTCGTCGCGAACTGGTTCGACAAGCGGCGCACGCAGGCGTTCTCCGTGCTCAGTTTCATGGGCGCGTTTTCGTCAACGGTCACGTATCCGATCGCGGGCCTGCTGATCGCGCGCTTCGGCTGGCGCGACACGCTCGCGATCATGGCGGCCGTCCAACTGCTGGTGGCGTTCCCGCTGCACGCGCTCGTGGTGCGCCGCCATCCCGAAGATCTGGGGCTGTTCCCCGACGGGGCGCCGTTCGCGGGAACGTCGACGCCCGAGAGCGGCGTCGCGTATCGCGTCGCGGTGCGCAGCGCGTCATTCTGGCTGCTGACGGCCGCGCTCGCGCTCGGCGCGTTCGCCAGCACGGGCATGGTGCTGGAGCAGGTCGCGTACCTGATCGCGCGCGGCTACGCGCCGGCGTTCGCGGCGGCGCTGGTCGGGCTGTTCGGACTCGCGTATCTGCCCGGGCGCGCGTTCATCGCGTGGCACGGTGAGCGCACGTCGCTCGCGCTGCTGTTCGCCGCCGCGTTCGCGCTCCAAGCGCTGGGCATCGTGCTGCTGGTGAAGGCGCCGGCGCTGCCCGGCGTGATCGCCTACGTGTGCACGTTCGGCGCGGCGTACGGCGCCACGTTTCCGCTGCGCGGCGCGCTCATGGCGCAGCGCTTCGGGCGCCGCTCGTACGGCGCGGTCATCGCCGCGCAGGGCGTGCCGGTCGGGATCGGCGCCGCGCTGGGCCCCGTCGTCGTCGGCCGGCTGATCGACGCGTACGGCTACGGCACGGCGTTCGGCGCGTGCATCGCGGCGCTGGTCGCTGCGGCCGCGATCGTCGCCGTGCCCGTGCGAGCGCCGCGAGGTCTCGCCGCGTCGCCCGCGTATCCAGGCGCATACGCAGGCGACAGGCCGTAGAGGAGTCTTCCATGAGCGATCCACTTTCGCGCGGCGAGTTCATCCAGGTGTCGGCAGCCGCGGGAACCGTCGGTTCCACCGCATCGGGCGGCGTCGTCGCCGCGGCGGGCGCGACCGTGCCGCTCAAGATGCGCTGGTACGGCGGCGGCGTCTACGAGCTGGCCACGCCCGACGACAAGACGATCGTCCTGGTGGACGCGTGGATTTGGAACAACACGGGCTTCAAGGCGTTCAACATCGACAAGCCCGCAGAGCTTTCGAGCCCGGCCGCGTACGCGGCGCACCTCAAGGGTCGCGGTCCGAACGCGGCGGTCATCGTCGCGCTGACACACGATCACGGCGACCACATGGGAGATTACTTCGAGTTGCTCGGCGCGCTCGTCGCCGCGGGCGTCGACGTCAAGACGGTCGGGCAAAGCGATCTGATGCGCGTCGGCTTGCTGCCGAAGTTCAAGGCCGCGAACATCGACAACACGCAGGTCGTGCTCAACGGCGGCGCCGGTATCAACATGGGCGGCACCGCAAGCTACAAAGGCGTGACGCTGCATCTCGTCCCCGCGGTGCACTCGACCGCGTCGGGTTTTCCCGCGGCCGGGTTCATCATCGACATCGGCGGCGCGCGGGTGTACGCGTCGGGCGACACCGACGTGTACGGCGACATGGCGCTCGTGGGGACGCGCTATAGACCCGACCTCGCCGTGCTCTGCACCGGCAACGGCGCATTCACGATGGGACCGGACGACGCCGCGCTAACATGCAAGCTGCTCGGCGTCGGCCAGGCGATCCCGGTCCACTACGCGCACAACCCGCTCGTCGTCGGCCCGCAGTGCGGAGACTTGTTCCGCGCCGCGGTCGCCCGCACCGCGCCACAAACCGCGGTGACGCTGCTGCGCCCAGGGCAGTCCGCCACCTTGCAGATCGCTCGCAACCCGGCCCGCTGACCGCCTAGACGACGCGCACTCCAATGCTATTCGATGACCGTATAGTCGGTGTGAACGTTAGCCGGTTGCCGTTTCAGAAAGATGACGATTAGGGCTGACGTCGGTGGCGGGCGGTTCCTCCCCAGCGAGCCATGATGGATATCGAGCCGATCACCGCACTCTTCCGCCGAGAAATTCCCGGTGCCCTCGAATCCCCGCACGGCTCTGAACAAGAACGGACGCGGTGGTGAGAAGATCATTGGCACCTCCGCTTTGAGCAGACCGGCGAGTTCGTCCGCGTCTCTAGCCCCCCAGCTCCCGATCTGATGGTCCAACTCGTCAGCGCGTTGCTTTTCCAGTCGGGAAATCGCTCGACCGATCAACGTGCGCGCGAGCGAATCACGGCCGCGCGGTTTTCCGATCAGCATTGCGGCTTGCCCGTCCGTGAGTTGCACGGCGCTTTCGCTGCCTAACAATCGCTCCGCATCATCCCGTCTCGAATGCGTGACGGGCGCGATGAGGGGGCGCGCAATCGCAGCGCACAGCGGACGCGCCGAGGCTGGTGCCGCAACGCCTGCATGAACGAACACCGCCACAAACGCCCAGCCGAGAACCATTGCCAAGCGATGTCGTCGGCGACCGCGCCGGCCGAGCGTTAGCGGTACGCCGCCTGGATCGCGGCGTAGCCCGCGTGCGGCGTGCGGACGTCGAGGTGCGCGATCGGCATCTCCGGCAACTCGGTGCGGTCTTCGAACGTCGGGCGGTCTTCTTTGTAGAGGATGCCCAGCGGGATCTTGCCTTCGGTCGTCAGCGCCTCGAACGCGGCGAGGCGGTCGTTGGGCGCGTAGCCGTCGCGCAGCGTGCCGTCTTCCGTGTTCTCCTTAAACCACGCGTACGTGTTTATCTTGTTGTAGGTCACGCACGGCGACATCACTTCGACGATCGCGAAGCCGCGGTGCTCGACCGCTGCTTTGATCATCGCGACCATTTGTTTCGGCTGCGCGGAGAAGCCGCGCGCGATGAACGTCGCGCCGGCGGCGAGCGCGAGCGCGAGGCCGTTGAGCGGCGTGTCGGGGTTGCCGTCGGGGCTCACCGACGCGACGTAGCCCGTCGCGCTGGTCGGCGACGACTGGCCCTTCGTCAAACCGTACGTCTGGTTGTCCATGACGATGTACGTCATGTCGGTGTTGCGGCGCACCGCGTGCACGAAGTGGCCCGCGCCGATCGCGTAGCCGTCACCGTCGCCGCCCGCGGCGATCACGGTG
>DASZBS010000081.1:0-12848 GCA_035943995.1 Candidatus Elarobacter sp. | reverse complement strand
ACAGAGATTCGAGAGACGACTGGCACGTCTTCCGTGTACCCGGAATTTTGCGGCGACCGCCAGTACGGCAAGCTAGGCAAAATAGGCAAGCGCGTTGCGCCGCGCTCGCCTCTTGCAGTCGGGCGCTGAGTCTGCTAACGTAGTTCTTCGGCTGGCACTCTCGTGCTGGTAGTGCCAAAGCCGCAATTTCCCCCTTCTGAACCGGTAGCTACAGCTCTCGGAGGATAGGTTTTCGTGAATCTCAAGCCACTGGGCGATCGCGTGGTCGTCGAGCACGTGGAGCAGGCCGAGAAGAGCGCCGGCGGCGTCTTCCTTCCTGACACGGCCAAAGAAAAACCGCAAGAAGGCCGCGTCCTCGCAGTCGGCACGGGCCGCACGCTCGACAATGGCACCAAGCTGCCGATGGACGTCAAGCCTGGCGACAAAATCATTTACTCGAAGTACTCGGGCTCGGAAATCAAGCTCGAAGGCAAAGAGTACCTCATCATCTCGGAAAAAGACGTTCTCGCTGTCATCAGCGATGAGCGCGTTCCGGCCGGAGTTTAAGACACAACCATGGCAGCAAAACAACTCGTATTCGACGAGCAGGCACGGCGCGCGCTCGAGCGCGGCGCCAACATCCTCGCCGACGCGGTGAAGGTCACCCTCGGGCCGAAGGGCCGCAACGTCGTCCTCGACAAGAAATTCGGTTCGCCGACGATCACCAACGACGGCGTGACGATCGCCAAAGAGATCGAGCTCCCCGACACGTTCGAGAACATGGGCGCGCAGCTCGTCAAGGAAGTCGCTTCCAAGACCAACGACATCGCCGGCGACGGCACGACCACCGCGACGGTGCTGGCGCAAGCCATCATCCGCGAAGGCCTGCGCAACGTCACGGCGGGCTCGAACCCGCTGCTGATCAAGCGCGGCATCGAGGCGGCGGTCGAAAAGGCCGTCGAAGAGATGCAGAAGATGGTCCACACCGTCGACAGCGCCGAGAAGATCGCGCAAGTCGCGTCGATCTCAGCCAACGACAAGACGATCGGCTTGCTGATCTCCGAGGCGATGGAAGCCGTAGGCAAAGACGGCGTCATCACGGTCGAAGAGTCCAAGTCGATGAAGACCGACGTCGAGACCAAAGACGGCATGCTCTTCGACAAGGGCTACATCTCGCCGTACATGGTGACCGACTCCGAGCGCATGATCGCCGAGCTCACCGACGTGTACATCCTCGTGACGGAGCGCAAGATCTCGGCGATCGCCGACATCCTGCCGCTGCTCGAGAAGATCGTGCAGATGCAGAAGCCGCTGCTGATCATCGCCGAGGACGTCGAGGGCGAAGCGCTCGCGACGCTCGTCGTGAACAAGCTGCGCGGCACGTTCACCACCGTCGCCGTCAAGGCGCCGGGCTTCGGTGACCGCCGCAAAGAGATGCTCAAGGACATCGCCACGCTCACGGGCGCGACGGTGATCTCCGAAGAGCTCGGCCTCAAGCTCGACAAGATCACGCCGGACCTGCTGGGTCAGGCCAAGACCGTCAAGGTCACCAAGGAAGAGACGACGATCGTCGACGGCAAGGGCAAGCCCGAAGCCATCAAGGGCCGCATCGAACAGATCAAGCGGCAGATCGAAGACACCGACAGCGATTTCGATCGCGAGAAGCTCCAAGAGCGCCTCGCCAAGCTGTCGGGCGGCGTCGCGGTGATCCAGGTCGGCGCGGCCACCGAGACCGAGCTCAAAGAGAAGAAGCACCGCATCGAGGACGCGCTCAGCGCGACCCGCGCTGCCGTGCAAGAGGGCATGATCCCGGGCGGCGGCAGCTCGCTGGTGCACGCGGTCAAGGCGCTCATCGAGCTCCAGGGCAAGACGGAGAATGCGGACGAGAAGATCGGCGTGGGCATCATCACGCGCGCGCTCGAAGAGCCGCTCCGCCAGATCGCGGAGAACGCCGGCTTCGAAGGCAGCGTCGAAGTGAACCGCGTCAAGACGGCGGAACCCGGCATGGGCTTCGACGCGATGACGGGCGACCTCGTCGACATGGTCAAGGCCGGCATCGTGGAGCCGTTCAAGGTCACGCGCTCGGCGCTGCAAAACGCGGCCTCGATCGGCGCGCTGGTCCTGACGACCGAAACGCTGATCGCCGACAAACCGGAACCGAAAAAGGAATCCGGCGGCGGCGGTGGCGGCGGCGGCATGGGCGGCTACGACATGATGTAGCCTTCGCCCACCGATGTCAGCCTGACATCAGTGTCACCCTGAGCTTGTCGAAGGGTGATCGAGCGAAGTCGAAATCGACGGCCTCGGAGAGCGATCTCCGGGGCCTTTTTTCGATTGCGACGATCGAACAGCACCGTTCGTTTGCGACGGGAGGCGGGGATCGAAGCACGAAAATCGCTTGTTCGCATCACGGGCCCGCAGGACGCACATCGATGAAGCAGTTTCGCTACGTTCGCGCGGCCGTAAAGGCCGGGTCGGTACTTCTCATCGCCTGCGCACTCGCTGGTTGCGGAGGCGGCGGCGGTGGCGGTGGCGGCAGCGCCGTCCCGCCCGCGCCTGGGCCGACGCCGACGTCGGCGCCAACGGGAACGTTTCCGCGATCGATCTCGCTGCAGCTCGATCGCGCGACGGCGCCCGTCGGCACCGCCACCACGCTTTCGCTGACCGCGACGGCCTTCGACGACTTCGGTAACCTCATCAAGGGGACGTACGCTCCGGCGATAACCGTCGCCAACAACGACACCTCCGGGCAAGTCACGATCAACAAGACGACCCTCACCGGCGCCGCCGACGCGATCACGGTGCGTTACACCGGCAAGCTGCTGCAGAAGCCGCCGGTCACGTTCACGGTCACCGGACCCGTGCCCGGCAACCCCGCGGTGTTCACGCCAGATGCGTGGACCCGCTATGGGCCGACGACGTATCTCGCGATCTTCGCGACGACCGTCGGGCCGGACGGCAACATCTGGTTCACCGAGTGCGGCGTGCTGGCCGGCGCGGTGTGCAAGCTCGGCAAGGTTTCGCCGTCGACCGGCATCTTGACCGAGTCGTCCGACGTCGGGTACGCGAAAGGCCTCGTCGCCGGTCCCGACGGGAACGTGTGGTTCACCGAAGGCCGCCGCAACTTCATCGGGCGCATGACGCCGTCCGGCACGGTGACCGAGTTTCCCATCCCCTCCGGCGCGCCCGGAAACGGAAGCGACACGGGTCCGATCGTCGTCGGACCGGACAACAACATCTGGTTCGCCGAAGGCGACCGCATCGGTGTCGTGACGCTCTCCACGGGCGCGATCACCGAGTATCCCATCGGCGGATTGTTCCGCCCGAGCTCGCTCGTGGTCGGCACCGACGGTGCGCTGTGGTTCTCCGAGGCGCAGCAGATCGGGCGCATCACCACCGCCGGCGTCGTGTCGCAGTTTACCGTGGACGCCAGCGGCCGGCACACTCCCGGCACGCTCGTGTTCGGACCGTCGAGCACGATGTATTTTACAGCGAATTTGGGCGCCGGGCCGATCTGGTCCATGACGACCGGCGGAGCTGTGAATCAAACGCCGCTCACCCCGCTGGGTGCGTCGTTCGATCCCGTGCTGGGAACGGCCGCGGGCGGCGTCATGTGGGGCGTCGGCGGCATGAACGACCCGCTCGCGTACGCATCGGCAGACGGCGTCGCGTCGCTGAGCTTCGCGGGGACGTGGACGCTCTACATCAGCTTGCTACCGATCCCGTTCGGTTCGACCGTCGGGGTTTCGCACGGCGTGCTCGGCCCCGACGGAAACTTGTGGTTCGCCGATGGCCAAGGGATCGTGCGCTTCCGCCTCGCGCTGTGATTCGAGCGATGACGGTCCGGTGCGCGTCGGGCATTCTGGCTGCGGTCCTCCTCGTGGCAACGACCGGCGCGGCCGAGGTACACGGGGACGCCACCGTCGTTCCGTTCGTCAAAGGAACGTCGTGGACGTATGCGGGGCACGTGAGGTGGACGGACCCTCCCAACACGATTCGCAACAACGAGGTGCGGTGGCTGTCCGAAGTCGTCGACGCGTTCGACCACGGCGACGTCGCCGCTGCGCTCCTCTCCGGGGGCGTATGGGACCTCCTGTCGTGGTCGCCGCAGCGGCGTCGCGGAGACTACGCCTTCGTCCGTGTGGGGACACGCTACTATATCGTTTTTGGCGACGCCAAAAAGACGTTTGCAGCCCTGAAGAAGTCGGGCGCCATCGGGCTGACCAAAACGCTTGTGCAGGAACCGTGGTTCGACACACCGTTGAAAAAGGGACAGGTCGCCCGTAAGCCGGACATGGGACCGCGCGACGACACAGGGTACGCGTGGTGGGTCGAAAACGCGACCCCCGTGAGAGTGGACGTTCCGGGCGTGAGCGTGACGCGCCGTGGATATCTGTTGACGTTCCGCACGCTGGCCAGCGACGAGCACATGACCCTCGTCCCCGGTATCGGCATCACGTCGTTCGCGTACGTCCATCACGGGACGGTCGCCGAAGCGCATGTTCACCTAGTCGCCTATCGCCGAGGCACGGCGCAGTAATACGCACAGGCTGAGCGATCGGGTGGCGAGCCTGCAACGTTTCCGCGCAAGCCGTGTTTTCGGGGACATCGATCCTTTCGATGAAAGGCTGCGCATGAAAGTCACCGCGTTCGTGGACGTCCTTTCGCATTGGTGCCTCGCGGCACAGCCCGCGATGGCGGCGCTGCGCGCGACGCTGGCCGAGGACGTTGCGCTCGACGTCGTGTTCGCGCCGGTCGCGAACGGCGCGCCCGTCGGGTTCACGCACGCCGCCGAGGCGTGGTACTACACGCGCGGCACGCTTGCGTACGGCACGGTGCTCGACCCGGCGTGGTGCGAGGACGAGACGACGGGGACGTGGCATGCGAACGCCGCGGTCGCCGCGGGCGTCGCGCTAGGCGCGGATCCGATTGCGCTCGCGCAGTCCGTGTCGCGTGCGGCGATGGTCGACGGAGCGCTGCTCGGCCGCGAGGACGAAGCCGTCCGCGCCGTGTCGACGTTCACCGGCATCGCCGAAAACACGCTTCGCGAGGAAATGCACAGCGACGCCATCCTGCAGGCTCTGCACGCGGCGAACGCGCGCCTCACCGCGATTGGCTGCGCGGAGCGGCCGAGCTGGGAGCTCGTCAACGACAACGGCGATCGGGCCGTGCTGCAGGGCGTGTGGCAGGCGGAGGCGATTCTGCCGCTGGCGCGCGCGCTGCTCGACGACGAGCGCGCCTACCGCCGCGCGGGTGCGCCGTCCACGTAGGTCAAAACGCCGGGACATGGCGAGCGACGACGGTCGTGTCCGGTGTTCCTGGGCCGGTACCGATCCGGCGATGGTCGACTATCACGACCGCGAGTGGGGCGTGCCGCTGCACGACGACCGCGCGCTGTTCGAGTTCCTGATCCTCGAGGGCGCGCAAGCCGGTCTGTCGTGGTCGACGATCTTGCACCGGCGCAATGGCTACCGCCGCGCGTACCGCGAGTTCGATCCCGCGAAGGTCGCGCGCTTCGGCGAACGCGAGACGGCGACGCTGCTCGCCGACGAGCGCATCATCCGCAACCGCGCGAAGATCGCATGGTCGGTGCGCAACGCGCAAGCGTTTCTGGCCGTGCAGCACGAGCACGGCTCGTTCGACGCGTATCTCTGGAACTTCGCCGGCGGCGCGCCGCTCGTGAGCCGGCCGCGCACGTCGCACGACGTGCCGGCGCGCACCGAGCTGTCCGACGCGCTGAGCAAGGACTTGCGCAAGCGCGGCTTCGGCTTCGTCGGGTCGACGATCTGCTACGCGTTCCTCCAAGCCGTCGGCGTGGTGAACGACCACGCGGCGACGTGCTTTTTGGCGCCGCCACCGGGAAAGCGCCGCAAGACCGGCGTAGCGTCACGCTGATGCTGCTGGCAGGTGATGCGGTCGTGTTGGCCGGTGCGACCGGGCGCGTGGGCGGTGCGACGCTCGCGACGCTGGTGCGGGAAGGCGCGCGCGTGCTGGTCGTGTCGCGCTCGTCGGAGCGCGCGCGCGAGGCGATCGACCAACTGCTCGACGACGCCGAACGCGCCGTGGCGATCCCATTTGCCGCCGATCTGACCGATCCGGCTCAAGCCGCCGCGGCAGTCGACGCGTGCGTCGAACGGTTCGGCCGTGTCGACGCGGTCGTCAGCCTCGCCGGCGACGGACACGTGGTGCGGCTCGTCGACTCCTCGCTGGACGAACTGCGCGCGAATTACAGCGCGTTCGTCGAGACCGCGTACAACCTCGCGTTGCCGGCGCTGCGCGCGATGCTCGCGCAGCCCTATCGTGACGGCGCGCGTTCGCGCGGGCGGATCGTCGTCGTCACCGCCGGCTCCTCGAAGCAGCCCGCGCCCGGGCGCGGCTTGTTCGGCATCGCAAAGGCCGGCGTGAACGTGTTGATGCAAGCGATCGCGCGCGAGCACAAGGCCGACGGCATCGTCGCGAACGCGCTCGTGCTCGGCGGTGTCGCCACCGCCGCCGCGCGCCGCTATTTGAACGCGGAAGACTTCGCAGCGGCGGCGACCCCGCAGG
Organism: Candidatus Elarobacter sp.; assembly: GCA_035943995.1. Classification (GTDB taxonomy): domain Bacteria; phylum Vulcanimicrobiota; class Vulcanimicrobiia; order Vulcanimicrobiales; family Vulcanimicrobiaceae; genus Vulcanimicrobium. The sequence goes on along the minus strand of DASZBS010000081.1, from coordinate 6,323 downwards.
AGGTCGCCGACGCGCTCGTGTTCCTCGCGAGCGACCGCGGCAGCGGTGTGAACGGCGCGCTCGTCGACCTCAACGCGCGCGAGGTGGACTGACCGTGCTGGGGATGCGATGACGGTCTTCTACGGGTTTCCGTCGTGGGCCGTGCTGTTCGGCGCGGTCGCGATCGCCGTTGGGCTCGCGTGCGGCGGGCACGTTGCGGTGCGGCGCGCGTTTCCGCGGACGGACTTTCGCGGCCACAACGACGTCGGCGGGATCGTGCTCGGCGTCACCGGCGGGCTGTTCGCGGTGATGCTCGCGTTCATCGTCGCGATCGTGTGGCAAGAGTTCGACGCGGCGACGCAGCGCGTCGCCGTCGAGGCGGCTGCCGCGACGGATCTCTGGCACACCGCGACCGGGCTGCCCGCACCGTTGGGCCCGCACGTGCGCAGCAACCTCGTCGAGTACGCGTCGCTGATGGTGCACGACGAATGGCCGGCGATGCGCAAAGGCGGTAGCAGCAGGCTCGCGGAGAACGTGCTCACCAATACGTTCGAGGGTGTCGCCCGGTTCCACCCCACGGATGCGGGCGCGGGCAACGCGCAGTCCGCATCGCTGCAGTACCTCGGCGCGCTGCACGACGCGCGCCATCACCGGCTCGACGACAACAACAGCGGCGTGTCGCCGTTCGAATGGACCATCTTGCTGATCGGCGCCGTCGTCGTCGTCGGCATCTGCTATCTGGTCGGCTTGTCGAGCTTGCGCACGCAGCTGCTGATGACCGGCGCCGTCGCGGCGATGATCGCGTCGACGTTCGTGCTGATCTTCGAGCTCGACTACCCGTTCCGCGGCGATCTGTCGATCGCGCCGGCGGGTTGGCAGGAGTTCCTCGACCGCAACCGCTAGCGTTCGCGCATGCCGCACGACCCGCTGGCCTGCCGCTGCCCGCAGGGACGCGTCCCTCCGGACATCTTCGCGAGCACGAACGCCGCGCTGCTCGAAAAACCGTCCGGGCTGCGCGCATGACGCCGCGCTTCCGCCGCATCATCGCCTGCGCGGTCGCGCCGTTCGCGCTGTTCGCGGCGGCACCGGCGTCCGCGCCGCCCGGCTGGCCCGCCGGCGATCACGTGACCGCGCTGGCCGGCCCGTGGGCGTGCCGCACCGTAGAAGGCGTGATCGTGCACGCGACCGGTACGCTCGTCGGTGACGAGATCACGGTGCACAACGTGGTCGAGCGGGCGGGGAAGCAGTCGTCGTTCGACGATCACTACGTGTTCGATCCGGCGCTCGGGCGCTGGCACGTGCAGACGGCGCTGGGCGGCTTTGGCGGCGGCGCGGCGCCGTGGACAGGCGAAAGTTGGACGATCCAGGGGGAGAATCGCGACGGCGTCGCGGTGCGCATGACGGACGAGCTGTTGCCGGGCGGCGATTTCCGGCGCACGTTCGCCTACGACAATCAAGGCGCGGAATGGTTCTCGTACAGCGTCGAGCGCTGCACGCCGGGGACGACGCCGCCGGCGGCCGATGCGTGCATCGCGAAGCGCTACCCGCCGACCACGCTCGACGCGGGCCCCCAAATCTCGATCACGCCGCCGAACCTGCCGAGCGGCACGGTCTACGTGGTAGTCTCGCTCGACACGGCCTCCCGCATCGTAGCGGCGCGCGTGCAGTCCAGCTCGGCCCCGGAGCTCAACTTGCCGGCGCTCGCCGAAGCCCGGCGGACGAAGTTTCGCACCGCCATCATCGACTGCAAGCCCGTTGCCGCCGATTACATCTTCGGCGTGAGCTTCTAAGGCGCCCCGCCCGCTTCAGCTCGTCGCGCCGACCAGCTTCGCGAGCGCGTCGGACGGCTCGCACTGCAACTCGGCCGACAGCACGTCGCGGTACTGGCGAAAATGCCGCAGCGCCGCGGCGCGGTCGCCGCTTTCGAGGTACGCGCGGATCGCGATCTCGCGCGCGGGCTCGTCGCACGGGTCGTACGCGATCATCTCGTGGCAGAGCGCGAGCGCGTCCTGCGTGCGGTGCTCGGAGAGCGCGTGCTTCGCGAGCGCCTGCGCCACCTCGCAGCGCAGCTCGCGCAGGTGGCGCTCCGTCTGCTCGAACCACTCCCACTCCTCGAACTTGGGCGGCCGCGTCGCGCGCAGGCGGTCGTAGAGCTCGCGCAGCCCGGCGACCTGGCGCGCGTCGAGCGCGCCGTCGGTGCGCAGCGTGCCCAGCGCGCGATCGATCTCCCACAAGTCCACGCGCACCTCGCTGCCCAGCCGGTAGCCTTCGCGCGTGCGCACGATGACGTTGTCGTCGCCGAGGCGCGACTTGAGCCGGTGCAGGCAGACGTGGAACGCGTTGCGCGCCGCGTTCTCGCCCAGGTCCGGCCATAGGATGTCGGTGAGCCGGTCGCGCGAGAGCGATTCGGCGCGCATCGCGACGGCGGTGAGCAGCGCGTGCTCGCGCTCGGCGAGCGTGATCGCCTGCCCGTCGCGCACGACGTGGCCGGTGACGAGCTCGATCGTGAGCCCGCCGCGCGGCGTTTCCGCACCCGCGTCGCCGCGATAGCGGCGCACGAACGGTTCGAGAAAACCGCCCTGCTCGCCGCGCGCGATCGCGTCGATCGCCTCGTGCAGCTCCGCCGACTCGATGCGCTGCGCGAGCGCCGCCGCCTCCGCGCGCAGCGCGCGGCGCCGGGCGGGGTTGAGCTCGGCGACGGCAAGCGCGCTGAGCACCTGGTAGAACGGCGAACGGCTGCTCGACGCCGTCTCGCGCGCGACGTCGGCGTGGCGCAGCGCCGTCGCCGCGTCCTCCGCGTTCGCCGCGGCGATCAAGTAGCCCAGTGCGACCCACTTCGGCTGATCGGCCGGCTGCGGCTCGCCCGCGTGACCGCGTGCGCACGCGGTGAAGAACGCGAAGCCGCGCACCCCTTCGCGCTCCACGACCGCTTCGAGCGCGAACGCGTGCTGCACGAAGTCGGTGTCGTCGCCGGCGAACCAGGCGCCGAACGTCGCCTCCGCTTCGTAGAACGCGACGAAGTTGCCGAAGCCCGTCGTCCGCGCGTACTCGATCGCGCGCTCGATGCGCTCGCGCTCGCTCGCGCGGTCGCCGCGCACGCGCGCCACGTCGGCGCCGAGCGTGACGAGCGTGCCGCCCGCCATCAGCGGCATCCCGTTGATGAACGGCCACGCCGCTTCGAGGTCGAACTCCGCTTCTTTGGTGCGGCCCAGCCGCGCCGTCATCAGCGAGCGCAGGTACAGCAGCCACGCGTGCATGCGTGTCTGCGGCACGTCGGGCGCGGCGATCTGCGTGCGGAACTCGTCGACCAGCGCGAGCGCCGACTCGTACTCGCCGACATAGCTGAGCATCAGCACGCGGAAGACGTAGAGGTGGATGCGCTCCATCGCCGGCGCGTCGGCAGGGAGCTTCGCCCACATCGACTCGACCTCGTCGTGCAGCACGCGCGAGTCGACGGAGAACGTGCGCGCGAGCGCGGTGACCGACCACAGCCGCGAATGCCGCAGCACGATCTCGCGGTCGAGCGACGCCAGCACGCGCGCGTAGCCGATCTGCGGGCCTTCATCGATCACCTCGATGTGCTCGAGCGCGTCGGCGGCGGCTTGCTGGTCGCCGCGGCCGAGGTGGATCTCCGCCGCGCGCTGGTACTCGGCCGCGGTCTCGTACGCCGCCGCCGCCGGCAAGAGCAGCGTGTCGGCGCGCGTGGGATGGCGCTCGAGTAGCGTCGACGCGACGAGGGGGTGGACGCCGAACGTGCCGTCGGCGCCGCGCGTCACGAACGGCGACGTCTTGGTGAACGCGAGGAACGTGTCGAACGCCGCGTCGTCGCCAAGCGCGAGCCGCACGTCGCGCTCCGTCGCTTGCGGGATCGCCGACGAGGCCAGCAGGCCGTCCGTCACCGCGGGCGACGCGTCGCCGAGCACTTGATCGGCGAGGTACTCGTGCAGCTCTTCGTACGCGACGTCGTCGAGCTTGTCGAGCAGCGGCTCGAGCCGGCCCTCGTGCGCGAACCGCGCGAGCAGCAGCACCGCGATCGGCCAGCCGCCCGCGATCGACGCGACGCGCTCGACGCTCGCCGGGCTCGCGCCCGTCGGCCGGAAGATCGCGTCGATCTCGTCGGCGGTGAAGGCGAGGTCGGACGCGCGCAGGCTGAGGATCTGGTGCGGCGGGGCGAAGCGCGACAGGTGCATGCGCAGCGACTCGCGCGAGCACATCACGATCGTGCGCCCGTCCGTGCGGCTCGCCAGCAGCTTGGCCAGCAGCTCGCGGGCGCCGGGATCGGCGATCGCGTCCTCGGTGTTCTCGAACACGAACGCCGACGCGTCCGGCGGGCGCACGCGCCAGGCCGCGAGCGCGACCCCGACGCGGTCGGCCGCGGACGCGTGCCCGTCGCCGAGCATCGCCTCGCTCTGGGACAGGTTGGCGCTGCGGTCGGGGTTCTCGTCGGCGAGCGCCGGGATCACGCGGCGAGCCAGGTCGACGTCGGAGGTGACGCCGCGGCAGTCGCAGACCGCGAAGGCCGAGCCTTCGAGCAGCTGGCGCACGAAGGTGGACTTCCCGAAACCGGCCGGCGCGACCAGGGAAACGATCGCGGGCCGCGCGGCCCGGACGCGCTCGATCAGCGCCGTCCGGAGAAGGTCCGCGCCCGCGACGGCGGCGGGCGCCGGGATCGTCATGTCCATCGGCATCTCGTAAGTGACGGAGGCGGGTGAGCTAAACCGACTTTCGTCATCTTAACGGCGCATTACTTTACACACGCCGCTGTGGACGGTGTGGATTCGCTTGGGGCCGGGTCGCTACGGCGCCGGGCGGCGGCGGGCGAAGGCAGCGTTGATCGCCGTGTAGCACTCGCACGCCGCCCCCTCCAGGGCGAAGCGGTCGACGACGCTGAAGCGGCCGCGCCGGTAGCTGATCGAGCCGGCGTGCTGCAGCGCGGCGGCGGCGATGCTGACCCCGGCCCGGCGCACGCCGAGCATCGTGGCGAGGACTTCATGGGTGAGCGGGAACTCGGTGCGGCCGATGCGGTCGTACGTCATGAGCAGCCAGCGCGCGCAGCGCTCGTTGACGGCGTGCAGCCGGTTGCAGGCGATGGACTGCGCCATCACGTCGAGCAGCGCGCTCAAGTAGCCCTGGACCAGGGCGCGCAACGCGGGGAACCGCTCGCAGAGCTCGGCGAACCGCGCGAACGGCAGGCGGTAGGCTTCGCCCGCGACCTGGCAATAGGTGAGCTGCGTCGCGACGGGCCCGTCGAGCAGGCCCTGGGCTCCCGTCAGACCCTCGCGACCGACGGTGACGACCTCGATGTGCGTCCCGTCGCGCATGACGGTCACGATGGAGATCACGGCGTCGATGGGAAAGTAGACGTCGTTCATACGCCCGCCGGACTCGTAGACGATCGATTTGACGGGGAGGTGCACCCGCTCGAGGGCCTCGCCGAGGGCGTGTCGCACGTCGCCGGGGAGCGCGTCGAGCAGGTGGTTGGCAACGGCGGTGAGCGTGAAAAACCTCGGAACGACGGCAAGCCGCCCTTCCAAAGCCGGTAGGGCGGCGTATGCTCCCACTGTACGGAAAAGGCGACCGCGCGTCGGTACGTTTCCGCGCATAGGAACACCGGCAACCCCGGTTCCTGGCAGTGGGTTCTGGCGAGTGCTAAACGGAGAGGAGGCGCGCGCGTGCGAAATCACGACGACCTGATCGAGTTCGAGCGGCTTTTCGCACCCCGCGGTGCGCACGGCCGGTTCGAGCCCAACACCGACGTCCACGTCGACGAAAACGACCGGACGATCGTCGTTCATGTCGAGCTCGCCGGCGCCGATGCCGACTCGCTGCTCGTTTCCGTTGACGACGCGTACCTCACCATCGCAGGCCGGCGCGCCTTGCGCGACCTGTCGCGCAATAGCTCGCTGCTGCGCAAAGAGATTCAGTACGGCGAGTTCCTCAAGCAGATCCGCCTCCCCGTGCCCGTCCTCGACGACGGCGCGTCGGCGCTCTACCGCGACGGTATCCTCACGATCCGTCTCCCGCTAGCTCAAGCCACGAAGTATCCGATCGTGCGGACCGAGATCCGCATGACGGTCAGAAGGACCCCCGCGTAATGGCGAAACCCGACAAAGCCCCCGAGATCTTAGGAATTCTGCCGCTTCAAGACGCGGTGCTGTTCCCGAACACCGTCATCCCGCTCGCGGTCGTCAAGCGGCCCGGCATCCAGCTCGTCGAAGAGGCGCTGCGCGAGGGCAAGCAGATCGGACTCGTCGCGCTCAAGGACAAAGAGACGGAAGATACGGGCCCGGACGATCTGCGCCGCATCGGCACGATCGGCACGATCCAGAACATGCTCAAGGTTC
>DASZBS010000080.1:0-89966 GCA_035943995.1 Candidatus Elarobacter sp. | reverse complement strand
CGGCACATGATCGAGGCGTGGCGCGGCGGTGCCGAGCGATTCGGATGGTCGAAGCGCAACGCAACCCCGGGTGCGGTGCGCGAGGGCGAGTGGCTCGTCGGCATCGGCTGCGCCGCCTCGTCACACCCCTATGTCCGCATGCCCGGAGGCGCAGCACGAATCACGCTCAACGAGCACGACCGCGTCACCGTGCAGGTCGCCGCCCACGAGATGGGCATGGGGACGGCCACAGCGCAAACGCAAATCATCGCCGAACGCCTCGGGCTGCCGTTCGAGCACGTTACGTTCGTGTATGGCGACTCCACGCTTCCAGGGCTCGTGATGGCCGTGGGGTCGCAGCAAACGGCGTCCATCGGCGCGGCCGTGGTCGCAGCGCACTGCAAGCTGGTTGACGAATTGTTGAGCCTCGCTGTCCACGGTTCGCCGCTCGCGGGACTCAAGGCCCATGAGGTCGGCACCCGAGATGGCGGTCTGGCCAAACTCGACGAGCCCGAGCGGCACCAGAGCTATGCCGCACTGCTCGCCGGCCGGGGGCGACGCGAGCTCACCGTTGAGGCGACCGCGCCCATGCCGTTTGAAATGATGCACTGGGCCATGCACTCCGGAGGCGCGGTCTTTTGCGAGGTCGGCGTCAACGCCGTCACCTGCGAGATACGCGTACGTCGCTTTCTGGGCTTCTTCGACTGCGGGCGCATCATGAACGCGAAAACCGCTGCCAGTCAGTTGCGCGGCGGCATCGTCATGGGGTTGGGTCTCGCTCTGATGGAAAATACGCAGGTCGACGAGCGCAACGGCCGCATCATGAACCCCAATCTATCCGAGTACCACGTGCCCGTGCACATGGACGTGCCGGACATCGAGGTGATGTGGACCGACATCCCCGACCCCCGTTCCCCGGTCGGCGCGCACGGCATCGGCGAGCTCGGCATCACCGGCACCGGTGCAGCCGTCGCGAACGCCATCTTCAACGCGACCGGCAAGCGCATCCGCGACCTCCCGATAACGCTCGACAAACTGCTGTGAGAAGCGGAGACGTCGCGCGCCGGCTGGACGACCTCGGCGTCGAGCGCCTGCGGATGATGGACGGTCGCCTCGGATCCCTGGGAAGACATCGATGCGCAAGATGGTGATACCCGGGCGTGCAGCAGATCGTACAGCACGGGAGCGCCCGCTGTCACATTGCCGTCATATGCGAATTGCCAACATGAAGCTTCCCTCATATACTGGACGGAGATGAAAATTACATTTATCACCGGAGCGAACAAAGGTCTCGGCTATGAAGTCGCTCGTCGGCTCATCGAACTCGGCCAGACGGTGATCGTCGGTGCACGGGATGCGAGTCGCGGCGCACCCGCCGCGGAGCTGCTCGGCGCGCGCTTCGTGCAGATTGACGTCACGGACGATGCATCGGTCGCGCGCGCTGCAGCCGAGGTCGAGGCGCACGAGGGCCGCATCGATCTGCTCATCAACAATGCGGGAATCATCGGAGCGCATCATGCGGCCGATGAACTGACCGGTCCGGATGCTCTCGAAGTGTACGACACCAACGTTATCGGCCCAATTCGCGTGACGCACGCATTCTTGCCGCTACTCAAGCGTTCGGAGCACCCTGCGGTCATCAACGTAACGAGCGGCATGGGGTCGTTCGCCATCACGCATGATCCGAACCGCATCGAGTCGACGATCGCAGCCCCGCTGTATACGTCGTCAAAGGCGGCGCTCACAATGCTGACCACGCAGTATGCGAAAGCGCTGCCGATGGTCCGCTTCAACGCCGCGGATCCTGGCTACACCGCGACGGACCTCAACGGACATCGCGGAACGCAAACCGTCACAGAAGGGACGGACGCGATCGTCGCGTTGGCAACCGAAGGCGCGGATGCCGGCACCGGCCGGGTCGTCGATCGCGTTGGCGCCGTCCCGTGGTAAGTTGAGGTGCGTCTTTGTTCGACTGCACGGTCCTCCCGTGCGCGGCAGCGCGCTACAGAAGTGTTCCGCCCGAAGCCTCGATGCGTTGGCCGGTAGTCCGGTGGGTGTCCTCGGCAAGTAGCGGCGATCGCGGGGCCGACGTCGTCCGGAAGGCCGACGCGACCCAGCGCCGTGATGGATGCGATCTGCCTCTGCATCGCTTCGTTGTCGCGCGTCGCCCGCGTTCGCATGGACCACCTCGAGTACGCGTAGGGTCGCGAACCGCCGCTCAACTGGGAACCGCGCGCCCACTTTCGCGCGGTAGCTGATTCTGACCGACGAGACGCTCGCCCATCGCGGCGGCTTTTCGAACCACGTCGAAACCGTACAACGTCATCTCCGCCTCATAGGACGCTAGAGCGCCCTCGAACGTCTCGACGCCGCGCTGAACGGCGGCAATCGAACGACCTAGCATCGCGCCGTCCCGCATCGCGAGGTTCGCGCCACGTCCGAGCGTGGGCGTCATTGCATGGATCGCGTCGCCCACCAAGGTGACGCGACCACGGCGCGGCATCGCTAGCGGGACGCTCGTGTACATCTCCACGAAGAAGAACGCGTCCGGATCAGCGAGCGTAAGGATCTCAGATGCGGCGGCCGGCCATTCCGCGAGCATTTCGATCGCGCGTCTTTGTAAGGCGCCGGAGCTCGCAACGCGCAAGTCCGCGACGTCGTCGCCGAACAGTTCGGTTCGCCCGCCGACGAGGCACGCTACGTAGTCCTCCTGCGCCGGAAGGTCTGCTTGGGGCAACAGGTCGCGCGACGCGTGATTCGGGCGCGTCGGAAACACTACGGGTCCGAGCCCTAAGAACACTTTCCGGGCGTCAGTCGCGATCGTGAACACGTCCTTGAGCGCCTGCACCGGCACCACGCCGACGGCTTGCCGCAACGGGATGCGCCCATAAATGGCGCGTAGCCCCGCGTCCACCGTCTGCGCTTCTGGTAGCCGTTGCTTGCGCACAGTCGAAAGGATCCCGTCCGCGCCGACGAGCACGTCGCCTCGGACGACGGAACCATCGCGGAAGACGGCCGTCACGCCGTCTGCGTTGTCCTCGTACCGTTCCAACCGCATGTTGAAATGGCAGATGTCCGCCAGATCAGTCAGCAGTATGCGCCGCAGGATCGCGCGATCAACGTTGACGTGGATCGGCCGGCCGTCGGCCGCGACCTGTCCTTGCGTGCTCCCGTGCTCGTCGCTTGCGACACGGCGCAGCTCGTGCAGACTCGTGTCGAGGATCGTGGTGGAATCGACCGGCCGCATCGACGTCGCTTCGAAGAGCGCGTAGTGCGACGGCGGGAGCGACTCGCGCAGCGCATTGACGCCTTCGGCGTCGAGGTGCAAGCGATAGCCCTGCGGCCGTTCCCATGGACTCGCATCGCGTTCAAATATCTGGACCTCGATGTCCGCACGACGCAATCGGTGCGCGAGGCATAGCCCGCCTAAGCCCGCCCCGACGACCAATACCTTCAGACTCGACATGAAAAATACGTCCTTCTCCGCGTGGCGAAAAAGGACGTACCGGCGGCTCCGCACGACGCGCGGGGCACTTGTACGAGCACGTAAGTGCTACCCGGACTACCTACCGGGCCGTGACTTTCGTACGTCCTGCGCGAAGTATGCCGCTCAAATCAGGCGATGTCAAGCAACTCGGCTCCGTTGGAACGCCGTCGTCGCTTCGTTGGCAGCCCGAAGCGCGAGCGGAGCCGTGACGCCCGATTCAACACGACGCGACCGCATGTGCGTCTTTGAGCATCAGGTGTGCGTCCCGATTCGGCATAGCGCTTTATGACGCATGAAGGTGCAGCTAGGCGAAGACCTTCTTCGTGAGGAGAACATCCACTTTTTGCACGTGCGCCGGTTTCTCTAAGATCGCGTTCATGCGCGCGACATCGCGAAAGATGTCCCCGCCCCCTCCGTCGACGTGGGCCTGACGCCCTGCGATGCTAGGGAACGCTTCAAAGATTGCATATGTCGTCTGCGAATGACGTACGGCAAACCACGGCCCTGTTTCTGGTTCATCCTCGACGCACGCTAGGATGTCGCGAAGCATCTGCTCGACTTCGGCTTCTTTTCCGCGGCGCGCTTCGATGTCGATGTAAACGCCTTGGGGCTTCCAGACCGTCATTGCGGTCATCACGACGCCGCGGTGCGGCGCTGGGCGCCGTCGGGGCCGGCTGGAGACTCCAGATCAGCATTCGATCGAGCATTTATGGTACCGACGACGGGCGTATCCACTTCTTACCTCAGTACGGAATCCTGGTGTCTATCGCCGTGTGGGCGGATTGTGCGGAACAGCGTTTGCGGCCATGCGGGGCGCTATTCACACCAGGAATTTCCAGACACATTAGCCGCCGTCCCTGCGTACAACTGTCAATGGCGCGTAGGTGAGAGCGGGTTCGAGTACCGGCTTGCCGATGAGCGCACGCAGTCTAGCCGGAGAAAGTCCCATCTCCGCACGGAAGCGTTGCACGAAGTGGGAGGGGGAGGCAAATCCATAGCGGTCGCTGATCGACTGGATGGTTTCCACCGTCGTGACGACACTATTTCGCGCTCGCTCGAGCCGGCGGCGCAAAGCGTACTGATGCGGCGTCATGCCGACGCTCCGTACGAATTCGCGCGCAAAATGATACATGCTCACGTTCGCCTCAGACGCCATCGCCCTCACCGACGGCGACACCGCTCTCGGTTGCTCCAGACCGCGCTCAATCAATTCGAGCACCCGGGTCAGCGCTGCCGGCGCGAGCCCACCGCGGTATGCACCGCGTTGACGTGGCGTCAGTTCTGGATCCGCCAACGCAGATAGGACCTCCGCGACCACGAAGGCATCCGTCCCTTCCCCGCGCGTGAGCACGTGAGCGACGCGATACGCCAGCCGCTCCAAGCCACGATGCGGTTCCGCGAATAGCGGCCTCACTTCACCTCCGAGATGAGCACGCAGGTCCTCAACTGGGAGGAAGAACTTCACGATGTCCGCCTCGCCCTCGACCACGAAGTGTGTCTCGTAGGCAGGGTCTACAACGGTGGCCGTACCGCGATACGCAATGCCGCGATCGCGACGGCCTTCGACAACGCGCTCGACCAGTTGGGTGTTCGAGAGGCTGACGATGACCGTCGCCAAGTCGCCGCCGCCATAGCGAATTGGTAGCCGCGTCGCCGGCCTGCGATGCCGCTCCACGCGGATCCCGAGCGCTTCGATCGCTTCCTGATGTGGCGCGACCACCTCTGCCTGCCCCATTTGCGTGATTTCTCCGAGCCGTCTCACATTCCCGGAATCCGAAGTCGTGGACTGCCCATGGATGTCACGAAATTGCTATTCGGTCGGGAGTTACGCAACAACCAAAGGCTTAGTCGCAAACGGGTCCTGAGCCTGATCCCCGGGTGGTGTCGAAAAAATGCTACTTCATAACAGCCGGCTAGTCAGCAAAAACGTCCCTTGTGGGCAAAGCCCGGTAGCGATGCTGCGACGTCAGCATCTTTGAGGAGGCGCAGTGCTGAGAGAAACTGACAACGACCAACGCGAAATCCGCACACCATCAAAAGCGTCCGTGTCTACCAGCACGTTGAAAATCACGCGGATCACACACTCATGCACGCTGATCGATGTCGGAGGATCGGTGTTGCTAGCGGACCCGTGGTTCTCGGAGAAGTTCGGCTATCATCGAGGCGAGGCGCTTGGGATGCGACCCGCGGACCTTCCGCCTCTCGCGGGCGTCCTGGTATCGCATGCGCACTACGATCATGACGACGTCAAGGCCATCGCTGGATCGATCGACGACGCCGTCCCGTTCCTCGTTGAAGGCGGCGCGGTGGAATCCGCGCGCAAGGCCGGCTTTACCAACGTAAGAGCCTTGGCTCCCTGGGAAAGCGCCAGTCTGGGTGCGTTTACCATCACGGCGACGCCAGGAAAGCACGCCGTCGCGGAAATCGGATTCGTGGTTCAGGCGGACGGCTTCACCGTATACTTCGGCGGCGATACGCTTGCCATCCCGGAACTCTCCGAAATCCCGAAGCGCTTTCCGAACATCGACGTCGCGCTGCTGCCGATCAACGGGCTTTCCGTCTTCGGAAAACAGGTCGCGATGAATCCGGACGAGGCGGCGCAACTCTGTGCGACGTTGGGAGTCGCGACCGCCATTCCGACCCATTATGCATTCAATGGCGGCGTCACGGACCTCGTCATGTTGAAGTACTATGCGAAACAAGATGAGCTGCCGGACCTCTTCCGAGACGCGCTCAAGCAATATGCGCCGGCCACGCGACCGGTCGTTCTCCAGCCGGGCGGGACGTTCATGCTGGACTCTTCCGAGCAATCCGGGTCGTCGGCAAACGCGGGATGAGCCTTCACGAGCGCGCTCACGCCTTCAAGATAGAGCTTCCGGATGCGAGGACGTTCCAGATGCAGGGGACGCTGTGGCGCGTGCTCGCGACGGGCGAGCAGACCGGCGGGGTGGTCGGCGCCCTCGATGAGCGGGTGGCGCACGGAATCGCGGCACCGATGCACGTTCACGAGGACGCCGACGAGCTTTTTTACGTGCTCGACGGCAACCTGACGTTCTTCGTCGGTCCGCAGCGGATCGAGGCGTCGCCCGGAGCGTTCGTCTACCTCCCGCGTTTCGTGCACCATGGCTTTCAGGTCAACACCAAAGAGGCGCGGATCTTCAACTTCGTGACGCCCGCCGGCTTTGAGCGCCTCGTGCTCGACTCCGGGAAGCCGGCGCGATACAACGACGATCCGATCCCGGTCAACCCGGCCGAAAACCGCGGTCAGCCGCCGCAGCAAATGCTCGACATGATGCGGAAGAAATACGGCATGCGTGCGCTTCCCGAAGGCTCCACGTGACCGACGGCGCACCTGAGGCTGCCGATCAGGACGACGGTGTGCCGATCGTTCCGGCGTATGTAGAGCGGCGGGAGAACTGCCCGCGCTACGCGTTTGGAGGCGGGGTCTGGATCGTACTCGCTGATAGCGAGCAGACAGCCGGCCACATCGCGAATCTCGAGTCGATCTACGAGCGGGGCGCGGGGCTTCCACGCCGCGTGCACGACCGCGAGGCGGAGATGGCGTACGTCATCAGCGGGCGCCTTCGCGTGTGCCTCGGTGACGAACCCGAGACGACGGCCGACCCTGGCGCGATGGTCTTCATCCCGGCTGGCGTTGCGCGCCTTGACCGCCGACGCCGACGGTACGCGCGTTTATCACGGGTTCGTACCGGCCGGCGTCGAGAGACTCATCATCGATCACGGGACGAAGACCGAGGAGATGATGGTCACGAGCGATGGAGTTCCGCTCGATCCGCTTACCGCCGAACGCTATGGCGTCCACGTTTCTTAGACCACCGCGGACAAGCGGCACCGGGGCGAAAACGCGAATCCTCCCCTCCATCGCGTCAGAGGGGCGTTGCGATGCGTGATCTCTCCAGTACGACAGGCGCCGAGGGCGCAGATGACGATCTCGGGGGCCGTCTGCCGCTGCTGAATCCCGAGACGATCAGCGGCGAGCAGCGACGGCTCTATGATCGGTTCGTCGAAGTTCAAGTGCCCTGGGCAAGAGATTCCGGATTTGAAATGTGCGCGCGCGAAGGCCGTCTCATTGGTCCGTTCAACGCGCTCCTGCGCGCGCCTGACATCTCCAGCCCTTTCATGGATTGGGAAGAGTCCTTGCGCAAGAGCCCGCTCCTGAGTGAGGAGTCCGACAGGTCGTCACGCTAGCGGTCGGGGCCGAATGGAACGGGGTGTACGAGCTGTACGCGCATACGGCAGTGGGCCGAACGGCCGGGCTTCCCGACGAAGTCATCCAGGCCATAAAAGAGCATCGCCGACCGGAGGGAGTCTCCGAGGCGGCGCGAGCGGCGTACCGGCTCGTCGAGTCCTTGATGCTGACGTACGACGTGCCAGACGCCGTCTATACCGCGGCCGTCGCTGCTCTTGGTGCCAACGGTGTAGTCGCCGTCGTGCAGCTCGCTGGTCATTATATTACCGTTTGCGCCATGCTCAATGCGTTCAGGATTCCGACACCAGACGGCTAGGGAACGCTCGCGAGCATATACAAGACCGCGCTCAGCATCTCGACATCCAGCAATTCCGATTGGCGGAACCAACGATCGAGGTGGCCGCGGACGCGATCGCGGCCCACCTGCGCGGCTAGCGCACGACGGGCACGGCAATCTTCAACCGGTGGTCCGGAGCGATTCCTCTTCAGCCGGCACGCCGAACACGCGAATGATGCGGTTCATGCCGACGATGCCGCCCTCGTGAGCACGTAGGATATCTTCGGGCCGCACACGACGCCGCTCGTATGCCATCGCCGCACCGCAATCGGTTATGCCAACCGCGCCCCATGTCATCGGACGCAGCGCTTAGTAGGCCGCGACGATGCGGGCGCGGGCGCGGTGGTACCCGATGGCGTTCGGAGCAGCGAGGAACGGTAACGCGTCGAGCACGTCATCGCGCACTATCAGGAGAATACATCTCCGGCTCCCGTCCCAGGATGCCGTGCCGGAGCTCGAGACCTTCCGCACAGACAATGCTGCCGTCTGCCAGGCACCTGGGGCTGCTCGAACACCATGAATTTCAACGCTGTCGTCGCGGCGTTTTGCGACGAGCGCTCTGCCGTTTCGGTCCGCGGTTGACGTCGCGCTCGGCGATGCGCCTCCTCGCATCGCTCGCCGCCTTCGCGGGCGTGCCCACTGCGGGGGCGTCGGCGGCACCGGTTCAGACGTTTGCTCCGCGTCCGTCGCCGGCCGCCGCGCTCGGGGAGCCGGTCAAGGTTTGGATACGCGATGTCGTCTTGTATCCGTTCCGCGACGTTCCGACGCACGTTGCGCAACTCAGTGAGAGTGCCGCACCTACGTGGTGTGGTCGCCCCATCGTGCTCGACGACATCGGGCGTCGAATTCTGGATGTTCCACGGACACCAACTCCCCCCACGTCTCCCCCAAAGAAAAAAGCCGCCTGAATAGAGACGACTTTTCCCTCGTAATTCTGGCTCCCGGAGTTGGACTCGAACCAACGACCCGCTGATTAACAGTCAGCTGCTCTACCAACTGAGCTATCCGGGACCGACTCGCCACGATTCGGGGGGCCGGGATGGAATCCCGCCGTCGCCGCGAGGATTGGGCCGGGCAGTGGTCCAATCTTCACGAGACCATGCGCTCCTCGTAGATTCCCCGCGCCCAGCCCCGGGCGCGGCTCGTGCAGACCTCTTCTCCTCCTCCGCACGCATTGGAATCTCGCATGGCTACCGTGACCGCTCGCCCGGCGAGCGTCTTTCGATCTTCGGCGTTCGCGCGTTTCTACGCCGGCCAGACCTTCAGCTATCTCGGCGACGGCCTGCGCACGCTTGCCATCCCCCTGCTAGTCTTCCGCCTCACCGGCTCCGCCACGGCGATCGGCTGGACATGGGGGCTCGAGCTGTTTCCGTACGCGGTGATGAGCATGGTCGCGGGCTCGCTCGGCGACCGAGTCGACCGGCGCCGGCTCATGCTGACGTGCGACATGCTGCGCTTCACCGTGATGGCGCTCTTCACGGTGCTCTTCGCAACGGGCCACCTCACCGTCTCGATGATCTACGCCGGCGTCGTCGTGCTCGCGATCGGCGGCTCGATGTTCCTGGGCGCGCAGACCGCGTCCATCCCCTACTTGCTCGACAAAGACCGCACCAAAGGCGCGGTCGCGGCCCTGCAGGCCACGGAGCAAAGCGTCAACCTCGTCGCACCGCCGATCGGCGGCGCGCTCTTCGGCCTGTTCGGCCCCCTGCCCGCGCTCGCGATCAACGCGCTCACCTATCTCACGTCGCAAGTCGCCATCGCATCGGTGCGCACGTTCGGGCCCGACGATCCCGGCAAGCTGCCGACGGTGCGCCAGATCGGCGGCGACGTCGCCGCGGGCTGGCGGCTGCTGTTCGCCGACCGCACGATGATGATGCTGTCGTTCACGAGCTGCGCGTTCAACTTCGTCGGCTCGATCGGCTACGTCGCGCTGATCCCGTACTTCAAGCGCGCGTTCAACGCGGGCGATCAGGTCGTCGGCATCGCGTTCGGCTGTTTCTCCGCGGGCGCGGCGCTCGGCTCGTACGTCGCCGGCCGCACGCACTGGGCGTTCGGTCCCGCCATCATCGTGGCGAACCTCGCCGACGGCTTCGGCTGGCTGCCGCTGCCGTGGACGCACTCGATCTGGGTCGCGATCGCGGGCGTCGCGTTCTCGAGCTTCTGCGCGGGCTACGGGGTGACGTCGATCATCGCGTGGCGGCTGCGTGTCATCCCCGAAGAGTTCGTCGGGCGCGTGTTCGGCGTGGTGCGGCTCGTGGTGCTCGCCGGCATCCTGCCCGGTTCGATCTTAGGCGGCTGGTTCGCGGATCACATCGGCGTCCGCGCCACGATGATGATCTCGGCGTACGGCTACATGGCGTTCACGATCGTGCTCGCGTTCTCGCGCACGGTGCGCGCGGAACGCCGCTGACGTCGGCTACGCCGGCAAGATCTCCAGCTCGTCGAAGCCGACGGCGCTCGGGTGCGCCGTCGTCGCTCCGGCGGGCGTGTCGGCCGGGCGCAGCAGGCGCACCGTCTGCATCCCTGCGGCGCGCGCGGCATCGAGTTCCGCGTCGACGTCGCTCAGGAACACGACGTCCTGCGGCGCGAGCCCGATGACGTCCGCGATGACGCGGTACGACGCGGCCTCGCGCTTCCCGCCGACCGTCGTGTCGAAGTTGCCGCTGAACAGCGGCGTCAGATCGCCGTGCACGCTGTTGGCAAACAGCGTGCGCTGCGCTTCAACCGATCCGGACGAATAGACGTATAGCGCCAGCCCCGCGGCGTGCCAGCGCCGCAGCCCCGCAGCCGCGTCGGGATACACGTGCCCGCGCAATCCGGTCTGCGCATAGCCTTCCGCCCAGATCAGACCTTGCAGCGTCTTGAGCGGCGTCGCTTTGCGGTCTTCCGCGATCCAGGCGTGCAGGTGCGCGAGCACCGTCGCGTCGTCCACGTCCGGCTCCAGGCCCGCCAGTTGCGCCGCGTCGCGCAGCGCTCGTGCGACCTCAGGATCGTTGCGATGCGCGGCGACATAGCGGTCGAGGTGCTCGTCCGCGTAAGGGAACAACACCTCGTGCACGAACGCGATCGTGCTCGTCGTGCCCTCGATGTCTACGAGCACGGCGCGCGCGCGAATCACTCGTACTTCGGAAACCGCGTCGCGATGTCGTCGCCGGTGAAGTTCGCGACCCAGCCTTCGGGGTTGACGAACAGCCGGATCGCGGCGAACTCCGGCGCCGGTCCCATGTCGAACCAGTGCGTCGTGTTCGCGGGCACGCTCAGCAGGTCGCCGCGCGTGCAGATCGTCTGGTACACCTTACCGCGCATGCGCAGGTAGAACGATGCGCCGCCCTCGACGAAGAACCGCACCTCGTCCTCGGAGTGGGTGTGCTCGTTGAGGAACTTCTCGCGCAGCGCCGGCACGTTGGGCGTCGTCGCGCCGACGCGGATCACGTCGACGGTCGTGTAGCCGTGCGCATCTTTGAGGCGCTTGATGTCGCCCGCGTATGCGGCGAGGATCGAGTCCGAGTCGGACTCGGCCGTCAGCGGCGCGCCCGCTTCCCACCGTTCGAAGATCACGCCTTGCGCGTTGAGGATGCGCGCGATCTCCGCGCGGTCCGTCGTGTCGACGAGCGTTGTAGATCCGTCGTCGTCGGCGTACACGCGAAGCGTCGAGGTGAGCGTCGTGTTCATCGCAGTCTCCGTTCTTCGAGGTGGCAGGCGAGCAGGAACTCCAAACCTTCGACGTGGCGGCGCGCGTCGGCTGCCGTCGCGCCCCACGCATACAGCCCGTGGCCGGCGAGCAAGAACCCCGGCACGGAGGCGCCGCGGCCGAGCCGCGCTTCGACGGCCGCGGCGAGCGCGGCCGTGTCCTGATCGTTGCGGAAGACGGGGATCTCCACCACGCTGTCGTGCGAGCTCGAACCCACCGCCTTGTGCATCTCGAAGCCGTCGGTCCGCACCACGCCGGCGTCCGCGTCGAGCCGCGACAACACGGTCGACGCGACGGTGTGCACGTGGAAGATCGCGCCGATCGCCGGATCGGTGCGGTAGCGCGCGAGGTGGAGCGGCGCCTCGGCCGACACGCCGCTCGGCGGCGGTTCGCCCACGGTCAGCACGGCGACATCCTGGGCGCGGATCGCGCCCTTGTCGATGCCGCTGCGCGTCAGCGCGACGTGCTCGGCGTCGATGCGGCGCGAGAAGTTGCCCGACGTCGCCGGCACCCAGCCGCGAAGCGCCGCGAAGCGGCCGAACGCCGCGATCTCCTCGACCACGCTCGGCGGCGCGGCCGGCAGAACCACCGTCACCTCACGCCGAACCCCGCGCCATGGCTTCGAGGTTGCAACCTGCGTGAAGGACGACCGCGTGCGCGACGAGCGCGTCCTCGTCTACTCGACCGACGGCGGTCTCCCGCTCCCCAAGCCGGCTCCGGCGCAGCGCAAGACGCAGCCCGTGGCGCGCGCGATGCCCGACGCCCTTCGACAGGCTCAGGGTGACATGGTCGTGCGCGTCGCGCGCGAGCGGCGCCGCAACAGCGCGCTGACCGTCGTGCACGGGCTCGCCGCCGCCGAGTTGGACGCGGTGGGCAAGGAGCTCAAGCGCCTGTGCGGCACGGGCGGCACCGCGAAGCACGGCGTCGTGGAGATCCAGGGCGATCACCGCGACCGCATCGTCGCGTACTTCGAGGAGCGCGGCCGGCGCGTCAAGCGCGCGGGCGGCTAGTGCCCGACGCGCTCCACCTGGTCCTCTACGTCGTGCTCGGCGGCGTGCTCGGCGCGCTCGGCGGCCTGTTCGGCATCGGCGGCGGGATCATCGCGATCCCGGTGCTGGGGCTGGCGTTCGGCCTCGACGAGCAGCACGCGCAAGGTACCGCGCTGGTGATGGTCGCGCCCAACGTGCTCGTCGGCTTGTGGGATTACGCCCGCCGCGGCAGCGTCGACCGCCGAGTCGCGATCGTGCTCGCCGCGTGCGCCGTGCCGTTCACCTACGCCGGCGCGATCTATGCGACGCGCATCGCAGGCCCGGGCCTGCGCTACGGCTTCGGCGCGTTCGCCGCCGTCCTCGCGGTGTGGTTCGCCTACCGCGCGCTGAGCGCGCCCAAGACCGCGCCGGTCGCGGTCGCGCGGCTCGCGTGGGGTTGGACCGCCGTCGTCGGCGCGCTCGGCGGCATTTTGTCGGGTGTGTTCTCGGTCGGCGGCGCCGTGTTCGCGGTGCCGTTTCTCACGTTGGTCTTCGCGTACACGCAAACCGAGGCGCAGGGACTTTCCCTGGCCTTGGTTGCGCCCGGCACGATCGTCGGCATCGTCACGTACGCGCTGGCGAGCGACGTCGACTGGGGCATCGGCATCCCGATGGCGCTCGGCGGGACGGTCTGCGTGCGCTACGGCGTCGCGCTCGCGCACCGCTTGCCGGAGCGCCGGCTCCGGCTCTTGTTCTGCGCGCTGCTGGCGGCGGCCGCCATCGGCTTGCTCAGCCGGGGATCGTGAACGTGACCGTTCGCGAGCCGGCTTTGCGCAGCGCGGCGTCCTTCGAGGCGTTCGCTTGAACGACCGCGACGTTCTTGAACGAATTGCGCGTGGGCGCGTACGCGATCGCGAAGTTCAGCTTCGTGATGGGGCCGCTCCATTTCACGAGCAGCGTGTTCGCGCCGCGGTGGACGCTCGTCGTGATGTCGTCGTAGGCAGTCGCGTGCAGGTCGTCGATCTGCGCGCCGTTGACGTCCACCTCGACCCCGTCGGGTTCCGCCTGCATGTTCTTGAGGATCGTGATCGGACCGTTGGCGTCGGTCCCGTTGTCGCTGGTCGTCTGCTGTGCGCTCGCCGCCCCACCCGCTAGCACCGCGATCGCCGCCGCAGCCGTCAGCACCTTGAATGTACGCATGCCAACGCTGTACCCGCCCCCGGCGATCTCGACCTTTGAACCCGCGCTCGCGGGAGCGGTCGGCGACTTCCCCGGCGCGAAGGGCCGCCCGTGAGCTCGGACCTCTCGCTCCCCGAGGCGCGCCGGATCGCGCTGGCGGCGCAAGGTTTTGCCGACCCCGCTCCGCGCGGGAGCGTCGACCGGCGCTTGCTCAAGCGCGTCTTCGCGCGCGTCGGCTTGATCCAGATCGACAGCGTCAACGTGCTCGTGCGCTCGCACTATCTCCCGGCGTTCTCGCGGTTGGGCGCGTACGACGCCGCACTGCTGGAGCGCGCGGCGTACGGGCGCGATCGCTTTCTGTTCGAGTACTGGGGCCACGAAGCGTCGCTGCTGCCGCTGGAGCTGCAGCCGTTCCTGCGCTGGCGGATGGAGCGCGCCAAGCGCGGCCTGGGCACGTGGGGCCGCATCGCGCGCGCCGTGCACGACGAGCCGGGCTTGCTGAAACGCCTGCGCGCGACGATCGCCGAGCGCGGCCCGATCGCTGCGAGCGGGTTCGACGGCGCGCGCGGCAAGGGCTCGTGGTGGGGCTGGAGCGACGTGAAGATCGGGCTCGAAGCGCTGTTCTGGGGCGGCGAGATCACGACGTCGTACCGCAAGGGTTTCGAGCGCGTCTACGATCTGCCCGAGCGCGTGCTGCCGCGCGCGGTCCTCGACGCGCCCACGCCGAGCGAAGCGGACGCGCAGCGCGAGCTCGTGCGCATCTCGTCGCGCGCGCTGGGCATCGCATCGGAGCGCGAGCTGCGCGATTATTTCCGGCTCGACCTCGCGGACGCGCGCGCGCGCGTCGCGGAGCTCGCGGACGCCGGCGAGCTGGAACGCGTGCAGGTGCACGGTTTGCGCGGCGATCGCTATCTCGCGCGCGGCGCGCGCTTGCCGCGGCGTGTCGAAGCGCGCGCGCTGCTGTCGCCGTTCGACTCGCTGATCTGGTACCGGCCGCGCACGGCGGAGCTGTTCGAGTTCGACTTTCGCCTGGAGATCTACACGCCGCAGCACAAGCGCGTCCACGGCTACTACGTGCTGCCGTTCCTGCTTGGCGACCGGCTCGTCGCGCGCGTCGACCTCAAGCACGACCGCGCGGCCGGCGTCCTGCGCGCGATCGCAGTGCACGTCGAGCGCGGCGTTCGCAAACGCGACATCCTGCCCGATCTGCGCGACGAGCTGCACGCGATGGCGGCCTGGCTCGGCGCGCGCGAGGTCGGCGTGTAGCAGCACGCCGTGAAAAGAGAAGAGGCACCGCCGGAGCGGTGCCTCGTGTTGCTCGTCTTGCGCGAGAGACGAAAGCTTAGTGGTACGGGGTGGGGTACGGCGTCGGGTACGAGTTGTTGTTCTGATAGCCGCCGTTGCCGTTGGGGTACGAGCCCTGCCGGCGCGAGAGGACCGTGGTCGGCGTCGTCGTCTTCATGGAGACCGTCGAGCCCTGATTGATCGTCACGTTCTGGCCGGTGCTCGCGCCGTAGAGCGCGCCGCCGATCGCGCCGATCGCTCCGCCGACGTCGGTGCCGATGTGCTTACCGACGTAGTTGCCGAGGATCTGGCCGACCACGCCGCCGACGATCGTCTTGGTGGTCTGGTTCGCGCGGTTGCCCTGCGGGTCGGCCGACAGCACTTGACCCTGCAAGGAGGCGGTCGTTCCGTCGACGAGCGTGAGCCGGTCGAACGCGAGGTCGACGCGGCCCTTGCGGGTGCCGCCCGCGTGCGTGACGGTAGCGACATGGCCGTACACCTTGGCGCCCTGATAACGCTGGTCGTCGGCCGGATACGGCGCCTGCACGTCGAGGACGAACGGGTCACCGACCTGCGAGTTCTTGCTGTTGATCGACTGCTCGAGCGTGCCGGTGATGACCGACTGGGACGGCAACAGCGTGTCGCCGTTCCCGTTGTTGTATTGGCCGTTGTACTGCGCCGACGCTGCGAGCGGCAGTGCCGCGAACGCTGCGACGGCTAGTGCGAGAAGAGACTTGCGGAGCATCGAATACCTCATGGTGGAGTCACGGGAGTAACGCACCACAACAGCTAGGCGTTCCGTGCGCAAGCAAAGAGGCGCCGGCCAGTGACCGGCACCTCTCCTCGCGTGAACTGGGCGCTTGGGCGGCTAGGCCGTCAGCGGAGCGAGCTCGCGGTCGATCTCACCGCGCAGCCCGGAATCGGCGCGCAGTGCGGCCGCTTTGTCGAGCCGTTCCCACGGCAGGTCGAGCTCCGGCCGGCCGAAGTGACCGTACGACGCCGTCTGCTTGTAGATCGGGCGGCGCAGGTCGAGGTTCGCGATGATCGCCGCCGGGCGCAGATCGAAGTGCTTGCCGACCAGCTCGGCGATCTTCTCGTCGGCGATCTTGCCCGTGCCGAACGTTTCGACCAGCACGCTGACCGGGTGCGCGACGCCGATCGCATACGCGACCTGCAGCTCGCAGCGCTCGGCAAGCCCCGCGGCGACGACGTTCTTGGCGACGTAGCGCGCGGCATATGCCGCCGAGCGGTCGACCTTGGTGGGATCCTTGCCGGAGAACGCGCCGCCACCGTGCCGCGCCATCCCGCCGTACGTGTCGGCGATGATCTTTCGTCCGGTCAAGCCCGCGTCGCCCTTGGGCCCGCCGATGACGAACCGGCCGGTGGGGTTCACGAAGATCTTCATGTGCTCGTCGCGCAGCCCGCGCGGGATCACCGCGTCGATGATCTGCTCGGTGACTTCGCGCCGGATCAAGTCGAGCGGGATGTCGTCGTCGTGCTGGGTGGAGATGACGACCGCCTCGATGCGGACCGGTTTGTGGCCGTCGTACTCGACGGTCACCTGCGACTTGCCGTCGGGGCGCAAGTACTTGATGTCGCCGTTTTTGCGCTTCGCTGCGAGCAACCGCGTGAGGTCGTGCGCGAGGGTGATCGGCAGCGGCATCAATTGCGGCGTCTCGCGGCAGGCGAAGCCGAACATCATGCCCTGGTCGCCGGCGCCGGTGAGCTCGAACGGATCGCGGTCGCCGCTCTCCTTCACTTCGAGTGACTTGTCGACGCCCATCGCGATGTCGGCCGACTGCTCGTCGACGGACACCGACACGCCGCACGTCTCGTAGTCGAAGCCGATCGCCGAGCGATCGTAGCCGACTTCCTTGATCGTGTCGCGCACGATGCGCGGGATGTCGACGTACGTCGTCGTCGAGATCTCGCCGGCGATGTGGATCTGCCCGGTGATCGCGAACGTCTCGCACGCGACACGGCCCTGCGGATCCTTCGCGAGGATCGCGTCGAGCACGGCGTCGGAGATTTGATCCGCGAGCTTGTCGGGATGCCCCTCGGTCACCGACTCCGAGGTGAACAGACGGCGGTACGCCATGCTACGTTCCTTCCGACCACGAGGCCATGTACTTCACCTGCTCCGCGGTCGGCGTGTCGATCTCGATGCCGAACGCCGCGAGCTTGAGCTGCGCGACTTCCTCGTCGATGTGGTCCGGCACGGAGTAGACTTTCTTCTCGAGCGTCTTGTAGTTCTGCGCGAGGTACGCCGCGGCCATCGCCTGGTTCGCGAACGACATGTCCATCACCGACGCGGGGTGGCCCTCGCCGGCGGCGAGGTTGATGAGCCGGCCCTGGCCGAGCACGCGCACCGTGCGGCCGTTGCCGAGCAAGTACGACTCGACGAACTCGCGCGGCTTCTCTTTGCCCGTCGCCATCGCTTCGAGCGAGTCGAGGTCGAGCTCGTCGTTGAAGTGGCCCGAGTTGCACACGATCGCACCGTCGCGCATCACCTCGAAGTGCTCCTTGCGGATCACGTGGAAGTTGCCGGTGACGGTGATGAAGATGTGGCCGATCTTCGCGGCGTCCGCCATCGGCATCACCTCGAAGCCGTCCATCTTCGCTTCGAGCGCCTTGCGCGCGTCGATCTCGGTGACGACGACGTGCGCCCCCAGGCCCTTGGCCCGCGACGCGACGCCGCGGCCGCACCAGCCGTAGCCCACGACCACGACCGTCGAGCCGGCGATCAGCGCGTTGGTCGCGCGGATCACGCCGTCGATCGTCGACTGGCCCGTGCCGTAGCGGTTGTCGAACATGTGCTTGGTGAGCGCGTCGTTGACCGCGATGACCGGGTACGGCAGCACGCCGTCCTTCTCCATCGCGTGCAGGCGGATGACGCCCGTCGTCGTCTCCTCGCAGCCTCCGATCATCTCTTTGAGCAGCGCGTTGTGCTTGGTGTAGATCGTCGTGACGAGGTCGCAGCCGTCGTCCATCGACATGTGCGGCTTGCTCGCGATGACGGACTCGATGTGGCTGTAGTAGGTGCCTTCGTCCTCGCCCTTGATGGCGTAGGTCGGGATCTCGTAGTGCGTCGCGAGCGCCGCGGCGACGTCGTCCTGGGTCGAGAGCGGGTTGGACGCGCACAGCGCGATCTCGGCGCCGCCGGCCTTGAGCGCGAGCATCAGGTTGGCGGTCTCGGTGGTGACGTGGAGGCACGCGCCGATGCGCACGCCGGCCAGCGGCTTGGTCTTCGCGAAGCGGTCGCGGATCTGGGCGAGCACGGGCATGAACGTGGCGGCCCACTCGATGCGCGATTTGCCGGCATCGGCGAGGGCGGCGTCTTTCACGTCGCCGCGGGTCTTTTCGATGGTCTGCACGGTGGTTGTTCGACTTCCTTTGGGTGGTGAGAGAAGGCGACCGTGCTTGTTGAAACGAGCTCGAACGGCGCGACCGGACTCCATTCGCCGCGAGGCGTCCGGAGTTCTTGCCTGGTAGACCGCTCCGTGACCGGAATCGATGCATACCTGGACCGGCTGGCGTCCGCCGACCCTACCCCCGGCGGCGGCAGCGCGGCCACCCTCGTGGGCGCGCTGGGCGCGGCGCTGTGCGCCATGGTCGCGCGGATCACCGCCGGCAACGATCGGTACGTTTCCGTACGCGCCGAGGCGTCGGCGATCGTCGCGGCGGCCGACATGCTGCGCGAGCGGTTCGCCGCCGCCCGCCCGCTCGACGAGGCGGCGTACGAGCGAGTCGTCGCCGCTTCCGCGCTGCCCAAAGACGGCGACGAGCGCAAACGCGCGCGCACGGCGGCGCTCCAGGCCGCTCTCGTCGGTGCGGCCGAGGCACCGCTCGCCGCGGCCGGGCTGAGCGCCGAGGGCGTCGCGCTCGCCGAGCGCGCAAACGCGCTGGGCAACACCCATCTCGTGAGCGACGTCGAGTGCGCGCTTCACTTCTTCCGCGCCGCGCTCGCCGCGAGCGCCGCGAACGTGCGCATCAACCACCACTTCATAAAAGACCCCGCGATCGTGCGCGCGCAAGAAGAGCGGCTGGTCGCGATCGTGGACGCGGCATCGGCGGCGCTGCAGCGTCTGCTGCCCAGCCTTCCCTGATCGCCGGGCGAAGGGAGCCACGCGCGCGGCGCGTAGGGTACGGCCGTGAACGTACTGGGGCGCGTAAAACCGCTCGACGTGCTGCTCTTGCAGACCGGCGTCGATCCGCACGGGACCGCCCTCAAAAAGACGCTCGGCGTCTGGGGCCTGACCGCGCTAGGGATCGGCGCGATCATCGGCACCGGCATCTTCGTGCTCACCGGGAAGGCCGCCGCGCTGAGCGCGGGGCCGGCGATCGTGCTATCCTTCGTGATCGCGGGGATCGTCAGCGCGCTCGCGGCGCTGTGCTACGCGGAGCTCGCGTCGTCGGTCCCGGTGTCCGGGAGCGCGTACACGTACGTCTACGCGACGCTCGGTGAGTTCGTGGCCTGGATCGTCGGCTGGGGGCTCATCCTCGAGTACGCGCTCGGCGCGGCAACGGTCGCAATCGGGTGGTCCGGATATTTCTCCGACTTCTTGAGCGCGACGTTCCACATCGTCATCCCCAAAGCGCTGAGCACGAACCCATTCGACGGTGGGATCATCAACCTGCCGGCCGCGCTGATCATCGTGCTCATCAGCGGGCTGCTGATCCGCGGCACGAGCGAGAGCGACAACGTGAACAAGACGATCGTCGCGATCAAGCTGTGCATCGTTGCGTTCTTCATCATCGTCGGGATCGGCCACGTCAACCCGGCCAACTGGCACCCGTTCGCGCCGTTCGGCGGCTGGGGGATCGTGAACGGCGCCGGCCTCGTGTTCTTCGCGTACATCGGCTTCGACGCGGTCTCGACCTCGGCCGAAGAGGTTCGCGATCCGGCCCGCGATCTGCCGCGCGGCATCCTCGCGAGCCTCGCGATCTGCACGGTCCTCTACATCATCGTATCGGCGATCCTCACCGGAATTCTCAAGTACGACCAGCTCAACGTGCCGTCGCCGGTGTCGTTCTCGCTGATCCAGATCGGCTTGGGCTGGGCCGGTGCGATCGTCGCGCTCGGCGCGATCGCCGGCTTGACGACCGTGCTGCTGGTGATGCTCTACGGCCAGAGCCGCGTGTTCTTCGCGATGTCGCGCGACGGGCTGCTGCCGGCGATGTTCGCGCGCGTGCACCCACGCTTTCGCACGCCGTACTTGTCGTCGGCGCTGATCGGCGTGATCGTCGCGAGCGTCGCGGCGATCGGCCGGCTCGACGACGTCGCGAACCTCGTCAACATCGGCACGCTGGCCGCGTTCACGATGGTGTCGATCGGCGTGATCATCCTGCGCCGCCGCCAGCCGAACCTCGAGCGGGGCTTTCGCGTGCCGTGGAGCCCGGTCGTTCCGATCTTGTCCGCGGCGGGCGCGCTGTTCCTGATGTTCAAGGGCTTGCCGATCAAGACGATCGTCGCGTTCTTCGTCTGGATGGCGATCGGGCTGGTCGTGTACTTCGCCTATTCGCGGCGCCGCAGCGTGGTTGGGCTCGACGAGGCCGCGTAGCGCACGCTACGCGACCCCGCTGTTTTCAGCTCGCGGCGGGGGCCGGCGCGGCGCCGGCCGGCGAACCGTTGTGCGCGCGGTTTCCCGGTAGCGTCGGCTCGGCGAGCGTGCCGTCGGGCGGGCTCGTGTCGCGCTGCCCGAGGATCAGGTATGCCGCGGCAATCCCGCCGGCGAGCGCCAGCGTGGTGATCACCGGATGGTGCAGCTTGTCGCGCAGCCCCAGCACGTTGTCGACGGATAGCGCGCCGTAGCCCGACGACGCGAGGGCGAGCGCGCCGGCCGCGTAGAGCACGTTCACCTCGATACCGTTCTTGCCCGCGAAAAAGCCGTTCGGCCGGTGCACGGTCTCTGCGGCGACGATCATCGTCGAGATGACGCCGGCCGGCCCGAGCGGGCCGCCGAGCCCGAGCGCGATCAGCAATCCCGATGCGAGCTCGTTCGAGTACGCGGCGGTCGCGTATGTCTCGCCCGGCTTGAGGCCGACGCTCGCCATGAAACCGGCCGCTTTTTGGGGCCCCGGCCCCTCGAACCAGCCGAACGCTTTCTGCGCGCCGTGCGACGCGATGCCCAGCCCGAGCGCGAGGCGAGCCGCGAGCAAGCCGAGGTCGTGCATCACTCCACCGCCGCGGGATCGTCCGACGCGTCTTCGACCTCGGTGATGCGACCCGCACCGTGGATCACTTCGGTGACCTTCTCGCCGCCTTCGGCGATGGGATCGGAGACGACGGCATAGTGGATATGGCCATGGCCGCCGCTCTCGTCGGCGTGCAGGGTCCCGGCGAGCACGCGCGCGTCGTCGAGTGTTAGCCGGACGGCCTTGCCGACCCAGGGGCGGACTTCGTCATCGGTCATGATGGTTGCGCAAGCTCCTTCGATGTGAAAAGCGGTGTCGAACGGACGTGTTCCCGGACAGGCCGCAAATGCCGCCGGTTGCGGCGGCCAGGAGCGAAGCGTTGGAGCGCTTCCGGCCGCCGGGCAGGCCGGCGACCGGGGCGTAGCATGCTACGGTTGCGCACATATGACCGCCGACGCCGAGCACCCCCGGGGTGTAGACGAGCCGCGGCTTCGGTGTGGAGAAGCGCGACTCGCAAGGATGATCGGCGGCGGCGTCGCCGCTATGCGTTACGCTTCGAACCGTCGAACGATCGAACGCGAAGTTCGAGGTTCGTCCGGCGGCAGGCGCATGATAGCGGACGGCTGAGCCGCGTACCCGGCTCATGGTGTTGGCAGCCTCGTTCTGAGTGCTGCGCTTCGCGATGTCCGCAGTCCGGACAGGGCTGTGTCATCTGTCTACGATGCTGACCGAGCGTCAGCGCGCTGTCCACCGACCGATCGTACTAGTTTTCGGCGCGTTTTCGGCGTTGAGTAGGCGCGAATTTTGCGCGAGCCACTATACTGCGCTAGATAGGTACGATCGTACCTATCTTTTAGCGCGGCTTACTTTGAAAAGGTGGCTTCAAATGATAGTAGTTCTCGCGATTTTATTGACATTTTTCGGTAGTACGAACGGATCATTATCGAACGGCACACCGTCAGTCGCGTACGATGGCATGTCGGGACCTCCGACCCTCCGGTCGGCGGCGCCCGCTTCGACCGCGCCGTCCGCTGCGGCTGGACCGTCGGACGACGGGATGTCCGGACCGCCGTCTCACTAACGGGAATCCACCCGACGCAGCGAAACGTCGCGAACGGCAGGGTGTTCGGGAGGCGCCCCGGTACGGGCGCCTCCTCGTCGTTCCCGGGAGGACGTTTCGCCGACAGCACTTCAAAAGCGCGCCGACCGGCGTGTCACGGTTCAGGACGCGGTGCGCGCATGGTTCGCGGGCGCGTTCGAACGCTGCTTGGAGTTGTGTGCCGCGGCGCGGCCGCGCGACGCCGAATCGAAGATGCACGTCGCGCTCATCACGGCGCGCGCGCTGCTGCGGCTGGAGCGCCCTGACGAAGCGCTGACCGCGTTGCGCGACGCCGCGGCGATACCGTGCAAGACCGACGAAGCGATGACGGTTCGCATGCTCACCGGCGCCGCGTACGTGCGGCGCGGCGACGTCGAGCGCGGCCTCGACGTCCTCGTCGCCGCGCAAGCGGATGCCGTCGGCGGGCATCGCACGATTCGGTCCGAGATCGCTCTCAACATTGCTCTCGCTCAGTACGGACGAGGCCGTTTCGACGACGCCGAGCGCGCGCTGAATGCCGTCGAGTTCGACTCCGACATCGTTTTCGCACGCGCTCTCGAATATCGCGGGTGGATTGCGTTCGCCCGGGGCGATTCCGCTCGCGCAACGACGTTTTTCGTCGGCGCGCTCCAGGAGCTCGACCGGTGCCGGCATTACGATCGCTTTCTCGAGGTGGCCTGCATCCGATCGCTGGCACATCTCGCGGTCGAACGTTTGGACCGCCGAGCCTGGTCGATCGTCGAAGAGCGGCGCGCGCGCATGGAGTGGCCGGGGACCCAGCTCGCAACAGCTCGATTCTGGATAACGTACTGCGCCGCGACGTTCGCATCGGACGTGCAAGGCAATCTCCTCGCGGCTGCGCGCGAAGCACGCGAAGCGGAGCGCATCGCGCCGACCCAGGCATATCGCGTCCAGGCGCAGTGCAAACGCGCGGCGGTCGCGCGCTGCGCGAGCGAGCCTCTCTCGCAGCGCGACCATGTCGACGCGGCGGCTGAGGTCTACGCGGCATTGAAACCGAGCACGCTCGCCGGCGATGAAGCGATCATCCCGCTGATCCTCGCCGAAGAGCTTGCGAATGCCGGCTGTGCGAGTGAAGCGCGATCGGCGTTCGACACGTTCGTGAAGATCTCGCGAGCGTCACCGCTCGTCTGGATGCGGCGCTGGCCCACGACGTACGCGTACCAGCGCCTCGTCGAAGCGCACGTTCTCGAGTGCGGCGGCGAACGGCGTACCGCCATCCGGCGGTACCGCGAGGCATTCGATCTCTACGTCAAGCTCGGCTACAAACGTCGTGCCATTACCGCTGCGCTTCGACTCGCGCGTCTCAACGCCGCACCGGACTCGGGCCGGTTCGCCGAGATTCACACGCGCCGTCTTCCCGCACAGTCTTGGCTGCGCCGTGAAGCGCACGCGGCGAAGGATCGTACGCTTCGGCTCACCGCCGTGCAGCGCGAAGTGCTCGGTTTGATCTGCCAAGGGAAATCGAATCCCGACATCGCGCGCTCGCGCAAACGCTCGCTGCACACCATCCGCAACCTCGTCGCGCGGCTGTTCGTGATCTTCGCCGTATCCAGCCGCGAGGAGCTGGCGGTGGAGTGCGTCCGGCGCGGGCTCTACGCGCCGAAGTAAGCCGCGCGCTGCCGCCGCAGCATGCTACGCGACGAGGTCGAGGAACGGGCGGATGTCGGCCTCGTCCACGTCCATGCCGACGCCGCGCACGTTCCACCGCTCGTCGTGGAAGTCCGAGCCCGCGGTCATCACCAGGCCGTAACGGTTCGCCTTGGCGCGATAGTGCGCGGTCTGCTGCGTGGTGTGGGTTCCGTAGAACACCTCGAGCCCGGCTAGGCCTTGCTCCGCCAGGTCGTCGACGATCGATTCGTCCTTGAGCCGGCCCGGGTGCGCGAGCACCGCGACACCGCCGCTGGCGCGCACGACTTCGATCGCTTCGAGGGGCGTGATGTGCAGCGACGGCGCATAGCCGGGCTTGCCGTG
Organism: Candidatus Elarobacter sp.; assembly: GCA_035943995.1. Lineage (GTDB taxonomy): Bacteria > Vulcanimicrobiota > Vulcanimicrobiia > Vulcanimicrobiales > Vulcanimicrobiaceae > Vulcanimicrobium. The sequence continues at coordinate 65,605 of DASZBS010000080.1, read as the reverse complement.
CGAGAGCAACTCGTCGAACGCCGCCTGCACGGTGCGGATCATCCCGTTGCGGACGAGCGCCTTGGCGACGTGCGGCCGCCCCAGCGCGTGCCCGGCGCCGGACTCCGCGAGCACCTGCTCGACGGTGACCGGATAGCCCGCGCGGTTGAGGCCGCCGACCATCACGTCGATGCGGTCGCGGCGGTGGTTGCGGTTGCGCTCCACGACGTCCGCCAGCGGCGAGGGGCCGGTGGGGATGCGGTAGCCCAGGATGTGGACGTCGCTGCCGTCCCAGGTGGTGTTGATCTCGATCCCCGTGATCACGTGATGGCCCGGCGCGTCGACGGCGTCGTACGCGCGGGTCGTGTCGTGGTCGGTGATCGAGAACCACGAGACGCCGCGGGCGCGCATCTTCGCGACCAGCTCGCACGGCGACAGGGTTCCGTCGCTCTCGAGCGTGTGGGAGTGGAAGTCGACCGTCACCTAATCGCTTTTCGGGGCTGCCAAGGGGCGCCGTTCGACGAGCAGGCGGATCGCGGTGCGCACGTTGCCGTCGATCTCGACGTCGGTGAACTCCGGCACACACACGAGGTCGATCTCCTGCGCGCGAAGATACGAGCGCGCGATCGCGATCGCTTTCACAGCTTGGTTGGTCGCTCCCGCGCCGATGGCTTGGAGCTCGGCGGCCGGCTTTTCGCGCAGAACGCCGGCGAGCGCGCCGGCGACGGAGTTGGGACTGGAATGAGCAGACACCTTGAGGACGCCGGACGCGGGCGTCCTCTGGGGCTCGATCATGCTAGGCCTCGAAGATTGATGCGTTTGATGTCGAGCGCACGTCCGGAAGCGACGTCGATGGTCGCGACCGCCGCGCAAAATTGTCGTGTACCCGTTTTCTGGACCGCGAAGCGCTCGGATACCGCATTGGTGAAACGCTCCAGAACCGCCGCGGATTCCATCCCGATCACGCCGTCCGACGGTCCGGTCATCCCGACGTCGGTGAGGTAGGCCGTCCCGCCGGCGAAGATCTGCTCGTCCGAGGTCTGAACGTGGGTGTGCGTGCCGTAGAGCAGCGAGATCGAGCCGTCGAAGAAGCGCCCCAGCGCCATCTTCTCCGACGTCGCCTCGGCGTGGACGTCGACAACGATCACGCTGGTCGCGGCGCGGAGGTCGTCGACCAGCTCGCGGCCGACTCGGAACGGGTCGTCGACGGGCGGCATGAACACGCGGCCCATCAGGTTCACTACGCCGACCGTCACGCCGTTGGCGGCGGTGAACGTCCCCGAACCGCGCCCGGGCAACGTCGGCGGGTAGTTCGCCGGGCGCAGGATGCGGTCGGTGTCGTCGAGCTCGCGGCGGAACTCGCGCTTGTCCCAGATGTGGTTGCCCGACGTGATGAAGTCGACGCCGGCCGCGAACATCTCCTCGGCGGTCTGGTTGGTCAAGCCGAAGCCGCCGGCCGCGTTCTCGCCGTTGGCGATCACCGCGTCGGCGTGGTATTGCTCCCGGGCGAGAGCGAGGCGCGTCTTGAGGACGTCGCGACCCGGCGAGCCCATCACGTCGCCGACGACCAGGATGGTGACGGTGCTGGGCGCTAGGATCGGGCCCTGGCTTTCGTGCGCTTGCGGGCGTGCACGAAGTACACGAGCACGCGCTGCTCTTCGCGAAAACCGACGAGCCGCTGGCGCTGCGTCGGATCGCGCAGCGCGTCGAGCGCGACCTCGACCATCTCGTCGCGGGCCGCGGGATCGTCGTCGACCGCGAGCGCGCTCGCGCCGTCGCGCACGAGCCGGTCGCCGTACGCATCGACGAACAGCGCGACGAGCAGCTCGAGCTCCTCGCGCGCGAACGAGGCCGCGTCGCGGGTGACGTTCACGAACGTCACGGCGGTGTCGCGGTCGCAGGCGAGTGCGATCTTCCCGGGTACGTCACCGCGCAGGTCGAGGAACGCGCGCAGGTGCTCCGACACGCGCTCGGCGAGCGCGCGCTGCTTGACCCGGTCGAGCCGCTCGCGCACGGCGAACGACAGCGTCAGCGTCGCATCCGCCGGATTCGAGCGCACGCTGTGGAGCTCCGGGAAACGGACCAGCAACGCCACCACCCGGTTCACGGTGTCGGCGGACTCGAAGGCGGACGGACGCGGGGTGTGCATGACTCTCTCGGCGGGCGGCGGGTGCGAACGGGGCGGGGGGCGGGGCGGAGCGGCGGGGGGAGACCATGGTTCGGACCGCCCGTGCGGCGGCACCTGTCGCTGGGACCCGGTAGTCGTCTGCGCCGTCCGGCCGGCGCGGCTAGTACCCCTCTAGGACGCCGGCCGGGGCCCGACGGTGGCGGTGCCCGACAGGTCCGGCCGCCGCGGTCCGGAACAATACGGACATGCGTCCGCGTACGGCGGCGTACGGCCTGTGGGCCGCGCTGACGTTCTCGTGCGCCGTGCTCGTCCACGGCGTGATCCATGCGGTCGGGGCCCAAGCGTTCGTTTGGGACTCCCCGGCGCACGCCGTCATGCTCGCCGCCGCGCTCGGGATGCTCGCCGCCGTGGCCGTCCCGCTGGGCCTCGTCGGGCCCGCGCGGGAGCGCCGCCGCCGGCTCGCCCTGGTGCGTGCCCGGCTGGGCCCGCCCACTCCGGCGACCGCAGCGTTCGGCCTGCTCACGCAGGCCGGGGTCGCGCTCCTGCTGCTGGCCGCGGAAGGCGCATCGATCGAGCCCGGGCGGCTCGCGATGGCCCTGGCGTGCGGGCTCCTGGCGTTGCTCTGCTCGGCCTTCCTCTTCCGGGCGACGCGCGACCGCATCGTCGCGGTGCTGGTTGCCTTCGCCGCCGCGGCCGACAAAGCGACGGCGCCGCCGCCGGCGCGCCGGCTGGCCCTGCGGCCGGCGCGCGCCACCGTCCCCTACCGGCTGTTCGTTCCGAACCGTCCCCCGCCGCTCGCTGCCTGACGTCTTCCCGCCGCGCCCCTAGCGCGGCTCATCCGTCGTCGCAGCATAGCAAAGGGAATCATGTTCAGCCGCCAGTTCGGTGGGCCGCTCCGCGCGCTCGCCTTCATCGTCATCGCCGCCGTCGTCGCGACCACGGGGTCCGCGCTCGCGCAAGCGACCAGCTTTCTCTCCGGCGTCGTCACCGCGAACGGTCAAGCCGTCGCGGGCGCCGCCGTCCAGCTCAACGGCCCCACGATGCACCGCGAAGCCGTCACCGACGCGCGCGGCACGTTCGCGTTCAGCGCGGTCCCGCTGGGGCGGTACACGGTGTCCGGCGTGCGCGGTTCGCTCAGCGCGGTCGTCGACGTCGACGTGACGTCGGCCGGCGAGAGCGTCAACCTCGTCCTGAAAACCACCAAGACCATCGGCCGCACCTCGGCGACCGTCACGTCGCACGCGGCGCAGGTTCAGCGCGCGGGCACCGACGTCACGCTGAACACGGAGACGATCTCGCGCTCGCCGGCCGCCGGCAATACGTCGAGCCTCTTGCTACAGGTGCCGGGCGCGGCGCGCGGCGCGAACGGCGCCGTGCACGTCAACGGCGACCACGGCGACATCAACTACGTGATCGACGGCGTCGCGTTGCCCCAAGCGCTGAACCGCGTCATCGGCAACGAGGTGGACGCGAGCAACGTGGGCTTCGCCGAAGTGCTCGAAGGCGCATACCCCGCGCAATATGGCGAACGCTTCGGCGCGGTGCTGAACCTCGCATCGAAAGGCGGGACGCCGGGTCCGGCCGGTATCACGTTCGACGCGGCCGGCGGCGCGTTCGCGCGCTACGAAGCAACGCTCGGCTACCACGCACCCGTCGGCCACGGCGGCTCGCTGCTGATCGCGTCGCGGACCGGGCGCGACGGGCGCGCGCTCGACCCGCCGTCGCCGGATGCGCCGCACGACGCCGGCAGCAGCGCGAACCAGTTCGTGCGCGTCACCCTGCCGTACGGCAAGAGCTCGTTCGCGAACTTCACGCTCTCGCACAGCTTGCAAACGTATCAGATACCGGCCGACGTGGCCGCGGGCGCGCCCGCGGCGCAAGACGACGTCGAACGGCAAGACGACGTCTTCTCATCGCTGCAGTTTCGCCGCGCGATCGGCGACCGCGGCACGTTCTCGTTCGGCCCGTCGGTCAAGCGCTCGCGCATCCAAGATCTTCCGGATCCGGCGAACGACTTCGCGGCGGGACGCGCGGCCGGCGCGCCCGCCGATTGCAGCGCCGACGTCACGACCTGCGCGCTGTCGCTGTTCTCGGACCGCACGTCGATCGACTACCGCATCAACGCGGACTACGATCTGCGCAGCGCCGCGCACGAGGTGCGCGCCGGGATCGTCTACGACGTCACCACCGTGGCGAAGCGGTACGCGATCGGGCTGCAGGCCGGCAATCCGTTCTCGCTCGCGCCGTTCACCGTCGTCGACGCGTCGCCCAACGTGGGCCACCTCGCGGAGGGCTATCTGCAAGACACCTGGCGCATGGGAACGCGCTGGCGGCTCGACTACGGCGTGCGCGCCGACGTGTTCCAGATCGCGTCGCCCGAGTTCGCGAGCGGCTTCGCGCAGCTCAGCCCGCGCGTGAAGCTCACCCGGTCGTTCGGTGACGCCGCGAGCGTCTACGTGTACTACGGTCGCTTCTTCACGCCGTTCTCGCTCGAGAACGTCTCGCCGTCCGTCGCGCGCGTGATCCAGCCGACCAGCGGGAACTTCGACTTGCGGCCGCAGCGCGACTCGGACTACGAGATCGGCGGGCACGTCGCCGTGGGACGCGGCGACCTCGGCGTGCGCGTCGCGCAGAAGAACGCGACCGACCTCATCGACGACACGCAGGTCGGCACGTCGAACCTGCACCAGGACATCAACTTCGCGCTCGGCCGGATCGCGACGCAGAGCCTCGCGTACCAGCGCCCGCTGTCGCGCGGCGGACGCGTGTACGGTTCGCTCGCGCACACCTACGCCGTGGTGAAGGACTGCGAGACTGCGTTATTGGCACCGTGCTCGGGCGGCGGCTCGCAAGACTGGCTGCCGGCGGATCACGAGGAGCTCTGGGATGCGAACGCAGGGCTGCTGATCAACGACCGCCACAACGGCTGGCTGTCCGCGAGCGTCGAGTACGGCAGCGGCCTCACCACCGCGCCGTCCGACGTATCGGCCGGGTTCGTGAACCGCTACTGCCCGCCCGACCCGCGCACCGGCCTCGGCTCGAGCGCGTGCAAGGTCCCGCCGCACCTCACCCTCGACGTCGAGAAGGGGATCGCGCTCGGGCGCGGCGCCCTTGCGCTGCGCGTGCGCAACCTCTTCGACGACCGGTACTTCATCACGTTCGCGAACGCGCAAGGCGACCACATCGCGCGGCCGCGCTCGGTCGAGCTGAACTACCGGCTGGAGCGCTAGGCTAGGCGGCGCGCCGCGGCGTGACCGGTAGGACGGCGCGGATCACGGTGCCGCCACCGTCCGCGTGGCTGACCTCGACGTCGCGCGCGAGCAGCTCGACGATCCCGAGGCCCCGCCCCGATTCGGCAAACGGATCGCGGCGCGGGGACCACGGGTGGCAGCGCAGCCCGGGGCCGTGATCGCGCACGACCAGGACCGGCGGGAGGTGGTCGACCAGCTCGAGCTGCACCTCGACGGCGCCGTTGGCGTAGCGAACCGTGTTCGCGACGAGCTCGCCGTAGATCAGCTCGGCCGCGTCGACGTCGGAGGTCGGCTCGGCGATGGAGGTCAGGCACTCGCGGAATGCGCGGCGCTGCCGCAGCACCCGCTCCGCCTTGTCCTCGACCTTCCAAACGATCGCCACTTGCCGCTCCTCCACGTTATCCACAGCTATCCTAACGTACCCGCGGCGGACCGTCTGTCCCAGGAACAGGGGATTCCTAGACCGATGCTCCCTGTTCGAGCAGGTGCAGGCGAGGGCGTGGCGCCAGCGCGAGGTCGAGCTCGGCGCCGGTCATGGGCGCCCCGAAGCGGAAGCCTTGCGCCTCGTCGCAGCCCAGCGACGCGACGAACCCCAGCTGCTCCTCCGTTTCGATCCCTTCGGCCGTGACCCGCAGGCCGAGCGTCTTCGCGATGGAGACGATGGAGCCGACGATCGCCCGGTCGTACGCGTCCTCCGCGACGTCGCGAATGAATGCCCGGTCGACCTTGAGCGCCGTGACCGGCAAGCGCTTGAGGGACGGAAAGCTACTGTAGCCGATGCCGAAGTCGTCGACGGTGACCTCGACGCCGAGCGCGCAGATGCGCCGCAGCGCGAGCAGCACGCCGTCGTCGAGCAGGTCGTGCTCGTTCACCTCGATCGAGAGCGCGCCGGGGCGCAGGCTGTGCTCGATGAGCATCGTCGCGACGACGTCCGGAAAATCCGGCTCGCGCAGGTCGTGCGGCGAAAGGTTCACCGCCATGCGGAAGCCCGGCTCGTAGCTGCGCACGCGCGCCGCCGTCGCGCACGCTTCTCGCAGTACCCAGCGGTCGAGCGCGACGATCGCGCCGCTCTGCTCGGCGATCGCGATGAACACGCCGGGCGGGACGACGCCGCGCGTCTGGTGGTGCCAGCGCACGAGCGCTTCGCAGCCGACGATGCGGCGCGTCGCGACGTCGATGACGGGCTGGTACAGCAGCCGCAGCTCGTCGCGCGCGACCGCGTGGCGCAAGTCGTTGTCGAGCGCGAGCCGTTCGGCGGCCGCGGCTTGCAGCGAGTCGTCGTCGTAGAGCGCGAAGCGTTCGCCGCCCAGCGTCTTCGCGCGCTGCATCGCGGCGTCGGCGTGCGCGTTGAGCGACTCGGTGTCGTCGCCGTGCTCGGGGAAGATCGCCGCGCCGACGCTGGCATCGACGAACAGCTCGCGCCCGCGCGCCGTGACGGGCAGCGCGAGCGCGCCCAGCAGCCGCTGCGCGACGCTCTCGACCTCCGCGTTGGACGCGATGCGCGGCATCAGGATCACGAACTCGTCGCCCGGCCGCGCGATCACGTCGCCGGCGCGCAGGGTTTCCTGGAGCCGCAGCGCGACGTCGCGCAGCACGTCGTCGCCGGCGCCTTGGCCGAGCGCGTCGCTGATCGTGCGGAAATGGTTGAGGCCGACGTACAGCAGCGCGCAGCGCCGGCCGTCGCGGCGCGCGTCGGCGATCGTCTCGTCGATGCGCTGCTCGAGCGAGAGCCGGTTCGCGAGGCCGGTCACGCGGTCGCGGTGGGTGCTCTCGAACAGCCGCTGGTGCGCGCGCTTGAGCGCGGTGACGTCGAGCGAGACGCCGACGGCGCCGACGATCGCGTTCGCGCCGTCGCGCAGCGGCTCGACGTGGTGGCGCAGCCAGCGCTGGCCGCGCACGGTCTCCGCGCGCGCCGGCGCGCCGGCGATGACGTCGTGCAGCACGTGCTCGGCGATGAGCGCGGCCGACGAGCGGCCGACAAGATCGTCCGCGCGCAGCCCGAGGTCTTCGAGCGCGGCTCCGGTGACGCTGGTGAAACGCGCGTCCAGCCCGGTCGTCCAGAGCACCGCGTCGACGTTGTCGGCCAGCAGCCGCACGCGCTGTTCGCAATCGCGCGCCTGGGCCGCGATGCGCGCGCGTTCGCCGACGTCGCGCAGCGACACGATCACCTCGCCGCCGGCCGGCGTCGCGCGCACTTCGATCGCCGTGCCGGTATCCGGAAGCGCGTGCGTCCGTTCGGTCCGCTCGCCGGTGCGGCGGGCGCAGCGCACGTCGGCAAGCAATTCTGACGCGAGCGGATCGACGACGTCCTGGAGCGCGCGGCCGAGGAGCGCGCCGGGGCTCGTGCGCAGCAGCCGGGCGGCTTCGCCGTTGACGTGGACGATGCGCAACTGCGCGTCGACGACGTACATCCCGTCGGCCACGCCGTCCAGCAGGCGCGCGCGCTGCTCGTTCACGGCGGACCGCTCGCGCCGCAGCGCCGCGGCGGCGACGTGGAGCCGCACCGCATATCCGGCGACCACGGCGAGCGCCGTGACCACGATCGAGAGCGTAACGCCGAATCCTCCGGCAATGCCCAACACGAGCGGGAAGTTCATCCGTGAACCGATCCCATGACGAGCCGCCGCGCGTTCGAACCGCGCGACGTTCTGAACCGACGCCCTCACCCGAGCGGAATCACCGGCGGGCGTCTGCCGGAGCCGCGTACGAGTAGTATCGGCCGCGCGTCAACTTTTCGTAAGCTAGCCGGCCCGGCCCATGATCGTCAGCGTCCCCATCCACAGCCCCAGGCCCACGCAGACCACCCCGACGCCGACCGCTACGACGTTGCCGAGCCGCGAGTTCACCCGGTCGCCGAGGATCTTCTTGTCGTTGGCCATGACCACCAGGAAGCCGAGCACGATCGGCAACACGAACGCGTTGAACGCCTCGACCCACACCGTGATGCGGATGAGCGGCAAGTGCGGGATCAGCACGATCCCGGCCGCGACGATCACCATCGCGGCGTACATTCCGTAGAAGCGCTTCGCGTCGTAGCAGGCGGCGTTGAGCGAGCAGCGCCACGCGAACGCCTCGCCGAACGCCCACGCGGTCGCGAGCGACACGACGAGCGCGCCGATGAGTGCGGCGCCCAGCAAACCCGCGCCGAACGCGATGCCGGCCAGCTTCGAGCCGGTGAGCGGCACCAGCGCGAGCGCGGCATGGGCGGCGTCCGACACGCTCTGGTGGTGGACGAACAGCGTCGCCGCGCACGTCACGACGATCGCGACCATGATGACCTGGGTGAGCACGGCGCCGAACGCGGTGTCGATGCGCGCGAGGTTGAGGTCTTTGACGCGCAGCCCTTTGTCGACCGTCGCCGACTGCTGGTAGAAGATCATCCAGGGCATGATGACCGCGCCGATGTTGCCGGCGACCAGCAGCAAGTAGTCGCGATTGCCCAGCGGCTGGCTGCCGAGCAGCCCTTCGCGCAGCAGCGCACCGGGATCGGGGTGCGCGGCGAACGCCGCCGGGATGAACAGCAGCTCCAGCAGACACAGCCCGAGCGCAAAGATCTCCGCGCGCTTGTAGCGCCCGCTGAACGCGATGCCGATCAGCAGCGTCGCCGACACGGCGATCATCGGTACGACCGGGACGCCGAACACCAGCGCCGCGCCGGCGATCCCGATGAACTCCGTGACCAGCGCAGCGAGGTTGGTGAGCAGCATCGTGCCCAGCGACACCCACGTCCAGGCGAGCCCGTAGTGCTCGCGGATGAGCTGCGCGTGCCCTTTCCCGGTCACCGTCCCCAGCCGCACGGTCATCTCCTGGATGACGAAGAGCGGGACGATCAGGAGCACCTGCAGCAGCACGAGCTTCATCCCGAACTGCGCGCCCGAGGTGGCCGCGGTCGTGACGCTGCCGGCCTCGGTGTCCGCGAAGGCGACGATCAGCCCCGGCCCGGCCACCGCGAGGTAGCGCCAGAGGCCGCCGCGGCGGCGGGGAACCGAGGTCGGTTGTGGGGTGGCGTGGACCGCGGCCATCGTCGCTCCGAAGCTTGTGAGGAAAGCCTAACTATCGCCATAGGAGCGCCAAAGTCCCTCCGGCGGGTGGGCTCGCGGAAGCCCGCGCCGCTCGCCCTGCACGGAACCCGCACCGTCGTGTCGAAGCAAGCGGGGTGCTCGCATACGTCGCTCTCGGCGCGCTTCTGCTAGGCGTCGCGACGCCGGTCCCGGCCCCCAAGCCGACGCCGACCAACCCGTTCAACCTCGACCCGATCCCGCAGGCGTCCACCCTGCCGGTGATCGGGACGGTGCGCTCCAAGCCGGTCTGCACGGCGATCCGGCGCGCGATCGCGCCCGCCGTGGCCGCGGCGCTCAAGAACGACCGCACGTACGGCGGCTTGCGCAAGCGCATCTTCGACTACGTCGTGAAGGACTCGAACGAGGCGCGCGACCTGCACTTGATGCAGATGGATCACGAAGTCGATTTGATGGTGAAGAACGTCGACACGCTCACCGAGGCGATCAAGTCGCCGGCGCTCGACATCCCCGCGACCGCGAAGCCCGAGGACGCGAAAACGCTGCGCGATCTGCGCTCGACGCTCACGGCCGTGCTCGTCGCGCAGAAGGTGCAGCTCAACGCGATGAGCGGCTTCGTCGAGACGGAGCGCATGCGCCGCTTCGGCACGCTGAGCGAGAGCGAGCAGAACATGCAGCGCTCCAACGGCCCCAACGTCGCGCCCGGCGGCGTGCTGCAGACGCCATACCCCGTCTCGGGATTTCTGCGCGACACGCAGACCACGTTCGACCCGGCGCACAAAACCGTCAGCACGCTCAACGACGCGCACCTGCTCGACCGCGACCTCGGCGACATCGCCGCGTTCACGACCAAGCACGAGGACGCGGCGTCGAAAGTGATCATCCCGGCGGCGAACGGCTGTAAGTGAGCGCGGGCCTCGCCGCGAGGCCGAATCCGACGGTGAAGCGAAGGCTCTGATCCCGATGGGGGTCCCGCGCAAGCCGATCGAGCCGCCCTCGCCACAAGCGTCGGCGTTCCTCGAGCAGGCGATGGCCCAGTACGGCAAGGCGACGTACAACTTCGCCTACCGCCTGACCGGCAACGAGGCGGACGCTCGCGACCTGACCCAAGATGCCTTCATCCGGGTCTACCGCGCGTGGCGGTCCTTCCAGCCCGGGACGTCCTTCCTATCGTGGATCTACCGAATCGTCACGAACTTGTATCGGGATGAACTTCGGCGCCGCAAAGGACGTTTCCAAGAAGAGATCCCCGAAGACAACGCCCCGCAGGAGTACGGTGGGCAACGGCCGCTGGCCGTCGATCCCATCGAGGACTACGTGGCGGGGCAGCTCGGAGAGCCGCTGTCGAAGGCGCTCGCTCAGCTGTCCCCGGAGCAGCGCCAAGTCGTGGTTCTCGCCGATATCGAGGAGTACAGCTACCAAGAAATTGCCGACATCATGGGATGTTCGATCGGAACGGTCCGGTCGCGGCTCCACCGAGCAAGAGCTCTTCTTCGCCGGCTGGTGACCCGGGCGCAACAGGAACAAAAATGACGACGCATTACGACCGCGAGACCCTCATCGATTATCTGCACGGCGCGCTGACCCCCCAAGCGGACGCCGGCGTCTTCGCGCACCTCGAAGCGTGCAGCGATTGCAACGCCGTCTACGACGAGGAAGCATCGCTGGGCGAAGTGCTCCGCAGCGCGGCGCGCGCCGAAGAGCTGGAGCTGCCGTCGCTCGTGAAGGCACGCGTCTGGGACGCCGTGCGGCACGAGAGCCCGTCGTGGACCCGGCGCCTGCTCTCGGGCTGGGGCCCGCGCATCGCGCTGCCCGTCGCCGCCGCCGTCGCGCTGGCATTCTACGTCGTGCCGTCCATCAATCACACCCGGCCCGTCGTCGCCGGGGTGAACGCGAGCTATTTCCTCGACGAGCACGCTGCCCAGGCGCAGCAGAACCCGTTCGGGCCGGGCGCCTCACCGGCTGTCTACACCAGCGAGACGCAGGACCGCGGCAGCGCCGCCTCGTCCGCCGCTTCGTACATCGATACCGCCGACGCCGCGACCATCGACGACGCCAGCGGTGCGGTCCGCTAGCCTCGCGGCCGCGGCGCTCGCGCTTCTTGCGGCGCTTTACGCGCCTCTCGCGCTCAGCGCCTCCGCGGTCCGCGCGGCCGTCCCGCCGCACGCCGCGGCACGCGTCACGGCGTCGCCCGCCGCGAAGGCGGCCCCCGCGCCGGTTCGCATGCCGGTGGGTGGAACCGATGCACGGCCGCTCCTCGTAGCGGCCGTCGCCGCGCCCAAGCACGTCTCGTTCGTCGGCAAGATGTGGTCGATTCGCGGCGGCCAAACGCGGTCGTTCGCGGTCGGCTCGCAGATCGAGCACCGCGCGCCCGAAGAGACGCGCCGGACCTATCTCACGCCGCGGGTGCTGTACGGGCAGTTCGTGATCAGCCGCGGTGCGATGTCGTACGACGTCGATCCGCAGCGCAAGCGCGTCGTCGTCAGCGAGAACAAAGCTGCCGTCGACCCGGTCGCCGTCGTCGACGACATCGCGCTCGTCGACGGCAACTACCGTGCCGTGCGCACCGCGTCGGGCAGCACCGCCAACCGCAAAGTCGACGTCGTCGACCTCGTCAGCCGCTTCACCGGCGAGCGCGCGATGCGGCTGTGGATCGACGTGCAGACGCACGTCGTCCTCGCGAAAGAAGCGTACCACAGCGACGGTTCGCTCGCGTGGAGCACGCGCTACGAAGACATCCGCTATACCGACGACATCCCGCAGTCGATCTTCAGCTCCACCGCGCCGGCGGGATTCGTCACCGTGCGCGGGCGGTCGTATCAGGAACCGCGCACGCTGCCCAACGCGATCCCCGATCCCGGCTTCAAACCGATCACGCCGAAGTATCTGCCCGACGGTTTCGTGCTGTCCGGCTCCGACGTCTCGCAGATCAAAGACGTGCGCAACCTGCACCTCATCTACTCCGACGGTATCCGCACGTTGTCGCTGTTCGAGAACGCGACCGATCGCGCGATCGACTTCGCCGGGCTCGCGCCGAAAACGGTCGCGTTCGACAAGCACGACGGCCAGTACGTCCGCGACGGTCCGACGACGCTGCTCGCCTGGCGCGAGGAGGGCCTCGCGTTCGCGCTCGTCGGCGACCTCGACCTCAAAGAGCTCGTGCAGATCGCGACGTCGGTCGTCCCGTAGCGGCGCACTAGCCGGTCGAGATCGCGCGCGTGATTGACGGGCGTGACACTTTCACTCTCGTCCGTCCCCGACGTCCTGGGGCGCATCGCGTCCGCACACGACGTCGCATTCGGTTCGTACTTTCTCACCCGCGGCCCGATGCGCGACGCGCTCGCCGGCGCCGCGCGCCACGGCGCGCACGTCGCGGTGAGCCTGCAGGCCGATCCGTATCGCGGCTCCGGCAAGCGCGCGCCCGACAACGCCGCGTCCGCGCGCGTCCTGCGCGATGCGGGCGCCGAGGTCTCGCTGTTCGCCCGCGACCAGGTACCGTTTCACCTCAAGGCCGCGGTGTGCGACGGCGTTGCCTACCTCGACGATCGCAACTGGACGCAGCGCGGGCCGGAGATCGTCGTCGCCGACGACGACCCGCGCGACGTCGCGCTGGTGCGCGACGCGCTCGCCGGGCACGGCGGCGGCGACGCGACGCTCGCAACCCGCAAGGACGAAGTGCTACGCCGCGAGCTCGCGCTGATCGAGAGCGCGCCGCACGCGCCGGTGATCGTCGAGACGGAACGCGTCGGCAGCTCGCCGCTCACGGCGGCGCTGCGACGCCACGCGCGCGGCGGCGTGCCGACGACGCTCGTGCTCGGGCGCGCGCGGGATCGCTCGCCGAGCGAGCTCGCGACGATCGCGCGACTCGCACGCGACGGCGTCGTGATCCGCGAGGGCGGCGCGAACGAGAAGCTCGCGCTCGTCGGCGACACCGCCTGGATCGGCTCGGGCAACGCGACCGCCGCATTCGGCCGCGGCGCGGGTCAGCTCGAGTGGGGGCTGGTCACGAAGAATGCCGGCCTGGTCGGTGCCGTGCGATCGGCGCTCGAACGCGACGCGGCGTGATCGCTAGTCGACCGGCGTCGGCGCCGGCATCGGCGTTGCGAACGCGCCGCCACGGCGCGGACCGTGCGACTTGTGCAGCTCCGCTTGCAGCTGCGTGCGCAGAGCGGGCGTCAGGATCGCTTCGACATCGGCGTGGAGCTTTTGCATGTTCGCCTTGCGCGTCGCGGGATCGGCGTTGCGGTTGGCGGCTTTCGCGCGCGGGAACGTCTGATCGATCTGCTGCTGCTGGGCCGGGCTGATGTTCAGCCCGCGAAGCGCCGCGCGAAAGCGGTCGTCGTGGCGATGGCGCCCGGCGTGCGCGCCGGTGGCCGGCGACCCAGGGACGGCGGTCGCGATGGTGCGCGAACCGGGCGGCGGCGCGAACAGTGAGGGCCGCGCCGAGAACCGCGGCGGCGAAACGAGGGATGAACATCCTTCCGTACGTACGCGCTAGGCGGAACGTCCTGAGAGCGCGTTAGAGAACGTCTTCGACAAGCACGACAGCAAGCACGTACACGACGGCCATTGCGCGCCGACGGAGTCATGTTATACGAGGCGGCGTGAATGAGAAGCTCGCGCTCGCCGACGGTGCCGGGGGATCGGCTCAGGCAACGCGACCGGGGGCTTTCGGCCGCGAGGGCGGCCAGCTCCAGCCGGGCTGGTTACAAAGGACGCGACGCTGGTTGGCGTCGTGAAACCAGCGGCCGTTAGCGACGCCCGCTGAAGCGCCGAGCCGGCAGGTGTCGTGGAGAGAAGTAGTGATACTTAGTACTGGTGGGCGCGATAGAACGTTCATTATCACTCGAACCATCGCAACGGGATGCCGTGCGCGAGATCGCCGCCACGATAGCGCAGCGGGTCGCGGAGCCCGACGACGTCGTCAACGCGATGCATTCATTCGACGAAAAGAACGCGACGCACCGCTCCCGAATCTGGACGCCGGCAGGTTTGGCCGACGGTCTTTCCGGCGCGATTCTTTTGCTCGGCGCGCTCGAGGGCCTGACCGGCGACCGCAAATATACGCGCGCGCTGTTCAAACACGCACGCGCCGCGATGGAAGTGTACGAACAAGATAGCAGCCTCTACGGTGGTTGGGCGGGGCTGGCCGGCGCACTGCTCATGACTAATCTCGACGGTCGATTCGCCGACGCATTGCGCGTTTTGGCCGCACGGCTCGGCGACGCGATGCTTGCCCAAACTCGCGAACCGTTCGCTCTACCGCACTCTGTGAATGATTACGACCTTATGCTCGGGTATGCGGGGCGCGCCATCCCGATTGGGCTTCACGATCGACGCGTCGCCGGTCAGCTGTGCGAATATCTCGCCTGGCTCCTCGACGATCCCGCATCGCGCATGCGCGTGCAGCCGCCTGATATGTCGCAGCCGCTCAGCGTCTATTTTGGTGCGGCGCACGGTGTCGCGGGCGTTCTGGGAGCACTGGTGATTCTTTCTGGAACGATGTATCGGTCGACGATCATGAACGCGCTCGCATTTCTCGAATCGTCGGTCATCGAACGCGCCGACGGACCGACGTGGCTGCACACCGACACCGCCTCACCCTTCTCACGAAACATGGTTGCATGGTGCCACGGGCCGATCGGCATTGCTGCAGTCGTCGAGGCCACATGCCGACATATCGGCCCGGACGCCGATCGCTACACCAAGCTCGTAAAGAGGACATTGGAGTCGGCGTTGCACGGACCTAGCAAACCCCGGGTGATCGACGGCGGCTTGTGCCACGGTCGGGCGGGCATTGCGCTCTTGATCGCGGGGTTGAGCCACGTCTCGCCGGGCGCGGCGGCAGTAGCGGGCGGGCTTGGGCGCTCGTTGCTGGACAGCTACGACCCGGCGGTTCGGTTTGGGTATCTGAAAGCCGGCGCAGGTGACAAGCCGGTTGACGGCTACGACTTTTTAAGCGGTGCAATCGGGATCGCGCTGGCCCTTTTGACGCTGAGCGGGCAATGCGACGCCGCATGGGTGCAGCTACTTGGCGTACCCCTGTGAGCATCCGCATACGGCTGTTGCCGGATACCGTTTTGGTTCGGATGCCACTCGGCGATCAGCGATCGTTTCTGGAAGCCTTCGGCCCAGATGCCGCCACCTTCGTCTGGCGCAATGTAACTAGAGACAACTATCTCACAGCCGCCCTCAGCGTTGCCTCACCAGATCTTGTTGCGGCCATCGAACGAGCCGACGGTGCTGGCACGCGCTCAGAGAAGCTCCTGCTCAAAGCAACGGAGTATCTCGTGCGCGCTAGTACCAAAGCGACGCCGTTTGGCCTTTTCTCCGCCGTCGGCCGGGCACGGTTTACGCAAGACCCATGCGACATGCAAGCTACTCGTCCTCACTTTCGTACTGTGGGACGATTGAGGCCGGCCCCGCTCTATGGTGCTATTACGGATTTCATCCAAAGACAGCCGTTCGATGGTGCGATCCTGTTCGCCAACCCGCAAGTAATCGAGCGCGGTGATCGTCTCTTGATCTTTGAACCCAACCCGATTTCGCAGCCGGACCATGACGTCCAATCAAACGCTTTGATGCGGTCGATTCGTAACACGGCGGCGGTCAGGTTCGTGCGCGATCGGACTGATGGCGGCATCGTAGCTGCGGTGTTGGTCGACGAGCTCGTGGAACGCTTTGGGATCGGGCCGGCATCCGCGCGAAACTTCGTCAGCGATGTTAAGGGCGTCGGCCTCATCGTTCCAGGCCCGGTTCCGTCGCCTTACGATACCGCGGCGTCATATCGCGATACGGTCCCGAGCGACTGGAACATCCGTGATGAGCTAGCTTCCTTTGACCGCAACGTCCAGCGGATCGCGCGTATCGCCGACGATCACGTCGCAGGACGCATGCCCCACGCCGCGCTGCGCGGCGCACTGGAATCAACCGGCCATGTTGTGGATCTAGAAGCGATCCTCGAAGGCACCGTCTCGCTTCCGGACCGCTTAATCGACGACGTCGCGCTCCTGGGACGCCTTGCATGGTACACCGCCCGCACGGTTCGCCAGGAGAAGCTACGCCGCACATTTTCCACATATTTCGAGGGTTCTGAACGGGCGGTCCCTCTTCTGGAGTTCGCGGAAGCCGACAGTCCATTCGGAATCCCCGAATGGGAATATGAGTCGCCGGCCCAGGAGAAAGAATTGACGCGGGAAATCAGTTCGATCGCGGCGGCTGCGCTAGCGGAACGCCGAATCGAACACGCCGTCAGCGAGGAAGCCGTTCGACGCCGATTCGGTTTGGGGGATCAGCCGTCGCTCGATACGTCTTCGTTTGAGGTTGCCTTCCGGTTGATTCGTCCTTCGAACGGCGTGGCTGGCGACTACCGTATCGTCTCGGTCGAGTACCCGTCAGGGTTAGCGGAAAAATCGATCGGGCGCTCGAATGACGTCATCCCGCGCATGACACCCGTTGGAGACGGTGACGGTCCGATTGTCGCCGAGTTGGTCTATCTTCCGCCGAACCGAAGGCTTTCCACATTTCTCCCACGCCGGCCCACGGCTCCATACCAAATCGTCATCGGTGCCGGCATATCCGCGAACCAGCGCCCATGCATCGAGGTCGGCGATCTGGCGGTACGCATGCTGGACGGCAATTTGGCACTGTGGTGCGTCTCGCGCCAGCGCCGAGTCGTCATCATCGAACCATCGATGTTCAACAGCATCCTGATGGCGCCGCACATCGCGCGCGTCGCGCTTGCCGTGGCGCACGACGGTAGCCGCGCGGTCAACGGATTTTACTGGCCCGGGTTGGCGGAGTTGCCGTTCGTTCCGCGCCTACGCGTCGGCAATGTCATCGTCAAGCCCGCAAGCTGGCGTTTCACCGCCGCCGACATCAAACGATTCGCCGGCGATGCCTGGGCGCATCGACGTGACGTATGGATGATGCCACGTTACGTTCACGTCACGTCGCAAAACGACGAACCGTTCTTCTTGGACCTCGACTCAGCGCTTGCGAACGCGATGCTTGCTGATTTCGCGCGCCGTGTTCCTGACGGGCAATGGGTGACGATTCGCGAGGTGGTTCCGGGCCATTCCGAACTCGGCGAGTTGCATCGGCCTTTCGATGAATATCTGGCGTCGTTCGAGGTTCATTCGGCGATCAAAGCCCGTACGGGTTGGCCCAAGGTGTTTCCTCGCAGCGACTTTTCGGCGCATCCTCGTATGCCGCTCGCGTACGCCGAATTGTATTGCCGACGATCTGCTCAGGACGGGCTGCTCCTCGAGTCCATCCGGCCATTCGTCGATCAACTCTCGGCGAGCGGTACCGCCGCCGGATGGTTCTTCGTTCGCTACGCGGCGCCGAACGATCATCTTCGCCTTCGCATCTTGCCCAAGCCTGGCCAAGAAAAGGCCGCACGCGAAGCCTTAGAGACGTTAGCCGACTCGCTACTGGCTTCGCGCCAGATCACTAGCTTCGCGATCCGTCCGTACGTGCCGGAATGGGAGCGTTACGGCGGCGAAGACGTAATGCCCGACATCGAGTCCCTCTTTCATGCCGACAGTGAGTTCGCGCTACGCGCTCTTGCTCAAGGACCTCTTACGGCCGACCTTGCGGCGCGCAGCTTCATGGAAATCTGCGCCGGCATCTCCAACGCGACGCTACGCCGCTGTACAACGCTGGAGCCGAGTCGCCGGCGCTCGGTACGGCTCACGGCCGCGTGCGAGGAACTCCATGCTGAGCGCAACGTCTTGCGCGGGAAAGCGCCCATCCTGAGTCGCATCGCCGATCGGTGGACGCCGGATCGGCCTCCGTTCGAGGCGGTTTTCCGGGCTTGCTTTCACATGCACTGCAATCGATTCGGCCTAACCGAGCCCGAAGAAACAATCGCGCTCAATTTGCTAAATCGCCTCGTACGGCGGCCTAACGACTGATCAAAAGATCATGGACTGCAATCAATGGATAGCAATCGTCGTGCATCCTAGCCATCCGCAATTAGCCCCGCACGCATCTCCACCGACCGCGCGAAAACGTCGCCTGTCACCCCCCTGGCGTCGGGCGGCGCAGTCCGACGTCAAACTTGACGAAATCTAGTTCCAAACAGCTAGCTACGTCGCCGGCATATCGGACGATGAGCGGTATAAATGGCGCTCAACGAATCGCGCTGAAATTGCCGAACCGTCTCGTGCGGCGGACTAAGTCTGATCAAATACATTCGTCACACGGGTCAGACCATTTACTCGGGGTCCCGCCGCATCCGGGCCAACCAGTATAGGTCGGGCACGGATCGCCACCCACCGTGCAATACGTCACGTGAACTTTGCCCGTCGGAGCGCGTAGTGCAATGTCTAATTTGACGATATCAAGGCGCAGCAGGTCGGTCTCGTCGCCAAGGTTCGTTTCATGGCCTGGACTATACATTGCTTCCCCTTCGCACGTCGGACGATGAGCGATATGCGCGCTTACGGAGGGCGCATAACCGAACCCCTATACGCCCCCTGACGCAAGATCCCTTTCCGTGTCGGCAGTGCCCGTGCCGCCGCCGGACGGCGGTGGTGCGAGCAGCAGTCCGGCTGCCTGCAAGCGCTGCACGATCGCCAGCGCGCCGTCGGGCGTGGCGCAGGGCACCTCGTGAACCGCGAAACGCGTGTGCGCCGCGATGAAGTCGAAAGCGGCGCTCAGCGAAAGGGCGCCGTCGAGCGCGGAGTCGCCGAACGCCAACCGCGCTCGGCCTTCGTGGAGGGTGGACGACATCGGCGTTCCGGGTCGTCTGCACAGTACGGATGCCGCGTCGATGTCGAACGGAACCGCCGGCGTAAGCGGCACGGCCCGCTTGTGCAGTGAGCGTGTGATCAACGACGAGAACGTCCGCGTAAGATCGTTCGGCTCGGCTTCATCCGCCAATGACCGCAGGATGGCCAGCGCTCGACCGTGGGCTTCTCGCTCCGCTGCGCTGACGCGGCCGAAGCCGAGCGGAAGCGAACCTCGTAGCGCAAGGCGCTCCGCCGAAAGACCGCCGACGGCGATCCCGATCAAATCCGCATATGAGTTCTGGTGGATGCCCACGGAAAGGTGTGCCGAATGCTCGTCACAGGTCAGCGCGCGATGGTACGTCCCCCGTGGAAGATAGAGAACGTCGCCCGGCTCGAGAGTACAGGCGATGACGACTGGCTTGCGCTCCGCGACTTCAGGAAGCGCCGTCTGCGGAACCAGCCGCTGCTGTCCCTCCCACGGAGACTCGTAACGTAATAACACCGGCCCGTCCTCGAGCGGCGCATCGAGAGGTTCGCCGTATACGGTCCAGGCTTTGCGGCCAAACAATTGGATGACGAATATCCCATGCGGGTCCAGGTGAGCGGCGAGCGCCTGGGATGATGGCGGCGACCAATAGAGATTCGAGGAAACGGCACATCCGCAGAACGATGCGAGGTCGATGCATAGATCGCCGATCGACCTTACAAAGTATTCCACTCCCGTCAGCCGAACTGATGCGCCGCGACGAAACTGCTCGAAGGCGTCGCTCGCGCTCGCGGGCGAGTACTTTGCGACCTCATCTCGCGCGCTCAGAATTTCGAGGGCGGCGGGGCGCTCGCCGGCCGCGCGGGAGAGCAGCAAGTACAACAGCTCGTCTGACGCGAGGTCTCTGATCAGATCCGGTCGGCGAAGGCCGAGCAGCGCTGGCGCCTTTTCCCAGACCGAGTCGATGAAGTCATCGCCGGTAAGCGGCGCGATCAGCGCATCGAGAATCGTCTCCGCCATGATGCCGGTGCGGCTATTGCGCCGCGTTGATGGCCTTCACAAGGTCCGCCTCGGGTATCTCGCCCTCTCGGCTATAACGGATCTTCTTTTTCGCGTCAATGACGTAGACCGACGGGAAGCCGGTGTGAAGATACAGCGCGGCGACCTTGAGGTCTTTGTCGAAGGCGACGGGATAACGGGTTTGATATTGCGCTGCAAATCCGGCCACGTTGGATGCGGACTCCGCTGTGCGGTGTTCTTCGTCGAGTGCGTCGCCACTGACCGCGACGATCGCAAGCTTTCCCGCGTACTTCGTCGCCAGGTCGTTCAGAATCGTCGTCTCACGCTGGCAATGGGGGCACCACGGCGCGAACACTTCGAGCAGAACGGGCGTCGACACGCTGGCAAGGTCGAAGGTCCCGGCGTTCGTCCCGATGCTAAACTCGGGGGCAGTGTCGCCCACCTTGAGAGTCGACTGTCCCACGGCTTTCGTTGCGCTCTCCGGGACGACTTCGTTGCGGGAAGCAAGACCGACGGCGATAACGATCGCGATCACGACGACTGCGAGAGTGGCGTACATGATCAGCTTGCGGCGATCCGGTCGTGATGTCATGCGGGTGCTCATGGTGCGTTTCCGATTCTCCGGTCGAGGGCGAGCGCCCCCGGGGGGCGCAGCGCGACGAGCACGGCCAGCAGCACGAAGATCGCGTCGCGCGCGACCTCGGCCCAAGTCGTGACCGTCCTGTCGTTAGCTCCGAAGCAGCCGCAACTCAAGGTCATTCCTCGTACGACGGCCGAAGCTATGGCCCCGTCGAAGACTAGCAGCATCGCCATCGCGATCCAGGCGGCGGCTCGGGTAAACAAGCCGATGGCGAGGTAGCCGCCGAGCAGGATCTCGACCAGCGGCAACGCAAGCGCCGTCGGTGCGATCACGGGTTGCGGAAGCAGCCGGAACGCCGCGATCTGTTGCGCAAACTCGGCAGCGTGCCCGAACTTCGAGACACCGGCAACGATGAAGATCGCGCCAAGCACGATGCGCAGCACGAGCACGGCGATGCCGACGACCTTCGGGCTCACCGGGACGCTCCGCACAGCGCGGCTTCTTCGACTTCGCGCACGAGCGCGCGCTGCGCCGGCGGGATCGCGTGCACGTCGGTCTTGTCGGCCTCGATGCACTCCTCGAAGCCGAGGATCGTCTCGGCCACGCACGTCGCGAGCGTCGCGGGATCGTAGCCGCCTTCGAGCACGAACAGCGCGCGGCCGTCGCAGTGCTCGTCGGCGATCTCGCGCACGAGCCGGCCCATCTGCCGCGCGAACGCCGGATCGACGCCCAGATCGCCGACCGGATCACCGGCGACGACGTCGTAGCCGGCGCTGACGACGATCAAGCGCGGGCGGATGCGCTCCGCGAGCGCGCGCAGCGTGCGCGCATGGATGCCGATGAAGCCTTCGGTGGAGATCCCGCGCGCGTCGATCGGGACGTTGACGAGCGCGGCGCCCGAGACGACGCGGTTGTCGCGCGGATCGCCGGTGCCCGGATACGCGGGATCGGCATGCGAGCCGAGGTACGAGACGCCGCCGCCGACCGTGGCCTGCGTGCCGTTGCCGTGGTGGTAGTCGAAGTCGAGCACGAGCACGCGCTTGCCCTCGCCGCGCGCGTACGTGCGCGCCGCGATCGCGGCATTGTTGAACACGCAAAAACCCATCCCGCGCGCGGGTTCCGCGTGGTGGCCGGGCGGCCGCACGAGCGCGAACGCGCCACGGCGCCCGTCGACGGCGGCTTCGAGCGCGACGAGCGTCGCGCCGGCGGCGCGCGCGGCACCTTCGTACGAGCTCGCGTCGACGAGCGTGTCGCCCGTGACGAGCTGCGTGACGCCGCCCGCTTCGAGCGACGCGCACGTGCGCCGCACGAGCTCGATGTACGCCGCCGGATGGACGCGCGCGAGCTCGTCGGGACGCGCGACGCGCGTGTCGACGCGCTCGCCGAGCATGCCGCGGCGGCGCAGCTCGTCGGCGACGACGCGCACCCGGTCGGGCCGCTCGGGGTGCGGGATCCCGCTCAGATGCGCGGTGAGGCCGTCGTCGTACGCGACGAGCATCGCGTCAGCTCTTGGACGTGGTCGTCGGCTTCTTCGTCGGTGCCGGAGCCGGCTTCTTCTGCGCGCGGTCGATCGCGGCGATGAGCGACTTGATCTCGTTCGCGGCCTGCGAGCCCGGTTTCACCATCGCCAGCACGCGCTGGTACGCGACCTTCGCCTTGTCGGGTTGTTTCGCGCCCTGGTAGCACTGGCCCAGGCCGAAGAGAACCTGCGGGTTCTGGCGCGAGATGTCCGGCGCGCCTTTGTCGAGCGCGTCGTATACTTGCGCGCACTCGGTGTAGTTGTGCGTCTGCAGGTCGGCTTGGCCCAGCCCGAGCAGCGCGTCCGGCGTGTGCTGCAGCTGATACGACTGCTTGAACGCGCCCGCGGCCTTGTCGAACTGCTTGTTCGCCGAGTAGGTCGCGCCGAGCAGCAGGTACGAACGCGGGTCTTGCGGCGCGATCTCCGTGACGCGCTTGAACTGATCGACGGCCTTTTGGTACTGGCTCTGGCCCGCGTACAGCTGGCCGAGCCGCGCGAGCGCGTCGGCTTGATCGCGGTTCGGCCCGGCGCCCGCGACGAACTCGCGTTCCGCGCCGGCGTTGTCCTTGAGCGCGAGCAGGTACTCACCGTACGCGGTGTGCGCGCCGAGCACGTTCGGATACGTCGAGATCGCGCGCTTGTACGCGGCGTCCGCGTCCGCGCTCATCTTTTCGTTCGCGTAGACGATCGCTTCCTGATCGATCACCGCCGCTTTGTCGTTGGGATCGGTCTGCAGCGTGTAGATCCGCTCGTACGACGCGATCGCGTCCTTGACGTTGTGCTGCTGCGCGGAGACGCGCGCTTTGCCGACCAGTGCCTCGACGCTGGTCGGGTCGATTGCGATCGCGCGGTCGTACAGCCCGCTCGCGAGCGCGATCGCGTTCTGGCTGGTGTACGTCTGCGCCTCGAGCAGGACCGGGCGCACGTCCTTGGGGTCGAGCTTCGCTGCCGTCTCGAGCTGCTGTCGCGCTTCGTCGAACTTGCCTTCGGCGGCGAGGACGTTGCCGTACGCGAGGTACGCGTTCTTGTCGTCCTTGTTGAACGTCACCGCACGCTTGGCGACGCGCTCCGCGTCCTGCGGCCGGTTCGCTTGCAGATAGGTGCTGGTCAGCGTGCCGAGCACGCCGGGATTGGTCGGCTCGAGGTTCGCCGCTTGCTCGAGGTCGGCGAGCGCTTCTTTTTGGTGGCCGATCCCGCCCTGGGCGAGGCCGTCGAAGTAGTAGACCTGCGCCGTCTTCGTGCCCGCCTGCAGCAGCTTCTGCGTGAGCTTGACCGCGAGGTCCGGGCGGTTGATCTGCAGGTAGTCCGCCGAGAGCTCGGTCAGCGACTGCTTGTCGTTCGGGTCGGTCTTGAGCTTGGCTTCGAGGCGCGGGATCGCTTTGTCGAGCGGCTCCGGCGACGCGGTCGGCGAGGGCGCGGGCGACGGCGAGGCCGTCGCGGCGGGCTTCGGTGCGGCGACGCCCGGATGCGCGCCGACCGCCGCAACGAATGCGGCGGACGCGAAACCGAGGACGATGGGGAAAAGACGGCGGTTCATGCTAGGCGTGTACGGCTTTCGCGTCGCGGACGAGCTTCGTCAACTCCGGAACGATGGCGAACGCGTCTCCTGCGACGAGCAGATCGGCGAACTCGGCGATGGGAGCGTTACCGTCCTTGTTGATCGCGACGATCGTCTCGGACGTGCGCATGCCGACCTTGTGTTGGATCGCGCCGGAGATACCGACGGCGATGTAGAGCTGTGGGCTGATGGTCTTTCCGGTCTGCCCGACCTGGTGTCCGTGGGACACCCAGCCGGCGTCGACCGCCGCGCGCGAGGCACCCACCGCACCGCCGAACGCTTCGGCGAGGTCCTTGAGGATCGTGGTGAACGGTTCCGGACCGCCCATCCCGCGACCACCGCTGACGACGACCGACGCCTCTTCGACGCCGAGCTCGGCAGCAGCTTCATCGACCTCGTCCTCCACCGTAACGGTAGAGGCCTTGCCGCTCGACGCAATCTGAACGATCTCACCCGCGCCGGAAGTTTCCTTGGCCGCGAAAACGTTCGGCCGAATAGCTGCCACGCCGTAGTCCGAGCCGGTCAGCTTGCAGGTCGTGATGACCAGGCCGCCCAGCTTCGGCATGACGCACGACACCTCGCCGCCTTCCGTCTTGAACTCGACGACGTCGGCATTGACCCCGCAGTCGACCCGCGCGGCGAAGCGCGACCCGACGTCGCGCCCGATCATCGTGTTGCCGACGAGCACGAGCGACGGTCCGGCGGCTTTCGCGACGAATTCGACCGCGTCGACCGCACCGTCGATGAAGCGGTCTTCATCGGAGACGTGGATCTGGTCGAGCGGGTATTTCTTGAGCGTTGCCGCGGCTTGCTGCGCGCCGTCGCCGGCGACGACCGCGTGGGCTTTGCCGCCCAGCTGATCGGCGAGCGCGCGCGCCTGCGTGGCCGCTTCGAGGGACGAGCGCCGGATCGTGCCGTGCTTGTGCTCGATGAACGCGATGACGTTTTTCATCACAGGAACTTCCGGTCTTTGAGGAACTGCACGATGGCTTTCGCGCCTTCGGCGGGGTCGGGGGCTTGGATGACTTGGCCCTTCGCGCGCGCCGGCGGCGTGGCGAGATCGGTGAGCTGCGCCTTCGCGCCGTCCGTTCCGACGGCGACCGTCAAGCCGAGATCGGCGACGGCGAGCTGCTTGATCTCCTTTTTCTTGGCGCCCATGATGCCTTTGAGCGACGGATAGCGCGGCTCGTTGGCCGATTTCGTGACGCTCACGACCGCGGGCAGCGCGGCGGAGATCGTCATGTAGCCGGTCTCGGTCTCGCGCTGCACGCGCACGCGGCCGCCGTCGACCTCGAGCTTGCGCGCGTACGTCAGGCCAGGGTAGCCGAGCTTCTCCGCGAGCATGCCGGGGAGATCGCCGCTGATCGCGTCGGTCGACTGCGTCCCGGTGATCACGAGGTCGGGGCTCTGCGCTTTGATCGTGGCGGCCAGCGCGACGGCCGTGCCCCACAGGTCACTGCCGGCGACGGCGTCATCCGACAGCATGACCGCGTCGTCGGCGCCCATCGCGAGCGCTTTGCGAACGATCTCTTTGCCGGACACGGGGGTCATCGAGACGATGGTCACCGTGGAACCATCGTTGAGCTTTTCTTTGAGCTGCAGCGCTGCTTCGATCGCGTACTCGTCGAACGGGTTGAGGACCGTTTCGACGCCGGTACGGACGAGGCGCTTGGTCGCCGGATCGATGCGCTTGTCGGCATTCGTATCGGGGACGAGCTTGACGGTGACGAGGATCTTCAGCGGCGGGACCTCCGGACACACGAAACCCGGCAGCTCGCCGGGTGTCGTCGGGAACTTGGACAGGTTCGGGACCGAGGTCTGCGGGCCCCTTCAACCTATTCGAAATAATAGGTCAGGGCAGTCTGCGGTCAAACCCACACGACCGCACGAGCCCGGAAAAACGGAGAGCCCTCGGGATTGCTCCCGAGGGCTCGGCCGCTGACTGAGCGGACGATGGCTTGATCATACCCGGGGTGACTAGTTCCGGTCAACTGCGCGGTCATTTCGCTGTGCTTAAAAACGGAGAGCCCTCGGAATCACTTCCGAGGGCTCGCGCCGTCCGACTAAATGGACGTCCTCGATGGTACCCGGGACGACTACTCCACGTCAAGGACATCCATTTTCGCCGGCGCGCGCCCGGCGGGATTCGGACCCGCATCACCCATTTAGTCGGAATGGCGCTCTATCCAGTTGAGCTACGGGCGCGACGTGATGATTGTCGCGCACGCCGTATTGCGGAGACATCGCTGAAATATGACCGCGTCGTTACGTCGCGCTCCAATTGAAAGAAAATCGTGGGATGACCGGGATTTGAACCCGGACGCCGTTGCCGGCAGCAAATTTTCGCACCGCTTCGGCTTTCGCCGCCGTCGCGTCACCCGTACGCGACGTTCGTGGTCCGGACTGTGCCTTGACCGTGCTCGTTCGGCGATGTCGCATTCGATTTCGCCGAAGAAGTTTAGGTCGCGCCCGTCCAGTCTCTACACCTTCAGATGTTGCGATGTCGCCGTGACGCCGCTCCACCCGCTTGGCTCGGCGTTGTCGTGCGGTACACCGCGACGAGTTCACCGAATTTGAGCGCATCCCGACCGATGTTTCCGTCCGGCCGGCTCATTGTTCACAAGTCTGCTGTGTCTACCGATTCCACCATCATCCCGCGGCGCGATTCGCCATCGGCCGCAGCGCTACCGCTTCGCGCCGGTGCCTTCGTGCCGACTACGCCTGCGGCGGGAAGCGGACCGCACGGAATGCGGGGGATGATAGGTAGCCTAGCAGCAGGTCCGCTTCGCTCACGGTGAACCGACCCACGCCGAGCAGGCGGCATGCTTCGTCGACGACGATCAGGCCCGCCGGTAAGATGTCGGCGCGCTGCGGGCGGATGTGCGGGAGCGCCTTGCGGGCGTCGAGGTCGCGCGCGAGCAGGTCGTCGATCAGGCGCAGGCAGTCCGCGCGCGTCATCGCCGCGCCGTCGCGCACGCCGCCGGCGACCATCGCGGACGCGGTGAAGACCGTGCCGCCGACGGCGATCAGTTCGGTGAAGTCGCGGATCGCCTCGAACGGGCGCAGGACGGTCGCGGCGTCGGCGCCTGCTTCTTCCGCCTGCACGCGGCGTTCGTCCGCGGCGAGCGGTCGCGCGCCGAGCAGCGCCGGATGCCGTTCGGATAGTCGTACCGCGCCGATCTCCACCGACAGCGTTCTTGCCACTGCGCCCGTACCGCGCGCTTGTCGCGGGACCCCGATCGCCAGCTCCGCGCTGCCGCCGCCGACATCGAGTACCGCGATAGGATTGTCGCCGTCGCGTGAGGCGGTCGCGCCCAGGAACGAGTACGTCGCTTCTTCCAAGCCGCTCAGCACGCGCGGCGCGATACCGATGCGCGTCGCGATTTGCGCGGCAAAATCGGCACCGTCGCTAGCGCGGCGTAGCGCACTTGTCGCGATCGAATCGACCTCCGCTACACCGAGGCTGCGCGCGATCTCGACATACTCGTCGATTGCTGCGAGCGTGCGCTCGCGTGCCGTGGGGTCGAGCGTGCCGGTCTCGCCGATCCCCGTGCCGATGCGGGTCCCGCGCGACTCCGCCGCGAGCCGCACGCCGCCGGCCTGCGCCTGCCGAAGGACGAGCAGGCGCGTCGAGTTGGTGCCAATCGAGAAGAGCGCGCGGATCACGGGCGGGCGGTTCGCGCGGCGGGGCGAAGCGACCCGCCGATTGTGGCGCACCCTTCGACAAGCTCAGGGTGACATTAGTGTTGGGGTGACGCTGTGCTCATGGCGGGATGAGGCGGTATACCAGTCCGAAACCCAAGTCGCCGACCAGCTCGAACGATTGCGTTGCGTCGATCGTTTCGCGTTCGACCGGGGTGTGGTAGAGCAGCACCACTTCACGTTCTTCGGAGGTCGTGCGCACGTTGGCGAGGACGCGGTCGAGGACCGGACCGCGGAACGGGTTGTACATGAAAATCACCAGGTCGCCGCGCGGGAACGTGTAACCCGCCGCGTCCGCGCTGACGATTTTCACGTCGCGCGCGAGCCGCTGCGGGTCGCGCGCCGACACCAGGTTCTCGCGTGCGATCTCGACGAGCGCCGGCGAGATGTCGACGCCGATCACCGCGCGGAACGGACGCCGCGCCGCGAGCAGCACGACGCGGCCCATCCCCGCGCCCAAGTCGACGAACGTCGCCTGCTCCGGCGCCAGCGGCGACGCGTCCAGCAGCGCTTCCGCTTGCGCGACCGGCGTCGGCTCGTAGTGCGTCGCGAACTCCAGCGACGGGCCGACCGCGTCGGGATCGAGCTCGCTCAAGAACACGAGCGCTTCCGTCGTCACGCGGTGCTCCGCGTCGAAGCGCTGTCCCGCCCGGCGGCCGGACACGTGCCAGTGCTTCTTCGCCGTCGTCAGTAGCGTTTGGCCGCGGTCGCTTCGCGCGTGCGCTCGATCATCTCCAGCGAGCGCGCGTGGTTCTTATGCGCGACGCCGACGTACAGCGTGTCGATCACGGCGAGCTGCGCGATGCGGCTCGAGCTCGCGTCGCTGCTGAACGCGGTCTGCTGGGCCGCGGTGACGAGCACGACGTCGGACACCTTCGTGATCGGCGACGACGAGCGGTGCGTGAGGCAGATCGTCGTCGCGCCATGGCGCTTCGCGCGGCCGAGCGCATCGGTGACGTCGCGGCTCGCGCCCGTATGCGAGATCCCCAGCGCGACATCGCCCGCCGCCAGCAGCGACGACGACATCGCCATCAAGTCGCCGTCGGACAGGGCGACCGCCGCCACGCCGAGCTTCACGAACTTGTGGTACGCGTCGAGCGCCAGCGGGCTGCTGCCGCCCACGCCGTAGATCTCCAGCCGCCGCGCGCCCGCGATCGTGTCGACCGCGCGTTGCAGCTGACCTTCGTCGAGCACTTCGAGCGTGTCGCGCAATGCCTGCGCGTTCGCCTGGAACACTTTGGTCTTCACCGTCGCGAGGTCGTCGCCCGGCTCGATCGCCGCGTAGATCGCGGTGGCCGGCTCGACCAGATCACGCGCGAGCACGATCTTGAACTCCTGATAACCTTTGTAGCCGATCTTCTGGCAGAGGCGCACGACGGTCGACTCGCTGGTGTGCGTGCGGTCGGCCAGTTCGGTCACGGTGAGGTAGATCAGCTCGTCGGGGTGCGCGAGGATGAAGTCCGCGACGCGCTGCTCGGCGGCGCGCAGGCCCGAGTACGTGCCTTGCAGGCGTACGAACGAACCCGGGACCTTGACCGGATCGACGCGCGCTTCTTTCATCACTCGGCGCGGCTCTCGAAGAGCTTCGCGCGGTGGCGCTTGCGCACGAGGTGGCGCTCGAACGGCTGCGGCCGGTCCGACGGCGCCCACTCCTCGGTCGATTTCAGATACGCCGCGATCTGCGCCTCGAACGACGGGTCGGTGAGCGGCGGGACGTCGGTCGTCGGCGCGACCTCGTCGATGCGCGTCTGCGCGATGACGACCATCTTGCCGACGAGGTCGAACGGCAGCGTCGTCTCCTTGTGCTCCAGCGCGCGGGTGTACGCGGCGCGGTTCTTGTTGACGTCGCCGATCGGCGCCGCGACGAGCCGCCCGTCCTCCAGGCGCACGATCGCGCCGAGGTTGTGGACGTTGATCACGCTCCCGCGGACGCGCTCGCTCATGGGTCCGTCGCCGGGCGCGGCGGCTGCGCCGGACGGCCGTGCTTGAGGTAGATGATCGCTTCTTTGTCGCCGACGAGGTGCAGCCGGTCGTGGATCTCCGGGATCGCGCCGCGCGGGTCGGACAGCCGGCGGATCTCGCGCTGCTGCTGCGCGCGGCGCGCGTTGAGGCTGACGATGTCGTGCTCGGTGTCGTGCAGCTGGTGCGCGAGCGCGAGGTTGCGCCCGATGACGTGCGCGTACTGCACGCCGATCAGCGACAGCACGATGAGCGCGACGCCGACGACGCCGATCCGGCCCAAGATCCGAACCGCCGTCGAAGCGTTCATCAGCCCGCCGATCCGATGCGGCGGAACTTGCGGTAGCGCGCGTCGCGCAGGTCGTCCGGCGCGACCGTGACGAGCGCGTCGAGCGCGTGCGAGACCGCGTCGAGGACGCGCGCGATGGTGCCGGCCGCGTCGCGGTGCGCGCCGCCGACGGGCTCGTCGATCACCTCGTCGACGATCCCGAACGCGAGCAGATCGTCGGACGTCAGCTTCAACCGCGTCGCCGCTTCTTCCGCGCGGGCGGCGTCGCCCCACAGGATCGCCGCGGCGCCTTCCGGCGACGCGACGGAATAGACCGCGTGCTGCAGCATGAGCACGCGGTCGGCGAGCGCGAGCGCGAGCGCACCGCCCGAGCCGCCCTCGCCGATGATCGTCGCGACGATCGGCACCTGCGCGTCGGCGAGCTCGTAGAGGGACTGCGCGATCGCTTCGGACTGCGCGCGCTCCTCCGAGCCGATCCCGGGATCGGCGCCGCTCGTGTCGACGAACGTCACCACCGGCAGCCCGAGATGGTCGGCCAGCTGCACCAGCCGGATCACCTTGCGGTACCCTTCGGGCGACGGCATGCCGAAGTTGCGGTAGACTTTCTCCTTGGTGTCGCGGCCCTTGTCTTGCGCGATCGCCATCACGCGCCGGCCGTGCAGCTTCGCGAACCCGCCGACGATCGCGTGGTCGTCGCGAAAGTGGCGGTCGCCGTGCAGCTCGTCGAACTGGTCGAGCGCACCGATGTAATCCGACCCGAGCGGCCGTTTGGGATGGCGGGCCATGTTGACGCGCTGCCACGGCGTCATCGTGCCGAACACCTCGCGCTGGATCTGCGCGTACTTGTGCTCGAGCCCGTGGATCTCCGCCGTCATGTCGACCGGCTGCTGCGCCGCCTGCGCCTTCAGCTCGGCGATGCGCTGCTCGAGCTGCAGCAAACCCTTCTCGCGCTCGACGATGACGTTCACGCGCGCGTCTCCGCGGAACCGGGCTGCGGCGCGGGCGCCACGGCGCCGGCGGCCTGTCCGTTGAGCGGCCGGCGCGCGCCGACGCCGTAGTCGAGCAGCCGCACCAGCTTGTTCTTGAGCTCCGCGCGCTCGACGACCATGTCGATCGCGCCCTTCTCGAGCAAGAACTCCGCGGTCTGGAAGTTGTCCGGCAGCTTCTGTCGGATCGTCTGCTCGATGACCCGGCGACCGGCGAAGCCGATGGCGGCGCGCGCCTCGGCGAGCACGACGTCGGCCTGGAACGCAAACGACGCCGACACGCCGCCGGTCGTCGGATCGGTCAGCACGCTGAGATAGTAGCCGCCGGCGTCGCGGAAGCGGCGCACCGCGAGCGTCGTCTTCGCCATCTGCATCAAGGCCAGCATGCCTTCTTCCATGCGCGCGCCGCCGCTCGCGGTGAACACGACGCAGGGCACCTTGCGCTCGCGCGCGCGCTCGAAGAGCAGCGCGATGCGCTCGCCGACGACGGTTCCCATCGTTCCGCCGCGGAAGTTGAAATCCATGACGCCGAGCGCAACCGGGTAGCCGCCGATCGACGCGAAGCCGCACAAGACGCCTTCGGTGAGCTTGGACTTCTCACGATCGCGCTGCAGCTTCTGCGTGTACGGGACTTTATCAGCCCAGCCGAGCGGGTCGCCCGGCTTGAGATCGCCGCCGATCTCGGTGAAGTCGGCGTCGACCAGCAGCGAGATGCGGTCGAACGCGTGCATCCGGAAATGATGGCTGCACGTGGGGCACACCCAGAGGTTCGCGGCGAGATCGGGCCGGTAGATCATCGCGCCGCACTTGGGGCACTTCGTCCACTGCGCCGCCTGGTCGGCGGCGACGGGGGTCGCGCGCCGCAGCCGCAGCCACTCCGGCATCGGCATGTCAGCGCTTGCCTCGTAAGCGAGAGCCGTAGATGCGGCCGAGCTGTTTGAGGTAGTTGAAGATCTCGCCCTGGTTGAGCTTCGACTCGCCCGCGACGCGGTCGGTGAACACGTACGGCACCTCGAGCGCGCGGCCGTAATGCGCTTTCGCCATCACTTCGAGGCCGATCTTGAAGCCGATCGGGTCGAGCTCGACGCCGTCGAGCGCCTCGCGCTTGACGATGAAGTACCCCGACGTGATGTCCTTGATCGGCACCAGCGGCTGCGCGAGCGCGATCGCGACGCGCGACGTGACGATGCGGCGCTTGGGCCAGTTCTCGATCCCGCCGCCGGGCACGTAGCGCGAGCCGACCGCGAGGCCGTAACCCTCGCTGAGCGCGTGCACCATGCGCGGCAGGATCGTGGCGTCGTGCGAGAAGTCGGCGTCCATCGCGCCGAGTGCGACCGAGTCGGGGCGGGCGAACTTCCAGCCGTCGATCACGCCCGACGACAGCCCCATCTTGCCGGGGCGGTGCAGGCAGCGCACCGGGTAGCCTTCGCGCTCGAGCCGGTCGACGATCGCGCCCGTGCCGTCGGGCGAGTTGTCGTCGACGACGACGATCTCGCCGTCCAAGTCGTTCTTCGTGAACACGTCGCGCAGCGTCGTGACGAGCTTCTCGATCCCGCCCGCTTCGTTGTAAGTGGGGACGACGATCGAGAACTTCAGCCGCGTCGCGGCGGGCGCCGAGGTCATTTCAGCTGCTTCATCGTGGGGAAGCTCGCGGCGTCGAACGGCGCCAGGTCCGCGTACTGATCGGATTCCTGGCGGATGAGCTGCACGCCGTCGTCCGTGACGCTCTCGATCTCGGTGCTGGGGATCGCGACGTTGTCGCCGTTGCGCGCGTCCCAGCTCACGATAACGAGGTCGGCGCTGCGCGAGTCGCCTTCGGCGTACACGGCGCGCACCGTGCCCACGCGGGTGCTGCCGGCGAAGACGGGGGTGCCGGGGTCGAGCGATTCGAGGGTGCGTGCCATGGTCGAACCAGAGTTGTACGCCGCGATCACGTCTTGCTCCGCTCGCTCTCGTCCAGCACCGCGAGGGCGCGCAGCAACGCTTCCTTCGCATCGGAGTGTCCCCGGAAATGGCGTTCGAGCGATTCGTTGAGGACCGCGTTCATGCTCTTGCGTTCGGACTCCGACCGTCGTTTCAGCTCGTCGTACACATGGTCGTCCAGGCGCGCTGGAAACGCACGCATGGTCGGCCTATGATATCACAATGATATCGCTATATGCAAGCGAAGCCCGCGCCGTGCGCGCCGGGTCAGGGGGGCGGCCGTCCAAGCGCGCGCATCGTCGTCGTGATCGTCAGCGGTCGGCGGGCGCGAAGCTGATCGTACGAGTCGCGGAGAAGGGCGGCTCCATGAGCACCACGCCGCCGCCGCGGGAAGAATCCGCCGTTTCACCCGGCACGACGCGGGTCGGCGTCGTGGGCGTCGGGCGCATGGGGGCGAACATCGCGCGCCGCTTGCACGACACGGGCTACACCGTCGCGGCGGTCTCCGACGCCGCGCGCGAGCGTGCGCGCGAGCTCGCCGGCGAGATCGGCGCGCAGGTGCCCGATTCGCTCCCCGGCGTCACCGCGGCGTGCGACGTGGTGCTCACCGTCGTGACCGACGATGCGGCGATGCGCGCGATCTTCGCGCGTGACGGCGACTCGCTGCTGCACGATGCGCGCGGCAAGGTGTTCGTAAACTGCGCGACGATCACGCCGGACGTGCACGTCGAGGTCGACGCGCTCGTGCGCGGCGCCGGCGCGGCCGCCGTCGAGGCGTGCATGGCGAGCTCGATCCCGCAGGCGCGCGACGGCAAGCTCTACCTGATCTGCGGCGGCGACGAGCGCGCGTTCGCGCGCGTGAAGCCGCTGCTCGAAGCGATGAGCGTCTCGCTGCGCTGGGTCGGCGGGCCCGGGCGCGCCGCGCAAGTCAAAGCGCTGGTGAACATGCTGATGAACATCAACACCGCCGGACTTGCCGAAGCGCTCGGGCTCGGCGCGGCGCTGGGGCTGGATCTCGGCGCGCTGCAAGACGTGTTCGCGCACACCGGCGCCAACTCGCGCGTGCTCGAGACCGACGGCGCCGACATGGTCGCGCGCGAGCACGAGGTGTACTTCTCCGCCGCGCACGCCGCGAAGGATTCGGGCATCGGGCTCGCGCTCGGCGAGCGTGCCGGGCTTCGCATGCCGCTCGCCGCGGCGACGAAAGCGCAGTACGACCGGCTCGTCGCCGCGGGGCACGGCGAGCTCGACAAGTCGGCGATCGCGGAGCTCACGTTCCCCGGGCGGACGCGCGCGTGATCGCGGCCGAAGCGCGCCGCGTCGTGCTGGAGAGCGGCGCGACGACAACCGTGGAGTGCTGGGGCGACGCCGGCCCGGCGATCTTGTGCGTGCACGGCATTAGCTCGTCGCGCCGTGACTTCGCGCGCTTGGGCGACGCGCTCGCGAGCACGCACCGCGTGTTCGCCTACGACCAGCGCGGGCACGGCGACGCCGAGACGAACGCGCCGCTGACGCTCGACGCGCTCGCCGCCGATCTGCGCGCGGTCGCCGACAGCATCGGCACCGTTGCGGCCGTCGTCGGGCACTCGTGGGGCGGCGCCGTCACGCTGGTCGGCGGGCCGAAGGTCGCGCGCGCGCTCGTGCTCGTCGATCCCATGATCCGCGTCGTGCCGGGGTCGTTCGAGCGCGAGTACGTCGACGATCTCGCGGTGCTGCTGGCTTACGCACCGGGCGCGGCGCGTGACGCGGCGGTGCGCGAGGCGTTCGCCGATGCGGACGCGCGCGACCGCGAAGGGAAAGTGCACGCGATGGCGTCGCTCGAGCTCGAGACGCTGCGGCGGCTGGGGCGCGACAACCGTGCCGACGACGGCGGCTGGGATCTTCGCGAACGGCTCGCGACGCTCAAGATCGCGACGACGATCCTGCTCGCGGGCGACGATTCCGTGGTGGCGGCCGACGATCTCGCGCGGCGCAACGGCCGCGTTCGCGTGGAGAAGTTCGCCGGCCACGGGCACACGCTGCACCGCAGCGCGTTCGAGCGCTTCGTGGGCGCGGTGCGCGAAGCGGTGCCCGCTTAGCGTTCGGCCGCGAGGCGGGCGGCGACGCCGAGCATTGCGACACCGGTGACGCGGGACGTCACGCGCGCGGCGCGCGGCGTCTTCAGCAACACGCGCGCGCGGTACGCGAGCGCGCCGTAGGCGGCGAACACGAGCGCGTCGCTGACGATGAACGTGACGCCGAGGAGCACGAACTGCGGCGCCGCCGGGCGGGCCGGGTCGACGAACAGCGGCAGCAGCGCGCCGAAGAACAGGATGATCTTCGGGTTGGCGAGCTGCGTGGTGACGCCGAAGCGAAACGCGCGCCGCTCGCGGCCGGGCGCTTCGACGGCGAACGCGGTACCGCGATCGAGCAGCGCGCGCACGCCGAGATACGCGAGGTACGCGATACCGAGCCACCGCACCGCGACGAACACGGTGTGCGACGCGACGAGCAGGGCGCCGAGCCCCAGCGCGGCCGCCGCGACGAACACGGCGTCGCCGACCAGCACGCCGGCGTTGGCCGCAAGGGATGCGCGGAAGCCGCCGCGCAGCGCGCTCGACACGACCGCGATGACGGCCGGGCCGGGGACCACCGACACCAGCAACGCGAACGCCGCGAAGCCGAGCCAGACGTGCAGGCTCATGCCCGCATCGACAGCCGGCCTCGCGGATCGGTTGCGCGAGCCCTAGTGCTGGTCGCGGTCGCGGTTGCGCGCGTCGTCGGTGGTGTTCGCGCGATTGCGATTCGCGGTGTTCCAGCGGCCGTTGTTGGCGTATTGACCGTTGTTCGCGTACTGGCCGTTGTTGTAGCGGCCGTTGTTGTATTGGCCGTTATTGTACTGGCCGTAGTTGTACTGCCCGTTGTTGTACTGGCCGTTGGCGTATTGGCCGTCGTTGTACTGGCCGTTGTTGACCGGGTAGTTGTAGCCGTACTGCCCGTTGGTGTTCGAGTTCGGGTAGTATGTCTGCCCGTCCGGCATCACGACGCGGCCGTCGGCGTAGACGGTGCCGCCGTTGCGGGTGTAACCGACGATCGTGTTCGCGGCGGCCTTCTTGTGCTGGTAGTTGTTCAACAGCACGACGGCGCCGATCGCGGCGGCCGCGGTGAGGATGGTCGACGTCGTGTCGGCGGACGCCGGGCGCGGCGCGAGCGCGCCGACGCTGATGGACGCCGCGGCGCCGGTCGCGACGATGAACTTGGAGAGACGATTGAGCATGATGGCGTTTCCTCGTGATGGCCGGCGGCGTGTGGGCGCCGGTTCCTGTCAGAAGCGTACCGCGCGATGGTGGGAAAACGGTGGGCGTCTACGGTTGTCGCGCAAGTCTCATCACACGCTCATCACCGGCCGGAGGTAGACGCAAGCGTGCCGAACCGCGCCTCATGAAGCTCATGCAACGCTCTCTCGTCGCGGCGTTGGCCGTCGTGCTCGTCGCCGGCGGCTTCGGCACCCGGTCGGCGTCGGCGCAGTTCAATCTCCCGGGCGCGCTCGACCCCAAGCGCGCGGCGCTGGGCGCCGCCGCGAAGCAGTTGGCGCCCTACATCGTCGAGCAAAGCCCGATCCGCCTCGATCCCGTCGACCTATATCCGACGGTCGACACGTTGCCCGGCGCGCCGTTCGCCCCCATATCGGGCGCGGCGGCGAACGCGGCTATCGGATCGATCATCAACCAGCTGAAGCAGTCGAACACCGGCACGGTGGCGCTGGCGCCGGGCGACTACGCCGTCGCGGTGCGCCTCTTCTGCATGAGCCACGCGCGGCCGGCGCGCGCGCCGCTCGCGTTCGTGCTCGGCGCGATGCGCGGTAAGCGCGCCCCCGCGATCATCGCGATGAACTCGCGCGCGTCGTCGACGCCCTACCAGTTCAGCGCGATCCAAGGCACGTCGTGGACGATGCAAGGCGGGCTCGGCTACGCCGATTTCGCGCCGCAGTTCAAATCGGTCGTCGACACGCTGATCCCCGATTACCGGAGCCAGCTCGGGACGAGCACGCTCGACGACATCCAAGGGAAGTGGAGCTCGCTCTCGAGCGCGCTCGGCGGACCGTCGCTCGACAGCATCCTGGGTCAGCTCGGCGGCGCCGGGCGGCTCGTCACCGAGCTGCGCGACGAGCGATCGCAGATCATCAGCCAGGCGAGCGATTTCAACGCGCT
The DNA here is from genome assembly GCA_035943995.1 of Candidatus Elarobacter sp. Classification (GTDB taxonomy): domain Bacteria; phylum Vulcanimicrobiota; class Vulcanimicrobiia; order Vulcanimicrobiales; family Vulcanimicrobiaceae; genus Vulcanimicrobium. The sequence continues at coordinate 28,779 of DASZBS010000080.1, read as the reverse complement.
CAGCCGCACGTTTGCACCGCTCCAGACCGCCGACGTATCGACGCTGGACTCGCCGTGGGCCGTCGTCAGCCCCACGGTGTGGATGCGGCTCGTGACGCGCGGGCACTACGGCGACATCGGCACCGTACAGATTCGCGTCGCGGGCGCGGGCCAGACGACGGTGCCGCTGATCTCGTCGCTCGGGTACGGCCGCTGCACGCCGCAGATCACGCCGAACGGACAGGCGTACGCGTGCACGCAGCCGCTGAGCTTCGAAGCGCTGCGCGGCGCGCCGACGACGTAGGCTCGGTCGATTACAGCTCGCCGCGCGCGTAGAGCAGCGCGGCGAGCACGACCAGCGCCGCGGTCTCCGTGCGCAGGATGCGGCGGCCGAGCGAGATCGCGAGCGCACCGGCTTCACGCGCGCGCTCGACCTCGTCCGCCGAGAAGCCGCCCTCCGGACCTATGACGACGAGCACGGTGCCCGCTTCGACGAGCTCGCGCTCGAACACGTCGCGCAGCGGCGCCGGCTCGGCGAGCTCCCACGGCACGAAGACGCGATCGAAGTGTGGGAACGTCGCGAGCAGCGCGTCCCAGTCGTGGACGCCGGCGACCTCGGGGACGCGCAGGCGGCCGGACTGCTGCGCGGCCGACTTCGCGATGCGGCGCCAGCGTTCGACCTTCCCGGCGCTCGTATCGTGGCCGATCACGCGCGCGCTGCGCACGGGCACGATCGCGTGCGCGCCCAGTTCCGTCGCCTTCTCGACGACGAGGTCCATCTTCTGGCCCTTCGGCACCGCTTGCGCGATCGTCACGCGTAGCGCGGTCTCGATGTCGCCGCGGTCGAGCCGCTCGTCGAGCGTCGCGCGCACGCGCGCGGCGTGACCGTCGGTGCGCTCGACGTCGAGCGTCGCGCCGAACGCGACGCCGCCGGAGTCGACGACCTGCACACGGTCGCCGCTGCGCTTGCGCAGCACGGTCGCGAGCTTGCGCGCGTCGTCGGCGGCGAACGCGACGCGGTCCCCGATCGCGTGGACGCCCTCGACGAAGAACCGGTCCCGCATGGCGGCAGGCCGTTCGCCCCGCCCGTGCGGAAGGCCCGCGCATGGACGACGCCTTCTGGCTGCGCTACCTGCGCGCCCACGCCGACCCGCAGACCCGCACGCTCCACGCGGCGGGCACGATCCTGGCGACGCTGGTGGGCGCCGTCGGCATCGCGCGCCGCAGCCCCAAGCTGATCGGCGCGGCGCTGGTGTGCGGTTACGGCCCGGCGTGGTACACGCACGCGTTCATCGAGCACAACAAGCCCGAGACGTTCAGCGCCCCGCTGCGCTCGCTCGCAAGCGACTACCGGATGTGCTGGGGCCTGCTGACGGGCACGCTCGACGGAGAGTTGCAGCGCGCAAACGAGGCGACCGCAAGCAGCGTCTGACGGCAATGCCACGGTAATCGTGCGGCAAGGTATGGCGCGTACGATTGCGCCATGCTAGAATCCGCCGCGATGCCGAAGGCGAGGATCTCCGTAACCGTCGAGCGCGCATTGCTGGACGAGTTCAAACAAGTCGCGGGTGACGCGAAGCTGTCCGAGGTCGTATCGGAAGCGCTTCGCGACGAGATTCGCCGGTTAGGCCTGCTCGCGCTCCTGGATGAGTGGGAGCGCGAGAGTCCGATTTCCGAAGAAGGGCGCGCGGCAGGGGAGAAACTGTGGCAAGCGATCGAATCGTCCTCGATTCCGGCGCGCTCTCAGCGCTTGCCGAAGAAAGCGAAGCGTTCCGCGTCGCGCTCCGAAAAACGTTGAGGAGGCGGGCCAAGGTCGTCGTCCCTACGGCTGTGATCGTCGAAGCAACGACTGGCGACTACCGGCGCGACGCCAATGTCAACCGCGCCCTAAAAGAAACGACCTTGATGCCCCTCGATAGCGGGCTTGCACGGTCCGCCGCAGCATTACGATACGCACATAGGCGCGCCGGCGCGGGTACGATCGACGCGATCGTCGTCGCGAGCGCCGATCTCGTTCCGGGAAGCGGCGTTCTGACATCCGATCCGACCGATTTGACATTGCTCGCGAACGTCAAAGGCTGCACGCGTGTCATCGCGCTCTCGGATGCCCGTACCGCATTGGCTAAATAGGCGGCCGGCGATCGTCGCCGTTCAGTCCGCGCTGAATGCGTCTTTCAGGCGGTCGAAGAACGACTTTTCTTCGATTTGGTCGCCGCCTGCGCGGGCGTACTCTTCGAGCAGCTCGCGTTCGCGTTTGCTGAGCTTCGACGGCACCACGACGTGGATGGTGACGAGCTCGTCGCCTTTCGCGCCGCCGCGCACGCTGGGCATGCCGCGGCCGCGCAGGCGGTACTGCGAGCCGCTTTGCGTGCCGGCGTTGAGCGTGAGCGGGATCGCGCCGTCGAGCGAACGTACCGTGATCTCGCCGCCCAGCGCCGCTTGCGGGAACGACACCGCGACATCGAGCAGCACGTCGAGGCCGTCCCGTTTGAACACCTCGTGCGGCGCGACGCGCAGGTAGACGTAGAGGTCGCCGTCCGGACCGCCGCGCGCGCCCGCTTCGCCGCTGCCGCTGATGCGGATGCGCGAGCCGTCGTCGACGCCCGGCGGGATGCGCACTTGCAGCGACTTCTCCTGCTCGACGCGGCCGCGCCCGCGGCACGTCGAGCACGGTGTCTGCACGATCTGGCCGTCGCCGCCGCACTTCGAGCACGTCGTCTGCGTGACGAACTGGCCCAGCGGCGTCTGGCGCACTTGGCGCTGGATCCCCGTTCCGCTGCAGCGGTCGCACGGGACGATCAGCGTGCCGGGCTCGGCGCCACTGCCGCGGCAGGTGGTACAGCCCGCGAGGTGTCGGAACGACACGTCGCGCGTGGTACCGGCGTACGCTTCTTCCAGCGTGATGTCCACGTCGTAGCGCAGGTCGCTGCCGCGCGCGGGACCGTTGCGGCGCTGCTGCGCGTTGCCGCCGCCGCGCGCCGCGCCGAAAAACATGTCGAAGATGTCGCCGAAACCCTCGGCGCCGAACGGGCCGAAGCCGCCCTCCGCGCCGCCGCCTTGCACGCCCGCGTGGCCGAAACGGTCGTAGTTCGACCGCTTCTGCGTGTCGGAGAGCACTTCGTACGCCTCGTTGATCTCTTTGAAGTGCGTCTCCGCGGCCTTCTTGTCGGCGGCGACGTCGGGATGGTATTTGCGCGCAAGCTGGCGGTACGCGCGCTTGATCGTGCTCTCGTCAGCGTCGCGTGCGACGCCGAGCACTTGATAATAATCGGTCGGCAAGTTACCTGATCTCGACGTCGTTGAGGTGGTCGCCCAGCGAACGGGCGGTCCCCGAAGCGAGTGCGATGAGCCGGCCGTACGGCATGCGCCGCGGGCCGAGGATCGCGAGCATGCCGACGCCGCGGTCGCCGAAGCGGTACGGCACCGTGACGACGCTGCACTCCGACAGCTCGTCCGCGCGCAGCTCGTGGCCGATGCGCACGTGCGGCGCGGGATCGGTGCCGCCGGTCGCGTCGGCGGCGAGCTCGTCGGCGATCAGGTCGTACAGCGTGCGCTGCTCTTCGACGATGCGCAGGATCGCGCGCAGCTTGCGCAGGTCGTGGAACTCCGGCTGGTCCAGCAGGTTCTGCGCGCCGGCGGCGGCGATCTCGGGCTCGCCGGCCTCGCGTGCGGCGGCGAACGACGCGCGGACGGCGTCGCGAATCTGCGCGGTCACGTGAAGCTCCGCGCAGACGGCGTCGACGTCGGGCGCGCCGACGTCTTCCATCACGCGTCCGCCGAACCGCGAGTTGAGCGCGTTCGACAGCCGGGTGAGATCGTCGGCGGCGACGTCGGTCGACCATTCGGCCACGCGCTGCGCGGCGACGCCGCCCGACGTCACGATGACGATGAGGCTCGTGCGCGGCGACAGCCAGATCAGCTGGACGTGCTTGAACGCGTGCGAGTCGCGCGACGGCGCGATCGCGATCGCGAGATTGCCCGACAATCCGGACAGCAGGCGCGTGGTCTGCTCGATCACGTCGCCGAGCTCGCGCGAGGCTTCGCGGAACTCGTCGCGGATGCGGCGCGAGTCGTCCTTGGTCAGCGACTCCGGCTGCATGAGCCGGTCGACGTAGGTGCGGTAGCCGGCGTCGGACGGGATGCGGCCCGCGGAGGTGTGCGGCTGCACCAGGTAACCGCCCGCTTCCAGCTCCGCCATCTCGTTGCGGATCGTCGCCGACGAGACGCCCAAGTTGTACTTCTGCGTGAGCGTGACCGAGCCGACCGGTTCCGCCGTGTTGATGTACTCGTACACGACGGTCGCCAGGATGAATGCTTTTCGTTTGTCGAGCTCGAGCTTGTCGTTCACCGGATCAGAGCGCCCTTAGCAGTCGGCACGTCGGACCGCCTGCTTAGCAGTCGGGTCCGCGGAGTGCCAGGCTTCCCGGTAGCGTACCACCCTCGGACCACGGGGGTCAAGGCGCAACGCCGGCCTCGCGCCGGTGCGCAAGCGTCGTGAGCTCCGAAAGCACCACGCCGTAGAAGAGCACCGTCCCGACCAAGCCCTCCCAGAGCGGCTGGACGTTGACGACCCCGGTCACCGGCACGACGACGTCGTTGAGGAGCCACCAGACCAGCAGCCCGTAGGCCAGCCCCCACATCACCGACGTCGGCGCCCGCCACATCGAGGGCAGCCGGCGAGCAAGCGACGCGTAGGCGATCCCGAACGCCGCCGCGACGAGCAGGTAGAGCACCACGCCGAGCGCGACGAGCGGCGCGGATTCCGGCGCGCCGTGGAACGGCGGCAGCGTCTGCGCGACCTGTGCGAACAAGGCGCCGAACGTGACGTCGTGGAGCCACGCGACCGCGACGACCGCGTAAAACAGCGCGCTCGTCCCGCCCGCGATCAGCCCGCCGTAGAAACCGTCGATCCATCGGACCATTCGCTCGGCGCAGTTCGCCGCCGGGGGGGCGCCGCCCCGCGCGCGAGAATCCCGCCGCCATGTCGACGCCGACGCACAGCGATGCCATCGAAGCGCTCTTCAGCGAAGCGCGCCGCTTCCCGCCGCCGCCACAGTTCGCAGCGCAGGCGAACGCCAAGCCCGGAATCTACGAAGAAGCGGACCGCGACTACGAGGCGTGGTGGAAGTCGTGGGCCGACAAGCTCGAGTGGATGACGCCGCCGACCAAGGTCCTGGAGTGGAACGAGCCGTTCGCGACATGGTTCGGCGACGGCGAGCTCAACGCGTCGGTGAACGCGCTCGACCGCCACGTGAAGGCCGGCAAGGCCGCGAAGATCGCGTTTTATTACGAAGGCGAGCCCGGCGACCGCTGGACCGTGACGTACGGCCAGCTGCTCGACGAGGTGTGCCGCTTCGCGAACGGATTGCGCAAGCTCGGCATCAAGAAGGGCGACCGTGTCGCGGTGTACATGCCGATGATCGTCGAGCTGCCCATCGCGATGCTGGCGTGCGCGCGCATCGGCGCGGCGCACTCGGTGATCTTCGGCGGCTTCTCGCCCGACTCGATCGTCGACCGCGTGAACGACTCGGAGTGCGTCGCGATTATCACCGCGGACTTCGGCTGGCGCCGCGGCAACAAGGTGCCGCTGAAAGCGAACGTCGACGAGGCGATCGCGAAGGGCATGCCGTCGCTCGAGCACGTGATCGTCGCGAAGCGCGTCGGCGATCAGGTCGACATGGTTGGCGGGCGCGATGTGTGGTGGGACGACGTGGTTCGCGATCAGTCCACCGTGTGCGAGCCCGAGCGAATGAACGCCGAAGATCTGCTGTACTTGCTGTACACGTCCGGAACGACGGCGAAGCCGAAGGGAATCAAGCACACGACGGGCGGTTATCTGACCGGCGTGACCGCGACGCACAAGCTCGTCTTCGATTTGAAGGAAGACACCGACGTGTACTGGTGCGCGGCCGACATCGGCTGGGTGACGGGGCATTCCTACATCGTGTACGGTCCGCTGTGCAACGGTGCGACGAGCGTGATCTACGAAGGCACGCCGGATTTCCCCGACAAGGACCGCCTGTGGGAGATCGTCGAGCGCTACAAGGTGACGATCCTCTACACCGCGCCGACGGCGATCCGCACCTTCATGAAATGGGGCACGCAATACGTCGAAAAGCACGACATGACGTCGCTGCGGCTGCTGGGGAGCGTCGGTGAACCGATCAATCCCGAAGCGTGGATCTGGTATCAAGAGCACATCGGCGGCGGGCGCTGCCCGGTGGTCGACACGTGGTGGCAGACGGAGACCGGGGCGATCATGATCGCGCCGCTGCCGGGGATCACGACGCTCAAGCCGGGGTCGGCGACCAAGCCGTTCCCCGGCGTGTACGCCGACATCGTCAACGACAAGGGCGAGTCGGTACCGCTGGGCGGCGGCGGGTACATCGTGCTGACGAAGCCGTGGCCGTCGATGCTGCGCGGCATCTACGGCGACGACGAGCGCTACGTGCAGACGTACTGGTCGAAGTTTGCGCACCGCTACCTCGCCGGCGACGGCTGCAAGCGCGACGAAGAGGGCGACTACTGGTTCATGGGCCGCATCGACGACGTGATGAACGTCAGCGGCCACCGCATCTCGACGACCGAGGTGGAGTCAGCGCTAGTCGACCACCCGGACGTCGCGGAAGCGGCGGTAACGGGGAAAAACGACGACATTACGGGGCAAGCGATCTGCGCGTTCGTGTCGCTCAAGAGCCACGCGAACGGCTCGCCGCAGCTCGCCGACGAGCTGCGCGATCACGTTGCGGAGAAGCTCGGCAAGTTCTGCCGCCCGAAATATCTGACGTTCACCCAAGAGTTGCCCAAGACGCGCTCGGGCAAGATCATGCGCCGCCTGCTGCGCGACATCGCCGAAGGCCGGATGCTGGGCGATACGACGACCCTCGCAGACTCGAACGTCGTGCAAGAGCTGCAAGCCCGCGCGAAAGACGAGTCCGGCAAGGAAGACTAGCCCGTAAGATGGTGGCGCATCTTCACATGCGCGACGCCAATTCGAATATCGCTTGTTCCAGCTGCGAGGGGTCGCGCAACAGCACAAGCGGGTCCAGCCTCGTCCAGTCGGTAAATGTACGGCCTTCGGGAAATGTCCCAGTTGCTTTTCGGCGATAGCCTGCCTTCACGGTGATGATGATCGGCAGGGCCGTATATGAGTACGGACAGGAGCCGAACGCGCAGCACTCCCAGCTGGTCCCTTCGAATCCCAGGTCGCGAACTCTGCACTTCCTAGAAAGACACGCCTCGAATTGGCATTCGAGTGTTACGCTGACTTCACCGCGACAAACGATCTCCAATATTTCCGGGCCCGAGCATTTCGGCGTGCCGTACTTGGCTTTCGATAAAGCCGGGTCGCTCGAAGAACGCAGCACGGTAATCAAACGGTCTCCAACGCGTTTTCGATACTCTCTTCGTTCTTGGGCGGCTTTCTGCGCGCCCTCGCGGCGCATCAATTCGGCCTGCCGGGCGCGCTCCGCCTCTTCCGCCTCGCGGGCGCGTTTCTCGCGAAAAATATCACCGAGATTCATCGAAACACCCGGGGCTGACGTTCGCCGAAATCAAGCGACAAGGCGTGGGCGGCGACGAAGGGGGAGTTTGGCTTTGGAAGACATTCTGGGGTGTCCGAAGGCGCCCCTATCGGATGCTCTTATACTACAGCCAGCCACGGTCACGCGCGATGCGCGCGGCTTCCGTGCGGTTCGAGCCGCCCACTTTGCCGATCGCTTCGCTCAGGTAGTTGCGGACCGTGCCTTCCGAGAGGCCGAGCACCGCGCCGATCGCCGCGGAGGTTTGGCCATCGCCTGCCAGGCGCAGCACCGCGCGTTCACGGTCGGTGAGCGGGTCCGGTTCAGTCCAGGCGTGCACCGCGAGTGAAGGATCGATCGCGCGGCCGCCCGCGTGTACCGTGCGCACCGCGGCGACCAGCTCTTCGACGGGGCGGTCTTTGAGCAGATAGCCTGCGACGCCCGCGTCCATCGCGCGGCGCAAATAGCCCGGGCGCGCGAACGTCGTCACGATTACGACGCGCGTCTTGCTTTCGCGGCGGCGCAGCTCCGCTGCGACGTCGAGGCCCGTGAGCAACGGCATCTCGATGTCGGCGAGCAGCACGTCGGGTGCTAGCTCTTCGACGCGGCGCAGTGCGGTCGGGCCGTCGTGCGCGTGGCCGACGACCTCGATGTCGGGCTCGAGGCCGAGCAGCGCTGCGAGTGCGCCCGCAACGAGTTGCTGGTCTTCGGCGATGACGACGCGGATCAGCGCGCGGCTCCGGGTGCGAGCGGCAGCGTGATCACCAGGCGCGTGCCGTGATCGATCGTGCGCTCGAGCGAGCCGCCGTGCGATTCGACGCGCTCGCGCATCCCCGTGAGGCCGAGGCCTTCCGCCCCCGATCCGCCGACGCCGTCGTCCTGGATCTCGAAGCGGCACAGGCCGCCCGCCGCCGCGACGCGCAGCCGCACCGCGCTCGCGCGCGCGTGCCGCACGATGTTCGTCACCGACTCGCGGATGGCGAGAGCGAGCACGCTTTCTTGCGGTGCGGGGAGACGAACGGCTTCCGCATCGCAATCGACGCGCAGACCGGCCGACGTTAGCACGTCGCGTGCGTGCGCGAGTTCCTCGGGGATGCCGGCGCCGCGGTAGCCGGCGACCGCTTCGCGCAACTCGTCGAGCGACGTGCGCGCGATCTGCTCGACGTCGCGAATCTCCGCGACGGCCCGCGCCGGATCGCGGTCCGCGAGCTTCGACGCGAGTTGCGACTTCAGCGCGATCAACGACAGCGTGTGGCCGAGCACGTCGTGCAGGTCGCGCGCGATGCGCTCGCGCTCGGCGATCTTGGCCAAGCCTTCGATCTGGTCGTACGCTTGTTTCAGGCGCGAGTGGTCGCGTTTCTGCTGGGCCGCGTTGACGCACGCGACGCCGACGATCACCGCGAACACCACCCCCGCGATCGCAGCGCCCAGGTCGACGTGCGTGAGCCACATCAGCACGCCGGCGAGCGGCACGTACAGCGCGAGGATGCGATACGCGTCGCGCGCGCTCGTGCCCCATGCGATGAAGCTGGCGGCGTAGATGTAATACGTGGTCGCCACGCCGACGCTCGGCGACGCAATCACGCCGAGCAGGGTGAACACGGCGGCGAACGCCAGCGCACGGCGCCCCCAGGTCCCGTAGCCAAGGAAGTAGCAGACGAAGAACACCGCCATGACGGCCAGCTGCAAAACGGTGATCCGCGCGGGCGCATGCGCCACGATCAGTACCACCGGGATCGCGAGCACGTACACGAGCCACAGATACGGCAGCACGCCTTGCTCGAAGATCGGCAGGCGGCGCCGGACGTCAGCCATAGGTGCGGCCTTCGTCGCGCTTCATACCGTATGCTGCCGCGGCCGCGCCCAGGACCGTCCAGAGCGCGAGGATCGCGATGTGCGACAGCGCGGAGCCGTGGCCGGCGCCGACGGTGCCGAGTGCGAGCTGACCGAGATGGTAGGTGGGCAGGTACGGCGCGATGTGCGCGACGACGGGCGGCAGCCCTTCGATCGGGATCCACAGCCCCGACAAGAACGACAGCGGCAAGTACACCAGGTTCACGATCGCCGGCGCGGAGTTGGGTCCGGCGACGAACCCGATCGCAAGCCCGAGCGCGCCGAACGGGATCGAACCGAAGACGAGCGCCGCGACCAGCGCGAGCCACGCGGACGGGGCCAGCCGCACGCCGCCGAGCTCGGTGCCCAGCAGCGAGAGCATCAGCACGATGACCAGCGCGAACACCATGGTCATGAGCAGCTTCGCGATGAAATACGCCGCGGGCGGCATCGGGCTCGCGCGCTTCACCAGCAGCCAGCCCTGACCGCGCTCCATCGCAACGCTGACGCCGAACCCGAACAGCGCGCAGCCGACGACGCCGAACGCGCCGAAGGTCGCGAGCATGTACGTCGCGACCGACGTGGCGCCGATGTGCTGCGACCCGTTCATCACAATGCCGAAGAACGCGTAGAACGCGCACGGAAACGCGAGCGTGGGGATGACGTACGCGGGCAGCCGCGCGAACTTCGTCAGCTCGGCGCGCGTCTCGTTCAGCGTGATGCGGGCGATCATTTCGATCCCTCGACGAGCTCGGGGTGATTCTGGGGCTCGGGCGTGCGCGTGAGCGCGAGGAACGCTTCTTCGAGCGGCGTCTCCGCGACGTCGAGCAGCGTGAACGTCGGGTCGGTGACGTACAGCGCGCGCACGACGCCGTTCGCATCGTGCGTCGTCAAGCAGATCGCGCCGTCGGCGCGCCGGATCGCCTCGATGCCGCGGATCGCGCGCAGGCGCTCGTCGTCGAGCCCGCTCGTGCAGCGCACCGTCGAACCGCCGGCGCGCGCCTTGATCTCCGCGGCGCTGCCTTCGGCGACGATGCGACCTGCGAACAGCACGGCGATGCGGTCGGCGAGCGCGTCGGCTTCGGCGAGATCGTGCGTCGTCAGCAGCACGCTGCGCCCGCGTGAGACGTAGCTGCGGATCTGCGCCCACAGCGCGAGCCGCGACTCCACGTCCAGCGCGGTCGTCGGCTCGTCGAGCACGAGCGCGTCGGGATCGCCGCAGATCGCCAGCGCGAACGCGACGCGCTGCTTCTGGCCGCCGGAGAGCTGGCCGTACAGCCGGTTCTCCAAACCGCGCAGACCCGCGATCGCGATGGTCTCGTCGAGCGGCAGCGGGTGCGGATAGTACGACGCGAACAGCCGCACGTGCTCGCGCACGGTGAGCGTCGCCGGCACGCCGGAGACTTGCAGCATCGCGCCGACGCGCGCGCGGTTCGCCGCGCTGCGCGGGTTCTTGCCGAACAGCGTCGCGGTGCCGGCGTCGGGCGCGATTACGCCGAGCAGCGTGCGGATCGCCGTCGTCTTGCCTGCGCCGTTGGGGCCCAGCAGCGCCAGCGTCTGGCCCGGTTGCAGCGCGACGTCCACGGCGTTCAACGCCGCGATCGTACCGTAGCGTTTGGTGACCCGCGTGAGCCGGGCCGGAATCTGCGTGTCGTGCATGAAGTCCTCCGCGCCCATCGTCGCAGGACGGGCGCGGAGGGACCAGGCACGGTCGTCAGCCGCTCGGGATGACGAACGTCATGTGCGCTAGGGGTGCGGCGAGGACGACGTCACCGGCGCGGGCGTCGACGAACCGCCGTTCGCGTTGGCCGGCGGCGTTCCCGAGCCCATGGGCGAGTACGTCGGCGCGCCGACCGGGTTGCCGGCCGTGCCGGCGGTGCCGTTGTTCTGGCCCGACGTCGAGCCGCCGTTGCTCGTCGACGCGGGATTGTTCGGCGTGCCCGGACCGGCGCCGGCGCCGCGGTTGCCCGGGTTTACGTTGCCCGGCACCGGCCGCGTCTCGGGCGGCGCGAACGGCGTGAGGTTGTGCGCGGCGAGATAGTTTTGCGCCATTTGCAGATGCTGCGCGACGGTCGGGCTCAGCTTCGTGGCGAGATCCTTCAAACCCATGTTCTGACCGTTCTGCGTCTCCCACTGCAGCAGCCCGAGCGCGCGGCGGTGGGCGGGAACCTGCATGCGCATGTAGTCGTCGTCGAGCTGCGTTCCGGTTTCGCCCGTCAGCATCGCGAGACCACGGCGGCCGGGTCCGCTGGTCTCACCTTCGCGCGGCACCGGGCGCAAGTTCGTGCCGCGCGTCGCGGCTTCGAGCGCCACCGCGGCGGTGCTGTGGTCGTCGATCATGTGCTGCGCGAACGCGTGCACGTCGGCGCTCTTCGTGCGGTTCACCACATACTTCGCGGTGTCGAGCTCGGCGGTGTTCGCCGCGTCGAACATGCGCACGAAGTCGCCTTCGCCCGCGGGCATGCGCGGTCCGGGCCGGTCCATGCCGGGTCCCGGCGGCGGCCCGTTGGGGGGCGGCGTCTGCGCGCTCACGGCCAGCGTCGCGGCGGCCAGGCCGGCGACGGCGACCAACGCTGCGAGCGCACGAGACGGGGTGTGATGGTTCACGGGGTGCTCCTACTCAGCGTGCATCGAACACCTCGGTTTGTCCGAAGGCAGGCACGCTGAAACTCGGTCGCTCGCGAAGCGGACGAGTCGGCGCTCGGCGGTTACCGAGCCGGCTAGTCGCCTAAACCCACGTTCGCGCGCGACGGAACGGCTTTGCCGGACTCGTAATCGCGCACCGGCACGCCGGGGTAGCCGACCTTCGCGTCGCCGCTCGCATTCCATGCGGCGACGATTAGATCGCGCATCTCCGCGGAGCCGGCCGCGAGCCGCTCGATCACCAGCGTTTTCGCCGCAGGGCTCGGCGTGTCGATGCCGCCGGCCGCTTCGAGGCGGTACACGTCGGGCACGTGGCTCGCCGTCGCGGTGAGATACGCGCCGACTTGCGCCAGGATCGTGTCGGTCGATGCGGCGACGGGTGCGACGCGCGCGGCGACGAGATCTTCGGTCGCCACCGCGCGCACCAGCGTCGTCTCGAAGCGGGCGTGGATCGTGGTGGAGTCGGAGAAGCCGTTGGGGTTCGGATAGTGCGTGCGCGGCGCTTTGGTGCGGAAATCGAATTGGTTCCAGCCGTTGAAGTGCACGCTGACGTGCAGCGGCTGCGAGCCGTCGCCGACGAAGTGGCCCCAGTAGCCGATGTCGCGCAGCGTCACCGCCTCGCGCACCGTGCGGTCGAACGTAAAGAACGCGCGCTCGTCCGCCGTTGCCGCTTTCGTCTCGCCGACGACGTCGACGCGCCAGTACGCGAGGTCGCGCGCGATGCGCTGCCAGCCGTCCGCGATCTGGTAGGGTAGATAACCTTGGCCGTACTGATCCGTCGGCTCGTGCGCGGCGCGCAGCGCTTTGTCGTAGTCCTGGCGGTCCTTCGGCAGCGCGCTCAGCTTCACGGCGCCCGCGATGCTATAGTCGTCGAGCGCGTCTAGGTAGTGGCCGGGATTGTCGTCGTCGTCGAGCGGATCGCCCGCGCCTTTGACGCGATCGGCTTCCGGTCCGAGCAGCGCGACCTCGTCGTGCGCTGCCGGGCTCCGCAGAAACGCGGGCACCGAGTCGGGCAGCGCGCGGATCGCGGCGCCGTTGACGATACGATGACCCTGCGCGCCCCACGCGAAGGCGGGGACCGGCGCGGCCGCGAGCGCGGCACAGCACAACACGACCAGCGAACGAAAACGCATGGCCGCGGCTTCGCGCGCACTCACGGCAATCCCGGTCGTGCTCGATCGTCGCGGAACAGCTCGTCGAGCGCGGCGAGATCGTCGATGCGGGTCGCCGGCGGCAGCGCGGCGACGATCGTCGCGCCGTAGCGCATCGATGTGGCGCGGCCGTCGAGCAGTGCGACGACGCCGCGATCCGTGGTCGAGCGGATGAGCCGGCCGAAGCCCTGTTTGAGCCGCACGATCGCGCTCGGGATCATGTAGTGCTCGAAGCCCGACCGGCCTTTGGCTTCGAGCGCGGCGATGCGCGCGGCGACCAGCGGCTCGGCCGGCGACGGAAACGGTAGCCGGTCGATGATCACGCACGACAGCGCGTCGCCGACGACGTCGATGCCTTCCCAGAACGTGCCGGTCGCGAACAGCACCGCGTTCTTGGTCGCGCGGAACCAGTCCAGCAGCGCCGTCCGCGGAAGATCGCCCTGCATCTTGGTGGGGAACGGGATCCGGTCGCGCAGCAGCCCGTGCACCTCGCGCAATCGCGCGTACGACGTGAACAGCACGAACGCGCGCCCGCCGCTGCGGTCGAGGATCTCCTCGATCAGCGGCGCCGCGCGGCGCGCGAAGTCGATCGCTTTCGGGTTGAGCCTCGGCGGCGCGACGTACAATCGCGCCTGCTTCGCGTAGTCGAACGGCGACGGCGCGACGAGCAGTTGCGCGTCGTCGACGCCCAGCGAGCTTTTCAGGAACTCGAACGAGCCGTTGGTGAAGATCGTGGCGCTCGTCAGCACGACGCTGCGCGTGCGCGCGAACAGCGTCGCGCGCAGGAAGTCCGCCACCTGGAACGGCGCCGCGTTGACCTCGTAGCGCGCGTCGCCGTCGCCGCGCTCCACCCAAGCGACCGCTTCGATCTCGTCCGCGGGCACGGCGCCGTTGGTCGCCTGCTGCGCGGCCTTCTCGATGCGGTCGACGGTCGCGACGTGCGCCGCGACGGAGCGTAGCGCGAGGTCGCGGCGCCGCTCGGCTTCTGACTCGTTCTCCGTCGGCTTGCGCAGCGCGCTCTGCCAGTTCGCGTGCAGCCAGTTCTCGAGCCCGTAGAACGACTCGCGCAGCACCGGCAGGATGTCGAACACGTCCTCGTTCGCGGCGATCGGGTATTTGTCGCCCGGCACGCGCGCGAGCGTCTGTTGCAGGCGGCGCATCCCTTCGTCGAGCTCCGCGTCGTATGCACCGGGGATCGCGTACGTGCGGTGCAGCTTGCGCATCATGCGGTTGACCGACACCGGCGACAGCGTGGCGGTCAACGCCGCCGTCGCGTACTTCTCCGCCTGGTGCGCTTCGTCGAGGACGACGAAGTCGTAGGCGGGCAGCAGCGCGCCGCCGCTGGCGAGGTCGAGGAAGAACAGCGCGTGGTTGACGACGACCACGTCGGCGAAGCGCGCCGCGTCGCGCCGCGCGAAGAAGTGGCAGTCGGCGAAGCGGTGGCAGTACTCGCCCACGCAGTCATCGGCGTCGGCGTCGAGCGTCTCCCAGTCGTCGCCGCGCGGCGTGAAGTCGAGCTCCGCACGGTCGCCCGTCTCCGTGCGTTCCGCCCACGCCCACAAGCGTTCCAGCGCCAGCGACGGCGCGATCAGCCGCGCGCCGCTCTCCTTCTCGAACTTCGCCTTGCACAGGTAGTGGTTGCGCCCTTTGAGCAGCACGACGCGCGCTTCGATGCCCAGCGCTTTGGTGACGAGCGGGATATCCTTGCGCACGAGTTGCTCTTGCAGCGCGATCGTGCCCGTCGACACGACGACGCGCGCGCCGGCGCGCAGCGCGGGCACCAGGTAGGCCAGCGACTTGCCGACGCCGGTTCCGGCCTCGACGATCGTGTGCACGTTCTCCAAAAAACCGCGCTGGATCAGCCGCGCCATCTGGAGCTGTCCCGCGCGCGCTTCGAACCCCGCGAGCGACCGCGCGATCGGGCCGTCGGCCGCGAACGCGTCGTCGACCAGCTTCACTCCCGCGGATCCCGGACGTGCAGCGGCGGCGCGCCCGCTTCTTCGTGCGGTCCGGCGTCCGGCGGCTGCTCGATGGTCTCGACCTCCGGCGTCTGCTCGATCGTCGCCACGGGTGCTGCGGTGCCCGCGGGCGCCGCCGCGTACGCGTATGCATACGCGATGCGCCGCTGCCGCGCGCCCGTGAACAGCACCAAGCCCACGAGAAAACCGGTGATCAGCCCGCCGACGTGCGCCGCCGCGGAGATGCCCGGCACCGAGAACGTGAACGCGAGGTTGATCGCGACGACCGGCAGCATGCTCATGATCATCGCACGGCCGCGCTTGCCGAGCCGCAGCCCCACCGCGACGAGCGCGCCGAACAATCCGTAGATCGCGCCGCTCGCGCCGAGCGTCGGCACGGTGTACGCCGAGAAGTAGACGATCGCAAGACCCGAGCCGACGATCGCGAGAACGTACAGCAGCGCGAAGCGCGCTTTTCCGTAGAACGCCTCGACCTCGCGCCCCAGCCAGTACAGCGCGAGCATGTTGAGGCCGATGTGCGCGATGCTGCCGTGCAAGAACGCGGCGGTGAAGATGCGCCACCACTGGCCGTGCTCCAGCACGGACTGCGGGCTGAGATAACCGTGATCGTAATCGATACCGCCGCCGGTCGTCGTCTGCCATACGAACGCGACGACGTTCGCGACGATGAGGAGCGTGGTGAGCGCCGGCCTCACGCGGTCAGCGCCGGGCTCGCCTCCGCCGAGATCGCGATCAGCCGCGCGAGCTCGATCGAGATCGCGGTGCGGCCGCTCGAGCCTTCGACGGTGATGGGGCCGCCGAGCGGACCGCGTTCGATGATGTCGATGGTCGCGCCGGGCCGCAGCCCGATCTGGTCGAGATAGCGCAGCGTCTCGGGCACGTCCTCGACCACCTCGACGACGCGCACGGTGGTGCCCGGGACGGCGTCGGCGAGCCGCTGCCCGACGCGCATGGGCGCGCTCAGGTCCGCGGGCGGGATGGGCAGGCCGTGCGGGCACACCTTCGGGTCGCCCAGGACGGCGACGAGCCGCTCCTCGACGCGCTCGGAGATCGCGTGCTCGAGCCGGCACGCTTCGGCATGGACCTCGTCCCACGGCATCCCGAGGATGTCCTGAAGGAAGACCTCGGCCAGCCGGTTGCGGCGGATGACGCGCACCGCGACCCGCAGGCCCTTCTCGGTGAGCAGCGCCTGCCCGCGCGCCTCGTACGTGAGATAGCCGTCGGCGCCCAGCTTCTTCAGCATGCCGGAAACCGACGCCGGCGAGACGCCCAGGTCGGCCGCGAGCCCGGACGTGGTGACGCCGGGGCCCTCGCGCTCGAGCCGGTAGACCGCTTCGAGATACTCCTCGGTCGACTCGTCGAAGTGCGTGTGGCCCGGCATGACCGTTAGGAGCTTCGACCCGCCGGGGCGGAGTTCCGGGACCGTTCGAACTTCTCGTGCAGGCGCGCCTTGGTCGCGGCCGGTGCGAAGGACGCGTCGATCGCGTTGCGGGCGAACCGCACGAGGGCCGGCTCGCCGAACGCCGCGGCGACGTACGCGTACTCGTCGAGCAACGTGGTGCCGAACAGGGCCGGGTCGTCGGCGTCGATGGTGATCACGCAGCCTGCGGCGTCGAGCGCGCCCAGCGGGTGGACCGCGTCCGCCGCGACCGCGCCGGTGAGCCGGTTCGACGTCGGGCAGATTTCGAGCGGGATCCGGCGGTCGGCCAGCATTGCGACGACCGCCGGATCCTCCATCGCCCTCACCCCGTGCCCGATCCGTTCGGCGCCCAGCACCTCGACCGCTGCACGCACGCTCTGCGCGCCGGCGGCCTCCCCGGCGTGGACGACGCCGTGCAGCCCGCCCTCGCGTGCGATCGCGTACGCGCGCTCGTACAGCTCTGGCGGAAAGCGCGCCTCGTCGCCGCCCAGGCCGACCCCGATCACGCCCAGGTCCCGCAGCCCGACCGCGATGTGCGCGAACTGCTCGGCGCGCTCAGGCCCGAAGTTGCGGGTCAGGTCGGCGATGAGCCGCACCTCGATCCCGAGCGGCAGGCCCGTCTCGTCGAGCGCGGCGCGGATCGCCGCGACCGTTTCGCGCACGTCGAGCTGCTGGTGGAAGAACGTCCACACGGACGGCGAGATGAAGATCTCGGCGTATACGACGCCTTGCGCGGCGGCGTCGACGACGTAGTCGCGCGCGATGCGCGCGTAGTCCTCGGGCCGGCGCAGCGTCTCGGACACCTTGGCGAACAAGAGCAAGAACTCGCCGAACGTGTCGAAGGCGTACGCGCGCTCGGGATGGGCTCGCTCGCCGAGCTCGATGCCGTACTTCGACGCAAGCGCGTGGAAGGTGTCCGCGCGTACGGTTCCTTCCAGATGGCAGTGGAGCTGAACTTTGGCGAGCGCGCGCAGATCGAGGCCGGGCATCTTGACGATCGTTCGACGGCGATGCTATAGTAACCGTCGCCCGTCGCGGGGTGGAGCAGTCCGGTAGCTCGTCGGGCTCATAACCCGAAGGTCACAGGTTCAAATCCTGTCCCCGCAACCAGTGCAGGTCCAGAAAGTGCAAACTTTCTGGACCTGTTTCGTTTCCCGGGGTCGGCTTTCTGGTCCACTTGGAAGTTGGCCAGCGCACTTCGTCTTCAGCCGAGTTGGGTCGCGAACTTCTGGACTTCGCGGTCGGCATAGATGGATTCGCAGCCGGGTCCGCGCTTTGCGAGGCTCTGCTCGATGAGCGCTCGGGCGCGCTCTCGGTCGCCAAAGGTGAGCCAACATTTTGCCGAGCGATAGAGACTGTCCACGAACAAACCGCACGCCCGCGCGTACCCCTCGCCGCACGGGTCGGTGGCCAACGCCTGGATTCCCCGGCCGATAATCTCCTCGTAGACAACGATGGCTTCTTGTGGACGGTCTAGCATCTCGAGTGCCCCGGCATATCCCCATAGGACAAGCGGGCAGTCCGGTGCGAGTGCCCTCGCCTTCTCTTCAATCTCAAGGGCGCGCGCATACTCGAATTGTTCGTAATACGTCAGCGCCAGCCGGCTCAGCAGCCAATGGCTGTCAGGCTGCAATTTCAACTCGCGTTCGATGAGGACGCGGGCACCGGGCCAATCGTCGTTCGATATTGCCTTGTTGATGGCGGCGCCTACGTGTGACCGTGACGGCGGCCATTTCGATTGACGAGACCGACTGCGCATTGCATACGTTTCGACAGCGCCTAATGTAAACGCTCCGAAACGAGATTACCGCTTCCACCGCCCGACCTTGCGGCGCCCTTGATGCGGGTCCCAACGTTTAGGTATTGGCTCGTTCTTCTGGCGTCGCTCGCGGACTCGTCGGCTGGTTGCCCACGATTCGCAGAGGAACACCGGCATTGCGGCCTCCCTCGACGTGCGGGCCGGCGGAGTCCGGGAATATCTCGATGCCCAACTCGAGATTCAACCCCGCGATGGCGCTCAACGTAGCGGGTTCGATCATAAAGCCGAAGTGGAACTGCCCCGGGAAGTTCAAGGTGATGTCCGCCCTGGTGCTGTCGGCGACCACCTCGCGAACGAATGAAGATCCCCGCAGGAAGGGCTCAAGAAACGCGACCAGCCGGTCATTCAATCTTGGACCGAGCGCGTCTTTCGTTTCATTCCACGGGTCAAGGTCGTCTTCTCTGCGGTCAAAGTACGCGATTCCCAGGCCCCAGCGCGACTCACGCGCGGGATTGGGACGTACAAACCCATTGAGATGGCGCACTCGTTCACCGGCGCGCCAGACCCACGTTGGCGACAGCCTCAAGCGCTGTGAAATGGCATCTGGATCTATCGTGCGCGGTGAAAACTCTACATGTATGTCGAACGTCGCAATCCTCGTAGCGTCAGCGGTCGCTTCTATCTGTTCAGATTCGTCCACGACCGTATCTTACCACTTCCAGCGGCCGGTCTTGCGCCGGCCTTGATGCGGGTCCCAGCGCTTGGGTATCGGTTCGTTCCTCTGTCGCTCCTGACGCATGCGCCACTGCGGCATCGCCCGGTCGTCGTCAACTACGGCGGCTTCGACCCCGACGACCGCGCCTAGCCCGACTTTCTGGTCCACCTCTGCCGACTTTCTGGTCCAACGAAACACGGGCTCCGGGCTTTCTGATCCAAAAATCACTTCTTGAACCTGGCCCCCGCAACCAGTGCAGGTCCAGGAAGTGCAAACTTTCTGGACCTGTTTCGTTCCTGAGGCTGGCTTTTTGAACCAGATAGGCCGACACACTGAAAGACTTCGCGGCTGCGAAAAGGACCTGCCTGCTCGGTCGGTAGCCCGGTGTCCCTCAAGACTCCGAGGGTCGTTGAACTTCGCTGCTCGCGAGAAAATTTGAAAATGCCGGATGAGCGCTAACCAATTCATGCGCTTCTGGGCTGTACGGGACGTTTCTGGTGCAAAACGTGATCGCTTCCAAATCGTCGAGCAGCACTCCAAAGTAGCCTACGCGCTTTTCCGTCGTTTCGACGACCGCGTCATCATCTCTATCGTATATCCATGAGTGCTGACGCCACATGCCATCCTCGCTCAGCGCGTATCCCGTCATTATGGCGCGTCCCTTCGGATTCAGCAGGTGTTGCATCCCCGAGTTGAAGTGACACTGACTGTCTTCCGCTATGTCTTGCACCGCATCGTCCCCACTCAAGAGCACGCCGCGAGACAATATCGCATCGAGGTCTGGCTCCTGTTCCCGCAGCACCACGGCCCATCCACCCATCGAGAGAAGCCGACGCTTCAACTCATCCAGATGCGCTAACTTTGGGTTATCGTGGTTACGCGTGAAACCGCGCTCGTTGGCGAACTCGAGACCTTCAGCATCGGGGAGCATCGTCTTAGGCAGCGCAGCGACGATTTTCATGGGGTGTCGTTTGAACGAATGTTGAGGATAGACCCGCCTAAGACGGGCGCGGATTAACTCTAAGCGCACCCTGGAGTTGTCCCGGTTCCGTGGAGGAATGTGAATTGGACATCAGGCGGCTTCAAGCTTCAGTGTTCGACGACCCTCCAGCGCTCAAAGCCCTCGAACCCGCCGGCGGCTTCGCCGGTCTCCGCGTCTACCGTGAATCGGGCCGCCTCGGCGCCCACATCGGTGGCGATGCCGCGTACTTGCCCGTTGGCATACGAGAGGGCGCGAATGCCGTCAAGCGAGACCCGACGGGAAGTCCAGAATACGCGAACGCCGTCAAACGCATAAACCTCCGTATCGCTCGCGAGGAACATGCGTCCACGCTCGACGTCGGACGCGGAACATGACACCGGAACCGCCTCAAATTCGACCGCATCGTCAGGCCTCGTCACATCCACAAGAAAGACCGTCCCGCGCACTCGAACTCCCAGCACGTACGGGTTTGGTGTTGTGAATAGGCAATCCGACGATTCTTCACTGAAAGACGCGGAAAACGAGCGCGACCAGACAGCGCCGTCGCCTAGAAGGACCTCGACTGTAACGCTATTGGCGCGATTGAGCCCGGTTGCCGCGGCGATTGCACGCAAAACTGGCGTGTCGGCTTCTTCAACCATGACGGCATCGTAAGCACGCTCGAATCCACCGACGATGTCCCCTTCATCGACCCTCATCGAGAGCGACCCGCATTGCGTGGTCTGAGACCGGCGGCAAATTCCTTGACCTCCCGGATTTCGACGAGACGCCTCGCCTCTGACCATCGATCCCCGGCTAGTGCCTTCTCGATGGGCATCCAGTTTGTGCGCTTATTCGAGCCGGGCGACGAAACGCTTCGTGACATCCTGTCCTTTGCACGGGCTCTTCGGCCCGCAGAGGAAAAGTCATGACTTATCAGGCTGTCCGATTAACCGAGGCCACCTCTGATGTACCCGCCGGACTCGGGGGAAGGTCGTCGTGTCGCTGTAGTTGCCATTTTTCGCGTGGATGAGCAGCTCGGACCTGTTGCTTTTCGCAGTGCCGAAAAGCTCGCGCGCATTAGGACGATTGGCCCTCTATGCGGCTCGTGACCGCGGGCATAGCCAAAGCCTATATCGAAATGGATTTTTCGCACTCATGGAACGGAGTTTTCTCGATGCGGTCTTTCCGAACGTTCTTTTCTGCGCTTGCCGTCGTCGCGCTTGCGGCGTGCGGTGGTGGTTCCGGCGGCAGCACGCTGCCGGCGGCGAACGATCCCGGAACGCTCACCCCGAGCGGCAACTCCGTCGCGTTCCAAAAAGGATCGATCTGGGTCGGCTACCACTCGCAGGTCAATGCGTTCCCGGCCGACGGTAACGGCGCGGTCACCCCGACAAGGAAGCCGGGACCGTTCCCGTGGCCGCACTCCATCTCCCAACCCGGCGTCGTCGACATCGCCATCGCTCCGGGCGGGACGGAGTGGTTGCTCGAGAACCGCGATTTTGCGTTAGGCGGCCCCGGGTGGCAGCTCTTCGCGGTTGCGCCGGGCGACACCACACCCGAGAACTCGTTCATCGACCAGGGCGACAGCCCGTTCGCGCTCGGGCTCGGCGGCGACGGGATCATGGTCGGGTACCACAGCACCACTAGCAACCTGACGACGATCGCAACGTATCCGTACGCCGCGAGCAACGCGCCCCCGGTCCGCACGTTCCAGACCACCAGCGCGGTGCTCGGGTTCGCCGAGGGCAACGACGGACTTCTCTACGTCATGAGCCCCACCAATCAAGTCAACGTCTACCTTCCGACCTCGACCGGCTGCTGCCCGGTGCGCACCATCAACCTGACGGGGCTCACCGGACACGTCACGATCAGTTCTCAAGAGTTCACGGTCGGCCCGAACAACAGCATCTACGTGACGGATCTTCCGGGCAACAACGCCAACCCGGTGATGTACGTCAACGTGTACCCACCGGGATCGGGCAAGGTCGGGCGCCGTATCGGGCCGATCCCGGCCGACTACGGCGGGTCCGGTTTCCCCGTGATCGCGGTCGATGCTGCGAATCGCCTCTTCGTTGCGACGACCGGGAAAATCTACCGCTTCGGACCTACCGCCAACGGTACGGACGCACCGCAGCGTGTGATCACCGATCCGACGGCGGATCGCCCGGTGGCGATGTCGGCCGGCCCGACGCTGTAGCCGTCCGGTTTACGCGCTCAAGGGACGGCCTTCATCTCGGCCGATGCGCAGCCAGTGATCGTAGCCGCTGCGGAAATCGCCGCGCACGACGGCTGCTTTGACGTCCGGGTTCGCGCCCAGGTACGGCGCCTCGTTGTATTCCGGGTAACGCCGCTCGGAGTCCAGCCCGAAGGACGTCAAGAACGATGTCGCGACCACGCCGGCCATCGCCGTGCTCACGTGCAGCTGATCGTCACGGAACGCGAACGCGCGGTCACTCACCGTCACGAGCTCGTAGGCCGGGAAGTATTCGACGTTCGGCCGCCCGCGAGCGACGTCTTCGGCGACCGCGCGCAGCGTCGACTTGCCGTACACGTTTGCGGCCAGTACGTCCGCCGCCGTGAACGTGCGGTGCAGCGGCACCGGCGACACCGTCACGACGATACGCACGTCCGGCCGGCCTTCGCGCGCCAGGATGTCGCACACGTCCTCGAGGCGCTCGCGGTTCTCGGCGTAATCGCCGGCGTGGACCGCGAAGCGCCCCGGAAACCGATGCACCATCTCGTACGTCGGCGTGGCGTTCAGCGAGAGCTGGGTGACGCGGTCGTACCACACTTCGACGAGCCCCAGCGTCAAGATGATGACGCTCGCTTCACGCAGCCGCCCGAAATATTCCAGCACGTCGCGGCGCCGCTCGCGCGCGCGCTGCAGCGTGACGGGCGCGCGCGCGTTGGCGAGCTGCAGGTCGCGGTAGCCGTCGCCGTCCGCGATCAGCGCCTCGTCGGGGAACGGCCGGCCGCCGAGCGACCAGTGCAGCTCGTTGAGCATCGACGCCGTCGTGAACTTGTTGACGAACCCGTTCGGCAAATCCGGCACTTCGTCCAGCTCGGCGCGCAGCGCCAGACTCGACACCGCGAGATCGCGCACCAGCAGCTCCAGCTCGATGACGCGCGCGAAGCACGAGCCGATGCAAAAGAACACGTCGTCGGCGCGCAGCGCGAATTTCGGGGCGAGGTGCGGCACCGCCGGCCCGCTCGCAAGCCGGCCCCGGACGCTGTCCGCGAAATGCTCGGCGCTCGGCGGCGGATCCCACACGGCGTGCGTCTCCGCCAGCGATTGCGCCCACGCTTGCGCTCCGTCGATCCCGGCGCGCCCGGGTGCGACCGGCCGCGTCGTCATCCTAGGCGTGCGCGGTTTCGCCGATCACGCCGAGCTCGTGCCCGACCTTCTCGAACGCCGCGAGCGCGCGGTCGAGCTCGTCGCGGCTGAGCGCGCTGGACATCTGCACGCGCACGCGCGCCGTGCCTTCGGGGACGACCGGGAAGCCGAAGCCCGTCACGAAGACGCCTTCTTTGAGAAGCCGGTCGCTCATCGCGATCGCGAACGCGGTCTCGCCTACGATGATCGGGACGATCGCACTCGGCCCCGCGAGCGGTTTGAATCCCAGCCGCTCCAGGCCCGCGCGGAAGTAGCGCGTGTTCTCGCGGAGCGTCTCGACGAGCTGTCCCTGCGACTCCAGCAATTCGATCGCTTTGAGCGCGCTCGCCGCGACCGTCGCCGGCAGCGCGTTCGAGAACAGCTGCGTGCGCGAGCGCTGCACGAGCGTGTCGACGAGCGCCTTCGAGCCCGCGACGAAACCGCCGGCCGCGCCGCCGAGCGCTTTGCCCAGCGTGCCGGTGAGGATGTCGATCTTGCCTTCGAGCCCGAAGTGCTCGATCGTGCCGCGACCCGTCTTGCCCATCACGCCGGTGCCGTGCGAGTCGTCGACGATCGTCACCGCGCCGTACTTCTCCGCGAGCGCGGCGATCTCGGGCAGCTTCGCGATCGAGCCTTCCATCGAGAACACGCCGTCGGTGATGATGAACGCGGTGCCCTCGGCGTCGCGCAGCTTCTGCTCGAGATCCGCCATGTCGCCGTGTTTGTAGCGCGCGCGCTTCGCGCCCGCCAAACGGCAGCCGTCGATGATCGAGGCGTGGTTGAGCTCGTCGCTGATGATCGTGTTGCCCGCGGTCGCGATCGTCGGAATCACGCCTTCGTTCGCCGTCCAGCACGACACGTACGACAGCGAGGCGTCGAACCCGAAGACCGACGCGATCTTGTCCTCGAGTTCGCGGTGGATGTCGAACGTGCCGCAGATGAAGCGGACCGACGCGGTGCCGGCGCCGTATTTCTGCAGGCCCGCGATCCCGGCGGCGACGACCTCGGGATGATCCGCGAGACCCAGGTAGTTGTTCGAGGAGAGCACGATCACGTCGCCCGCCTCCTCCATGTGCACCTCGGCCGCCATCGGGCCGGTGAGGTGGCGCAGCCGTTTGTACGTCCCCGCCTTGCGCAGGGCGTCGAGGTCGGCGTTGAGGCGGGCTTCGAAGGCGGTGTTCATCGGATCTCCGTGGGCGCGGCGTCGCGGCTGCTTGCTTGCCGAGGTGGACCCGCGTAAGCGGGCCGTAATCCGCCGTAAGCGCGGCGTAACCGGCGGTCTATACTTTAGCTTCAGACGCGTATCGTGAGCCGGATCATTCGGGGATCGTTAGTCCATTCTTCCTCTTGACTTCGGTAGCCCGGTGCGCTTGTATGGTTCGTACACACGGCGCTTTGACGCCGTGCGAATCGTGACTGTCGGAAACGGGTGTTCCAGACATGGCGATCAAGGTATTCGTTCGGCAACCGCTCACGCAGACGACCGAACGCGAAGCGCGCATCGTACAAGCCGCGCTCGATGGGATCGGCGGCCTCGTCGGAGAGGGCCGCTACGCGCTGGAGTTCCTCACGGGAACCAAGGCGCACGACAAGGAGAGCTTCCGCCAGGCGTTTTCGAGCGAGTCGGGCAGCGCGTTCGCGCCGCGCCGCTTCCGCGACACGCGCTTGGCGCTGCTCTCGCGTGCCGACGTGATGCTCGTGGTGCGCACGGGCCTCAGCGAGAGCGGCGCGTTCGAGGTGGCGTACAACATCTACGGCGGACGGCGCATCCCCATGCTGTTCGCGGTGTGGGACGAAGCCGAGATCAAGACGACGCTGCTGCGCGACCTCGACGACCTCGCGAAGGTGCGCTACGTGCGCTTCTCCGATCCGGCGTCCGTCGCGACCGAGCTTGCGCGCTTCCTCGACGAGATCGTCGTGCCCGACATGACGGCGCGCGGCCGCACGGCCGAGCCTGCGTTCGGCGGGCCGCGCGCGGCGACGTCGTTCCGCGAAGCACGGCGCGCCGCGCGCGAGCTCGGGTTCCCGGTCGCCGTGCGGCCATGGGCCGCAATGCCGTCGCAATCCGTCGTCGTCGCGGACCTCGCCGGGCTCGTGCGCTACGTCGAAGGCGACAAGGTCGCGATCAACCGCGAACGGCCGCTGCTCGTCGAACGCATGCCGGTGCCGGCGGCGCGCGTCAAGCGCGTGCTCGTCGAAAGCGGCACGATCGAGCCGGCTTCAGACGCGGCATACCTCGAAGTCGAGGCAAAGACCGCCTAATCGAGGTGCAGGACGATCTTCGCGGCTTCGCCTGATTTCATCAGCGCGAACGCCGCGTCGAAGTCCTCGAACGCCAGCTCGTGCGTGATGATCGGCGTGAGGTCCACGCGGCCGCTCGTCACGAGCGCTTGCGTTTGGTACCACGTGCGGAACATCTCGCGCCCGTTGATGCCGAGCACGGTCAGCCCCTTGAAGATGATCCGTTCGGCGAGGTTGATCTCGACCTCGTCGGACGGGATGCCGAGCAGCGCGGCGACGCCGCCGTTGCGCACCATCGCAAGGCCGTTGTTGATCGCCTGGCCCGAACCGGACATCTCCAGCAGCACGTCGACGCCGTCGCCGCCCGTGCGCGCGACGATGTCGTCGACCAAATTCGGTTGCGTCGCCGAGAACGTCGCGTCCGCGCCGACGCGCTTGGCGAGCTCGAGCTTCTGCGGGTTGACGTCGATCGCGAACACCTTCGCCGCGCCGGCGGCGCGCGCGACCGGGATCGCCATCAGCCCGATCGAGCCGACGCCGGTGATCGCGACCGATTTCGTCGACACGCCGGCGGCCATCACGGTGTGCACCGCGTTGCCGAGCGGATCGAAGACCGCGGCCCAACTGTCGGGGATCGACGGATCGAGCTTCCACACGTTGGACTCGGGCATGCGAATGTAGTCCGCAAACGCGCCGTCGGTGTCGACGCCGATGATCTGGACGTGCTCGCAGATGTGCGCCTGGCCGGTGCGGCACAGCGTGCAGATCCCGCACGCGAGGTGTCCCTCGGCCGACACGCGGTCGCCGACCTGCACCGCCTTCACCGCGCCACCCACCGCCGCGACGTGCCCCATGAACTCGTGCCCGATCGTGAGCGGCGGCTTCACGCGCCGCTCGGCCCAATGATCCCAGCCGTAGATGTGCAAGTCGGTCCCGCACAACCCGACCGTTTTCACGTGGATCAGCACGTCGTTGGGCCCGATCGCCGGCACGGGGATGTGCTGCAGCGTGAAACCGGGCGCCGCGCTCATCTTGCGCAGCGCGCGCATAGTGTCGGGGACGGTCGCGGTGGTTGTCGGGCGCTCGGCGGCGGTCGAAGTCATCGCCACCGAACTTCGTTCATCGAAGAACCGCATCCCGGCAACGATCTTGACAAATCCAACGCGCTAGGTTATGATAGTCATGCCGACCGTCGTCGTCGTTCGCGGTTTCCGGGTGCGCGTCCATTTCAACGAAGACGGCGACCCGCCACACGTCCACGTGTTCAAAGATGGGCGAGAATATCGCGTGCGGTTACTCGCCGACGGTGCCGAGCTCATGACGGCAGGCGGTCATGAGAAGTGCAGCGTGGCTGAAGCGCGGGTCGCCGTGCAAATCGTCCAAGCTCACTTGATCGAGTGCTGGATAGAATGGAAGACATGGCATCCGTGAAGCGTCGCCCCGTCACCGATGAAGAGTTTGATGCTGCGGCACGGCGTGGCTTCGAGGAGCGATGGCTCTCGGCGACTCGCGTGTCGTACGATGCGTCGCGGTCAGAGGTCGTGGTACAACTCTATTCCGGCGTGACGGTAGCCGTTCCACGCCGCTTCTTTCCCCACATCCAACACGCAACCGCCGCGGAACTTACGAACGTTGAGTTGTCGCCGGCAGGTTGGCTGATCGTGTTTCCTGCGCTCGACGCGGACTATTCGGTCGCCGGATTGCTGCGCGAGATCTTCGGTTTGACCGAACAACAGCGGCGCGCCGGCGCGACGAAATCACTGGCGCGTGCCGCTGCATCGCGCGAGAACGGCAAGAAGGGCGGCCGTCCGAAAACACCGCGTTAACCGTCCTCGTCCCCGGGGGCAGCACGGCCTTAACGCTCTCTTCAGCTTCTTCTGCGATGATGGGCGCGACCTCGAGCGGAGGACGCAGCTTGGAAGAGCGGGTCCGTTGCCCGTGCGGGCACGGCATGGCCGATCACGACCGGGACGGTTGCCGTGGGGAACACGGTCGCCCGTGCTCATGCACGCGCGACCGGTTCGCCGCGCTCGTCGCATCCGTTGCGGATGCGGAGCGCCGCGCGTTCAGCCGAACCCCGGCCGTCTGACCGAATCCGCTACCGCCGAAAAAGCGGCAGCATGGGGACGACACCTTTCGCGGTGTCGTCCGCGTGGCCGAGATAGGTGCGAATCCCGAACGCGTCTTCGAGCGTGCGCAGCAACGAATAGTGATTGTACGGCGTCGGGTCGGCGACGCCGCGCGGCCCGTGGTTGGTGATGACGACCGTCGCGATGTGCCCGCCGCCGAAGTTCGCCGCGCTCGCGGGATCGCTGCCGCAGCAGCCCGCACGCGTGCCCGTGTCTTCGTCCCACGTCACGACGATCGCAACGTTCTCCGGCGCCCCCCACGCACGCGACGCCTGAATCTTGCGCACGAGCGCGTCGACCACCGCGTCGCCGCGCCGGATGACGGCGTTCATGTCGAGAAAGCTGCAGTCCGCGGGGATGCTCTTCCCGAGCGCGCCGTGCATCTCGTTGCACTGGTTGGGCACGACCAGCGCGAACGCCGGAAGATTGCCCGACGCGAGGTCGGCACCGAGCCGATCGAAGCCGACGAGATGCTCCGCACGGCCCGGATCGAGCTGCGTCGACCGGAAATTCAAAAACCCCGAATGCTTCGACGCGTACAGCGCGCCCAGCGCACCGTCGGCCTCCCCACCCGGCGCGGTCGCGAACGGCACCAGCGAGCCAGGCGCCGGGATGTCCTCGTAATATCCACGCCACGACAGGCCGGCCGCGTCGAGTTGCGTGCCCAGGTGCGGCGCGTCGACCGTGTGGTTCGCATAGGCCGTGTCCAACTCGACCTGCGAGCATTCCGCGTTGTACACGCGCGGCCGGCAGAAGAACGGATCGTCGTCGTGGATCCCGAACGTGTCGCCGCCGACGAGCGCGACGTAGTTCGCCTGGCTTGGATGCACCTCGCCGTAAAAGCTGGTCGCCGAACCGTACGTCTTCGCGAGCCGCGCGATGTTCGGCGCGTTCACGCCGTCCGCGATCTGCGCGTAGTCCTTGTTCTCTTCGACGATCACGAACACGTGCGCATAGCGCGGCACCGCCAAGTCGTCCGCGGTCGGTGCGGCCGACGCCGCGCTCGTCAAGACAACCGCAAAGAAACCGCCCACCGCCGCAATCAGCGCGAACGAACTCAGCCGCAACCGCAC
>DASZBS010000079.1:0-2852 GCA_035943995.1 Candidatus Elarobacter sp. | reverse complement strand
ACGCGGCCGCCCTCGACGAAGGGGTTCACGATGAAGAAGCGGCTCGCCGTCCTCGCCTTGGTGCTGCTCCCGCTGGCGGCGGGCGCACAAGCGCCGATCCCGCGGTTCCCGAGCGCGGGCGGCATCACCGTGTCGGGCTACGGGGCGGTACGCGTCGCCGTGAAAACCGTGCAGTTCACCGCGCAGGCGCGCGGCGTCGTAGACGAGGCGAGCGCGCTGGCGGCGTTGCGCGCCGCCGGCGTGGAGGATCCCGTGCTGGGGCCGAACGGCGCGCGGATGTCCAGCGGCAGCCAGGTGCTGGTGCGCGGCACGATCCGCGCCGTGACGCACGCAAAGATGGATCGGATCGGCGATGCCGCCGCGGCCTACGTGGTGGCGCACCCGGGCACGTCGGTCGACAACGTGGTCTTCTTCCCGCGGCTCGACGACTGCGCGCAGTCCGAGCAAACGGCACGTGCCGCCGCGTTGGCGGACGCGCGCCGCAAGGCGGACGCGATCGCGTCGATCGCCGACGTGTCGATCGACGGCGTTGCCACGGTCAACGAGAACGGCGGTTGCCCCAACGCGCCGGAGCCGGGATACGGCGGACCCGGGCTGAATTTCGACATCGGCACGCTCACCGCGACGATCGTCGTCAACGAGTACGTGACGTTCGCGATCTCGCCGGGCACGGCATCGACGCGCCGCCGCACGCTCTGACGCCGGCGCGGGCGTGAACGTCGACGCGGCTGCCGCGTACGCCGATCGGCACGCGCTGCATGCGCTGCTCGTGCAGCGCGGCGGCGACGTCGTGTTCGAGCGCTACGGCGGCGGCTACGTCGCGGACAAGCCCCACGCGCTCTACAGCGGCACGAAAAGCTTCTGGGGCGTGCTCGCCGTCGCCGCGCAGCACGACGGCCTGCTCGACGTCGACGAACCGGTCGCGCAGACGCTGCCCGCGTGGTCCGAAGGTGTTAAGGCGCGCGTGAGGCTGCGCGATCTCTTGCAGCTCACCAGCGGGATCGGCTTCGGCGGACTGGGTTCGGCCGTGCCGTCGTTCGACAAAGCGGCCGCCGTCGAGCTGAAAGACGAGCCGCGCGAGAAATTCACCTACGGCGGCATCCCGCTGCAAGTGTTCGGTGCGGTGCTCGCGCGCAAGCTCGCGCCGCGCGGCCTTTCACCGAACACGTACCTGCACGAGCGCATCCTCGACCCGATCGGGCTGCGCATCGGATCGTGGCGAACGCTCAAGGACGGCACGCTGCCGCTGCCGACCGGCGCGTTCGTCACCGCGCGCGAGTGGTGCAAGTTCGGCGCGCTCGTCCGCGACGGCGGCACATGGAAGAAGAAGACGATCGTGCCGCCCGTCGTGCTCGCGCGCTGTTTCGCAGGTTCGGACGCGAACCCGCGCTACGGGCTGGGCTGGTGGCTGAGCCCGCTGCCGAACCAACCCGACATCGTATATGCCAGCGGCTCCGGCGGGCAGGCGATGTACGTCGTCCCGTCCGCCGACGCCGTGGTGGTGAAGTTCGGCGGCTCCGCGTCGTACAAGCACGACGCGTTTCTCAAACGTTTGCTCGACTGAGCGCCGCTGCGCCTACGCGTACACGCCGAGCACCGCGGCGCCGCTAGACCGCCTTCTCGTCTTCGGCGGGAAATTGCGGCGCTTGCGACACGTACGCGTCCCACGGCGCTGTTTTCGTGACCGTCGCGCCGCGGGTGAGCGCTTCCGTCACGTTGTCGAGCGCTGAGAGGAGTTGCGCGTACGCGTCCTGCCCGAGCACGTCGAGCACGTACCGTTCGATCGCGTAAGCATGCGATCGCGCGTCGTTGAGCAGGCGGGTGCCTTTGGCGGTGAGCTTCAGCGTGAGCGATCGTCCGCCGCCCGCCGCCGGCGCTCGCGTGACGAGCTTGGCCGACTGCAAGCGCGCGACGATCGTGATCATCGCTTGCGGCGAGACGTAGCTCATGCGCGCGAGCTCGGCGCTGGAGATGTCGGCGTTCTCGTCGATCGCGGCGAGCGCCAGGAACTGCGGGATGGTAATGCCGATCTGGCCGAACTCGGTTTCGAGCGCGGCGCGCGATGCGGCTTGCGCGTATTTCAGCTTCGAGAGCAAGTGCTCGCAGACGCTCAGCTCTTCGAGGCGGTGCAGCACGTCGGGCGAGTCGGCCATGGCCGCTGGTTCCCCAGCGGCCCGGCCGACCTTGCTGAAATCGTCAGCGGGCCCGAGCGCCGAGCTCAGGCCGGCTGCCAGGTGGAGCCGTCGCTGAACGTCACCGACTCCACGGCGCACTGCGCGCCGCCGGCTGCGTACGGGCCGGCATCGGCAAGCGGGGTGAAGTCTTGGACGATGGGCGTGCCGCTCGAGAACGTGCCGCCGTCGTCGACGATCTGCGTGCGACCCGCATAGCGAACCGCGAAACGGACATTGGTCGCCGTGAGGGGCGCCTGGTTCACGAACGAGATGCGCAGGTTGCCGCCCTGAAACGACGCGCTCTCCGGGATCCCGGTGGCGGACGAGGGCAGCCACTGGCTGCTGTAGTCGCAGGAGACGACGGTGACGGGCGCGTCGGCCGCGATGATGGGCGAGGCGCCGAGGCTGAGGATACCGGCCAACCCGGTGGCGAGTGAGGTGGTGAGGATCGGCATGGTTTTCGATTTCCTTCGAGGCGAGGTGGCTGCGGACTTTATATCAATATACTGATATAAAGTCAACAGGGTCGCTCGAAATTCTTTTCCCGCCCCCAGGCGAGCACGAAAAAAGCGCGCCGCGATTGGCTCGCGACGCGCTTCGTACCCCGGATGGGGTGGGGCTGGTGTTACGCCGCGGCTTTGCGGGTCTTGCGGCGGGTGGTCTTCCGGCGCGTGCCGG
>DASZBS010000078.1:0-27615 GCA_035943995.1 Candidatus Elarobacter sp. | reverse complement strand
GAGCGTGTCGCGTTCGATCGCCACCGGCTGGGCCGCGCGCGCGACGTCGGCGCCGACGAGATCCGGCCACGCCGCCCGCACGGCGACGAGCGGGTCCGAGCCGGGACCGGGTTTTGGCCGCCAGGCGTCCAGCACGCTGCCGAGCTTCAGCACGGGCTCACCGTGGCCGCGCGGATGGACCACGTCGCCGCGGCACCGACGTCGTGCGGCAGCTCGGTCGTCGTGAGGAACGCCTGCTCGAAATCGCCGACCGCCGTGAGGAATCCGCCCGCGCGCTCGGCGTCGAGCTCGGAGAGCACGTCGTCGAGCAAGAGGATCGGGGCGTCTCCGGTGCGCGCGCGCATGACGTCGTATTCGGCGACCTTGAGCGCGAGCACCGCCGTGCGCTGCTGGCCTTGCGAGCCGAATGCCGCGAGCGACTTCCCGTCGACCAACAGCCGCAGGTCGTCGCGGTGCGGCCCGATCAGCGTCGTGCGCCGCCGCACCTCGCTCTCCACTACGCTGCCGAGCGCTTCGCCGACGTCGCCCTCGGGGTTGGGCGCGTAGGTCACGCCTAGCCGCTCGCGCGTGCCGCGCCAGCGCGCGTAGATCTCCGCGGTCGCCGCAGCGAGCTCGTCGACGAACGCGCGCCGCGCCGCGATCAGCGCCGACGCCGGGCGCACGAGCTCGACGTTGTACGCGTGCAGCAGATCGCGATCCGGCGCGACGGCGCCGCGCAGCAGCGCGGACTTCTGCGCGACGACTTTCTGATAGAACGCGAGGTCACGATAATAGGTCGGCGAGAGCTGCGCGAGCGCGCCGTTGATGAACGAGCGCCGCAGCGCGGGCCCGCCGGACACGAGTTGTAGATCCGCGGGCACGAACGTCACGACGCGCGTCCGCCCGAGAAACCGCGCGAACCCCACCGCGCCGCCGTTCACCTCGAAGCTCTTGCGCGTCCCCGCCGGCGTGCGCGCGATCGTACAGCGCAGCCGTATCTCGCCGGCGGCGATATGCGCTTCGCCGCCGATCTCGGCGCGTTCGCTTCCGCTGCGGATCAGCTCGCTCTCACGATGCGCGCGAAACGATTTGCCCGTCGCGAGCATCGCGAGCGCTTCGAGCAAGTTCGACTTGCCTTGCGCGTTGGGCCCGACGAAAACGTTGAGACCCGGCGCCGGCGAATAGTCGAGGCTTTCATAATTTCGGAAGTTCGCGAGGCGCACGCGTTCCAAACGCACTCCGGACCCTTCGCGTTGGATGCACGCGTTCTCCTCATCCGGCCGGCCCTTCGATCCCGATGCTGACGATCGACGGATCCGCCGGGTCGGGCCGCGCCTCGAACCTGCGCCGGCCGTTCTTGACGATCTCACGTTTTTCGGTCGTGCTCCGCGCGAGCAGCCACGTGTCGCCGACACGGCGCCACCGATCGCATGACTGCGTCCAAAGCGCTTCGGGCAGGTACGGATTGCGCTCGGTCGTCGTCATCTGGTACCGCTGCCGAACAACTGCTTCATCCCCTTCGACCGCAATGAACGTCAGCGTCGTCACCGCGGTGCGCTGCGAGCGGTCGATGTCCAACGCCGCCACCGCATCGGCCATGCCGAGACCGGTCCGCGTTCGGCCGTCGAGATCTTCGCTGACGAAATCGCCGGTCAGCAGCGCCAGGATGGCGTCACGATCGCCCGCCGCCATCGCATGCCGCATCGCGAGATACCGCTCGTCGAGCACCGGGCGCAAATCGTGATCGGCCGGACGGGCGGGAGTTTTGGAAAGCAGGACCGATTTCGACGCGGTTGCCGCTCCGCCGAAAAGGCGGCGCAGCCAGGCGAACACGATCTCCTACTGGCGCAGCGGCATCAGCACGTAGAGCTGTTCGCCGGAACCTTCGCCCATCTCGAGCGGCTTGATGGCGGCCGGCGACAGCGGCCCGAGGAATTCCAACACCGTCTGCGGCGAGTCGACGTGGTTCAGAATCTCCACCAGATAGCGCGCGTTGAACGCGATCGCCAGATCCTCGCCGGTTTGCTCGACCTCGAGCTCTTCGTACGCGTTGCCGGTGACATCCGACTTCGCGGTGATCATCAGCGTTTGATTCGCGATCTCCAGCTTGACCATCGAGGCGCGGTCGCCGGCGACCAGCTCGGCGCGGCGCAGGCCGCCGATCAAACCCGCCGTGTTCACGACGGTGCGGCGGTCGAACTTCGCGGGGATCACCTGCTGGTAGTTCGGGTACTGACCGTCGACCAACCGCACGACGATGGACGTGGTGCCCGCGGTGAACTGCAGCTGGTTTGCCTGCGCGCCGAGCGCGGTGACCTCGACGAGCTCGGCGGCGCCGAGGTTGCGCGCGGCTTCGTTGAGCGCGCGCGACGGCACGATGTACTTCGCCGTGCCTTCGATCCCGCGTTCGAGCGTCGACGTCCAGCGCGCGAGGCGGTAGCCGTCGGTTGCGACCAGCGTGATCTTGTCGCCGTCGAGCTCCATCAGCGTGCCCATGAGCACGGCGCCTCGCGCCTCCTCGTTCGACGCGGCGAAGATCGTCGCGGCGACGCCTTCACGGAAACGCTTGGCCGGGACCGAGAAGGACTGGCCCTTCTGCGCGGTCGGCAGCGGCGGATACTCGTCGGCCGGCAGCGCGTGAAAATCGTAGTTCGAGCGCTCGGCCTTGACCGATGCGCGCGACGGCGAGCCGGTGAGCTCCAGCAAGCCTGCCGGCAAGTTTCCGAGATAGCCGCTGAACAGGCGCGCCGGCACGGTCACCGCGCCCGACTCCGCGACCTCGGCCGGAAACGACTGCTCGAGCGTGAGCTCCAGATCGGTTGCCCGAACCCGGATCGCGCCGTCGTCCGCGGTGAGCAGGACGTTCGAAAGGATCGGCACCGTGGTGTGCGCGTTGACGACCTTGCTCGCCGCGCCGACCGCCGATGCGATGTCCTTGGTACTACACGTGAACTTCACTGATCCACCGTTCCAGAACCGTCCGTGGCCGGGTCTTTAGTATAAAGAAAGATCGTCGTACCAGCAGTAAGGCGGTGAACAGCGGGGACAACCGCCGAACCCTGCGCGTACCGTGGCTTTGCGCCCGATTCGGGGTGTGGACGGGAGACGCTCCCTGTCCACGCAATCCCGGATATGCGCGCGCATCCCGTTTTTCCACGGTACTCGGGGTGCCCTGTGCCCGGGCCGAGGATGGAGTATGTGAGTTCGCCCTTCAGGCCGGTGCGCCGGGCGGCCGAAGGCTCGGCGACCGATTGCGTTAACGGGTTGCCGGCGGGATCGCTGGCGGAAACGGTTGCACGCCCCGCACGCGGCGCGGCAAACGCACACGCAGACGACCCGGGCCGTCGTCCGAATCGGCCCGGGTCATCAGGATCGTCGCATGGGACGGGGTCGCTCACTCCGATTGGATTTGCGCGACGATCGAACGGATCTTGTTGCGGAAGGCTTCGTCGGCGTCCATCATGTCCGCGATCTTGTCGCGGGCGTACATCGCCGTGGTGTGGTCTTTCTTGCCGAACTCGCGCGCGATCTGCGGCAGCGACGCGCCGGTGAGCTGCCACGAGATGTACATCGCAATTTGGCGCGGCAGCGTCACGCGCTGGTCGCGCCGCTGCGCCTCCATCTCCTTGATCGAGATGCCGTAGTGCTTGGAGACGCGGTCCTTGATGCCGGCGATCGTCACGCGGTGCATGGGCGCCTGCGCGACGGCGTTCTTGAGCACTTCCGCCGCGAGCTCGACGTTGATCTGCGCCTTCGTCAGCGAGGCGAACGCGACGACGCGGATCAGCGAGCCTTCGAGCTCGCGGATGTTGGACGGGATCACCTTCGCGATGAACGCGAGCACGTCGTCCGGGACGGGGACTTTCTCGGTCTCGGCCTTCTTGCGCAAGATCGCTTCGCGCGTCTCGAAGTCGGGCGGCTGGATGTCGGTGAGCAAGCCCCATTCGAAGCGCGAGCGGAGCCGGTTCTCCAGCGTCAGGATCTCTTTGGGCGGACGATCGCTTGAGATCACGAGCTGCTTCTGTGCTTCGTGCAGCGAGTTGAAGGTGTGGAAGAACTCTTCTTGCGTCTGTTCCTTGCCCTCGAGGAACTGAATGTCGTCGATCAACAGCACGTCGACGTGGCGGTAGCGGTTGCGGAACTCGACGTTTTGATTGTTCTTGATCGCGATGATGAACTCGTTGGTGAACTTCTCCGACGAGACGTAGACGATGTTCGCATTCGGGTTGCGCTCGAGCACGCGGTGCCCGATCGCGTGCATCAAGTGCGTCTTGCCCAGCCCCACGCCGCCGTACAGGAATAGGGGGTTGTAGGCCATCGCCGGCGCCTCGGCGACCGCTTGCGCGGCGGCGTGCGCGAACCGGTTTGAATTTCCGATGACGAAGTCGTCGAAGGTATAGCGCGCGTTCAGGTTGCCGGCCCGCAGGTCGTCGTTGGTCACGGGCCGCGCGGCGGGCGCCACCGCGGTCTCGGGCGTCTGCGTCCCGGTCCCCGGATCGACCACCACCCGCA
Organism: Candidatus Elarobacter sp.; assembly: GCA_035943995.1. GTDB lineage: Bacteria > Vulcanimicrobiota > Vulcanimicrobiia > Vulcanimicrobiales > Vulcanimicrobiaceae > Vulcanimicrobium. Next base: position 23,124 of record DASZBS010000078.1, on the reverse strand, counting down.
GCGCGATCTCGGCGCCCAGCAGCTCGTGCAGCACCGAGGTGATGTCCGACTTGAGCCGGTTCTCGACCCAATCGCGGGCGAACGTCGTCTGCACCGCGAGCACGATCTCGGACGGCGTCAGCTCCACCAGCCGCATCGGCTTGAGCCACATCTCGAACACCGGTTTGTTGTAGCGTGGTTCGAGCCGCTCGAGCGCCGCGGTCCAGAGGTCCTGCGGTGCCGTCGCCGTCGTGCTGGTTGAGTGCATTGCGATGTTCCCTGCGGCATAGTCCCGGCCGGCGAGCAGAGTACGCGCCGGGGGAGAATGAGCGATGGGGATTGGCCCGGAGGGGGTGGCTTCCTGCGGTGTTTTCCTCCGGGTTATCCACTTCTGCACAGGGCGCTCGGTCGCGCGCCGACGAGGCCGGATGAACGTATCCACGACTTTGCAGCACACACGAACGACGGCAGGAACCCGCGCCGGACGCGGGCCGGCGGCCCACGTCGCCCCGGTCTCATCCACAGCTCTATCCCCCGCTGTGGACAAGACAGGAACGATTCTCACCTCGCCGGTTTTCCTTGACGCTCGGGGCGGCGGACCCGTATACTATCTTGTCGCACCCGAGGGCGCGCGTCGGCGCCCCCGCCAGTCAGGAGAACTCGCTCGTGAAGCGGACCTATCAGCCGCACAATCGGCGCCGTAAACGCGTCCACGGCTTCCTCGAACGCATGTCCACCAAGAACGGCCGCCGTGTCCTCGCGGCTCGCCGCAAGAAGGGCCGCCACCGCCTGTCGGTTTAGGTCGTGCGGGCGTACGACCCCCTCCGGCGGCGCAGCGATTTCGCGCGCGTCACGCGGCGGGGACGGCGGTACGCCGGAACCCACTTGACCTGCTTCGTCGCCGACGGGCGCCGCCGCACTCGGGTCGGGATCACGATCAGCGGGTCGATCGGCGGGGCGGTCGTCCGCAACCGCCTGCGCCGCCGGATCAAAGCCATCCTCGACCGCTATCCGCTCGACACGCCGCCCTGGCGCGACCTCGTCTTCATCGCCCGGCCCGGCGCAGGCGAGCTTCGTTCACCGGCGCTCGCCCACGAAATCGCCCGCATCTTCCCGGCGGCGGCGTGATCGCTCGCTCGGCGGCGGTCGGCGCGCTGCGACTCTACAAGCGCTTCATCTCTCCGGTTCTCCCGCCCGCCTGCCGCTTCACGCCGACCTGTTCGGAGTATGCGGCGGAGGCGATCGAGAAACACGGCATCCTGCGCGGCGGTACGCTGGCCGTGCGCCGGCTCGGCCGGTGCGGACCCTGGCACCCGGGCGGCTACGACCCGGTCCCCATTCGAAAGGCCTCCTGAACGCCCGTGCTCCTCGCCGCCAACGCCTTCTTCGACCCGATCGTCCACGCGCTGGGCGGGGTCCTGACCCTCATCCACGGGGTCATCCCGTCCTACGGCTGGGCGCTCATCGCGCTGGCATTCGTCGTGCGCGTCGTGATGTGGCCGCTGACCGCGATCCAGTTCCGCTCGATGGCGGAGATGCAGAAGGTCCAGCCCCTCGTCAAGCAGCTCCAGGCCAAGTACAAGGGCGATCCGCAGACCCTCAACACGCAGATGATGGCGCTCTACAAAGAGCACAAGGTCAACCCGCTGGCCGGCTGCGTCCCGATGCTGATCCAGTTCCCGATCCTGATCGGGCTGTACTGGGCGATCCAAGGCCAGATCAGCCAGTTCACCCACGAGCACTGGCTCTGGATCGGCTCGTCGATCTCCGAGCGCTGGCCCACCGTGTTCGCGGGCAGCCTCGCCGTCCCGGACATCGCGCTTCTGGTGCTCTACGTGATCTCGATGTACTTCACGGTCCGCTACGGCAGCCCGCCTTCGACGGACCCGCAGCAGGCGCAGACCCAGAAGATCATGGCGTTCCTGTCGCCCGCGATGATCGCGTTCTTCGGCTTCAAGTACCGCTGGGCGTCCGCGCTGTACATCTACTGGCTGGCCACCAATGTGTTCACCGTGGCGCAGCAGTACTACATGTTCCACCGCTTCGGCCTGATCGGTAACAAGGGCGCCGCGGCCGCGGTGCTGCCGCCGCTGCCGCCCGACCTGCCGGTGAGCCAGAAAAAGGTCGATGCCCAGCGACTGGCCGCGGCGACGAACGGAAAGCGGGCCTATCGCCCGAAGAGACGGGCGCGGCGCTGACGCCGCGCGAGAGATAAAGGACGGATGGAAGAGTACGAAGGCGGCCGCCGACGCGGCCACGGTCAGCGGCGCCGCGCGGGGCGCGCGCTCGATAAACCAGCGGTTCGGTCGGGCCCGCCCAGCGGCGGCGGCGACCGGCGTCCGCCCCCGCCCCGGCGGTCGGGCCCGCCGCGCGACCGGCCCATGGCCGACGTGGAGCCGTCACCGGAGCCCGAGGCGGCGAAGCCGGCGCGCGCGCTGCTCGAGGAGATCCTCGTCAAGATGGGGCTCGACGACGTCGAGATCGTCTACATCGCGCGCAGCGAGGGCGAGTATTTCGAAGTGCGCGGTCCGCGGCTCGCGTCGCTGATCGGCCGCGAAGGCAAGACGCTCGAAGCGCTCAACCTCATCTACAACAACATCATCAACGCCGGCGTGCGCAGCAACCGCCGCTACTACACGATCGACGCCGAGGGTTATCGCGCGCGCCGCGCCGACCAGCTCAAGACGCTCGCGCTCGCGACGCTCGAGCGCGTCGTGCGCGAGAACAAGCCCATCAAGCTCGACCCGATGCTGCCGTCCGAACGGAAGATCGTCCACCTCGCGCTAGCCGACTCGCCGTTCGTGCGCACCGAATCCGAAGGCGTCGAGCCGGAACGGCGCCTCGTCGTTTTCCCCAAATCGGAGTGAGCTCCGATTTGAGGACCCCTTCATGTTGAAAAGGCACTGCGCCTTACGGCTCCGTGCCCCCCATACGCAAAGCGCATGGGGCCCCCGGGCCGAGTAAACATAACGGAGACCATCGCGGCGGTCGCGACGCCGCCCGGCAAGGGCGCGATCGCGATCGTTCGCTGCAGCGGGCCGGACGCGCGCGCGATCGCCGCGCGCGTGTTTCGCAGCCGCGAGCCGCTGCACGACCGCGTCGCGGCGTACGGTGAGATCGTCGACGTCGACGGCGCGGTGATCGACCGCGGGCTCGCGCTCGCGATGGACGCGCCGCGCACCGTCACCGGCGAGGACGTCGTCGAGCTGCACGTGCACGGCAGCCCCGTCGTCGCGCGCGAAACGCTGCGCGCGCTGCTGCACGCCGGCGCGCGCGCCGCGGCGCCGGGCGAGTTCACGCGGCGCGCGTTTCTCAACGGCAAGCTGGATCTCAGCGCGGCGGAAGCGGTCGCCGACGTGATCGAAGCGGAGACGCGCGCGGCCGCGCGCGCTGCGCAGGCGAATCTCGCCGGCGGTTTGCGGGCGGCGGCCGACGATGCGCGCGCGGCGTTGTCGGGTGTGCTCGAAGAGCTGGCCGGCGCCATCGATTACCCTGACGAAGTGCCGGAGCCGCCGCGCGCACGCGTGCAAGGTGTCGTCGACGACGTCGATGCACGGCTCGGTGCGCTGGTGCGCGATTGGGAGCGCGGGCGCGTCGTGCGCGAAGGCGTGTCGCTCGCGATCGTCGGGCCGCCCAATGCTGGAAAGTCGTCGCTGCTCAACGCGCTGCTGGGCGAGGAGCGCGCGATCGTGTCGGAGATCGCGGGCACGACGCGCGACGTCATCGAGGAAACCTTCGCGATCGACGGCGTACCGGTGCGCGTGCTCGACACCGCCGGGCTGCGCGCGAGCGACGACGCGATCGAGCGCATCGGGATCCACCGCGCACGCCGCGCGCTCGACGCGGCCGCGGTCGCGCTCGTCGTCGTCGACGGCTCGCGCGCGCTCGATGCCGATGCGCACGACGTGCTGCGCGCGACGCGCGAACGGGCGCGCGTCGTCTTGTTCAACAAGCGCGATCTCGGCACGGCCGGTTTCGACGCCCGCGAATCCGCCGAGCGCGACGCCGTGTCGGGGTCGGCATTCGAGGCGGAGACGCTTGACGCGGTGCGGCGCGCGATCGCGGCGATCGGCTGGCACGGCGAGGCAGTCGATCTCGCCCGGCCGCACCTCGCGTCGGCGCGCCAGGCCAACGCGGTCGCCCGCGCTCGCGAGGCACTCGCTCACGCGCGTGCAACGCTCGTGGCTCGCGAACCGGTCGATCTGATCGCGCCGGAGCTGCTCGCGACGGTCGCGGCGCTCGGCGAGATCACCGGCGCCGCGGCGACCGAAGCGGTCCTCGACGGCGTCTTCGCCCGCTTCTGCATCGGCAAATAGGACTCGCGTGGGCTCGCGAAGCGAGCCCCGCGTTCGCTGACGCTCACTTGATGTTCAAAGGGAGTTGAAGGCTGGGAGGCATGTCAGAGCAATTCACGGAGCGCGCGGTGCCTCCGAAGCCGCTAGCGTAGGGTCATGGAAACGATGGTCATGGAACCGATCGACGACGCGCGCTGGGAGACGGTGCGGTCGCGCGAACGCGATGACCGCTTCGTGTTCGCGGTGCGCACCACCAGCATCTACTGCCGGCCGGGCTGCCCGTCGCGCACGCCCTCGCGGCGCAACGTCGTCGCCTTCGGCGACGCGTCCGCGGCGGCGCACGCCGGTTTTCGCGCGTGCAAGCGCTGCGCGCCCGACGACGTCGCCGCCGACGCCGACCGCGTGCGGTTGATCGGCCGCGCGTGCGCGCTGCTCGATGCCGAGACGGTGCCCGCGCTCGGCGCGGTCGCGCGCGAGGTCGGGCTCAGCCGGTTTCACTTTCAGCGCGTCTTCCGCCAGGTCGCCGGCGTCACGCCCGGCGAGTACTTGCGCGCACGCCGCGCCGAACGGTTTCGCAGCCGGCTCGCGTCGGGCGCGACGGTGACGGCGGCGATCCAGGACGCGGGCTACGGTTCCGCGAGCCGGCCGTACGCGAACGACCCGCTCGGCATGACGCCGACGCGTTACCGCGCCGGCGGGCGCGGCGAGCGCGTCACCTATGCGATTGCGTCGTGCGCGCTGGGACGCGTGCTGGTCGCGGCGACCGAACGCGGCGTCTGCGCGATCGAGCTCGGCGACGACGACGACGCGGTGACGACGGCGTTGCGGCGCCACGTCCCCCACGCCGACCTGCACCGGGACGACGCGGCCCTGCGGACGGCCGTCGACGCGGCCGTCGCGCTGGTCGACGATCCCGCGGCGCCGTTCGCGCTCCCGCTCGACGTGCGCGGCACGGCGTTCCAGCAACGCGTGTGGAACGCGCTGCGCACCGTTCGCCCCGGCGAACCGGTCAGCTACGCGACGCTCGCGCGCGCGGTCGGAAGCCCGCACGGCGCCCAGGCCGTCGGCGCCGCGTGCGCCGCGAACCGGCTGGCCGTCGCGATCCCGTGTCACCGCGCCGTCCGCGAGGACGGCGGGCTCGCGGGCTATCGCTGGGGGATCGAGCGCAAGCGCGCGCTGCTGGCGCGCGAGCGTGGCGAATGACGTCGAATGCGGGCGCAACGTTCGGAGCGTGTGCGCCGTGCGGATGCGGTACCGTCGAGTCATGACGACATTCCAGTACGTGCCGATCGACGACGCGACGGTGCGCGCGGTGCGCGAAACGCTCCACGATGCGCACGGTAACGCGCTGCGCGTGCAGGTATCCGACAGCGATACGGCACCATGCCGATCGTGCTTGCGCGCCACGCCGCGTGGGACGCGGCTGATCCTCTTCGCGCACCGTCCGTTTGCGACCGAAGGTCCGTATGCCGAAACCGGCCCGGTGTTCGTCCACGCCGACGAATGCCGGCCGTATCGCGCGCGGGACGTCTTCCCGCCCGATTTCCGCCCGCGGCGGCTGGTGTTTCGCGCGTACGATGCGGCGGGCGCGATCCATGACGCGATGCTAGCCGACGGCGCCGATGCGGAGCAGGCCCTGGTGCACCTGTTCGCGAGCGCGTCCGTCAGACGGGTACACGTGCGCAATCCGGCATGGGGGTGCTTCGATTTCGCCGTCGAGCGTGGCTGAGCCGCGCGGCGCGTGCGAGCGCGGGCGTCAGCGGAGAAAGACGATTCCGCCGAGCGCGCCGAGCCCGACCAGCAGCGCCGTGTCGAGCTTCGTGCGCAACGCGAGCGCCGCGACGACGATCACGATCGCGACGGACGCGACGCCGCCGACCGCGCCCTTTCCGAACGCGAGCACGCTCGCCCACGTCAGCCCGACCACCACCGGCGCAAAGCCCGCGCCGATCCGCTCGCGCCACGGCGAGTCGTGAAACCGCCGCCAAAGCATCGCCGCGCCCAGCATCAGCAGCGCGGCGGGCACGAACATCGCAAGCGCCGCGAGCGCCGCGCCGCGCGGGCCGGCCGCGGCGTAGCCGATGAAGACCGCCGCGATCGTCGTCGGGCCCGGGATGAGCTTGCCGAGCGCGTAGAACTGCGTGAACTGCGCCGCGGTCACCCAGTGGTACGTGTCGACGGTTTGCGCGTGCATCTGCGGAAAGATGCCTTTGCCGCCGCCGAACCCGAGCACCGAAAGCACGGTGAACACGCGCAGGATCTGCAGATCTTTCATGCCGCGCGCGCCGCATCGCGCCGCAGGCGGACCGTCGCGAGCCAGATCCCCAGCCCGCCGAACAGCACGAACGTCGGCAGCAATCCCAATTTGAACACGCCCACGGTGACGGCCGTCGCGGCGAGCAGCGCGAGCCCCAGCGGGCCGTCGCGGCGGCGGTCGAGGGTGAGCTCGACCGCGTTCGCGATCGTCAGCCCGACCGCGGCGGCCGCGCAGCCGCGCAGCGCCGCGCCGACGAGCGGCACGTCGATGCGCGCGAAGTAGGCGTACGCCACGCCGAGCGCGATCGCGAACGGCGGCAGACACACCGCGAGCATCGCGACCGCCGCGCCGCGCGCGCCGCGCAGCCGGTGCCCGACGAACACCGCGAGGTTCACCAAGTTCGCGCCGGGCATGAGCTCCGCGAGCGCGAGCGCTTCGATGAAGTCGTCGTCGCTCAACCACGCGCGGCGCTCGACGACCGCGCGCCGGATCGCCGCCTTCTGGCCGCCGCCGAACGACACGACGGCGATCGTCCCGAACGTGCGCGCGACGTCCAACAGCGACGCGCGCGGCGCGTTAGGTGAGGTGTTCGGAGAGCGGCCCGTCGGTGTGCGGATGCCGGTGCTCCCCTGCGAGGATGTGGATGTGCACGTGCTCGGTGTGCTGGTACGGCGGCAACACGCTCGAGCGCACGATGAAGCCCGTCTTGTGCAGCCCGAGCTTCAGCGCGACTTTCTGAATCCCAGCGATCATCGCCGTCCACACGCGCATGTCGCCGATACCGATGTCGAGCAGCGTCGGGATCCAGCGCTTGGGGATGATCACGACGTGCGTCTCCCACCAGTGCTCGCGGCTGGGATCGACGTTGTGCTTGAACGCGAAGACGAGATCGTCTTCGTACACGACCTCGTCGGCCTTCTGGCGCGTTCCGTCGAGCCGGCCGCGAAAGGTGTGATCGGGATCGGGCTTCTCGTAGCGGCGCTGCTCGTCGTCGCAGAGGACGTGGGTCAGAAAGCTCAAGGCTTCGAGGGCATACCCGCGCGGCGGGTATACGACGCGCATGAACACCGAGCCGGTCCGTTTGACGGAGGTGCTGGCGATCGCGCCGGAGCGCTGGCCCAAGCGCGTGCGCCACAAGACGCTGCGCAAGAAGCTCCGCCGCAAGGGGATCGAGGTGGTGTACGAAGACGACCTCGTCGTGGCGTTCCACCAAGCCGAGGACGACTACGACTCGCCGCAGCACATCTGGCGCACGCGGGTGGTGATCGCGCCCAAGAACGAGATGCACACGCTCATGGACCTCGGCGTCGCGGACGAAGCGCTGACGACCGCGCTGCTGCACGGCATCCAGCAAGTCGCGCTGAAGCTGAACTTGCACAGGGAAGGTTTCGAGATCCGCGCCGACGTGCTGCCGCCGTACCAGCTGGTGGGCTATCTGCGTTTCAAGGTGCGGGCCGGCAAGCGCGACCGCTCGCCCGAGGAAAAGCTCGAGCACGAGGCGGCCGAGCGCGCGCGCTTCGAGGAGCTCAGCGCCGAGATGGGCGCGCTCTACGACGGCGCCGACGCACCGCCGCAAGCGTCCTAGCGGCGAACCGGACGCGCGCGGCGAAGCTGTCGCGCGCACCGTGAACACCATCGACGCACGCGGCGACGCCGCCGCCGTGATCGTCGTCGGGGGCGGCCACGCCGGTTTCGAAGCCGCGCTCGCGGCCGCGCGCCTCGGCGCCGAAACGCTTCTCGTGACCGGCGACCCCGATGGCATCTGCACGCTCGCCTGCAACCCGTCGATCGGTGGTAGCGCAAAAGGCCAGCTCGTGCGCGAGATCGACGCGCTCGGCGGTGCGATGGCGCGCGTCACCGACCGCGTGTCGCTGCACTCGCGCGTGCTCAACGAGTCCAAAGGCCCGTCGGTGCGCGCGCTGCGCGCGCTCGCGGACAAGCCGAGCTACATTCGCGTCGCGAACGCGACGATCGCGGCGCAGCCGAACCTCACCGTGGTGCGCGGGATGGTCGACGATCTCGTCGTGTCCGGCGGCGGGGTGCGCGGCGTTGCGCTCGCGGACGGCCGCACGCTCCGCGCGCCCAACGTCGTGCTCGCGACGGGCACGTTTCTGGGCGGCAAGACGTTTCGCGGTGATGAGGTTCGCAGCGAAGGACGCTTCGGCGAAGCGCCCGCAATCGGCTTGAGCGCGACGCTCGCGCGGCTCGGATTTCCCTTAGCCCGCTTGAAAACCGGCACACCCCCGCGCGTCGACCGCACGTCGCTCGATCTCGCCGCGATGGCCGTGCAGATGCCGAGCGCGACGCCGCTGCCGTTCTCGTACGCGAGCCCGCGCACGTTCGCCGGCGCGCAGCTGCCGTGCTGGATCGTCGACACCAACGAGCGCACGCACGCGCTCGTGCGTGAAAACCTGCACCGCTCGCCGCTGTACGGGCTCGATCTGATCCGCGGCATCGGCCCGCGCTACTGCCCGTCGATCGAAGACAAGGTCGTCAAGTTCGCGCACAACCCGACGCATCAGATCTTCGTCGAGCCCGAAGGTTGGGACGAGTCGACGTTCTACGTCGGCGGCTTCTCGACGTCGCTGCCCGCGGACGTGCAGCTCGCGATGCTGCGCACGCTGCCCGGTTTTGAATCCGTCGTGATGCTGCGCGCGGGTTACGCGGTGGAGTACGACTTCGTCGCGCCGACGGAGCTCGATCCGAGCCTCGAGACGCGCCGCGTCGCGGGCCTGTTCCACTGCGGCCAGCTCAACGGCACGAGCGGCTACGAAGAGGCGGCCGCGCAAGGTTTGATCGCGGGCATCAACGCCGCACGCCGCGCGCACGGCGACGCACCGCTGCGGCTCGGCCGCGAGACGTCGTACATCGGCGTGCTGATCGACGACCTCGTCACGCGCGGCGTCGACGAACCGTACCGCATGCTGACGTCGCGCGCCGAGCACCGCGTGGTCCTGCGCCACGACAACGCCGATCTGCGGCTCACGCCGGTCGGCCGCGAGCTCGGCCTCGTCGACGACGCGGCGTGGGAACGGTTCGTCATGCGCCGCGAAGCGCTGGAAGGTGGTCGGCGCCATGCGGAGACCCTGCGACTCGGAGCCATTTCTGTTGGCAGGGTCAACCTTTTACCGGGGGCGACCCTGGCCGACGCACTGCGCCGGCCCGACGTCGCGATCAGCGACGTTCTCGACCGCTTTCCGGCGGGCACCGACCCGGAGATCGCCGCGCGCGTCGAGATCGAACTGAAGATGGACGGCTACGTACGCCGGCAGCAGCTCGCGATCGACCGCGCCGGCCGCGACGAAGCCGTCGTGCTGCCCGCGGACCTCGACTACGCGGTGATCCGCGCGCTGTCGCGAGAAGCGCGCGAGAAGCTGGAGCGCGCGCGGCCGCGGACGCTGGGCGCCGCGGCGCGGATCCCGGGCATCACGCCGTCGGACGTGGCGCTCGTGGGCGTCCACGTCCACCGCTTGACGGCAAGCATCCCCGCTCTCGCGTGACGCCGCTGCCGGACCCCGGCGCACTTGGCGCGCTGCGCGACGCCGGCATCGAGCAGCCGCTGGCGGAACGACTCGCGATCTACGCGGCGCTCGTTCTCGCCGCGAACCGCCGGCTGAACCTCACGGGCGCTAAAGACGGAAAGGCGTTCGCGGCGCACATCGTCGATGCGCTGACCCTCGCGGCCGACATCGGGCCCGGCGGCGGGCCGTTGATCGACGTCGGATCGGGCAACGGCGTCCCCGGCATCCCGCTCGCGCTGGCAACCGGCGTCCGCGTCACGCTGCTGGAGCCAATCAAGAAACGCGCCGTATTCTTGGCTCGCGCGCTGACCGAGCTCGGGCTCGAAGGCGAAGCCGTCGCCGCCCGCGCCGAAGACTCCGCGCGCGACCCAGTCTACCGCGAGAGATTCAACGTCGCGACGGCGCGTGCGGTCGCCGCCGCTCCGACGGTCGCCGAGCTGACGGTCCCGTTCCTCGCCGTCGGCGGCCGAGCGCTCCTCCAACGCGGCGCGCTCGAGACGCCCGAGCGCAACGCTGTAGCCGACGCCGCGCTCGTCCTCGGCGCGGAGCTCGTCGAGGAGCGCCCGCTACAAGGCGAGCGCCGCATCCTCGTGTTGAAGAAGCGCTCGGCGACGAGCCCACGCTTCCCGCGCAAGAACGGCATCCCAGCCAAGCGACCGCTCTGCGTCTAACGGCGCCATTTTGTTCCACGATGAACATTACTTTGGATTGCAGAGAAATGTTCCCCGGGAAACAATAGTCTCGCCACCCACATCCCGAAGCGTTTTTCGGGGCTTGCGCTAGAATAGAACGCCTGTGCGCCATCCGCTCGACGACGTCTTGGTCGCTGCCCTCGCTCCGGCCGGCGTCTGGGCGGTGGGTGGCCGCGTGCGCGACGAGTTTCGAGCGCGGCTGGACGGCGTCGAGCGTCCGCCTAAGGACCTCGACTACGTCGTAACGGGCCTATCCCAGGCCGACCTCCTCACGGCGTTGCAGGCGGTTGGCCGGGTCGACGTGGTCGGCGCGTCCTTCGCCGTGCTGAAATTCCGGAACGCGGCCGGTGAGGCGGATATCGCGCTGCCGCGGCGCGAGCGCTCCACCGGCGTCGGGCACAAGGACTTCGCCGTCGAGGCGGGGCCCGACGTCCCGCTCGAGGACGACCTGGGCCGCCGCGATTTCCGCATGAACATGATCGCCCGGCGCGTCGCGGACGGCGCGATCGTCGACCCGCACGGCGGCGTCGCGGACGTTCGTGCGGCGCGCATCGACATCGTGCACGAGGCGACGTTCGAGGAAGACCCGCTGCGGCTGCTGCGCGCGGCCCAGTTCGCCGCGCGGTTCGGCTACACGCCGACGAAGCGTACCGAGGCCGCGATGCGCGCGTCGGCGGCCCTCGTCACGACCGTTTCAGCCGAGCGCATCGGTGAGGAGATCGTCAAGCTGCTGGCGGCGCCGGCGCCCTCCGTCGGGCTCGAGATCCTGCGGGCGACCGGCGTGCTCGCGCACGTCTGGCCCGAGCTGCTCGAAGGGGTGGAGGTCGACCAGAACGACTGGCACGCGTACGACGTCTACCGCCACAACCTCGCGACGCTCGACGCCGCGCCGGCCGGCGACGTCACCCTGCGGCTTGCAGCACTCCTGCACGACGTCGGAAAGCCCCGAACCGCGGCGCCGCGGCCCGACGGGCGCGGCAACACGTTCTACCAGCACGAGCAGATCGGGGCCGAGATGGTCCCGCCGATGCTCGCGCGGCTGCGGCTGCCCAACGACACGGTCGAGACGGTCGCCCACCTCGTCCGGCAGCACATGTACTCCGCCGACCCCGAGCTCCAGGATACGACGCTGCGCCGCTTCATCCGGCGGATCGGCCCCGAGTACCTCGACCGCCTCTTCGCGCTGCGGTGGGCGGACATCGACGGCTCGGGCCTGCCGAAGCGCGACGACTCGAACGAACGCTTCGAGGCGCGGATCGCGGCGGTGCTGGCGGAAGGCCCGGCGTTCAAAATCCGCGATCTGGCCATCTCGGGCGACGACGTCGTGGCAATGTTCGTGCGGAGAGGGCTCGCGGCGGCGGGATTTCGCGGCGACCGGCGCGTCGGCGAGGTGCTCCACGCGCTGTTCGAGGAGGTCACCGACGACCCGTCTCGGAACGAGGCGGGCTTGCTCGCCGAGCGTGCGGAACGCTACATCGACGAGCATTTTCCGCGCGTCCTGAAGTAAGGTTCGCCTCGTTGGTTGTTCCGGAGCAGACGACGGCCCGCGTGATCGCGATCGTCAACCAAAAAGGCGGGGTGGGGAAGTCGACGACCGCCGTCAACCTCGGCGCGTCCCTCGCGCTGCTGGGCCGGCGCGTGCTCGTGGTCGACATCGACCCCCAAGGAAATACCACGACAGGCGTCGGCGTCGACAAGCGTGCCGTGGAGCGCGACATCTACAACGTGCTGCTGCAGAACGCGGCGGTGAAAGACGTCGCGCGCCCGACGGAAGTGGAAAACCTTTTCATCGTCCCAGCGACGCTGAATCTCGCCGGTGCCGAGGTCGAGCTCGTGTCCGCGCTACAGCGCGAAAACCGTTTGAAAACGGCGCTTTCCACGGTATTGCACGACTACGACGACGTGCTGATCGACTGCCCGCCGTCGCTCGGATTGCTGACGATCAACGCGCTGACCGCGGCGACGGAGATCATCATCCCGGTCCAGGCCGAGTACTACGCGCTCGAAGGCCTCAGCCAGCTCGTCGCGATCGTGCGGCGCATCAAGGAAGGCCTCAATCCCGAGCTCGCGATCCGGGGCGTACTGATCACGATGTTCGACGGACGTACCAAGCTGGCGACCGAGGTGCTCGAGGAAGTCCACCGCTACTTCCCCGACCGGGTGTTCCAAACGCAGATCCCGCGCAACATCCGGCTCTCCGAGGCGCCGTCGTACGGCAAGCCCGCGATCCTCTTCGACGTGAAGAGCCGCGGCGCGCAGGCTTACCTTTCTCTCGCAAAGGAACTCGTCGCGTGAGCAAGCGCGGACTCGGAAGCGGCCTCGGTGCGCTGCTGGGCGACGGCGGCACGGCCGACGTGATGACGGCAGCGCCGCCGCCGAAGCGCGACCTGCAGCAGATTCCGATCGCGAAGATCCGGCCGAACCCGCACCAGCCGCGCACGACGTTCGACGCCGGCGCGCTCGACGAGCTGCGGGCATCGATCGCCGCGTTCGGCGTGCTCGTTCCGGTGATCGTGCGCGAGCGCGGCGACGGCTTCGAGCTGATCGCGGGCGAACGGCGGCTGCGCGCCGCGCAGGCCGCGGGGCTGCAAACGATCCCCGCGATCGTGCGGCCGTCCGACGACCGCGAAGCGCTCGAGGTCGCGATCATCGAGAACTTGCAGCGCGAGAACCTCGACGCGCTCGAAGAGGCGATGGGCTTCGCGCACTTGATGGAAGCGCACGACTTCACCCAAGAGCAAGTCGCCGAACGCGTCGGCAAGAGCCGGCCCGCCGTCGCGAACGCGCTGCGGCTGCTGTCGTTGCCGGACGCGATCAAACAGTTCGTGCGCGACGGCAAGCTCACCGCGGGACACGGCCGCGCATTGCTGGCGTTACCCGCCGAACGGCGCGAGCCGATGGCGCGCCGCGCCGTCGCCGAAGAGCTGTCGGTGCGCGCGCTCGAAAAGCTCGCACAGGATGCCGCGCCGAAACGCACGCGCGCGAACGCACCGGCGCAACGCACCAGCAACGACCACGACGCGTTCGTCGAACGCCTGCGCTACAAGTTCGCTACGCAGGTGCGCGTCGTGCAGCACGAGCGCGGCGGAACCATCGAGCTGCGTTATTCCGATCCGTCGGACCTGCTGCGCATCGCCGACTTGCTGCTGGGAGAATCCTCGTGACGACGTTCGCGCGCGCCGCGTGCGCGCTGCTCTGCATCGTGACGCTAGGCGCGACGCCCGCACCGCGGCGCACCATACAATACGGTCCCGTGCCGAACAACGCGCAGAGCACGGTCGTCAAGAAGTACGTCGACGCGCTGCGCGCCGGCCGCTACGACACGGCGTTCGCGCTGCTCACCGACGACGAGCGCAAATATTACGGCGACGCCGCTGCGTTCCGCAGCGTGTTCACCGCCGACGGCGTCGTGCTCGAGCGCGCAGCACTCGCCGGCGCGCGCGGCGACGACCGCGGCCGCGTCTACTTCGTGCGCGAGCGCATCGCATACGTCGACCACGCGACCGACAAGCGCCGTGAAGTGGATGCGACGGTACCGATCGGCGTGCTGCCCGAGCACGGCGCGCTGCACGTCAAGGACCCCGGCAAACCGTATCGCGCGTTCGCGTCGGCGTCGACCGCCGACGCCTCAGGCCTGCGCGTGACGGTGAAGAAGGTCGACTTCTACCCCGACCGGATCGACGTCGTCGTGACGTTCGCGAACCTTGGCGACAACTTCGTCACGCTGCTCCCGTACGGCAAGAGCGTGCTGCGCGACGACCGCGGCGGCGTCTACCGGATCCTGGCCACCAAGAACTGGACCGTCACCGACAAGCCGCTGTTCCAGGGCGTGCCGCTCGCGCCGAACTCGCAGTACACCGGGTCGCTCGCCTTCACGGCGTCCCGCCTGGGCGACGTGAAACGTTCCTGGTCGCTCACCGTCGCGCCGGCGCTGCGGGACGGCGCCGACGAACCGTTCGATGTGACCGTCTCCATCGCGCCGTCGACTTAGCCGAGAGAGGAACCGACTTGCGGGCTACGGAACGGTCGCACCGCCCGGCGGCGACCCTCGGAAGATGGCGCCGACGTTTTTCCGTTCTCACGGGAGTCGCATCCATGCGTCGCTTCGTCCTCTCCCTCGCCGCCGTCCTGAGCGCCACCCTGCTCGGCGCTTGCGCCGGGGGCGGCTCGGTCCTCGGCCTCGGCGGAGACAACCCGCCCCCCGATCACGTGATCATCACCACCTCGGCACCGTCGAACATCGCGCGCGTGCTCCCGGGCGCGGGTATTGGGCTGAGCGCCGTCCAGGTGCACGGGTCTCAAAACGGCCTCCTCTCCGGCAACAACTACCGCTGGAGCGCCGCGCTCGTCACGAGCGGGAACTACACCACCACCGCGCTCGGCGCGACGAAACCGTGCCAGGCGGTTACGATCACGAACGGCGCCGGTACCATCCCGTACACGGCGGACTTCGGGATCTACATCGCCATCGACCCGGTCAACGAGGCGAACATCATCTTCTTCCCGCCGACCGTTCTTCCGGTACCGACCGGCTTCACGACGCTCACCCCGAAGTATCCGTACTGCGTCATCGTCAACGCGCAGCCCGGCACCATCACGGGCTCGGGCCTCGGGACGACCTTCACGCCGACCGGTCCGCCCGGCTCGATCACCGTCGCCGTGGTCGACCCGCAAAACCCGCTGAACTAAGGACACCCCGGCCATGATGACGACGAGGAGCGGCGACGCTCCTCGTTCGCGTTTGCGGGGCATCTACGCGCTGGTCGATCCCGACCGCGTCGAACCGATCGCGTTCACCGAAGCGCTGCTGCGCGGCGGGGTCCGCCTGATCCAGATCCGCGCGAAGAGCGGCATCGACGGCGCCACCTTGATCGCGGTCGTCACCCGCGTCCGCGCCGCCGGCGGCCTGGCGATCGTCAACGACGACGTGCGCCTCGCACGCCTCGCCGACGGCGTCCACCTCGGCCAAGAAGACGCCGCGGGCCTCGACCTCCGCGCGCTGCGAACCGCACTGCGCGACGGCATCATCGGCCTCTCGTGCGGAACGCCGCAAGAAGCCCGTGCCGCCGACCCGGCCCTGATCGACTACGTCGGCGCAGGCCCGGCGTTCGCCACCGGATCCAAAGACGACGCCGGCCTCCCGATCGGCCTGAACGGCATACGCGCGGTCGCCGACGCGACGCCGCTCCCATGTGCGGCGATCGGCGGCATCGCCCTCGAGAACGTAGCTCGCATCCCCGAGACGGGCGCCACGATGGCAGCCGTTCTCTCCGCACTGATCCGCGACGCCGCCGAAGCCGCGGCCCGCGAGCTCGTCGAACGCTGGAACGCCCCACCACCGTGACGGTGGTCGCAACGGTCGGCACGACGCACCCGCTCGCATTCGCCGGCCTCGCATTCGCGCTGTTAGCGCTCGCGGACGACGGGATACGCCCCGTGTGTGTGGTGTGCGGCGTGACTGCGCAAGATGCAAATCACGTTCACGCATCGGTCGCGATCGACGCCGCAACGATCCGAGCGCAATTCGAAGCGCTGCGCACCACAGGCGTTGGCGCGTTCCACATCGGCGCACTCGTCTCTGCGACGGCGGTATGTGCCGTCGCAGAAGCGCTTGCGTCGTACCCGAACGTCCCCGTCGTGCTGGATCCGGTGCTCGCCGCAAGCGGCGGCGACACCCTCGCCGACGACGTAGCGCGAACCGCGCTGCGCGACACGCTGTTCGAACACGCAACGCTGATCACACCAAACCTCGCCGAAGCGAGCGCATTGCTTGGACATCCGATCGTCGACGCGAGTGAGATGCACGACGCGGCAACTGCATTGCTCGCCTTCGGCCCGCGCGCAGTGCTCGTCAAAGGCGGTCACCTCACCGGCGAAGCGATCGACGTGCTCGCCGACCCAAGTGGCACGCGCGAATTCCGCGCACCGCGCATCGTCGGCACGCTACGCGGCACGGGCGATCTGCTCGCCGTGACGATCGCCGCTCACCTCGCGCGCGGAACGCCCCTCGCCGAAGCGATCGAACACGCACGCGGTCGCGTGCGAGGGGCAATCTCCCACGGCGTGCCGTTCGCCGGCGCACGCGTCGCCCCGTTGAATTGAATTCCCGTGCGCCGTAGCGGCTGAATTCAAACGCGCACGAAACGGACGCCTGCACGGTCGCTGAGAACCTGTCGGACACGCCCCGGATCACCGCGCCGACGTGTGCCGACAACCATGCCGGAGATGGGCGTTCCAACCACCGTGCCAAAGACGCGTGCGCGTACCGACAACCGTGCCGGAGACGGGCGCGCGACGCGGCTGCGGCGGGGCGTCGCGTAGGCCCCTGAGCTCCGTCGAAGGGCCAGGATGGGCGAGAGCGCCGAAGCGCCGAGCGACCGAAGCGCAGGATGCGCGCAGGGAGCGTCCCCGCCGCAGCCGCGTCGCGCGCCCGTCGAGCCACCACCGTGGATGCTTACGCCCGAACAGCGAAGAACGCCCCAACCACAAGATGATCGTCGAAAAACCAACATCCGAAGTCCGACCACGCGTGATGTCCGGCCACCGCCCGACGGGACGACTCCACCTCGGCCACCTGCTGGGCACGCTCACCAACTGGGTCCGGCTGAGCGAGACGACCGACGCGTTCTTCGAAGTAGCGGACCTCCACGCGTTCACGACCGGGTTCGCACATCCGCAACAGATCCGCGACGCGCGCGAGGAGCTCGTCCTCGACTGGCTGGCCGCAGGGATCGACCCCGAGCGTTCGACCGTGTTCCTGCAATCGGAAGTCCCGGAGATCACCGAGTTGAACACGCTGCTCTCGATGATCGTCCCCGTGTCGTGGCTGCAGCGCGTTCCAACGTACAAAGACCAGATCGAAGAGCTAGGACCGGAGATCGCCACGTACGGATTTCTCGGCTACCCGCTGCTGCAGCTGTGCGACATCGCGGTCTTTCGCGCGGACACCGTGCCGGTCGGCAAGGACCAAGTGTCGCATCTGGAGTTCGGGCGTGAGGTCGTGCGCCGGTTCAACCACCTCTACGGCGACACGCTCGTCGAGCCGCAGCCGTTGCTATCGGAGTTTCCGGCCGTGCCCGGCAGCGACGGCCGCAAGATGTCGAAGTCATATCACAACACGATCGATATCGCGGACGACGAGGCGGCGACCACCAAGAAGGTCCGCTCGTTCATCACCGATCCGCTGAAGGTTCGGCGCAACGACCCGGGCCGGCCGGAGATCTGTCCGGTCTTCGCGCTGCACCACTACTCGAACGCTGCGCGCGTCCCCGAGATCCGCGAGGCCTGCGCGTCCGGCGCACTCGGCTGCGTCGCGTGCAAGACGGAGCTCGCGGAGACGCTCAACGCGTTCCTGCGCCCGGCGCGCGAGCGGCGCGCCTCGATCGACCGCGCCCGCGTCGGCATGATCTTGCGCGAGGGCAGCGCGAAGGCGCGCGAGGTCGCCAACGCGACGATGCGCGAGGTGCGCCGCGCGATGAAGCTGGTCGACTGACCGCGTTCTAGTCGCTGCGCTTGGGCCCGCGCCGCCGCCCGCGCTCCAAGTCGTCGAACCGGCGCCGCATCTCGGCGAAGCCGTCGTTCATCACCGCAAACCCGGCGTGCATCACGGCAAACCCGCTCCGCATCTCGGTGGTCAGCGCCTCGAAGCGTTCGTCCACGCGAGCGAACCCGCGTTCCATGCGCCGTTCGAGGGTGTCCGTGCGTAGCGTCAGGCGCCGGTCCACCTCGTCGAGGCGTTTCTCCACCGCGTCGATGCGGACCGACTGCAACTCGGCGGCTTCCTTGACGGTGACCACCAGCGCGTGGACGTCGTCGACGCGCTGCTGCAGCGCGTCCAAGCGCCGGTCCGTCGCGGCGGCATGGCCCTGGAGGGAGCCGAAGCCCAGCGCGAGGTGTTCGAGGATCGTTCGTGTTTCCGCACCCGTCGGTTCCATGCGACCAGTCTAGCTCTCCGCGTCGACGTTTTTATGTCCGGGGTGTTACGACGTGTAGCGGGGCAGCGCCTCGCGCAGCTGATCCAGCGCCCAGCCGATATCGTCGAGCGATGCGGCGTAGGAGAAGCGCAGATAGCCTTTGCCGGCCGCGCCGAAGCTGGAGCCGCCCAGGCACGCGACGCCCGCGTTCTCCAGCAGCCACTTCGCGAGGTGCTTGTCGTCGGTCGTGAGCTGCGAGACGTTGGGGAACGCGTAGAACGCGCCTTCGGGGATCGTGCACGACACGCCCGGGATCGTGTTGAGGCCGGACACGATCGCGTCGCGGCGCTCGCGGAACGTCGCGTTCATCTTTTGCACGGGCGCGTCGTCGCCGGTGAGCGCCGCGATGCCGGCGCGCTGCACGAACGTCGCGACGCACGAGAACGTGTTGTTGTTGAACAGCGTCACGCGCTGGGCGATCGCTTCGGGCGCGATGCAGTAGCCCAGCCGCCAGCCCGTCATCGCGTAGGCTTTCGAGAAGCCGTCGACGATCACGGTGCGGTCGCGCATACCGTCGATGCGCGTGATCGACTCGAACGTGGGGCCGTAGATGTTGCGCGAGTAGATCTCGTCGGCGATCACCAGGAAGTTGTGCTGCTGCGCCAGCGCCGCGATCGTCTCGAGGTCCTCGCGCGTCAGCACGCCGCCCGTCGGATTGTGCGGCGAGTTGATGACGACGGCTTTGGTTTTCGGCGTGATCTTCGCGGCCAATTCGTCGAGGTCCAGGCGCCAGTTGCGTGACTCGAGCAGGTGGACCGGGATCGCCTTGGCTTCGAGATAGCTCGCGGCGGAGGCGTACGCCGGGTACGCCGGGTCGGCGTAGAGCAGCTCGTCGCCCGGATCGAGCAGCGCCGAGAGCAGGTTCCAGATGATCGGCTTGGCGCCCGCGCCCACCACCACGTGCTCGCGGGTGTACGGTTCGGCGAGGCCGCGGAAGGCGCTGGCGTAGGCCGCGATCGTGTCGCGCAGCTCGGGGATCCCGGCCGAGGGCGTGTAGTGGCTGTAGTTCTCCTCGATCGCGCGGATGCCGGCTCGCTTGATATGGTCCGGCGTGTCGAAGTCCGGTTCGCCGATCTCCATATGGACGACGCGCCGGCCGGTGGCCTCGATCGCCTTCGCGCGAGCGAGGACTTCGAAGGCGCTTTCGGACCCGAGCCGGGACGCGGCGGCGCAGAGATAGTCGGAGTGGTGAGCGATGGTCGTCATGGAGAACCTGCAAGCGAGGTCGGCGACCGAAGATCGCCGAACGGGGCGAGACTGATGCGGACGCTGACGGAAGTATTCGCCCCGGGCGCACCGTCGCTACCGGAAGGGCTACGAACGCTCGTCGTTTCTCCCGACCGAACGGTCGAACCTGGAACGACGGTTCGCGCCACGTTCGCGTTCTACAACTTCGGCGGCGCCGCCGCCACGGGGCTGCGCGTCCGGTTCAACCTCCCCGACGGCCTGCGGTACGTGCCGGGCAGCGCGCGCATCGACGACCGCGCGCTCGACGACATCCGCGGCGAGACGAGCCTGCTCAGCCCCAACGGCGCGGACGTCGGCGAGGTGCCGCCGGGCGTCGAGCGGCGCATCGCGATGGCCTACGTGGTGGCGCCCACCATCGAGAACGGTGCGGCGCTGGAGCTGCAAGCCGCGCTCGCCAGCAACGAGACGGACGTCATCGGCTCCAACGTGGTGCGGCTCGTCGCGAGCAGCGCGCCGCAGCTGGAGAACCCCGACACTATCGCGTCGCTCGAAGCCGTTCGCGTCGCGGAGCCCGGCGAGGAGATCGTCGCGACGGCCCGCGTGCGCAACACCGGCCACGCCACCGCGCACGACGTCGTCGTCGTGCTGCCGGTCCCGGACCGCACGGCGTACATCGACGGCAGCGCGCGCATCGACGGCCGCGAGATCGCGATCGACGAGCGCGGCGGCGATCCGTTCGGGTTCGGCAACGCGACGGTCGCGTCGCCGTCGCTCGCGGCGGGCGCGACGCTCGTCGTCGAGTACCGCGCGCGGATCGAATCACCGCTCGACGACAACACGCGCATCGTGCTGGGCGGCGCGGTCGCGTCCGCGGAGACCGCCGAGTTCGAGCTCGCGCGTGCCGAGCTCACGGTCCGCAGCGCGAGCCGGTTCGACACCGAAGCGACGCGTCTCGTCGTCGATGCGCCCAGCGAAGTCGAGCCGGGCCGGCGCGTCCGCGTCGGGCTGATCGCGGAGAACAACGGAACGTGCGCCGCCGAGGACGCCCGCGTCCGGCTGACGCTGCCCGAAGGCTTGCGTTACGCGCCCGGCTCGCGGGCGGTCGACGGCCGGTCGGTCAGCGAGAGCGACACCCCGGGCTCCTTCGTCTTCGCGCGCGTCGACGCGGGCCGCCGGGTCGAGGCCGCGATCGACGCGTACGTCGTGTCGCCGGCCGTTGACGGCACGCCGCTCCCGGTCGGCGGGTCGCTGCAGTGGTCCACGGGCTCGCGCACGTTCGAGCGCACGCTCACCGTGCGGTCCTCGCCGCGCTTCCTCGAAGCGCGCAACACGCTCACGCTGGACGGCTCGTCGCAAGTCACGCCGGGCAGCGAGGTGCGCGGCACGATCCGCATCGCGAACGACGGCACCGCGCAAGCCACCGGCGTGCGCATCGTCATCGAAGCCGACCCGGTGCTCCAGCTCCTGCGCTACGCCGACGGCGGCGGCGAGGCGCGCGTGCAGCCGGCCGGCATCGACGTCGGCACGCTCGCGCCCGGCGCGACGCGCACGTTCACGCTCGTCGGCACGGTCGCGTCCCCGATCGCCGACCGCTTCGCGATCCGCCTGCGCGCGCGGCTCGAGAACGACCAGACAGCGGCGGCCGTGCTCGGCCAGCTCGAGCTGCTGGTCCGCTCGCGGCCGCGTTTCGCGCCGGGCGCCTCGACGCTGTCGTATCCGGCCGGCGACCCGCTGCGGCCGAGCGGGCACGGCGACGTGCACCTCGTCGTCGTCAACGAAGGCACCGACGCCGCGCGTGACGCGCGCGTGCACCTCGACATCACCGACGACGCCCGCATCGAAGCGGTCGACGGCGCGACGCGCGTCGGAACGTCGGTTCTGTTCGGCGACATCTTGCCCGGCGCGCGTGCCGAGGCGACGGTGCGGCTGCGCCTCGCGCGCCTGGTCGCGCGCGGCACGGCGATCACCGTCAACGGCCGGCTCGAAGCCGTCGGCCTGCTCCCGCTCGCGCTGGCGCCGGTCACCATCCCCACCGTCGCCGAGCCGCGCTTCGACCAAGGCGCGTCCCTGCGCACCCAGCCGTGGGAGACCGTCGACGCGGGCGAACCGCTTTACGTGCGCCTGAGCGTCCGGAACACCGGCGACGGCGCGGCCAGCCGGCTCGTGCTGCGCGGCCAGCTCCCCCCGCACACCGCCTACCTGCCGGGCTCGACGCTGGTCAACGACGTGCCGCTGCTGGACGTCGACGGCGGCTCCGTGCTGTGGTCGAAGCCCGGGCTCGTGCTCGAAGACGTCGATCCGGGCGTCGAGGTGGTCGTCCGCTACGGCACGATCGTCAACACGCCGCTCGCGGCCGGCACCCTCATCGACGCCCACCTCGACCTGGGCTGGGACGGCGGCGGGGCGCTCGCGATCTCGTCGCCGGCCGTGCGCGTCCGGTCCACGCCCGCCTTCGCGGTGCGCGCGAGCGGCCTGCCGTTCTCGGTCTCCGGCATCGCGCCGCGCACCGCGGACGTGCTCGAAGACATCGCCGAGCAGCGCCGCGCCGCGCAAGTCCAGCTCCCGCCGCCGTTCGCGGCGCTGCCGCCGCCGCTCACCGAGCCGCCGCCGGTCGCGCCGCCGCCGGCACCCGCGCCCCCGGACCGGGCGACCTTCCGCTACGACGAAGAGGCGATCGAGGCGCGCTTCACGCCCGCCCCGCCGCCGCCGGCGCCGCCGGTCGTGGAACCGCCACCGCCGGCCCCGCCCGCCGAGGCCGTCGCCCCGCCGCCGCCCGCCGAGGCCGTCGCGCCGGTAGCTCCGCCCGCCCCGGCCGAACCGCTGCCCGCGGTCGAGGCGCAGCCGCGCGCCGAAACGGCGCCGGCCTTCGAGGTCGCGATGCCCGACGCGGACGTTGCGGCGGGTGCCGTCGCGGCGCTCCCGGAGGCCCCCGAGCACGTCGACGAGATCGCGCACGCCCAGGCGCCGCACGTCGCAGAGCCGCCGGCGCCCGCACCGCCGCCGGTCGTCGAAGTCGCGCAGGTTGCCGAAGCTGCGCCGGTCGCCGAAGCTACGCCGGTCGCCGAAAAACCGCCGGTCGTCGAAGCCGTGCCGGTCGCCGAAGCTGCGCCGGTCGCCGAAGCTGCGCCGGTCGCCGAAGTGCCGCCGGTCGCCGAAGCTGCGCCGGTCGCCGAAGCTGCGCCGGTCGCCGAAGCTGCGCCGGTCGCCGAAGCTGCGCCG
>DASZBS010000077.1:0-42606 GCA_035943995.1 Candidatus Elarobacter sp. | reverse complement strand
GGTTCGATGAGAGCGATGGCCATCGCACCGCCGCTCGGCACGCCCCTGAGCGAGCTCCGCTTCGCCAACTCGTTCGCCGCGCTGGGCGACGCGTTCTCCGAACGCCGCACGCCCACGGGGATCCCCGGCGCGCGCCTCGTCGCGTTCAGCCCTGAGGCGGGCGCGCTGATCGGCCTGCGTCCCGGTGAGGAATCGCGCCCCGAGTTCGCCGAGCTGGTCAGCGGCAATGCGCTCATTCCCGGGATGGAACCAGTCGCTGCGCTATACGGCGGCCACCAGTTCGGCGTGTGGGCCGGGCAGCTGGGCGACGGCCGCGCGATCCTGCTCGGCGAGGTCCGCACCGACCGCGAAGCCTGTCCTGAGCTTGTCGAAGGATGGGAATTGCAGCTCAAGGGCGGCGGCATGACCGCCTACTCGCGCTTCGCCGACGGCCGGGCGGTCATCCGCTCGACGATCCGCGAGTTTCTCGCGAGCGAGGCGATGCACGCGCTCGGCGTCCCGACGACGCGCGCGCTGGCGATGGCGGCAGGCGACGAGCCCGTGCTGCGCGAGCGCGTCGAGCGCGCCGCGACGGTGATCCGCATGGCGCCGACGTTCGTGCGCTTCGGCTCGTTCGAGATCTTCCACTACCGCAAGCAGCACGAGCACCTCAAAACGCTCGCGGACTACGCGATCGACCGCTTCTACCCCGAGTGCGGCGGCGACGACCGCTACGCGCGGTTCTTCGCGGCGGTCGTCGAGCGCACCGCGGCGCTGATGGCGCACTGGCAAGCAGTGGGCTTCGCGCACGGCGTGATGAACACCGACAACTTCTCGATCCTCGGGCTCACGCTCGACTACGGGCCGTACGGTTTTCTCGAGGCGTACGAGCCCGGCTTCATCTGCAACCACAGCGACGAGGGCGGGCGCTACGCGTTCGACCGCCAGCCCACGATCGGCCTGTGGAACTGCCACGCGCTCGCGGAAGCGCTCTCGTCGCTGATCGAGCGCGACGTGCTCGACGCCGCGCTCGCGCGATACGAGCACGCGTACCGCACGACGCTGCTGTCGCTGCTGCGCGCGAAGCTCGGCGTGCTCGAAGCGCGCGACGACGACGCCGAGCTCGCGGTCGAGCTGTTCGGCCTGCTCGAAGCGCGGCGCACAGACTGGACGAACTTCTGGCGCGCGCTGTCGCACGCGGACGCGGACGCGCTCTCGCTGATCGGCGCGGACGCGTCGTCGACGGCGTGGTTCGAACGCTACGCGCGCCGCGTCGCGGACGATTCGCGCGACGACGCGGCGCGCCGCGCCGCGATGCGCGCCGTCAACCCGAAGTACGTGTTGCGCAACTGGGTCGCGCAGGAAGCGATCGCGGCGTGCGAGTCCGGCGACGACTCCGTCGTGCACGCGGTGCTCGATGTGCTGCGCGCGCCGTTCGACGAACATCCCGAGCGCGCGGCGTGGACGCAGCCCGCGCCCGCGCAGTACGCCG
Source organism: Candidatus Elarobacter sp. (assembly GCA_035943995.1). Taxonomy (GTDB): domain Bacteria; phylum Vulcanimicrobiota; class Vulcanimicrobiia; order Vulcanimicrobiales; family Vulcanimicrobiaceae; genus Vulcanimicrobium. Next base: position 41,135 of record DASZBS010000077.1, on the reverse strand, counting down.
GCTTGACGGTGAGCTGCTCGTCGTAGCGCGACAACGTTTTTCGCCGGGCGCTTGACGAAAGCGCCTGCGTCGCGCTAGAATAGTTCGTGACGAACGATCTCGACGAGGCAACCGCCGACGTCGCGCGTCTGTACCCCGCGGTCTACCATCGCTTTCACGTCTCGAAGCAGCGGCTGCCCGGGACCGATCTCACGCCGCGCATGCTGTGGATCTTGCAGCACCTCGCGTCGGTGGGGCCGTCCACCCTAGGCGAGCTCGCGGAAGCGTCGGGCGCGAAGAAGTCGACGACGACGGAGCTCGTCGACCGGCTCGAAAGCAAAGGCTACGTGGGCCGGATGCGTGACGAACGCGACGCGCGGCGCGTGTTCGTCGGGCTGACTCCGCAAGGCGAACGGCGTGCGCAGCGCGCGCCGAGCGTGCTCGCGGACGACACGCTGCGCGCGGCGCTCGCGCGCATGACGGCGGACGAACGCGGCGCGCTCGTCCGGGGGCTTCGTGCGCTCGTGCGCACGGGTGAGGAGATCGCAAATGACCACATGTGAGAGCTGCGGGTACGAGATGCACGGGCCCGACGACCACGCGCCGGGCGACGCGCACAGCCGCCACTGCCGGTACTGCAGCAACGCCGACGGCACGCTGCAAGACTTCACCGAGCGGTTCGAGCGCATGGTGCAGTGGTCGCTGCGGCGCGACGGTCTCGCGCGCGACGAGGCGGAGCAGCGCACGCGCGCGTACATGCGCACGATGCCGCTGTGGCGCGACCATCCCGCGCTGGCCGAAGCGTAGCATGGGGCGCGAGGCGCGCTGCGCCGCGACCTGGGGCGCGCAGCGCGGCAACGTCACCGCGCTGCTCGAGCCGGCGGAACTGATCGTGCGCGGCGGCTTTCGCGCGCGCGCTCCGCTGGCATCGCTGCGCGACGTGCGCGCCGAGGGCGGCACGCTGTTCTTTCGCACCGGCGACGACGACGTCGCGCTCGTGCTCGGCGCCGCCGCGCCGCGCTGGGCAGCCGCGATCGCGACGCCGCCGCCGTCGCTCGCGACGAAGCTGGGCGTCGCCGGCAAACGCGTGCTCGTCGAAGGCGCCCTCGGCGACGACGCGCTCGCGGCGGCCGTGGCGACCGGGACGCGCGCCGGCGAGCACGACGCGGAGCTGGTCGTCGCGCGCGTCGACGACGCGGACGAGCTCGCGCGGATCGCGAGCGCGCGGCACGCGTTGCTCGACGCCGGCGTGCCGCTGTGGGTGGTCTACACCAAAGGGCCGCGCGCGCCGCTCGGCGAGACGGCGGTGCGTGCGCTGCTGCGCGAGCGCGGGCTGACGGACCTCAAGGTCGCGTCGGTGTCGGCCACGCTGACCGCGCTGAAGTTCGCGCGCGCCGCGCGCGACCGGCGTTAAGGATTTCGAACCGATCCGCCGAGGACGCCGGACCGCGCGCCGGGAACGCGGGGCGGGTGGAACGTCACAGCGAGGTTCGGTTACTGATTCGCGGCATCGCGCGCGGCGTCGCGAGCACGGAGATCGCGGAGCTCTTCGCCCCGTTCGGCGCCGACCCCGAGCGCATCGCGCTGCCGCGCGACCGGCGGACGCGCCGCCGCAAGGGCATCGCCTACGTGATGGTGGCGAACGCAGCGCTGGCCGACGCGGCGATCAAAGCGCTCAACAACACCGTGCTGCAAGAGAAGACGATCACGATCGAGGCCGCCGCGGAGCGCCCGCCCAAGCGGCCGCGCCGCTTCAACGGCCCGCCGCGCCGGTTCTAGCGCGAGGCGCCGCGCGCGCTCACTGAAGATATTTCTCGACGGTCTCGGCGCTGCGCTCGTGCGCGACGTCGGGGTCTTGCCCGAACTCTTCGCGGGCGCGCCGCTGGCGCAGGAGATCCCACAGGCGGTCGAGCTGGACGTTGATGTCGCCGAGCCGGGTGCGCTCGCCGGACGACACGGCGCCGCCCTTCTCGAGCAAGCTGTGCTCCTCGGCGACGAGGCGTTCGATCTGCTGGTGCAGCTCCTGGTCGTTCACGAGCGATCTCTTCCCGTTCGGGCCGCGAACACCCACGGGCGAGCGCTCGTCCCCGTCGCGAAGGAGACCGCTCGCGGCTCCTACGAAGGTACGCGAGTTTTGCGGGGCCGTTGCGTACACTTCGGTGAGGCGGCCCCCACCGGCGCAACGGCCGCCCCGTCATCGAGGAGAGATCGTGGCTCACGCAGAGGCGTACAAAGATCCCGGCACACCCGAAGAACAAACCCGGCGCACCTTCATGGCGAACGCCGTCGTGGCGCTCGGCGGTGTGATCGGCCTCGGCCTCGTCATCCCGCTGCTCGGCTCGCTGATCCCGGCGGCGGATGCGACGGCCGACCAGTGGTCGGGGCTCACGCCCGACGAGGCGGCCGCATTCAAGAAGGCCACCAACGGCCCGATGAAGGTGACGTTCAACGTCCACGAGACCAACGGGTACCTCGGCGCCACCGACACCGAGCAGTTCGTCTGGGCCGTGAAAGCGACGGACGAGCAGATGAGCAAGGCGCGGCCGGAGCTCTTCGCGGGGACCGACAAGCTGCCGTACCCGGCGGTGAACATGGGCTTCGTGGTGTTCAGCCCGATCTGCCCGCACCTCGGCTGCAAATACGCGTGGAACCAAAAAGAGAACAAGTTCGTCTGCCCGTGCCACGGCTCCGTGTACAGCGAGCTCGGCGTGCACGAGGCGGGGCCCGCGCTGCGCGGGCTCGATCCGCTGCCGCTGCGGCAGTACCAAGGCAAAGTGCAGATCACGTGGATCGAGTACAAGTTCAACGCGCCGCAGCTGATCGTCCAAAAGGTCGGATGACCGCAGCATGCTGACTTGGCTCGACCAGCGCACCGGCGTCGTCACCGCCACGAAGGGATTTCTCACCGAGGACGTTCCGGGCGGCGCCTCCTACTGGTACGCGTTCGGCAGCGCGACCATGTTCGCGCTCATCATCCAGATCGCGACCGGCATCTTCCTGACGTTCCACTACTCGCCGTCGACGGCGACCGCGTACGAGTCTACGAAGTACCTCATGGAGAAAGTGCCGTTCGGGCACTTCGTGCTGTCGCTGCACTACTGGGGCGCGTCGGCGATGATCGCGTTCATGGCGATGCACCTGCTGCAAGGGCTGCTGTGGGGCGCGTACAAGAAGCCGCGCGAGCTGCAGTGGGTCGTCGGCGTGCTGCTGTTCATCATGACGCTCGTGCTCGGCCTCACCGGCTACCTGCTGCCGTGGGATCTCAACGCGCTGCTCGCGTCGCGCGTCGCGATCAACATCTCCGGTAACGCGCCGGTGCTCGGGCCGGCGGTGCTGCAGTTCCTCCAGGACGGCAACGGGATCGGCACGCTCACCATCAGCCGCTTCTTCGGGATCCACGTATGGCTGGTGCCGGCGCTGCTCATCGGGCTCGTCGGGATCCATCTCGCGATCTTCCGCTGGAACGGCCCGGCCGGACCGCCGATCGACGAAGCGCCCAAGCTCAAGCCCGGCCGGTTCTGGCCGGAGCAGCTGTTCATGGACACCGTGCTGTCGTTCGCGATGTTCGCGCTCATCGTCGCGCTGTCGTGGTTCGCGCCCGCGCCGCTGGACGCGAAAGCCGATCCGAACGACGCGGTGTTCGTGCCGTACCCCGCTTGGTATTTCCTCGCGCTGTACGCGCTGCTCGACGTCGTCGGAACGTTTCCGGCGTCGATCGTGCAGCTAGCGACGCTGTTCGCGACGATCGTCGGGCCCACGCTGCTCGTGGTGCTGCTGCTCGTGCTGCCGTTCGTCGACCGCAACCCGTCGCGCCGGTTGTCGCGCCGTCCGTGGGTGCTGGGCGGGACGGCGCTGGTCATGATCGGCGCGATCGCGCTGAGCTTCATCGGTCAGTCCAACGTCGTGAAGGGGCAGCTCGACCACAACCTCATCGGCCCGAACGCACCGGTCGCGGCCGCGGTGGCGAGCAACGGTACGCTGCCGACCGGCCCCGCCGGCACCTCGAGCAGCTCCGGCAGCACGGCCAAGGGGACCACACCGGCAAAGGCGGGCAACGGCGCGTCGGTCTACAGCACGAACTGCGTTTCGTGCCACGGCGCGCAGGGCGAAGGCGTTCCCAGCTCGTTCCCGCCGCTGGCGGGCAACCCGTTCGTGACCGGCGATCCGAAGCCGGTGATCGGCGTCCTGCTCAACGGCCTCAACGGCAAGATCGACGTGAAGGGCCAGAGCTACGCCGGCCAGATGCCGGCCTGGAAGGGCACGCTCACCAACGCGCAGATCGCCGACGTGATCACCTACATCCGCAACGCCTGGGGCAACAAAGCCAGCACGGTGACGGAAGCGCAAGTCGCCGCGGGCGGCAAGTAACAACGCAACCCGCATGACCGAGAAGAAACGAGCCCGCTACATCGGCGGGCTCGTTTTTACGTCTCGGTCTTCGGGATGGTGCCGAAGGACTAGCTCGACGTCACCGAGATCTTTCGGCCGACCGCTCGCGCGTTTATTCACGAGAAATGCGGCTCGTCCGATCACCGGCACGTTGATGCCGTCAATGTCTACCTCGACGCGCCCAAGCCATGCCTCCTCGAACGAAACGCCGTCGACTGCTGTGATTACGTCGATTCGCACCGGTACGACGCCCATTTGATAGATCAAATCCTCGCTCGTAAAGTCGTCGATGGTTACCTTCTCGAGCGGCGCACCGAAATGCACAAGCGCAGCATAGACTCGAACCGCATTTTCGCGATCGGATGCGATCCATACGTCCAAATCGCCCGTCGCCCGTGGCTCCGCGTGGACCGCTAGCGCATGCGCACCGACGAGGAGAAATCTAACGCCCGCGGCGCAAAATTCGCGTAACAGATCGCTGAAGTCGGTGTTCACGCAGATTTATTCCCGACATGGCAAACGCATCTGCAGAGATTTCGTCGACCATTTGGATGCGCTCGCGGGGCGAGGTTGCAATCCACCAGTCGCGCTCCGCTGCGTCGACGACTTGGGCATCCCGAGCCCAGAGGACCTGAGCGACCCACGTAGCTTTTCGGCGTGCGCGGCGCAGCGCTGGACCTTCCACACCAGTTAATTCGGTGTCGCGCCTATCGGCTCCCGTGGCGCTCACTCACGACGTCTCGCGGTTGCGTTTGCTTCGAGCGCGATGGGTGAGAGGTTGGATGCCACGTCGCGGTAGAGGTGGCGCATCGCGTCGATCAGCAGCGATCCGACGCGGAAGATGCCATCGCCCGACAGGCGCAGCGCGGTCCACGGCGTGCCGTTGTGCCGCTGCACCAGCAGATACGTGTCGGCGCCCGCCGCGTAGATCGCGAACTGATCGGATTCCGCGACCGGCTCCATGCCCGCCAGCTCCGCCAGGCCGATCTCGTCGATGAAGTTCATGATCGTTTCCACCTCACGGCCGCGGCAGCGCGGTCGCCGAAGAGAACGTTCGGGCCGGCGGAGCGGCGCACCGCTTTGCGGGCCGGCCGCCCCGCGGCCACGACGGTCAGCGGATCGGTACGCGGGTTGCGCCCTTGCGCGTGCGCACCGTGATATAAACCGGCGGTTTCGTGCTCGTCACCGTGCGGGGCTGCGCGGTCACCCAGATCAGCCGCATGACGCACATCATGCCCATCGAGCCCGGCCGCCGGAACTGGACCAGGTTGAACTGCGGCGGGTAGATCGTGAGCAGCGACGGGTCGAAGCGGGCCGCCTGACAGGCATCGTTCACCAGCGCCTGACCGGTCAGCGTGTAGCCGGACCGCGTGCGCCGCGCGCGCAGAGAGCGTGCGTCGAGCGCGAGCGTGCCGAGCACGCCCGGCGTCGTCGCACGCATCGTCGCCGCCGCGGCCGGCGTCATCATGTCGGTCGGCGCCTTCGTCGGCGTCGTCATCGGGGCGGTCGTCATCTGCATCGGCGGCGGGGTGGGCGAGGTCTGGGCGCTCGCGAGGTTCGCGTGCGCCGTGCCGACCAAAAGGGCCGCGCTCGCGAGCGCGGAGATCAAGCGGGTCGTCTGCATATCACCCTCATTTCGCAAGACCGCGCGCCGTGCACCGGCACGCTTCGAACCGCTTCGCGGGGCCCGGCGGCAAACCCGCCGGCCGCGCGGCAGTTTAGCCGCCGGAACAGTCGGCACCGCCGACGTGCAGCAGCGCGGCGCGCGGATGCTGCGTGAGCGGCGTGCGCATCACGATCTCGGCGGTGCGCCGGAACGAGCGCGCGAGATCGGCGAGGCGTTGCGCGTCCTGCGGGCGCGCGACGATCCACGCGCCGCCGCCGGGGCAGATCGTCGAGACGAACCCGGCGTTGTTCTTGATGTCGCGCACCGGCGGCGTCGTGTAGAATAGCAGCCCGTTGCCGCCGCTCACGCCGCCGATCGCGACGACGTCACCCGGTTTGCGGCCCGCGTCGATCGTCCGCGCGATCGGCGGGATCGGCTTGAGCGGTTCGGCCGCGGGCTCGGCGACCAGCGCGATGAACAGCACCAGCGCGCCGCTCGTCGCTGCGAGAACGTACGGCGACCACGCCGCCGTGCTGCGCCGTGCGATCGCGACCGCCGTCAGCACCGAGCCCGCGAGCATCGTCACGCCGAGCACCACCAGCTGTCCGTTGAGCGTTGCGAGGTCGACGTCGAGCCGGTTGCTGCGCGAGAACGCGCCGATCGCGAACGCGACGCAGCCGACGAAGACGGGGATCGTCGCGGCGGACACCACCGCGGCGCGGCGGTCGGCGCCGGCGCGCACGCGCTCGAACCACAGCGCAACGACGATCGCGAACGCCGGCAAGATCATCGCGACGTAGTTGGGCAGCTTCGTGCTCGCGAAGCTGAAGAACACGAACGGCACGACGGTCCACACGATCGCGAGCCGCGCGAACGCACCGTCGGGTTGGCGCGCCGCGCGCCACGCCGCGGCCAAGGCCACCGGCACGAACGCGATCCACGGGAAGAAGCCCAAGATCACGACGGGCAGGTAGTACCACACCGGTCCCGTTTGATTCTCGATCACGCCGGTGTAGCGGCCGAACGTGTAGTGCCCGATGAGCTCGCCGACGGCGCCCGCACCCACGCGTGTCCCCAGCGCGACGAACCACGGCAGCGTCACGACGACGTACACGAGCGCCGCGAGCGCGAGCGCGCGGCGGCGCGGCATCGCGAGCCGCCCCGCGCGCTGCTCCCATAGCGCCCATACGCCGACGACGAGCACGGTGATGACCGGCGCGACGGGGCCTTTGGCGAGCGTGCCGATCGCGAGTGCGAGCGCGCCGCCCACGAACGCGACGTCGCGCCGCCGCACGTCACCCGACGGTTCGAGCGCACGGTACCACCACAGAACCGCGGCGGCGATCGCGAGGTCGAGCAGCGCGTCCATGATCGCGAGCCGCCCGACGATGGCTTGCATCAAGCTCGTCGACAGCACGATCGCCGCGACCATCCCGGCGCGCTCGCCGGCGATGCGCGCGGTCGCGTAGCCCACGGTGCCGCCCATCGCGATGGTCGCGAGCGCGGACGGCAGGCGCAGCGCGAACGCCGTGGGGCCGAACAGCTTCGCGAACACCGCCGCGATCCAGAAGTACAGGGGCGGCTGGACGAACCACGGCGCGGCGTTGAGGTGCATGACGACCCAGTCGTGCGTCAGCAAGATCTCGCGGGCGACCTCGCCGTACGCGGTCTCGCTGTTGTCCCACAGCGTGCCGATGCCGAGCCCCGGCAAGGTGACGAGCGCGGCCAGGAAGGCGCCGAGGAGCGCCGCGCGCGCGGGGACGGATCGCATCTGCTGGAAGATAGGGCTTGTGTATCCCGTCGCCCTCTCGGTTCGCGGCCGGCGCGTCGTCGTCGTCGGCGGCGGCGCGGTCGCCGAGCGCAAAGTTCGCGGCCTGCTCGGTGCCGAGCCCGACGTCGTCGTCGTCAGCCCGACGCTCACGCCACCGCTTGCCGCGCTCGCCGAGGTCGGCGCGATCGGCTGGGAGCCGCGGCGCTACGCGCCCGGCGACCTCGCCGGCGCGTTCCTCGCCTTCGCCGCGACCGGCGACGACGCGACCGACGCGGCGGTCGCGGCGGACGCGCGCGCCGCGGGCATCCTCGTGAACCACGCCTCCGACGCCCAGCGCGGCGACTTCGCGACGCCCGCGGTCCACCGGTCCGGCCCGCTGACCGTGAGCGTCGATTCGGGCGGCCTGTCGCCGTCGTTCACGAAGCGAATCCGCGACGAGCTAGCGCTGCAGTTCGACGCGCGCTACGCCCGTGCGGCGGCGACGCTGGGCGCGCTGCGCGAGCGCGTGCAGACGGTCGTGCCGCCCGAGCGGCGTGCCGCGGTCATGCAGCACTTCGCCGAACGCGACGTCGACGAGCTCGCCACGATGAAGGCCGGCGCCGTCGAGCACGAGGTGGAGCGGGTCGCCGATACGCTGGCCGGGGTCGTCCCCGCGCAGAGCGAGCCGCTCGTGTGCGCCACCCGCGCGAGCCTGCTCGCGATGACCCAGGCGCGCACGGTGATGTCGGTCCTGGCGAAGGCCGGGCTGCCGTCGAGGGTGCTCGAGGTCAGAACGCGCGGCGACGCGGTGCAAGACCGCTCGATCGCGGCGATCGGCACCGACAACGTGTTCGTCAAAGAGCTGGAGCTCGCGCTGCGGGAGGGGCGCGCGGACTACGCGGTCCACTCGTGCAAGGATCTACCGAGCACGCTCTCCGAGGACATGACCCTGGCCGCCGTCACCGCCCGCGAAGACGCACGCGACGCGTATTGTTCCGAGCGCTATCCCGATTTCGCCGCGCTGCCCGCCGGCGCGCGCGTCGGGACGTCGTCGCCGCGCCGCCGCGCGCAGCTGCGCGCGCAGCGGCCGGACCTCGTGTACGACGACGTCCGCGGCAACGTCGACACCCGGCTGCGCAAGCTGCGCGACGGCGACTACGCGGCCATCGTGCTCGCGTGCGCCGGGCTGAACCGGCTCGGCGTCCAGGCGACGCACACGGTGCCGTTCGCCGTCGACGTCGTCACGCCGGCCGTCGGCCAGGGCGCGCTGGGGATCGAGACGCGTGCCGGCGACGGGCTCGGACCCCGGCTGGACGCGGTCCTCGGCGACCCGCCGACGTCGCTGGCGGTGCGAGCGGAGCGGGCGTTTTTGCGCACGGTCCACGGCGGCTGCCAGGCGCCGATCGGGTGCCATGCCACCTGGAGCGACGGCCGGTTCCGGATCGTGGGCGCCATAGCCGCCGAGGACGGCAGCCAGGTATTGCGCTCGGAGCGCGACGCGGTGATCGGGATCGGCGACCTCGCGTCCGCCGAAGCGGTCGCCGTCGCGCTCGCGCGCGATTTGCTCGCCGAAGGCGGCAGCACGCTGCTGGGCGGCGGCCCGCTCAGCGGCCGGGTGTTCTTGCTGCCGCGCACGCAGGACCGGCCCAGCCGCATCGCGCCCGCACTGCGCGACGCCGGCGCGGAAGTGGTCGAGGCACCCGACAGCGCGAGCGCGCTCGCCGCGATGGGCGGACGGGTCCCGAGCGTGATCCTGTTTCCGTCGTCGGGCTCGGTCAGCGCGATCACCGACTACCTGTCGGGGCTGCGCGGCCGCGGACACCGGCCGCTGGTGGCCGCGATGGGCGCGTCGTCGTCGGCCACGGCCGGCGAGCACGGCTGGCCGCCGGACGTGGTCGCACCCTCGCCGGAAGTCGGCGCGTTCGTGCAGAGCGTGACGCGCTTCGTGTTGGAGAACGGCGCATGACGTTGCGACAGGGCACGACCACCCTTCCCCTGAGCTCGTCGAAGGGTCAGGGTGACATGAGGCTCGTCGCTCGCCCCAGGCGGCTGCGTTCAAGCGCCGCGATGCGCGCGCTCGTGCGCGAGACGCAGATCAACCGCGACGGCCTGGTGCAGCCGCTGTTCGTCGTCGACGGCCGCGACGTCGTGCAGCCGATCGGCTCGATGCCCGGCGTCTCGCGCTACTCCGTCGATGCCGTCGTGCGCGAGTGCCGCGAGCTCGACGCCGCCGGCGTGCGCGCGGTGCTGCTGTTCGGCATCCCCGACGCCGCGCAGAAGGACGCATACGCGACGATCAACCACGACCCCAACGGTATCGTGCAGCGCGCCGCGCGCGCGATCAAGGACGCGCTGCCCAAGCTGCTGGTGATCGCGGACCTGTGCAACTGCGAGTACACCGATCACGGGCACTGCGGCGTCCTCGACGATTCCGGCGACGTCGACAACGACCGCACGCTCGACGTGCTCGCGAAGACGGCGCTCACGTACGCGCGCGCGGGCGTCGACATCGTCGCACCGTCCGACATGATGGACGGCCGCGTCGCGGCGATCCGCACCGCGCTCGACGACGACGGGTTCACCAAGACCGCGATCATGTCGTACGCGGCGAAGTACGCGTCGGCGTTCTACGGGCCGTTCCGCGAAGCGGCGGAGTCGACGCCGTCGTTCGGCGACCGCCGCACGTACCAGATGGATCCGGCCAACGTGCGCGAGGCGTTGAAAGAAGTGCGGCTCGACGTCGAAGAAGGCGCCGACATCGTCATGGTCAAGCCGGCGATGGCGTATCTCGACGTCGTGCGCGCGGTGCGCGAGATGACCGATCTGCCGGTCGCGGTGTATCACGTGAGCGGTGAGTACGCGATGCTCAAAGCCGCCGCCGAACGCGGCTGGATCGACGAAAACCGCGCCGTCGACGAGACGCTCACCGCAATGACGCGCGCCGGCGCGGACGTGATCATCACATACTTCGCCAAAGACTATTTGCGCCGGGTGCGCGCGTGAGCATCGTCGGCGTCTGCATCCTCGCCGGAGGCGAGGCAACGCGGTTGCCCGGGAAGCTCGCGCTCGAAGTCGGCGACGTGCCGATGCTGGTGCGCGTCTACCGCAACGTGTCGCCCGGGCGCGAGACGTGGCTGTCCACCAAAGGCGAGCTGCCCGCGGAGATTCGCGCGCACGTCGACGCGCCGCAGGTGGTCGACCGCTGGCCGATGCGCGGTCCGCTGTCCGGCCTGCTCTCGACGCTGAGCGAGATGCGCACGGAGTGGGTGTTCGCCGTCGCGGGCGACGCGCCGTTCGTCGACGCGGCGTTCATCGACCGCCTCGCCGCGTACGTCGCGCCGCAACACGAGGCGATCGTGCCGATGCACGACGAGAACGCGAAGCGCATCGAGCCGCTCGCCGCGCTGTACCGGCGCGAAGCGTTCCTGCGCGAAGGGATGCCGGTGCTGCTCGGCGGCGAGGGTGCGCTTCGGCTGGTCATCGATCGCTTGAAGACGCGCTACGTGCCGGTGCGCGACGAGCAGGCGTTCGCGAACGTCAACACGCCCGACGACTACGCAAAGCTGCGCGGGGCGATCGCGTGAACCGAGCCCGTTCAGAAGCCGCGTTCGCCGCCGCGAAGCGCGTGATCCCCGGCGGCGTGAACTCGACCGTGCGCGCGTTCAAGGCGGTCGGCGGCAGCCCGGTGTTCGTGCGCGAGGCCAAGGGCGCGTACCTCACCGACGTCGACGGGAACCGCTATCTCGATTACGTCCTTTCGTGGGGCCCGATGATCGCCGGTCACGCGCATCCCGCCGTCGTCGAAGCGATCCAGCGCGCCGCGGAGCGCGGCACGTCGTACGGCACGCCGACCGAGTACGAGACGGAGCTCGCGGAGATCATCGTCGCCGCGGTGCCGTCGGTGGAGAAGGTGCGCTTCTGCTCGTCGGGGACCGAAGCGACGGCGAACGCCGTCCGGCTCGCGCGCGGCGTGACGGGCCGCGACAAGATCGTGAAGTTCGCCGGCTGCTACCACGGCTCGGCCGACGCGTTCTTGATCAGCGCGGGCTCGAGCGCGCTGACGATCGGCAAGCCCGATTCCAAAGGCGTCACCGCGGGGACCGCCCGCGACACGATCGTCGTGCCCTACAACGACGCCGCCGCGGTGCGCGCCGCGTTCGAGCAGAACCCGGGCGAGATCGCGTGCGTGATCGCCGAGCCGTACGTGGGCAACATGGGGCTCGTGCTGCCCCTGCCGGGCTTCCTGCCCGCGCTGCGCGCGCTCACGCGCGAGCACGGCGCGCTGCTGCTCTTCGACGAGGTCCTCACCGGCTTTCGGGTGGCGTACGGCGGGGTCCAGGCGCGCGAAGGCGTGCTGCCCGACATCACGACGCTGGGCAAGGTGATCGGCGGCGGCCTGCCCGTCGGCGCGCTGGGCGGGCCCGCGGCGATCATGGACCGGCTGACCCCGGACGGCGACGTGTTCCAGGCCGGGACGCTGTCGGGCAACCCCATCGCGATGGCGGCCGGGATCGCGACGCTGCGGCTGCTGGGCGAGAGCACGTACGTGCATCTCGAAGCGCTCGGCCGGCGTCTCAGCGATGGCATGGCGGACGTCTTCCGCCGGCGCGGCGTCCCCCACACGGTCGCCGCGGCCGGTTCGCTGTTCGGATTCTTCTTCGCGGACGGGCCGGTGACGGACCTGACCAGCGCGAAGCGCGCGGATACGGTGCTGTACGGACGCTTCTTCCACGCGATGCTCGACCGCGGGTTCTACTTCGCTCCCTCCCAGTTCGAAGCGGGCTTCCTGTCGCTCGCGCACGACGCGGCGGAGATCGACCGCACCGTCGCCGCTGCCGGCGACGCTTTGGCGGACGCCTTGAACCCCGCCGGAGACCTCGCGTGTCGTTAGTCTGTTTGGGGCTGTCGCACCACACCGCGCCCGTCGACGTGCGCGAGCGCCACGCGTTTCCGCCGCAGAAGATGGGCGAGGCGCTGATCGCGCTGCGCGACTACGAGGCGGTCCGCGAAGCGGCGATGCTGCAGACCTGCGGCCGGCTGGAGATCTACGCCGAGCTCGAGGACTACGAGATCGGCGTCGGCCAGCTCAAGGCGTTTCTCGGGAACTTCCGCCACGGCGACGTCAGCGACATGGACTCGTACATGTACACGCTGCTCGGCACGCAGGCGATCGACCACCTCTTCCGCGTGAGCACCGGGCTCGACTCGATGCTGATCGGCGAAGCGGAGATCCTCAGCCAGGTCAAGGACGCGTACGTGCAGGCGCAGCGCGCGCGCTCGCTCGGCAAGACGTTGCACACGCTCTTCCGCGAAGCGCTCGAGGCGGGCAAGGACGCGCGCACGCACACCGCCATCTCCGCCGACTCCGCGTCGGTCGCGAGCGCGGCGGTGCAGTACGCGAAGCAGCATCTCGGCGAGCTGACCGGCAAGAGCGTGCTGATCGTCGGCGCGGGTAAGATGGGCTCCGTCGCGGCGCGCCGGCTCAAGGCGGAAGGCGCGGGCGACATCGTGCTGCTGAACCGCTCGCACAAGCGCGCGCACGACGTCGCGAGCGAGCTCGGCGAGATCGCGCGCGTGGCCGACATGCCGGGGCTCGTCGACGCGCTGCGCACCGTCGACCTCGTGGTGACGTCGACCGGCGCGTCGCACTTCGTGCTGACGCCCGGCAACGTCGCCGAAGCGATGCTCGCGCGCCCGCAGCGCCCGCTGTTCATCGTCGACATCGCCGTGCCGCGCGACGTCGATCCGGACGTCGCGCGCATCCCCGGCGTGGGTCTCGTCGACGTGGATGCGCTCAAGGGCGTCGTCGACGACACGCTCGAGAAGCGGCGCGAAGCGATCCCGCTCGTCGAGCAGATCATCGCCGAGCACGTCGAGCGCTTCCAGCAGTGGTACCAGTCGCGCGTCGCCGTGCCGGTGATCGCGTCGCTCACGAAAAAGGCGGAATCGATCCGCGCAAGCGAGCTCGAACGGCTCTTCGCGCGCATCCCCGGCCTCACCGAGCGCGAGCGCAGCCTCATCACCGGGATGTCGATGACGATCGTCTCGAAGCTGCTGCACAGCGTGATCGTGCGCATCCGCGACAAGGCGGTCGAGAACCGCGCCGAAGCGCTGACCCACGCGAAGATGCTCGACGAGCTGTTCGAGCTGCGCTCGCTCAACGGTGATCCGTCGTTCCACCTGCCGGCCGCAACCCCGGAGGAAGCCACGGAGTGACCGTTCGACCGCCCCAGGGCACTCGGGGACGGTGAACGCGCACCCGCTGTTCGGCAAGCGCGTGCTGATCACGCGGCCGTTGCGGCAGGCCGACGACGTGGCGACGCGGTTGCGCGAAGCCGGCGCGGAACCGATCCTCGCGCCGACGATCGCGATCGGTCCACCCGACGATCCCGCCGCGGCGCGCGCCGCCGTCGCGCGCGTGCGCGAGTATGACTGGACCGTCTTCACCAGCCGCAACGCGGTCGAAGCCTTTTTCGACGTGCTCGGCGAGCTCGGCCGCGACGCGCGCGCGCTGGGCGACGTGAAGATCGCCGCGATCGGCCCGAAAACCGCCCAAGCGCTGGCGGCGCGCGGCCTCCGCGTCGACCTCGTCCCGCCGGCGTTCGTCAACGAAGCCGTCGCCGCGGAGCTCTTGGCGCGCACTGCGCCCGGCGACCGCATCCTGATCTACCGCGCGCAAGAGGCACGCGAGGTGCTGCCCGAGACGCTGCGCGAGCACGGCCGCGTCGCCGACGTGGTTGCGGCGTACAAAACCCGTTTCGTGGACGACCCGGAGCTCGCAGCAAAAACCGCGTGCGCGGACGTGGTGACGTTCACCAGCTCGAGCACGGTCGCCGGCTTCGTGCACAACGTCCCCGGCGCCGCGCACGCGCTCGCATCGAAAACGGTCGCGGCGATCGGCCCGATCACGGCGCAGACCGCGCGCGACGCGGGCATCCGCGTCGACGTGGTCGCCGACGAGTTCACCGTTGACGGCCTGCTGCGTGCGCTCGGCACGACGGCCGTCGTTTGATTGGAGCGCACTTGACGGCGGCTACTCAGGTCCGCTATCATGCTGCCGAGAGCCGGGCGGTACCCAATCCGACCCGGACTCATCATGTTCGAGGCCTCCAGGAGCGTAAACGATTAGTCCGCCTGCCGACGCCTCTCCGAATCGACGAAGCTTCGAACGTATCCGCACGTAGTAAGGATATCGCGGATCGCCGTTTCGAAAGCGCCGCAGTACGTTGTAGGCGATGATGTCGGCGAGTTGGATGTGGTTACTTCGCGCGGAGTCGTGAAAATACGGCCGCTCGATGACGTGCGGCTGTCGAGGTGAGCCTTGCCGACGGCAGTCGTCGTGCATGGCGATGATGGTTCGATGAGCTCGTCCGTGCAGATTCGGATCCCGCTGGTCGAGGAAGAGCCGGCCCGGTTCACCCGTAAGGGCGCACCAGCGATCCAATTGCCCGAGCAACGTCCGGTAGCTCAGCGCGAACAGATCATACGACCCGCGAAGCGAGTCCGCTCTCATGGCGGTCGGTCCGTGAACGACGGACGCGCACCAAGCAAACGGCAGCGCATCGATCAACGCGTAGAGATCGTTCCCGAACGAGCGCAACGCTTCCAGATCGAACAGCGAGAACGGGTTGCCGGGACGAGGACGAACGTGCGCCATGCGGAGATCGTTCGACCGAATCTCGATCTCGTGCGGATGCCTTTGCCCGAAATATGCCTGCTTGAGATCGTTCACGCCACGATCGATTCTCAACCAGTGGTCGTCGTCGAATCCGATCGCCAGCAGAACGACCCACGGCTGTGCGCTATGCAGGTCGAACGAACCCGACTCGTCAGCGTAGAAAGCGAGCACATCATTCAATCACGCCGAGCTGCCCCGTTGGCAAGTGCCTCCGGCGGGGGCCGGCCGCGATGAGACCGCTCGACGTCCTCATCGGCGCGGTGTTCGCCGGCGTCATTGCGCTCGTTGCGTGGCGCGCTCGTGCGCTGACGCGGTCTGGTGCGGTTGCGGCGTTCGTCGTCGGGACGCTGACGTATGCGGCCGGGACCGTCGGGTTCACGCTGGTGCTGCTTGCGTTCTTCGTGTCGTCCATCGTGTTGTCGCGGGTCGGGCGGGCGCGTAAGCGTGCGTTGCTCGACGTCGGGAAAGGCGGTGCGCGCGACGCGCTGCAAGTGATCGCGAACGGGGGCGTCGCCACGCTGTGCGCGGTCGGGTTCGGGTTCACGCACGACGCGCTTTGGGCGCTGGCGTTCGCCGGCGCGTACGCCGCGGCTACCGCGGATACGTGGGCGACGGAGATCGGCACGCTCGCCGGGCAGGCGCCGCGATCCATCGTCAGCTTCCGGCCGATCGCCACGGGGCTGTCGGGCGGGATCACGCTCGCCGGGACGGCCGCGGAGGTCGCCGGCGCGCTGTGGATCGGTATCGTCGCGCCCGTCGGGATCTTTCTCGCGTTCATCGGCACGGGCGCCGATTTCGGCTGGAGCTCGAACGCGCCTAGCATCGTCGGCGTCGGCATCCGCGAGATCGCCGTTATCCCGCTCGCCGGGATCGTCGGCGCGACCGTCGACTCGCTGCTCGGCGCCACGGTACAGGAGCTGCGCCGGTGCGACGCATGCGGGCGCACGTGCGAGACCGACCCGCACGCGTGCGGAAACCCGACCCGGCTGGTGCGCGGCGTCCGCGGGGTCTCGAACGACCTCGTCAACCTGCTCGCGACCGCGACCGGCGCGGCCGCCGCGGTCGTGCTCGCCCGGGTCCTCGCCTGACGGACGCCGCCCAAATGCAAGTGCCGAAACCGACCTCGGTCGGCGCGTAGTCCAAGCCGTCGTGCGACGATGCGTCGCACCCAGCACCATGGCAAGCGACATCATCGTCAAAGACCGCGACGTCACCGAGAGCGGCTCCCGGCTCATCCTGATCACCATCGGGATCATGGCCGCGACGCTGATGCAGACGCTCGACTCCACGATCGTCAACGTCGCGCTCCCTACCATTCAGGGCAACCTCGGCGCCACCCAGGAAGAAGGCGCCTGGGTCGTCACGGGCTACATCATCTCGGCGGTGATCGTGATCCCGATGACGCCGTGGCTGCAAGCGCGCTTCGGGCGGCGGCAGTATTACTCGGTCGCGATCATCGGGTTCACGATCGCGTCGATGCTGTGCGGGTCGGCGAGCTCGATCCAGCAGCTCATCCTCTACCGCGTCATCCAAGGGCTGTTCGGCGGCGGGTTGGTCGCAACGTCGCAAGCGGCGCTGCGCGACACGTTTCCGCGCCATCTGCTGGGCGCGTCGCAGGCGGTGTTCGCGCTCGGCGCGATCGTGGGCCCGTCCGTCGGCCCGACCGTCGGGGGCTGGCTCACGGACAACTTCTCGTGGAACTGGGTGTTCTTCATCAACCTCGTGCCGGGGATCTTCGCGGCGATCGTGGTGCTGACGCTGATGCGCAACCCGTCCGATCCCAAGCCGATCCCGATCGACGCGCTGGGGTTGGCGCTGCTCGCGATGGGCCTGGGCTCGCTGCAATATATCCTGGACGAAGGGCAGCGCAACGACTGGTTCTCCGACCCGGTGATCGTGCTGTTCGGCTTCACCACCGTGTTGGGGATCGCAGGTTTCATCTGCTGGGAGCTGTGGGGGACGAAGCGGCCGCTGGTCGATCTGCGCGCGTTCAAGTACCGCGCGATCGCGGCGGGCAGCGCGCTCGGCTTCGCGATCGGTTCGGTGCTCTTCGGCGCGACCGTCATTCTGCCGCAGTACGTGCAAGGCGTGCTCGGCTTCACCGCGACGCTGTCGGGCGAGCTGATCTTCGTGCGCGCCGCGTTCATCGCGGCGCTGACGCCGTTCATCGCGCGGCTCGCCGGCAGCGGGCGCATCGACACGCGCATCTTGCTCGTCACCGGCTTCTCGCTGATCGGTGCGAGCCAGATCTGGCTCGGCTACATCACCACGTCGCAGAACGACTTCAACTCGCTGCTCGGCCCCGCGATCATGGCCGGCGTCGGGTTAGGGCTGATGTTCGTGCCGCTTTCGATCGCCGTGCTCAGCGCGATCCCGCCCGAGGTGGTGCCGAAAGCGACGTCGTTCCAGGCGTTGTCGCTGCAGCTCGGCGGCTCGTTCTCGACCGCTGCGCTCGTGACGCTGCTCTCGCGGCGCAACGCATTCCACCAAGCCGTCCTGGCGCAGACCGCGACGCCCGACAACACCGCGCTGCAAAACCTCATCCAGCACACGCACAGCACGACGGCCGCGCTCGGCAATCTCTACGGGCTGATCCTGCAGCAGTCCACCGTGATGGCGTACGCCGACGCGCAGTGGGCGCTGGGCGCGCTCACGTTCTTCCTGCTGCCCCTCGTCTTCGTGCTGCCCCGCCGCCGCAAGGGTGCCGCGGCACCGACCCACCTCCCGGTCGAGTAGCGCCGCAAACTGCTACGTTGCGGCGGCTTTCGCGCCGTACTTCTTGTCGAGATACGGAATGATGTCGTCGTCGTCGTCGAGGACCACGTCGCCGTCGACGAGGACCGGGATCGACGTCTGACCGGATACTTGCTTGACGACGTCGCGCTCGGCATGGGAGTGCGGCACGTTGACCGTCATGTAGTCGAGCAGCAGATCGGTCATCTTCTTGCGGACGCGCGCGCAGTACGGACACCACTCGGCTTGGTAGAGGACCATATCGGTTTGTCGACCCATCGACACCAGCACAATCGCGCGCCGAAAAAGGTTGCGCCTGCGTCGGCGTCGGAGTTCCCGCCACTCACAGCGATGTTGTGTGCCGCACCTCCCACCCCACGGCGTGACCGCACCGCGATCGCCATCTCGATCGCCGTCCATTGCTGCGTCCTTGCCGTCCTCGCACTGCTTCCGGGAGCGACGTTCCCGGCCACCGACCCGGACGAACGTACGCTGCTGACCGGCCAGATTCGCATCGAGCACCGCCCGCGGCCGCAGATCGCGCACACGCGGCGAGCGGTCGCCGCTACCGTCATACCACAGCAGCAAGCGGTACGTCCCGTGATCCACACGGTGATCACCAACGGCCACGCAACGCACGAGATGCTCGTCGCCCCCGAAGCGCGCGCGGCATACGTTCCCGCGCCGGCCGCCGCTGCGACGAGCCGTCCCGTTGTGAACTACACGACCACGCGGTTAGCGGCGGTCGCGACGCAGCCGTCCACCGAGACCGCGGCGCAAGCGGCGCCGACCACCGCTCCCGCCGCGCCCGCGCCGAGCCCCGTCCTTGCGCAGCGCGACGACGGCATCGGCAACTTCGGCGAGACGTATCCCGCGTCGGTCGAACCGGCGCTGCGCGCAACGCTGTTCGCCGGCATCAGCGGCATCATCGTGCGCATCACGGTCGACGAGAGCGGCCACGCGACGTCGATCGAGTTCCTGCGCCCGCCCCCGGATGCGGCGCAGCGCGAAGAGCTCCGCACGCGGCTGCTCGCCGCGCACTTCATCCCCGCCGCGTGCAACGGCTTGCGCTGCACCGGAACGGTCGAGCTGAAAAACTAGCTCAGGCGCGCTGCTCGAAATCGAACGGGATGCCGAGCTCGCCGGCGAGCTTCTGCAAACCGTCCCACACTTTCACGTGCACGGGCACGCCGTGCTCGCGGTTATACAGCGTTTTCTCGTGCTCGATTTCGCCCGCGACGTAGATGCGTTCGTGGCCGGGCGCTTTCGCGGAATCCTTGAACGCGCGCAGCTCGGTGTCCATGTCGGCTTTGAACTGCTCGGGATCGCGGAAGCCGTCGATCTTGAACGCCGCGAAGAAATGCGAGATCTTGCCGGGCAGCGGGCCGTCGCTCGGGTTCGGAAGATCGTTGCCGAACGCGCCGCCAGACAGCACGCCGCACAGGATGTCGACGAGCAGTCCCAGGCCGTAGCCCTTGTGGCCGCCGTTATCCACGCCGTAGCCACCCAGCGGCAGCAGCGCGCCTTTCAATGCGACCTGCGGGTCGAGCGTTTCGTGACCGTCCGCGTCGATCGCCCAGCCCGGGTTGAGCTGTTTGCCCTTGCGGTTGTAGACTTCGAGCTTGCCCTTCGGCACGGTGGTGGTCGCGAAGTCGAGCACGAACGCCGGCTCGTTCTTCGCCGGGATCGCGAACGCGAGCGGGTTCGTGCCGAGCATGATGTCGCGGCCGAACGTCGGCGCGCCGTAGCGCACGCTGTTGGTTGACGCGATGCCGATCATGTCGCGGTCGAGCGCGAGCATCGCGTAATATCCGGCGATGCCGAAATGGTTCGAGTTGCGCACCGCGCCGAACGCCGCACCGGACTGCGCGGCTTTCTCGAGCACGCGTTCCATCGTTTTCTTGCCGGCGGGGTGGCCCAGGCCGTTGCCCGCGTCGGTGAGTACCGACGTGGGCGTCTCGCGCACGGTTTTCAGCTCGGGATGCGGATCGAGCTGGCCGGCGCGGATGCGGCTCACGTAATACGATTCGAGGCGCGCGACGCCGTGCGACTCGACGCCGCGCAGGTCGGCGGCGATCAGGACGTCGGCGACCGTCGCCGCGTCCTCCGTGGGGACGCCGACCTTCTCGAGGGCGGTCGTGACGAAGGTTCGGAGCCCGGGCTCGGTCGCAAGACGATACTCGGACGTGATGACGTCGGCCATACCGGTAGTGTACCCTCACGGCCGCGCCGAACCTACGACCGATGCCTCTTCTCGACGACGGCCCTTCGACAAGCTCAGGGTGACATTGGTAGAGGAGCTCCGAGCGGCGGTACCGGGTGGGATCCTGACCGCGGCCGAGGACTTGATCGCCTACGGCTTCGACGGGACGTTCTACGAGCGCACGCCGCCGCTGGTGATCCTGCCCGCGACCACGGCGGAGGTGAGCGCGGTGCACCGCATCGCGACCCGGCACCGTGTCGCGCTGACGCCGCGCGCGATGGGCAGCGGTCTTTCCGGCGGCGCGGTCCCGCTCGACGGCAGCATCGTGCTCGGCGTGGCGCGGATGGACCGCATCATCGAGATCGACGAGGTCGATCGCGTCGCGGTGGTGCAGGCCGGCGTGATCAACGCGAAATTGCAGACCGAGGTCGAGCGGCGCGGGCTGTTCTATCCGCCCGATCCGTCGAGCCTCAAGCAGAGCGCGATCGGCGGCAACGTCGCCGAGAATGCCGGGGGCGCGCGCTGTCTGAAATACGGCGTCACCGGCGACTACGTGCTCGCGCTCGAAGTGGTGCTGCCCGACGGCACGGTGATCCGCACCGGCGGCCGCACCGTGAAGAACGTGACCGGCTACGACTTGCGGCGGCTGTTCACCGGCGCGGAAGGGACGCTCGGCACGATCACCGAGATCACGCTGCGGCTGTTGTCGAAGCCGAAGTTCGCGCGCGCGGCGCTCGCGGTGTTCGAACGCATCGAAGACGCGGCCGAGACGACGACTGCGGTGATGGCCAGCGGCGTGCTGCCCGCGGCGATCGAGCTCGTGGACAACTTCACGATGCGCTGCGTCGAGGAGAACTCACCGATCGGCTTGCCGCTCGACGCCGATGCGATCCTGATCTTCGGCGTCGACGGCAACTACGAAGGCGTGCTCGCGGACGAGCTGGCGACGATCGACCGCATCGCGCGCGCGCACGGTGCGCGCGACGTGCGCGTCGCGGCGGACGACGCGGAGGCGGCGCGGCTGTGGGCCGCGCGGCGGTCGATCGCGCCCGCGCTCGCGCGGCGGCGGCCGAACAAATTGGGCGAGGACGTGTGCATCCCGCCGCGCGCGATCGCCGCGCTGATCCGCCGCGTGCGCGAGATCGCGGCGCAGTACGCCTTGGAGATCCCGGTGTTCGGCCACATCGGCGACGGCAATTTGCACCCGAACATTCTGTGCGACAAGACGAACCGCGAGGAGATGACCCGTGTCGCGGGCGCCGCGCGCGCGATCTTCGAAGCGACCGTGGCGCTAGGCGGCACGCTCTCCGGCGAACACGGCATCGGTTTGCTGAAAAAACAGTTCATGGAGCTGGACCTCGGCGCCGACGCGATCGCCGTGATGCGCAAGATCAAGGACGCTATCGACCCGCTGGGCATCATGAACCCGGGCAAGGTCTTTCCGGACCCAGGCGGCGCGGACGCGTTCACTCTGGAGCAGTCGTGAGATCGCGCTATGAACCCCGGCCAAGCCATCCCGACCCGGGCGGGATCGACGGTTGCGGCTGTAATTTCTTGCGATAACTCTAATGCAGGATAACGACGTTCATTTCAATATCGTGCGACTTCCGGCTCAGGATTCATTCGATTCTGGCGATACAACGATCATTTACCACTCATCATTCGAAAGCCTGATTGGCCCGGGACGTCTCTTGGTAACATCTGCAATGATCGAGGCGTTCGTAACATATCAGATGGAACTTCCGCGTCCAGGGGAAACGCGGACACTCGGTCTTAGCGACTTACTCGGACCGGGATCTCAAGGCGAGCTAATTAGTGAAGCACGGTATGGGACAATAGTTCCGTCGGGCGGGGATTCGCCTCAATGGATTGCTCGAAACGCGCTCGTGGCGCATAAAACGCTCGGGACGCCTGATGTTCTATCGATCAGAACGAGACTTGCGGCGGCCGAACTCGAAATCAAATTCGTGGAAGGCCTTAGTACAAAATATACACGTGAAGTGTTCGTCGGCGCGTCATTGCCTGACGCAACCGGAATATTTACATTCAATGAGGACGGCAGCGCGCGAGCTGACAGAATTGAAGGCACACTTTTCGGACGCCGCGCGTCCGTGCGCACGCTCCACGACCCGGTTCAAGCTCTAGGACAGCAGGGGCTTGAGCGACTAGCTGTCGTCTACGATGGCGAACCGCTAATTGGAGCGTTCTCAGAAGCGCTGTGGCTGACCCTCTCGTTGATTTCAGGAAACAGCATAGAGCCCGCGTATGTCGAGACCTTTAGTGCTAGCGGTACTCTCTTGGAACGGCGCTATCGATTCGGAAAACCCTTTAGCACCCGCCACAGATCACCGTTCCACGGGGTCTATTGTGCGCTTCCGATCCAGGGCCTCGAAGATATAGTATCGGCATTTTACCGTTTATTGACTGATGGCTTTCCGATCGACGTCGTAATGTCCCACTTATACGAGGCAGTCGGTGCCACGATTGATAGCATGATGCAGAGTCTATTGTTAGCCGTGCATACGGCCATCGAGGCTTGGAATCGGCTTAACGAAGTGCCGAATTTGATTCCACAAGCAACATGGGAGGCCAATAGAGACGCCATCGTTGATGCTGCAGCAAATGTTGCGACACCGCTCAGCGTTGAGTTAGCTGCTGTAATTGCCGCAAAAATCAAGGGCTCAAACCATACGAGTACGGCGTCCCGCCAACGCCGACTATTGCACGGGATTGGAATGACTCCGAAACCACCTGAAAAGGAAGCACTTCGGCTGCGGAATGCATTGTTTCACGATGGATATCTGCGACGGCAACTGCAGTATCTTAATAGAGGTGAACTGCAAGAACGATACGACCAGTTAGAGACCCTTCGAGATGTGGCATTCCGAATCGTGTTTGGACTACTAAAATATCCCCATTCTTGGCAGAGCTTCGCGCGCCCGTACCTACCAACGAATTGTACTCGCGAGTCGAACGGCTGACTTTCATCAAGGGACTACACGGCGCCAGTGATTATTGCGCTAGACTGGCTCGTGTCGCCGGCGCTGCGCGCGCGATCTTCGAAGCGACGGCGGAGCTCGGCGGGACACTCTCTGGCGAGTACGGCATCGGCCTGCTGAAAAAGCGGTTTCATGGAGCTGGACCTCGGCGCCGACGCGATCGCCGTGATGCGCAAGATCAAGGACGCGATCGATCCGCTGGGGATCATGAACCCGGGCAAAGTGTTCCCGGACCCGGCGGGATCGACGCGTTCCGGTTGTAGCGCGCTACTGCGTCGTGAACGAACCGAGAACGTACAAGCGGACCACGTCGCAGCCGAGTGGTCCGGTTCCAGCCGACACGAGCACGTCGGCGCTCACGGAATAAGTCGTCTGGGCGGCGAGCGCGGGAATCGTCGCCGTGAGGTTGGGCCCGGACGGTACGAACGGCAACGACACGATGGTCGTCTGGTTGGCGGTGCCGGGGGGACCGCCGATCAGGACCGCGGTGTGACCGGCCAGCCCGTCCGTGAACGGGACGACGATGCTGCCGATCGAGGGCGACACGCCGTGGGCCCCGTCGGGCGGCTGCACCGCGGGATCGGTGACGGACCCGCCGAGAAACGCCGGACAGCTGTGCAGTGGCGTCGGCGAGAGCGTTTGTCCGCCGCCCGAACAGCCGGTCACGATCGCAAGCGCAAGCGCGACGAACGGCACCTTCTTCATTCGGTCGATTGTCGCACGCACGCTTCGGGGCCGCAAGAAGTATATTCGTACCGCGGCTCCCGATATGCGACGGGCGGGGCAGCGCGCACGCCGAAGCGGCGGGGCGTGAGCGTCATCCTCGCCCTGGACCAGGGAACGACATCGTCACGGGCCGTCGTGTTCGGCCAGGGCGGCGACGTCCGGGGTTTCGATCAGCGCGAGTTTCCGCAGCGCTTTCCGAAACCGGGGCGGGTCGAGCACGACCCGCTTGAAATATGGCGGTCGCAGCTCGACGTCGCGCGCGGTGCGCTGCGAAATGCGCGCGTATCGGCCTCGGACGTCGTCGCGATCGGGATCACGAATCAGCGTGAGACGACGATCCTGTGGGACCGTGCTACCGGCGAGCCCGTGCACGAGGCGATCGTGTGGCAAGACCGGCGGACCGCCCCGCTGTGCGAAGAACTGCGCGCGCGCGGGGCCGGCGAGCTCGTCAGCGCGCGAACCGGGCTCCTGCTCGATCCGTATTTTTCCGCGACCAAGATCGCGTGGCTGCTCGACAACGTCGACAGCTTGCGCGCACGCGCGGATGCGGGCGAGATCGCCTTCGGAACCGTCGACTCGTGGCTGATCTGGAATCTGACCGGCGGCGCGCGGCATGTCACCGACGTCACGAACGCGTCGCGCACGATGCTGTTCGACATCCACCGGCTGTGCTGGAGTGACGAGTTGCTCGCGCTCTTCGGCATCCCGCGCGCGCTGTTGCCGGAAGTGCTGCCGTGCACCGCGGAGTTCGGGACGACAGCGGTCGAGCACTTCGGCGGCGCGATTCGCATCACGGGCGTGGCCGGCGATCAGCAGGCGGCGCTCGTCGGACAGGCCGGCTTCGCGCCCGGGCTGGCGAAGAACACGTACGGGACCGGATCGTTCGTCGTGCTCAACACCGGCGACCACGTCGTGCGCAGCGAACAGGGCTTGCTCTCGACGATCGCGTTCGCGTTCGAGCCCAGGCGCGCGACGTATGCGCTGGAAGGGTCGATCTTCGTCACCGGCGCCGCGGTGCAGTGGCTGCGCGACGGGCTCGGCATCATCGAGCGCTCGTCGGACGTCGAGCGGCTCGCGGGCGAGGTGCACGACAGCGGCGACTGTTTCTTCGTGCCTGCGTTCACCGGACTGGGCGCGCCGTACTGGGATCCGCACGCGCGCGGAACGGTTGTCGGCATCACTCGCGGGACGACGCGCGCGCACCTCGCGCGCGCCGCCCTCGACGCGATGGCGTATCAAACCGCGGACGTCGTCGCGGCGATGGAGCGCGACGCCGACATTCGGCTCGCTGAGCTGCGCGTCGACGGCGGAGCATCCGCGAACGGTTTGGCGATGCAGTTCCAAGCCGACGTGCTCGGCGTGCCCGTCGTGCGCCCCGCGTGCATCGAGACGACCGCGCTCGGCGCGGCGTATCTCGCCGGGCTCCAAGCGGGATATTGGAACGACGTCGACACGGTCGCGCGCCAGTGGCGCGAGGATGCACGTTTCTCGCCCGGCATGGATACGGTGCGGCGCGACGCGCTGCTGGGCCGGTGGCACCGCGCCGTCGAGCGCAGCCGCGACTGGGCGCGCGACTGATTCGTGCGCCCGCGCTCGCGCGGCTCGCGGACGAGGCGTTCGACGTGCTCGTCATCGGCGGCGGCGCGACGGGACTCGGTGCGGCGGTGGACGCCGTCACGCGCGGCTACCGCACCGCGCTGATCGAAGCCGAAGACTTCGCCGCGGCGACGTCGAGCCGCTCGACGAAGCTCATCCACGGCGGGGTGCGCTATCTGCAACAGGGGCACGTCGGCCTCGTACGCGAGGCGCTGCGCGAGCGTGCGGCGCTGCGCCGCGACGCCCCGCACCTCGTCGACGACCTCGCGTTCGTCGTACCGGGGTGCAACGCGTTCGAGGTCGCGTACTACACGGCCGGCCTGGCGGCGTACGATCTGCTCGCCGGCGGATCGGGTTTTCCGCGCAGCCGCGTCGTCGGCGCGAAGCGCGCCCGCGCGCTGATCCCCGCGCTGGCGCGCGAGCGCTTGCGTGGCGCGGTCGTCTATCACGACGGACAGTTCGACGACGCACGGATGGCGATCGCGCTGGCGCGAACGGCGGTCGACCACGGAGCAGCGGTCGCAAACTATGTTCGCGCGACGGGATTCTTGCGCGACGCGAACGGCCGCGTCGCAGGCGTCACGGCGGTCGATCGCGAGTCGGGCGCCATAGTAGAAGTTCGTGCGCGCGCGGTGATCAACGCAACCGGCATCTACGCCGACGTCGTTCGCGCGCTCGACGAACCGTTCGCGGCGCCGGTGCTCGCGCACAGCCGCGGATCGCACGTCGTGGTGCGCGCAGAGGCGCTCGGTCCGGCGACGGCGGCGCTGCTCGTTCCCAAGACGCCCGACGGCCGCGTGCTGTTCGCGATTCCGTGGCACGACCACGTCGTCATCGGAACGACCGACGTTCCGGCCGCCGCACCGGAGCTCGATCCGCAAGCCACCGGCGACGAGATCGCATATCTGCTCGCGACGGTGAACCGCTACCTCGTCACGCCGCTGTCCGACCGCGACATCCTGGCGACGTTCGCCGGCCTGCGGCCGCTGATCTCACGTGGAGCGGCGTCCACCGCAAAGCTCTCGCGCGAGCATGCCGTCGACGTTTCGCGATCCGGGCTGGTCACGATCGCCGGCGGCAAGTGGACGACCTATCGCACGATGGCGCGCGACGCCGTCGACATGGCGTCGCGCACGGCAGGCCTCACGCTCTCACCGTCGCGCACGTTGCATCTGCCCCTCCACGGCGCTCAGGCAGACGCGCCGGCCGACGACACGCTGCGCGGCTACGGCTCCGACGCAGCGCAGTTGCAAAGCCTGATCGCAACCGACGCATCGCTCGGCGAGCTGCTCGATCCGCGGCTCCCCTACGCCGGCGCGCACGTGGTGTACGGCGTGCGAGCGGAGATGGCGCGCACGGTCGAGGACGTGCTCGCGCGGCGCACGCGCGCGCTTTTCCTTAACGCGGATGCCGCTCGCGCGAGCGCACCGCGCGTAGCATCGCTGATCGCCGCGGAGCGCGGACGCGACGCGACGTGGGTCTCGCAAGAACTGACCGCATTCGAAGCGCTCGCAGTTCGGCGCCTGCCCCGGCGACCGCCGGAAACGGCCGGGACGTGACGCCCCGCACGGGCAAACGCCACGATTTCGGGAGCCGCAGGGGACCCGCCGCCATTCTCGCCGTAGCCCCACCGCCCGGCCTTTTGGAGAGTGCCATGCCCGACCACACCGCGTTCGCCGAACTGCTCCGCGCGCTCGCGCGGGAACGTGCGCGCACGCTGGTGATCGGGGGGCTCGCGAAGCGGCTGCACGGCGAGGTCACGGACGCCTACGACCACTGCCTGTGGTACGACGCGGACGAAGAGAACGCGGCGCGCGTCTACCGCGCGCTGTCGCGGATTGGTGCACCGCTGGACGGGATCGAGGTCCCCGACCTCGCCGACGTCGGCTACGAGTTCCGCCACGGCGACGGCGAGGCGGAGGTCTGCCTCTTCGGCGGACTGGACGGCGTGACGTTCGCGGACGCCTGGGTGGACCGACTCGAAACGCACTGGCGCGACGTTCCGCTGTGCGTCATCGGCCGCCACACGCTGCACGCGACGGAGCTCGCCGGCCGAGTAGTCTAACCGTTGGCGCAGCTCTTACGCTAGGTCGTCGATGAGCGAGCGTGCCTCGGCGTCCGCTTCGGCGAACGTCGCGCGTTCGAAGATCAGAGCGTCGTCTTTCCCAGCGCGCTCAGGATCAGCTCGACCGCCAGGATCGCGGTTTGGTTTTCGCGGTCGAGGATCGGGTTGATCTCGGTGATCTCCAGCGACCCCAGCGTGCCGCTCGCGGCGACGCCTTCCATCAGCAAGTGCGCTTCGCGGTACGTGATGCCGCCGCGCACCGGCGTGCCGACGCCCGGCGCTTCTTGCGGGTCCACGCCGTCCATGTCGAAGCTCACGTGCACGGAGTTCTCGCCGTCCGCGACGATGCTCAGCGCCTCGTCGACCACGCGGCTCATCCCGAGCCGGTCCACGTCGGCCATCGTGAACGCCTTCACGCCGAGCTCGCGGATCACGCGCTTCTCGCCGTCGTCGACGTCGCGCAGGCCGATGAACGCCATGCGCGCCGGGTCGACCGAATGCTGCTCGAGCGCGAAGTGCATCGGCATCCCGTGCACGTTACCCGTCGGCGACGTGAGCGGCGTGTTGATGTCGCCGTGCGCGTCCACCCAGATCACGCCGGGCGCTTTGCCGCGCGCGCGCGCGATGCCGGCGATCGTGCCCATCGCGATGGAGTGATCGCCGCCCAGCACGAGCGGAAAGCTGCCCTGCGCGACGACGTTCTGCACGATGTCCGCGAGCTCGTCGCAGACCGCCTTGATGATCGGGAAGTACTTCGCGTTCTGCTCCGCGATGGTCGCCGACTCCGGAACCGGCACGCGCAGGTTTCCGTGATCGGTCACGACGATTCCGAGCCGCTCGAGCGATTCTTTCAAACGCGCGTAGCGGATCGCCGACGGGCCCATGTCGACGCCACGGCGGTCGGCGCCCAGGTCCATCGGCACGCCGACGACGTCGACGCGCGCGATCGGCGTGCGGCGGGGCGAGACGGCGGACCCAGGCTGGGTGAACATCAGGGCATCGGCGGCTGCGGCCGCCGCTCTGCCTGCACGATCGGCGGGCGCGTCTGGTCGAGCGGGGCTTGCGTCAGCGCCGGGCCGGTCGCGAGCACCGGTTCGACCGGGGCGGGTAAGAGCTGCACGCGCAGCACGCGGATCATCGCGGCGACCGGGACGGCGAGGAACGTGCCGGCGAGCCCGAACATCTCGCTGCCTGCGAGGATCGCGAGCACGATCCAGAACGGCGAGAGCCCAACGTTGTCCTTGAGCACGCGCGGCGACACGAAGTTGCCGTCGATCTGGTGGATCACGACGATCAGCGCGGCGACGATGAGCGCGTGCACCGGCCCGCCGTACGCGAGCGCCAAGAGCACCGCCGGCACGAACGCGATCAGCGCGCCGGCGTACGGGATGAAGTTCAGCGCGCCCGACACCACGCCGATCAGCAGCGCGTACGGGACGTGCATGATCAGTAGCATCACCGTGAGCATCCCGCCCAAGATCGAGCCGTCGATGAGCTGGCCGCGGATGAAGCCGCCGACGACTTGGTCTAGGTCGGCGATGATCGACTCGGTCTTCGCGTGCAGCTTCTGCGGGATGAGGCCGAGGAAGTTCGACTTGAGGCTCTCCGCGTCGAGCAGCATGTACGCCGCGAGCACGGGGACCACGATAACCGTCGCGAGGATCGACACCGTCGACAGCACCACGGTAAGCGTTTTCGACGCGGTGTCGAGCGCGTTGGTCTGCAAGAAGCCGGCGACCTGCGTGGGCAGCGAGGCCAGGTACAGGCGCTCGTCGAGCGGCAGCCACTGCACGTACCTGTTGTTCGGGTTTTGCAGGATCGCGCCGAAGTGCGTCACCAAACCGGGGACCGCTTTCACGGCGCCCTGCACGTCGGAGATGAGCGCGGGGATGATGAGCTGCGCGATGGCCACGCCGACGATCACGATCACGATGTAGACGAGCAGGATCGAGATCCCCAGCGGTAGCCGTTCGTTCAGCCGCCGGACCAGCGGGAACACCAGGTACGCGAAGAACAGCGCGATGACGAACAGCATCGCCGTCGCCTTGACCGCGCTGAGGAACTGCAGGAAGCCGACGAGCAGGTAGATCGAGACCGCGATCAGCCCCAGCGTCTTGAGCCAGAGCGTGATGCGGCGCTCCGCGCGCGACATGGGGCGGCGCGGGCGCGGGACGTCCGGCGGTCGAGCGGCTGCGTTCACGAGCGTCCTGTTCCCCGAATGCGACAGGCCGCCCCGCATCGGCGTCGTAGGAGGGCGCGATGGTCTTCCGGCGTGCGGCGTTCCTCGCCCTCGCGGTGGTCTGCTGTTGCGCCACCGTCACCGGCTGTGCCCGCAGTCAAGCCGCCTCGGGCACGGTCCGGATCGGGATGGTCACCGACACGGGCGGCCTCGGGGACCGTTCGTTCAACGATTCGGCCTACGCCGGGCTGGTGCGGGCGAAGAACGACCTGCACGTGGACACCACGGTGCTGCAGTCGCGCTCGGCCGCGGACTACCAGATCAACATGACGGTGCTCTCGAACAAGCGGTACGACGAGATCTTCGCGATCGGCTTCCTGATGGCCAAGGACGTCCAAGAGGTCGCCGAGCGCTATGCCAAGCGGCACTTCTCGATCATCGACGCGGTCGTCGACATGCCCAACGTGACGTCGGTGACGTTCAAAGAGGAAGAAGGCTCGTTCTTGGCCGGCGCGCTCGCCGCGATGACGACCAAGACGAAGACGATCGCGTTTCTGGGCGGCATCGACATCCCGCTGCTGCGCAAGTTCGAGGCCGGCTTCGCGGCGGGCGCGCGCGAGATCGACCCCAACGTGAAGGTGCTGGTGAAATACGTCGGCTCGTTCGACGACGTCGCGTCGGGCAAAGAGCTCGCCGGCGTGCAGTTCGACCAAGGCGCCGACATCATCTACGTCGCGGCCGGCAAAGCCGGGCTCGGCGCGATCGATCAAGTCAAACGGCGCAGCAACGCGTTCGTGATCGGCGTCGACTCCGACCAGGATGCGATCGCGCCGGGGAAGATCCTCACGAGCATGGTCAAGCGCGTGGACATCGGCGTGTTTCGCGTAAGCACCCAGGCTGCCGCACACAAACCGCGCCCGGCGCACCTCACGCTCGGCCTCAAGGAAGGCGGCGTCGGGCTGACCGATTTCACGTACACCAAGAGCGTCGTCACGCCGCAGAAGATCGCGACGCTCGCCAAGATCAAGGCGCTGATCGTCGGCGGCACGCTCGTCGCACCGTCCACGCGGGAGGAACTGGCATCGTTCAAACGCGTCCCGCTCTGACGCTGCGCGGCGTGCGCAAGCGCTTCGGCGCCGTGCAAGCCGTCGACGGCGTCGACCTCGAGCTGCAGCCCGGTGAGATCCACGCGCTGGTCGGCGAGAACGGCGCGGGCAAGTCCACGCTCGCGGCGATCGCGTACGGCGCGGTGCGGGCCGACGAGGGCACCGTCGACGCGAACGGCGTCGTCGGCTTGGTGCACCAGCACTTCAAGCTCATCGAACGGTTGCGCGTCTGGGAGAACGTGCTGCTCAACCGCGAGCCCAAACGCGGCTGGACGATCGACGTCGCCGCCGCGCGCGAGCGCGTGCGCGCGCTCGCCGCGACGTACGGGCTCGCGGTCGATCCGGACGCCGTCGTCGAGACGCTGCCGGTCGGCATCAAGCAGCGCGTCGAGCTGCTGCGCGAGCTGGACCGCGAGCCCACCGTACTGCTGCTGGACGAACCGACGGCGGCGCTGGCGCCAAGCGAGATCGCGTCGTTCTTCACCACCGTCACGGAGCTCGCGAAGCGCGGCACCGCGATCCTCGTCGTCACGCACAAGCTCGCCGAGGTGATCGCGTACTCGCAGCGCGTGACGGTGATGCGCGCGGGTCGCGTGGTGGCGTCGCACCTCACCAGCGAGACGACCGCCGACGCGATCGCGCGCGAGATGGTCGGCGGCGACGTGCCCGCGCTCGCCGCGCGCGCGACGACGACGCCCGCGCCGCTGCTCGAGGTGCGCGGGCTGTCCGCGCGCTCCGCGACGAGCACGCTCGCGAACGCGACGTTCGAGGTGCGCGCGGGCGAGATCGTGGGCGTCGCGGGGATCGAAGGCAACGGCCAGACCGCGCTCGCCGATGCGCTCGCCGGCGTGGTCCCGTTCACCGGCGAGCTGATCTACGAAGGCACGCCGTTGCGTGCGGGTGACACGCCCGCGTCGCGGCTCGCGCGCGGCATCCGCGTGATCCCGCAAGACCGCCGCCACGAAGCGCTCGTGCTCGACTGGGACGTGCGCGACAACGTCGCGCTCGGCCGCCAGCGCACGCTGCCGCTCGCGCGGTTCGGCGATGCGGCGCGCGAGGTGATCGAGCGGTTCGACGTGCGGCCCGCCGACCCGGACGCGATCGTCGGCCAGCTCTCCGGCGGCAACCAGCAGAAGATCGTCGTCGGGCGCACGCTCACCAGCGCGCCGAAGCTCGTCGTCGCGTACCAGCCGACGCGCGGCATCGACATCGGCGCCGCCGCGCTCGTGCAGTCGCGGCTGATCGAAGCGCGCAACGCAGGCGCGGGCGTCCTGCTGATCTCGTTCGAGCTCGACGAGATCTTTGCGTGCGCCGACCGCGTGCTGGTGATCGCGAACGGCGCGTTCGCCGGCTCGTTCGAACGCGCGGCGATCGACCGCGGCCGCATCGGCGCTCTGATGGCGGGGCACGCATGATCGCCGCGCTGCGCAAAGGTACGCTGCGCGAGATCGCGATCGTGATCGTCGTCGTGTTCGGTGTCGGCTCGATCGCGATGCTGCTCGCACACGTGTCGCCGCTGGTCGGATTCGGCGCGCTGTTCGACGGTGCGTTCGGCACGCCCGAAGAAGTCGCCGAGACGCTGGTGCAGGCGACGAACCTGCTGTTCCCAGCGCTCGGCATCGCGATCGCGTTTCGCGCGGGGCTGTTCAACATCGGCGCCGAGGGACAGCTGATCCTCGGCGGCTTCGCCGCGGGCTGGCTGGGCGCGCAGCTTCCGCTGCCGCCGTATCTCGCGATCCCGATGGTGATGCTCGCGGGCGCGCTCGCCGGCGGCGCGTGGGGCGCGATCCCCGGTTTTCTGCGCGCGCGCTTCGGGGCCAACGAAGTGATCGCGACGCTGATGCTCAACGTCGTCGCGATCTTGCTCACGACGTATCTCGTCACCGGCCCGCTGCAGCAGGGCGGCGGCGGCGCGTCGGAGACCGCGGCGCTGCCGAAGGCCGCGCAGATCCCCGACCTCATCGCGCTCGTCGCCGACCCGCACCTCACGCCGGCGTTTCTCGTCACGCCCTTCGTCGTCGCGATCGTGCTCGCGCTGGTCCTGCGCTGGGTGTTGCGGCGCACGGTGTTCGGCTACGAGCTGCGCGCCGCGGGCGAAGCGCCCGAAGCCGCGAAGCGCGCAGGGATCGATCTCGGCCGCACCGCGCTGGTCGCGATGGCGCTGTCGGGTGCGATCGCGGGCCTCGGCGGCGCGATGATCGTGTCGGGCGGGCTTCATCGTTTCAACACCGGCTTGTCGCCGGGCTACGGCTTCATCGCGATCGCGGTCGCGCTCGTCGGCAACCTCGACCCGCTGTGGATCATCGTCGCATCGGTTGCGTTCGGGATGCTGCAGAGCGGCGGGATCTCGATGCAAGCCGAGGCGGGCGTTCCGCGCGAGGTGGTCACGCTCGTGACCGGCCTGGTGATCATCGCGCTCGCCGGGCGGCGCGTGCTCGCGAACCGGAGGTCCACGTGAACGCCACGCTCGCCGCCGTGCTCGCGATCCTCGGGCTGACGCTGGTGAAGGCGACGCCGCTGATCTACGCGGCGCTCGGCGGCGTGCTGAGCGAACGCGCCGGCGTCGTGAACATCGGGCTCGAAGGGATTCTCATCGCGGGCGCGTTCACGTCGGTGGTCGTGAGCGGCGCGACGGGGAGCCCGCTGCTCGGCGCGCTCGCGGGCGTCGTCGCCGGGATGCTGCTCGCCGCGATCCTCGCGTTCGCCGCGACGCGGCTCGGCGTCGATCAGATCGTCGCAGGCACCGGGTTGAACATCGCCGCGCTCGCCGGCGCAGCGTTCGGGCTCGTGCTCGTCTACCATCAGCCGGGCGCGTCACACGAAGTCCCCGCGTTCGGGCATACCGGCGAAGTCGTGTTCATCGTGCTCGCGTTCGTCGCGGCGGCCGCGCTGCAATTCGTGCTGACGCGCACGCCGTGGGGCTTGCGCGTGCGCGCGTGCGGCGAAGACCCGAGCGCCGCCGAGTCGGCCGGCATCGACGCGCTCAAAACGCGTTTCCGTGCAGTCGTGATCGGCGGCGCGATCGCGTCGCTGGGCGGCGTCTATCTGTCGCTCGCCGAATTGGACCTGTACTCAGACGGGATGACAGCGGGGCGCGGCTTCATCGCGCTCGCGGCGGTGATCTTCGGCCGCTGGACGCCACTGGGCGCGACGGGCGCGGCGCTGTTCTTCGGTTTCTTCGCGGCGCTGCAGTACTCGCTGCAACGCGCCGGCGTGCCGAGCGAGCTGATGCAAGCGTTGCCGTACCTCGCGGCGCTCGTCGCGCTCGCGGGCTTCGCGGGCCGCGTCCGCGCCCCGGCCGCAGACGGCGTCCCCTACGTGCGCCAGTAAACGCAAACGCAAGGCTTCGTCGGAACGAAGCCTCGCGCTGCGCCGGTGGCGCACACCGTGCGACGAGCTCACTCGGTGCGAGCTGGTCCTCCTCCGCCTCTGATGACGGCATGGACCTTGTCGAAGCTGGTGCTGGTCAGGAACACGCTGCTCTCGGTGGGCAGGTACCGGGCCGACACGTTGTGCTTACCGGCCGAGAGGCGAGACGTCGTCCACGTGGCGCGGCCCTCGGCGTCGAGCTTGACGGGATCGCTCGCGCGGGCGCCGTCGACCGAGAACTGCACGGCTCCGACGGGCACGCCGCCGCTGCTCGACGCTTCTCGCTTCACCGTCGCCGTGAATCGCACCGGGCCGCCCACCGGCGACGTATCCTTGTCGTCGGTCAGGTTCGTTCGCGTCGCGCCGGCCTCCAGCCGCTCGCTGATGACATACGCCTTGACGAAGCCCTGCTCGCCCGTGACGGCGACGTCGAACACGCAATTCGCGTTTCGGTTCTTGTCGATGACGTCGTGGCACATCCGCTGCGCCGTGTTGCGGTCGAGCGGCTTCGCGGGCGGGCTCTTCGGAAAGACGCACGGCGGATTTTCCGGCGGATAGCCCGGGAAATTGAACGTCGCGGTGGACGTGCCGGATGCGTAGTCGAACAAGCTCGTCGCGGCCGTCACGCGCCAGGCATTGGCGAACGTTTGCTGGAGGTCGACGAACCGCTGGTGCATCGTCGCCGGCGCCGGCCCGAGCGACGAGCCGTTCGGCAGTGCGGGCAGCCAGCTGCCCGGCGCCATGGCGCCCATCAGGCCCTCGGTGGCGGGGGTGTGGAAGACGCTTATGTTGAGGTAGTACACGCTTTGCGCCGCCCAGTAGTTCGGGAACGCGCTCATGCTGGTGCCGTCCGGAAAATCGATGTTGATGCCGGACGCCACGTTGCTGGCGACGCGGCCACCGGACCCGAGCGTGACGCCCGACACCCCGGGCGTTGCCACCACGGCGCCGTCGACGCGCAACTGCATACCCGCTGCGCCGCTGCCGCTCGGCTGATACGTGACGCGGTGCGTGCCGACGCGCGCGGCCAACGCGGTGTTGACGGCCACGCAGGTCGTCAGACCGCTGTGAGGACTGGTGTACGGCGTTGCGGTGGTGACGCCGGTCTGGCGCGTCTGAATTTGCATGCCGGCGCCGTCGCGCAACGCGACGAACTCGCCCGCGCCCTGGAACTCGTAGTGAACTCCGTCGACGGTCGTGAGATGCGGGTCGCCGTCGTTGTAGCTGTCGTTGGGGAATCCGACGGTCGCGATCACGTCGTGCGAGCTCGGCCCGAGATTCGCGACGGGCTGCGCGAAGGCGCCGCCGCCCGATGCGACGCCGAGGACTGAGGCAATCGAAAGGATTCGGAAGATCGTGTTCATTGGTCACGTGCTCCGGAAAGAGGTGCGTTGTGCCGCCAGCGTAGCGATGCGGCTTTCAACGCGCTTTCACGAGCTCGTACGACCCTGTCACCCTGAGCAAAAGAGGCGGGTTGTCCATCCCTTGTCCAACGGCACCTTGACTTTCGTCGTAGCTTACCGACAATAGGAAGACAATGCGGGTACCACGACGACTCGTTGCCATCGTCGTCAGTCTAGCCGTTCCGTTTGCCGTCGGTTCACCCGCCGGGGCGATGAACGTGCCCGGCCCGCTCGCGGACTTCCAGGCGCAGCTCGCGGCCTTCTCGTTGCGCGCGCCGGGGCACGTGGGGATCGCGGTCCAGGACGTCGCCACCGGGATGACGACCGGGATCAACGCGGGCGCCGAGATGCCGGCCGCCTCGACGATCAAGATCCCCGTGATGGTGGAAGTCTTCCGCCAGCTCGGCACGGGCAAGTTCGACCTCAACACGCGCGTGAAGCTGCGGCGCTCGGACAAGGACTGGGGCTCGGGCGACCTCGCACGCGGCCGCGTCGGTTCGAGCTACCCGGTGTCGCGGCTGCTGGCGCTCATGATCGACGTGAGCGACAACACTGCCACGAACATGCTGATCCGGCTCGTCGGGCGGCCGCACATCAACCAGGAGATGGAAGACCTCGGCCTCACGCACACGCGGCTGACCGACTTCATCCGCTCCGAAGGGCCCCACATCCGCTGGGCGCTGCGCTCCAGCCCGGCCGACATGACGCACCTGCTGCGCGCGATGGCGCAGAAGCAGCTGATCGACGAGTGGTCGTCACGCCAGATGATCGCGATCCTCACCGGCCAGGAGCACAATAGCCTGCTCCCCGAGCCGCTGCCCGAAGGCACGATGATCGCGCACAAGACCGGGACGCTGCACGACACGCTCAACGACGTCGGCATCGTCTTCGAGGGCGAGGACCCGTACGTCATCGCCGTGATGACGACCGACCTGCCGACCCTCGCGTCGGGCCGGCGCTTCATCCGCGGCGTCTCGCGGCTCGCCTACGACGCGCTCGGCAAGTTCGCGACGTGGCGTGGCACCAACGACTTCAACCCCGACGCCGAGTCCGAGCGCGCCGCGCCGACCGACGCGGGCTCGCCGACGCCGGAGCAGCGGATGTGGACGCCGCAGAACGTCGCCGCGCCGGTGGCCGCCCCGGCGACGACGCCGGCGCCCTGAGCGCGATCCGCCGCCGCTAGCTCGCGGCTTTGTGACGGCCCGCGTACGTGCGGGTCAGCCAGTCTTCGTATTTCGGGATCATGCCGTGGATCGCGCGGTCGTATGCGTCGATGAGCGCCGTGGCGATCGGGCCGCGCTTGCCGTCGCCCACGGGGCGGTGGTCGACCGAATCGATCCACTGCACGCCCGCGGCGCTGCCGGTGATGAACAGCTCGTCCGCGACGACCAGCTCGCTGCGGTCGATCGGGCGCTCGATCACGTCGAGCCCGAGCTCGTCCTTCGCCAGCGTGATGATCGCGCGGCGCGTGACGCCTTCCAAAATGTTCTGCGACGGGTCGGGCGTGTACAGCACGCCGCGCCGCACCATGAACACGTTCTCGGCCGAGCCTTCGCACACGTGGCCTTCGGCCGAAAGCATGATCGCCTCGTCGAAGCCGTTCATCACCGCTTCGCTCTTCGCCAGCGCGCTGTTGACGTAGGTGCCGGTGATCTTGGCGCGGGCGGGTGCCATCGTGTCGTCGATGCGCCGCCATGAGCTCACGCCGACACGCAACCCGGCATCGCTGTCGAAGTAGCGCTCGAACGGGATCGCGACCATCGCGAACGCGTCCTTCACGCCGTGCAGCCGCACGCCGACGTCTTCGTTCGCTTTGTAGGCGAACGGGCGCACGTAGACGTCGGTGCGGAAGTTGTTGCGCGCGCAGATCTCGACCGTGAGATCGCAAAGCTCGCGCGTGGTGTGCGGCAGATCGATCATCAGGATGCGCGCCGACTGCGCGAGGCGGTCGAAGTGGTCGGCGAGCTTGAGTAAGTACAGCTCTTCCTCGCGCGCGTTCCAGAAGCCGCGCACGCCTTCGAAGCATCCGGTCCCGTATTGCAGGCCGTGGGTGAGCAGGCCGACCTTCGCGTCGTCGTAGCGCGCGAAGCGGCCGTCGGCGTAGACCGTCAGATCGCCCAGGTGCATGAGGTCGGGTTCCTCCGGTGGTAAGACGAGCGTCGTGCGCGAGGTGTTCACGACGTTCCTCCGGCTGGGGTCGACGTCGTTCGGCGGCCCGATCGCTCACCTCGCCTATTTCCGGCGCACCTTCGTGGAGGAGCGGCGGTGGCTCGACGAGGCGACCTTCGTCCGGATCGTCGCGTTTTGCTCGGTGCTCCCGGGACCCACCTCGAGCCAGGTCGGGATGCTGATCGGGCTCACGCGCGGGGGCGCGCTCGGCGCGTTCCTGGCCTGGCTGGGGTTCACGGCGCCGTCGGCCATCCTCATGACCGCGTTCGCCGCGGCGCTGGGCGGCGCGGAGCGGCACGCGGTGCCGGTGTGGTTCGCCGGGCTGCTGGCCGGCCTGTTCGCCGCGGCGGCGGCGGTCGTGGCGCAGGCCGTCGTCGGGCTGGCGGGCTCGCTGTGCACCGACCTGCCGACGAAGCTGATCGCCGTCGCGGCGCTCTTCGTGACGCTCGCGCTGCGACCGTATCCGGGCCTGCAGTGGGCATCGATCGCGCTGGGCGCATTCGCCGGCGCGCTGCTGCTGCACGCGCCCGGCCTGCGCGCCGACGCGCTGCCGATCCGCGTCTCGCGCCGTTTCGCGCTCGCCGCCGCGTGCGTGTTCGTCGCGCTCGTCGCGGCGACCGCGTTGCCGAAGACGCCGGCGATCGCGTTCCTCGCCACGCTGATCCGCGCGGGCTCGCTGGTGTTCGGCGGCGGGCACGTCGTGCTGCCGCTGCTGCAGAGCATGGTGCACGACGGGCTGATCACCGCGCAGAACTTCTTCGCGGGCTACGGCGCGGTGCAGGCGATGCCGGGGCCGCTCAACACGTTCTCGGCGTTTCTGGGCTACGCGAACGTGTCGCCGCTGCACGGGCTTGCCGGCGCGCTGGTGGCGATCGTGCTGATCTTCTTGCCGTCGTTCGCGCTGATCTTCGCGCTCGCGCCGGTGTGGAACCGCGTCGCGGGCGAACCGCGCGCCGCGGGCGCGGTGCGCGGCGCGAACGCGGCCGTCGTCGGGCTGCTCGGCGGCGTCCTCTACGATCCCGTGTTGCTCTCGCTGGGAACGAGCCCGGTGCGCATCGCGATCGCGCTGGCCGCGTTCGCCGCGATCGCGGCGTGGCGCGTCGCTCCGTGGATCGTCGTGCTCGCTGCGGCCGCGCTCGGGGCGGCACTCGGCGCCTAGTCGTGTCGCCGCTCGAATCCTAGGAGGACGGCCGGGGGAGACGAACGGCGGACGGACCGTGAGCTGGGAGTGGATGGAAGGATCGCGCGCCTTCGACGTGACGTGGGGACTCGTCACGGCGGCGGCCTGCCTCGCGCTCGCCGTCCCGATGCTGTGGTGGTGGTTGCCGGAGCACCGGCGAGCATTCTTCGGCCGTGCGATCGACCCGAATTTTCGTCTGCAGCTCGCCTATGGATTGTTCTGCATGGCGATGGCCGGCACCAACGTGGGTTGCCGCGCGATCCCGCACGACGACCTTCCGTTCGTGCACCCGGTGTTTTTCTTCATCACCGTCGCGCTCGTCGTCGCGTTCGCGCCGCGCGTGATCGCGATGGCGCTCCGTCTCGGGTCCGGTTCGAGCCTGCACCGGAGGTAGTCGCGTGACGCGGTCGTTCGTTCGCTCAGCCCTCGTCGGGACGATCGCGTGCGCCGTGCTCGTGACGGCGGTCGTCGCGGCACCCGGTGTGACGCTGCTTCCGACGGGCTGGAGCATTCGCGGTGCGGACGGTGCCGTCGCGACGGTCGGGACGCTGCCGCAGGGGCTCGTCATGTCGCGCGACGGCTCGCGCTTGATCGAGCTGGAAGCGGGCTATCGCAAGCCGGCGTTGCGCGTGCTCGACGCCGCGACGCTCAAGGAGCTGTCCAGCGTCAAGCTCGACGGCGCGTACGGCGTTCCGCTGCGCGATCCGGACGGCGACGGCGTATGGGTGAGCGTGGCGGGATCGTTTCAAGAACAGATCGCGCACGTCGACACCGCCAGCGGCACGGTCGACCGCAACGTCTCGCTGCCGCTGCCGTTCTTTCCCGCAGCGCTCGCGCGCGCGCCCGACGGCACGCTCGCCGTCGCGGGCGACCTCGGTAACCGCGTTGCGTTCGTCGATCCGGTCGCGGAGCGCGTCGTCGCGACGGTTGCCGTCGGCCGCCATCCCGCCGCGCTCGCGTTCGGCGCCGACGGCAAGACGCTGTACGTCGCGGACCGCGCCGAGTCGCAGCTCGACGTCGTCGACGTCGCGGCGCGCACCGTGCGCGCTCGCATCGCCGTCGGTCTGCATCCCGTCGCGCTCGCAAGCGACGGACGCCGGCTGTACGTCGCCGACAGCGACGACGACGACATCGCCGTGATCGACCTGGCGAGCGAGCGCGTCATCGCACGCGCGCCCGTTCCGTTCGGCCGCCGCGACGCGATCGGCGCGTCGCCCAACGCGCTGGCGCTCGACGGCGACCGGCTCTACGTCACCTGCGGTGCGGCGAACGCGGTCGCCGTGCTCAGCACGACGGTGGACGGACTCGCGTCGCTCGGCGCGATCCCGGCGGGCTGGTACCCGACGGCGGTCATCGTCGATCGCGCGCACGGCGTGCTCTACGTGGCGAACGGCAAAGGCGAGTCGAGCCACGCGAACCCGCGCTACAAGGTGCAGCCGGCGTCGACCCGGCTCGCGAACCCGGCGCCGGCGCAGTACATCGCCGACCAGCTCGCCGGCTCGATCCGGCGCCTCGCCGTCCCCGACGACGCGGCGCTCGCGCGCGGTCTCGACGACGTGCGCGAGCTCGCTCAGCACGAAGGCGTTCCGCCGAGCGCGATCGTGCGGCGCGGCGGCCCGATCCGCCACGTCGTGTACGTGATCAAGGAGAACCGGTCGTACGACCAGGTGCTTGGCGACGTTGCGGGCGCCGACGGCGATCCGTCGCTCGTGCTGTTCGGCGCGCGCGTCACGCCGAACCAGCACGCGCTCGCGCGCCGCTTCGGCACGTTCGACCGCTTCTTCGAGAACGCGCACGTCAGCGCGGACGGCCACAACTGGGCCACGGCGGCGTTCGCGAACGACTACCTCGAAAAGACGTGGCAGGCGAGCTATGCGTCGCGCCGCGGCATCTACGACTACGAGGACGGCGCGGACGCCGCGGTCCCGCACGCCGGATACCTGTGGGACGTGGCCGCGGCGCACGGCGTGTCGCTGCGCAACTACGGTGAGTTCGTCACCGCGGG
>DASZBS010000076.1:0-11044 GCA_035943995.1 Candidatus Elarobacter sp. | reverse complement strand
GCGCTGCTGCGCGAAGCGCGCGAGCGCTACGTCACGGTGATCGTTGATGCGCCGGCGCTCGTGCCGGTGTTCGATGCCGCGATCGTCGCGGCCAAGACCGACGGCACGGTGATGATCCTCGCCGCCGCGCAAACCGACGTGCGCTCGACGCGCAAAGCGCTCGCGCGCCTCGAGAGCGTGGGCGTCAACGACCTCATCGGCACGGTCGTCAACCGCTCCACCACCAAGGTCGACGACTACAGCGACTACTTCGCGGTCACGTCCCGCGAACTCAAAGAACTACCGAACAGCGCGTAACGCGGCGCGGCCGCGTTACGCGCCTCTCCAGCCTAAGGCTTTGGCGGCGAGCTCCACGCGGTTGCGGGCGCGCGTCTTGAGCATCATGCGCTTGATGTGATCGTGCGCGGTCGACTCCGCGATGTCCAGCGCGGTCGCGATCTGCGGCGTGCCGAATCCCTTGAGCACGAGCGAGAGCACTTCGAGCTCGCGCGAGCTCATCCCGAACTTGTCCGCCGCAAGCCGCAGCGGGTTGCGCGAGCGGAAGCGCTCGACGAGCACGCCGATCTTCGGCCCCGCGGGCCCGTCGAGCGGGGCGACGCTCACCACCATGAACGGCAGCGGCACGACGGTCGCCGGCTCCCACGTCGCGGGATCGTCGGTCCACGCCGCGGTCACCGCGCGCACCGCGTGCTCGACCACCGGCGGCAGCCCGTCGCCGGCGAGCTCGAGGATGCTTTGCAGGACGTCGTTGGGATCGTCGTTCGGGATCCACTTCGACTCGACCGCGTACTCGCGCGACAGCACGAACTGCGCGGGCAGCGCGCGCTCGGCGGTGCGCTCCTGCGCGCTCTGCTCGCCCTCGAACGTCGAGAGCCGGCGCATCAGCTCCGAGCCCGAGCGCAGGGTGTTCTCCAGCTCGCGGCGCTCGTCCGGCGCGAACGGGCGCGGGCGGGCGGCGATCGCCAGCCCGAAGATGGTGCGGTCGACGCCGTAGACGGCGACCAGGCCGCGCATCCCGTCCAGCGCGATCATCGCGTCGGTGACGCGCGGGATGGGCGCCTCCGAGCGCGACTGCAGCAAGCGTTCCGCCTGCAGCCACTCCGTCTGGCGGGCCGGGTTGCCCGACTCCTCGGCGACTACGATATCGCTTTGCATGCCGTTCTGGTCGTAGCGCGAGAAGATCACGTACGACGCCTTCACCAGCGTCCGCAGCTCGCCGACGAACGCGCTGGTGCGGTCCGCTTCGGGGACGGCGGTGATGACGGCGGCGGCAGGCGAGGTTCGTCGAGTGCGCACGTTCTTG
The DNA here is from genome assembly GCA_035943995.1 of Candidatus Elarobacter sp. GTDB lineage: Bacteria > Vulcanimicrobiota > Vulcanimicrobiia > Vulcanimicrobiales > Vulcanimicrobiaceae > Vulcanimicrobium. The sequence goes on along the minus strand of DASZBS010000076.1, from coordinate 9,741 downwards.
TATACCTCGCCCACGGGACCTCAGTCGCCTCCGCGACCCCGAAGGAGCGGTCCCAACGCCGCGAAACCCCGAAACGGTGGTCCCGAGCCCAAGAACCCCCAAATTGGGGGAGTCTATCGGACTCTCGTTTCGTTCATACTCTAGGTGACCCGGCTAGGCTCAATGGCCCACCCCAAAGGACTGAGGACACAGCACATGCTCGCCACCCAGATCACGCCGACCGCCACGTCCACGAAGCCCGTTCGCGTTTTGGTCATCGAGGGCCAAGCGCTCTTCGGCAAGGCCTTGTGCCAGGTACTGGCGGCGGACGCGGAGATCGAAGTCGTGGGCGACGCCGACTCGGTGGCCAACGCGCAGCTGCGCCGCATGCGCCCCGACCTAATCGTGCTCGACCTCGACGGCCACCACGTCGAGTTCTCCGAAGCGATGCGCACGATCCGCGAGCTGGCGCCGCAGGCGAAGGTCTGCGTCCTCTCCACGCACGTCCAGCCCGAGGTGATGCAGCGCTGCCTGAGCGCCGGCGCCGACGGCTACGTGGTCAAGGACATCCTGCCGGCCGAGCTGATCCGCGCCGTGAAAAGCGTCGCGAGCGGCCATGCCTACGTCGATCCGCGGGTCGCGGGCGGCGTGCTCAAGCGCCGGTCCAACGGCTTCGGCCGCACGGCGCAGAACGAGCTGTCGGTCCGCGAGACGGAGATCATCCGGCTCATCGCGCGCGGCATGTCGAACAAAGAGATCAGCGCGAAGCTGCACCTCTCCGAGAAGACCGTGAAGAACCACATCAGCCGGATCTTCGCGAAGCTCAACATCACGGCGCGCACGCAGGCCGCCGTGCATGCCATCAAGACCGGGTTGGCATAGGACCCAAGCCCTCGTTAGACGGGACCACGCTCCGCGGTACGCGGAAGACGTGGACTCGTATGTGGTGGAGCCCCAGTCTCTTTTTGTCCCCTACCTGAGCGACGTGCTCGCGGGGGCTGAGCTGCGGGTCGTCCGCGTGGCGCCGACGCTCGACGTCGAGGATATACGGGCCAGCCGGCCGGAGGCGCTGTTCGTCGACACGGATTACCTGGACGTCGACCCCGCCGACGCCGTGACCGCGATGCGCGAAGCCCTGCCGAGCGCGTTCATCTGCGCCTACACCGACGGCGAGGGCGCTCGGGCCGACCGGCTGCGCTTCGCGGGCGCGAACTGCGTGCTGTCCAAACGCTCCGGCGCGGTCGAGATCGCCGACGTGCTGCGCACCGCGCGCAAGCGCGGCACGTTCACCGACCCGCGCTGCAACTGACGCCCGCCGGGCGGCGCTAGCCGCCCAGTTCCGCATCGAGAAAACGCAGCGTCGCGTCGTGCGCGATCGCGGCGCCGATGCCGTCGACCTCGTCGAACGCATGATTCGCCGACGGCAACTCGATTGCGACCACGGGCACGCCGAGCGCACGCAGCCGCGCCGCGAACGCGCGCTGAAAGACGATGCGCACGAGCTCGTCGCGGTCGCCGCAGATCAGCAGCGCGGGCGGCATCCCCCGATGCGCGCCGTCGAGCGGCGAGGCGGCACGGTACGCGCTCGCATGCGCCGCATCCGGCGGCCCGCCCAAATAGGTTTCGAGAATCTCCCGCACGTTCGCGGGATCGGGCCGCGGCGGATCGTTCCAGCCGCCGACGAGATCGATCGGCGAATAGTACGCGACGACGGCGGCGACGCGCAGCGGCTGCGCACGCTCCGCGACGATCAGCGCAAGCTCCGCGCCTGCACTGCGCCCGAGCAACGCGACCCGCTGCGGGTCGACGTGCCATTCCGGCGCATGCGCGGCGATCGCGCGCAGCGCGTCCTCCACGTCGTCACGCTGCACCGGAAAGCGATAATGCGGCGCATGCCGATAATCGACGACGGCAACGGCGTACCCGCGCTGCGCGTACCGCTGCGCGAGCGGCGCGAGCCCGTCACGCGAGCCGAACGACCACGCGCCGCCGTAGACCGCGACGATGAGCGGCAGCGCCGCCGCAGCGTGCGGATGTCCGCCGTTGGGGACGGTCCCGACGTCACGCGGGCGGTACAGGTCGAGCGCGAGCGACGAACCGTCGCGCAGGTGAACCGGAACGTCGCGCACGACGTCGATCCCAAACGCGCGCGGCCGCGCAGGCGGAACGTGCGCATCCGCAAGCGCGCGTTCAGCCCCCCGCCACGCAAACGGCGCCGCAACGGTCGGCCACGCCGCGCACGCGGCGGAGACGACGATCAGCACCGTCGCGACGGCGCGCGCGCGACCACGCGCGAACAACCACACGAGAGCGCCGAGCACGATCGCGAACGCGAGCACCCGCGGCGCCAGTTCGGGCACGGCAACGGCGAGCGGGAGCGTCGCGAACGTCGGCGCCGGCACGACGGCCCAACATGCGACCGCGAGCATGACCACCGCGAGCGCGACGGCGACACCGGACCAGAGCTTCATCGCGACAATTCGCGGACGGCGTCGGAAACGGTCGCGACGCCGGCATCCGCCGCAAGCGGCGCGCCGACGCGCACGGTGATCCGCCAGCGCCCGCCACGCGGCTCGTAGCGAAAACCGACCGGCACGACACTGACGTCGCGCGCGCCGCCGCGCCGCGCAGCGTCCACGATGGTGCGAAACCCCGCCGCGAACGGCAGCAGCCCGTCGGCATCGCGCGTCCGCGGCGTCGCATCGGACGCGGTAGGATCGACCACGGGATAACCTTCGGGAAACACGAGCACGACGCGCCCGTCGCGCAGCAGCGCCGCCGCATCGCGCACGCCCGAACGCAGATACCGCCGCACCTCGCTCGCGGCGTAACCGCCGAGCTCGCCCGTGGTCGCGGGCCGCAAGATCACGGGGTAGCGCGCCCACGCGCACGCACGCTCCATCCAACGCCGCTGCCGTGCGTTCGCGGTCCAATCGAGGCCCACGACGATGTGCACCGGCCGTGCGAGATGGTGGACGAGCACGGCGCCGTCCAGCAGATGATGGTAGTGCCGCGCGGCGAGCAGCACGGGTCCGGTGCGGGACACGTGCTCGAGCCCTTCGACGGTCACGCCGTCGGTCATCGTGCGCAGCGACCACCACGCGATCGCGCGCGGACCGAGCATCCCCGCAGGCGGATACCCGCCGCTCACGCGTACGCGGGTGCGGTCCGCGATCGACTCAGCGCGAACGCCGCGGGCAGCAGCGCCAGCACGATCGCAGCGACCGCGCCCGGCCACATCCCGGCCGACACGCTGAGCACCATCGACCACGCGACGTTCACGGCGTACACGACGAAGGGTAGCATTACGGGCGCGACCGGCACAACCCGCTCGCGCCACAGCAATCGCCCGACCGCGACGAACAACAACCCGGTACCGAACCACCCGGCGAGATTCCGCAGCGGCATCCCGAAATACGGCCCGCTCTCGTGCCAAATCCAGAAGTGGATGTACTGCATCTGCGGCGCGGCCATCGAAGGATCGAGCACGAGATCCCACGCGGTGAGCAACCACGTGCCGAGCACGATCGACCAAAGCGTACGATTCCGCCACCCCCGGCGCGCGACGACGGCATCGGCGAGCACGAACGACGCAAAGCCCATATAAAACCACGACAACGGCACGGCAACGGGCACGCGCCCGAGCAGCTTGGGTCCGAGAAAATCGGTGTATTCATATCCACCGAACGGCCAGCCGGTCTTCGTCCCGGTCAACTCGGCGGTCGCGGAGATCACGGTCGCGGCAAGAAAGAAGATCAGCGTGCGCCGCGCACCGAGCGCGTACAAACCATACGCGAGCATCGCGAGCGCGCCGAGAAACATCGCGGCGCCGCCCGTCTTGTCGATCGCGAAGGCGAAGAACGCCGCCGCGTCGGGCTTGCCGGCCCAAAGCTCCGGATGCGGGATCGCGATGAGAATACCGAACAGCCCAAGCACGAGCGCGAGCGCGTGCACTACCGTCAACGTCCACGCAACGCGCCTCACGCGCCCGTCTCCGCAACGAGCACGCGCCCACGCCACACGTGCGTACGACGCAGCGCACTCACCATCAGCAGCGCAACGGCCGGCAAATCGGCAAGCGGCGACAACCAGTACGCAATGGACGGCCTCACGTACGCACGTCGCGTGCCCACCAACACCCCGAGCCGCACCATCACCAACGCGAACGCGATCCCCGTTGCAACCCGAGCAAACGGCACGCGATCGCCCAGCGCGAGCAACACGAGGAGCGTCGGCAGCGGCAGCGCCTGCGCGAACAGCAACTCCGCGAGCGCGAGCGCCAGCCGCGCGGGCGCGACGAAGCGATCGCGCAAAGTCAGCGAGCGCGGCCAGTTCGCCGCGCAGTCGCGCCACGAGTCGTGCATGCGCACCACCGCGTCGCCTTCGAAGAATCCCACGTGCTCACCGTTGGACGCCAGCATCCGCGCGATCGTCACGTCCTCGCAGCGCGAGCCCCGCGCCGCGCGAAACACGTCGCTCCGCAACAGCGCGTCGCGCCGCCCGACGAACACCTGCCCGTTGGCCTGCACGCGCGCCGGATCGCACGTCGCGACGTTGGGCAGCCCGGCGCGATAGACGAGCGTGGTGAGGAACGCCGGATGCAGCAGCGCGGCCCCCGCGTCCGCCAGCTCCTGACGCGTGGCGACGCTGAGCGCCGCGAGCCCGTCCGCCTCGGCCCGCGCGACGGCATCACCGAGCAGCGACGGCCCGACGCGCACGTCGGCATCGACGGTGGCCACCCACGGCGCGGCCGTGGCGTGCAGCCCGGTCTCGAGGTTCCAGGCCTTCCCGTTCCAGCCCGGCGGCGTCGGGGCCGCATCGAGGTAGCGAACGCGCGGGTCGCGGACGGCGGCGGCCGCGACGACGGCTCGCGTTTCGTCGGTCGACCCGCCGTCGACGACGAGGATCTCGGCGAGCTCGGTGCCGCAACACGCCAGCGCGGCCAGCGACGCGGCGACGCGCGCCTCTTCGTTCAGCACGGGAACAATCACGGCAAGCGTGCGCGGCGGAGGTGCCGGGGCAGCCGCGAGCGGCGCACCGCCGGCTGTCGCGAGCATCCGCAACGCCGCGCGAACGCCCGCGACCGCTTCGAGAACCACCGCGGCAAGCACGAGCACCATCGCTCACCCTTCGACGAGCTCAAGGTGACATCAGGCTCGGCGTGATCGATGCACGATCGTGGCGCACCCTTCGACAAGCTCAGGGTGACATTGGACACGGGTGACCATTGGGCACTGATGACCATTGGGCACGGGTGACATTGGGCGAACATCGTGCCTGGGCGGGTCGGCGACATTGAGCGGACATTGTGCCTGGGCGGGTCGGCGACATTGAGCGGACATCGTGCCGGGCCGGGTGGGTGACAGTGGTGCGGCGGGGCGTCGCGGAGGCGCGAAGGCCAGGATGGCCGAGAGCGCCGGAGCGCCGAGCGACCGGAGCGCAGGAAGCGCGAAGGGAGCGTCCGCGCCGCACCACTGGCGCCCACCCGGCCAACCCCAACCGCCCCCGGGCAATCCAACCGCCCCTACTGCAGCATCCAAGCCTCCGGCGCAGGCCGCCGGCGCCCGCCAACGTAGAGATACCGCCCGGTGCCGATGGACCGCGGCGGCCCAGTGAACAGCGCATCGTCGCGCTCGAGCTCGAACACGGTCTCGCCGCCGCCGGAGAAACGCAGCCGGTGCCCGGCCCCATCGAGCAGCACCTCGCGCTGCGTCGCGTCCTCGAGGTGGAGCTGCGTCAGCTGAACCGCCGCGAAGCCGCCGTGCTGCTGCGGCGGCACGAGCGCCCAGCCTTGCAGCGACGACAGGCTGAAGTACGAGCGCAGCACGCCCGCGATGCGGACCTCGCTGCCGACCGAAGCGATGCCGACCGTCAGGACGCACGGCTTCTCGGCCCATTCTAAAAGGAGCCGGTGAAAAACGCCGAGCCGCAAAGTACACCCTCTCTTTTGCGACGTGGGGGGATGGCCAGTCTACGCCGGACGGTGCCCCCGAGTCCTTGCGGCCAATCCTCGCCGGGCCCTTGCCGGACGGTCGGAACGTCGCAGACGGCGAAGCGCAGATGCTCATGGTTGTCCAGACGGCGGAGCTTCGCGAGGCGCTCGAGCGCTGGTTCGGGTTCCCCAGCTTCCGTCCGTCGCAGGAGGCGATCGTCCGTGACGTGCTGGCCGGGCGCGACGTTTTCGCGCTGCTGCCGACCGGCGGCGGCAAGTCGCTGTGCTACCAACTGCCGGCGGTCCTGACCGAGGGCCTGACGGTCGTGATCTCGCCGCTGATCGCGCTGATGAAAGACCAGGTCGACGCGCTCGACACCGCCGGCGTCGGAGCGACCGCGCTGAACTCGTCGCTGGAATGGCCGGAGCTGCGGCGCCGGCTCGACGGCCTGGAGCGCGGCGCGTACAAGCTGCTCTACGTCGCGCCCGAGCGCCTCACGCTCCCCGGCTTCGCCGACGATTTAGAGCGCTGGAACGTGGCGCGCTTCGTGGTCGACGAAGCGCACTGCATCAGCGAATGGGGCCACGATTTCCGGCCCGAGTACCGGCGCATCGCGCCGCTGCGCGAACGCTTCCCCGGCGTGCCGTTCTGCGCGTTCACCGCGACGGCGACCGCGCGCGTGCGCGACGACGTCGTCGCGCAGCTCGGGCTCGTTCGTCCCGCCGTGCACGTCGCGTCGTTCGACCGCGCGAACCTCACCTATCGCATTCTGCACGCGCCGCGCACGGTCGACGCGCTGGTGAAGTGGATGCGCGCGCGGCCCGACGACGAGGCCGGCATCGTGTACGCGGGCAGCCGCGTCAACACCGAGAAGCTCGCGGACGCGCTGGCGGCGGCGGGGATCCCCGCGCTCGCGTATCACGCCGGGCTCGACTCCGCGACGCGCGGAAAGCGCCAGGAGGCGTTCATCCGCGACGACGTGCGCGTGATGTGCGCGACGATCGCGTTCGGGATGGGGATCGACAAGTCTAACGTGCGCTTCGTCGTGCACTGGGACGTGCCGCGCAGCTTAGAAGGCTATTATCAGGAGACCGGCCGCGCCGGGCGTGACGGCTTGCCGGCCGAGTGCGCGTGGTTTTTCGCGTACGGGGACATCGCGCGCATCGAGCGGTTCGTGCTGGAGAAGCCCGCGAGCGAGCAGCCCGCGGCGCGCGCGCAGCTCGAGCGCATCAAGGCGTTCGCGTACTCGAACGGCTGCCGCCGCCGCGAGCTGCTGGCGTACTTCGGCGAGACCTATCCGCACGAGCGCTGCGACGCGTGCGACAACTGCCTGGCGCCGCGCGCGTCGTACGACGCGACGACCGACGCGCAGAAGCTGCTGTCGTGCGTGTACCGGGTGCGCGAGTCGCACGGCTACGGCGTCGGGATCGCGCACGTCATCGACGTGCTGGTCGGCGCGAAGACGGAGAAGATCGAGCGCTGGTACCACGAGCGGCTGTCGACCTACGGGATCGGCAAGGACCGCGACCGCCGCGCGTGGCGCCACCTCGCCGACGAGCTGCTGCGGCTGGGCCTGATCGCGCAGGACGCCGCCCGCCACAACGTGGTCGCGCTCACCGAGTCCGGGCGGCGGGCGCTGGTCGAGCGCACGCCGGTCGTGGTGCGCGAGGCCGTTGCCGCGGTCGCCGGGCGGCGGGTGCGGACCCCGGCCAGGGGCGCCGTCGACGATGAGGAGTACGACCGGGACGTGTTCGCGGCGCTGCGGGCGCTGCGGCGGGAGATCGCCGCCGAGCGGGACGTGCCGCCGTACGTGGTGTTCAGCGATGCCGTGCTGCGCGCGATGGCGCGCGAGCTGCCGCGCACCCCCGCGCAGCTCCGGGCCATCAGCGGGGTAGGAGAGAAGAAGCTCGCGGACTTCGGGACGCAGTTCCTGGCGACCATCGCTGAAAGCGCGATGAGAGCTTAGGACGCGCCGCGGCGTTCCCAGGGAGAGCACAGACCCCAATGCCAGGATTTCGCACGATATGAGCAGGGCACCAAGCCGCTGGTCCGCGTTCGCGCTCGTTCTCGCGCTGCTCTCCGGGATGATCGGGACGATCGCACCGGCGAACGCGCAGAGCTCGAGCGACACCGGGATCATCCAAATCACCGTCAAGGACGCCGCGGCGCAGCAAGCGCTGGCGGACGCGCGCGTCTTCCTCATCGGGCCGACGGTCGCGAGCGCGCTCACGACCAAGAGCGGGATCGTGAAGTACACCGACGTGCCGAGCGGCATCTACCGCGTGCGCATCTCGAAGAGCGGGTTCACCGGCGTGACGTCGGCGGCGTTCGAGGTGCTCGGCAACAAACAGGTTGCCGTCGATGTCGACCTCGGCGTGCAGAAGCAGGCCGCGCCCACGACCAGCTCCAGCGACACCGGCGGGCTCAAGATCATCGGCACGGTGCGCGCGCGCGTCACCGTCGTCACGACCGACGTCGACGAATCCAGCGCGGTGCGCCGCATCTCCGACTCGCTGACCGACGCGCTGTCGACCATCGGCGGCGTCGACGTGACGCAAGACTCCAACGATCCCAACGCGCCGCAGACGATCTCGCTGCGCGGTCACGACGAGTCGCAGACCGCGGTCACGCTGGACGGCATCCCGCTGGGCGCGCCCGGAGCGGCGACGAACCTGCGCTCGATCAACACCGACCTGTTCTCCGGTGCCGGCGTGAGCTTCGGCGCGCAAGCCGGCGCACTCGGCGGCGCGGTGAACTTTCGCACGCTGCAGCCCACCCAGACGTGGCAGACGAAGTTCGCGTCGTCGTACGGCACATTCGACCGCTACAACTTTCAGATCGGTGAGACGGGCTCGATCGGCAAGCTCGGCATCGCGCTGCTGCACACCAAGCGCGCGGGCAACAGCCCGCTGACGTTCCAGGACTACACCGATCAAAGCGGCTTGAACTACGCGCACGGCGGCGAGAACGCCAACATCGGCGACTTCGTGAAGCTGCGCTACGGCTTGACCGACCGCACGACGCTGATGTTCACGGCGCTGCAGAACAATCAGGCCAGCTCGTCGCTGTGCACGCAGTTCGTCACGCCGCTGCCGTGCGGCATCGGACCCGACAACGGCAACACCGGCAAGTTTCAGTTCGCCTACGGGACTGTGCAGTCGCTGATCGGCGACACCGCGATCACGCTGACCGGCTACGTCAACACGAACCACTCGCTCGTCGACGACCTCAACCGTTACATCTTTCGGACGTGTCCCGACCCGCTTCTGGCGCCGGGCGTGGCGTGCGTAACCGGGCCGGCACTCAACCAGTTCTCTTCCGAGAGCGGCAGCTTGGCGCGCGGGCTCGCGGCCAGCGCGACGCTCACCCGCGACAAGCACACGTTCACGCTGTCGGGCTCCACGTACGCGGGTATCACCACGTCGACGCCGCTCGTGCTGAGCGGCACGAGCGCGCTGTTCGTGCGCCCGTCGACGTTCGCGACCGCGTCGCGCCAAGTGCAGTTCGCCGACCAGTTCAAGGTCAACGACAAGCTGACGCTCGGACCGAACGTGTCGTACGCCGGCACCACCGGCAGCGGCTCGTCGCTACTGGGCGGCTTCAGCGCGAGCTGGCGCCCCACCAACGCCGACAGCTACAGCGGTTCCGTTTCGGTTGGTAGCTCCCAAGCCGCCAACGGCATCGTGCGTTCGTTCAGCGACCCGAACTCCGCGCGCGTCAACTGCTTCGCGAACACGGCGCAGGTGAGCGGCCCCGGCGACCAGCCCGGCCACCAGTCGGCGCTCAGCTACGACGCGTCGTGGACGCATCAGTGGGCGCACGGGCAGTT
>DASZBS010000075.1:0-5184 GCA_035943995.1 Candidatus Elarobacter sp. | reverse complement strand
TCGCGGCCGCGGCGAGCGTTGCGACCACGCCGCACAGCAAGAAGCCGCTGCGGATCCAGAACGGGTTCGCGGTCACCCAATCGAACGGCCAGATCAGGTACGCGACCATCGGCGGGTGGTCGGCATAGCCGAGCGCGAGGTGCTTGGCCCACTCCCAGTAGTACGCCTCGTCACCGGTCAGCGGAACTTTCCACGCGGCGAAGCCGCGCAGCAGCGTGACGAACGCAACGATGGCCCAGGTCGCGTACTTCACTCGTGCGCCTCCGCGCGTCCGCCGTTGACCCCCAGCACCATCCCGTTCAAGAACCCGTTCTCGTCCGCCGTCGCGAAACGCACCGCAGCCGCGACGTCTTCCCACGACCCCGCGTGCCCGGTGGGATTCTTCGCCGCGACGGCGCGCGCCGCTGCCCGGTCCGATTCTTTGTCGCGGATGTCGCCGGGCTCGATCACGTTGACCGTGATCCCGTTCGCCGCTTCCTCGAGCGCCAGCGCGCGCGCGAACGTCACCACGCCCGCTTTGGCCGCCCCGTAGAGCGCCATCCCGCGCGCCGGCTGCGTCGCCGACGAGCCGCTCATCCCGAAGAACGCGAGCCGGCCGTACCGCCGCTCGCGCATCCCGGGCAGCACTGCGAACGCGAGCGCCACGGCGGAGCCCAGGTTCGACTCGGTCAGCGCGCGATATTCCTCGGGCGTGCAGCGCGCGAAGCGCTTCACCACGATCGGCCCGACGGCGTGGACGAGCACGTCGATCGGACCGCGCGCCGCCTCGGCAGCGCGCACCACGTCCGCCGCGGCGCCGGCGTCGTTGAAATCGGCGGGGACCGCGACGGCGCCGGGATCGTACGCCCGCACGAGCGCGAGCGTCGCGTCCGGCGGCGTGCCGCCGGGCCGGTACGTGAACGACACGCGCTCGCCGTCACGGGCGAACGTGCGCGCGATGCCTTTGGCAAGCCCGGCCGCCGCCCCGGTGATCAGGACGTGGCGCGAGGACCGCGGACCGGGCCCTTCGAGTTGCGCAGGCACGGCCAATCGGTGAGACGCGACGCGGGTTCGGACCTTCCGGTCCGAACCCGCAGCGCCGGTTACTGGATCGTCAGGGTTTCCTGGACTGCCGTTCCGCTTGCGCCCGATACCGGATCGGTCGCGATGACCGCGAGCTGCAACTGCGTGCCCGAGGGTGCGTTGATGTTGACCACCTGCGAGAACCGGCCGTTTGCGTCGGCGACGGCGGTCACGCTGGCGGTGCTGTTCTGGTTACCGGCGCCTAGCAAGGCTCCGAGGATGCCCGCGACGCTGGTCGTGCGCCCGCTGCTGGCGCCGACTTGGATGGTGACGTGGGCGCCCGGCGTGGTGCGTCCGCGGACGGTGAACTGCGTGCCTACCGTCGAGCCGTCCGTGGGCTGGAGGTTGAGGATCTGACCGGCCGACGCCGACGACGTCCCCGACGTGAAGCCCCAACCGCGGGTGAACGGGTTGCCGTTGGTGTCGGTCCCGCTCACGCCGACGCGATGCTGTCCCGGCGTCAGCGGCGCGCTCGGCACGTAGAGGAAGCCGCGCGGCGAGCGCGTCGACTGGTTCGTGATGTCGGTCCCGTCGAGCGTGATCCGAACCGTGCTCGGATCGGCGAGGCCGCCCCCGAACGTCGCGCCGATGGTCGGGCGCCGCGCCGTGACGGTCGTCCCGCGCACCGGCTGCTCGCTGGCGAGGGTGATCGCGCCACCGCCGCCTTGCGCGGCCGGAGCCGGCGTGATGGTTTGATTCGGCGGGTTGTTCGCCGCCGCGGCGCCGTTGGTGTTGATCGCGACGACGCGGTTGCTGCCGTCGTAGTTCACGGTCGCGCCGAGCGCTTGCGAGACGAAGCGCAGCGGCACGTACGTCGAGGCGCCGATGATGAACGGTGCGACGTCGACGTTTTGCTGCTGGCCGTCGACCGTCGCTTGCTGCGAGCCGATCTTGAGCGAGATGTTGTGCCCGCGGCCGGTCGCGTTGATGACGCCGCTCTGGTACACGACGCTCGCGCCGAGCTGTTCGAATACACCGCGCAGCGGTACGAAGACGCGCCCGGCGCGCTCGGTGGGCGGAGGGTTGAGGTTCGCGGGGTTGCCGTTCACCGTGACGGAGACCGGACCGGCCGCGAACGCTGGGACCGCGGCGGCCGCGCTGAACAATGATGCCGCAGCAAGCGCGGACAGACGTCGCGTGGTGGATGATGTCATCGAGTACGAAGACCTCCTAGCATTGTTGCCGGAGGTCCCCTTACCCGTTTCTCAGCCGTTTCTCAGCAGGTGTTGTAGCAGTGGCGACCGCTCAGTCGCCCATGGCACCGGCAGGAACGCGCGGTTGCGGAGGCGGGGAGAACTCATCGTCTTCGTGCTCGTGGTGCAGCGCGCGTTTATCCGCTCGGTTTTCGAGCCAAGCGACGACCCAGCTGTACACGACCGGGACGAGGAAAAGCGTGAGGATCAACGAGCTCAGCAAACCGCCGATCAGCACGGTGCCCATCGAGCGCCGGAACTCGGCACCCTCGGCGAGTCCGAGCGACAGCGGCAGCATGCCGAACACCATCGCGGCCGTGGTCATCACGATCGGCCGCAAACGTGTGCCCGCGGCGGCGCGCATCGCATCGACCGCACGCATCCCGCGCTTGCGCATCGTGTTGGCGTAGTCCACCAGCAGGATCCCGTTCTTCGCGACGAGCCCGAAGAGCATGATGATCCCGATCATCGAGAACAGGTTGAGCGACTGGTGCGTGGCCGAAAGCATGAACAGCGCGCCGACCAGCGCGACGGGGACCGAAAGCATGATGACGGCCGGCGTGAAGAACGAACCGTACAGGATCACCATGAGCACGTAGACCAGCGCGAACGACGTGAGGAGTGCGATGCTCATGCTGGAGATCGTCTCGCCGAGGAACTGCGAGTCGCCGCTCGCGCGCAGCGCGACGCCGTTGGGGAAAAAGCCCGGCGTGGACGTTGCCGCGTTGAGCTTGTTCACGACCGGCCCGAGCGTGGTAACACCCGGGTCGATGCCGCCGGACACGTGCGCGACGCGCTGTTTGTCCAGCCGCTCGATCTTCGTCGGCGCCTTGACGTACGAGAACGTCGCGACGTCGCCGAGGTGGTACATGGAACCGTCGTTCGCGCGGACCGCGATGTTCCGGACTTGCTCGATGTGGTCGCGATATCGGGCCGGCAACTGCACGCGCACGTCGACCAAACCCGTGACCGTGCGGACGCGGGTCGCGACGGCGCCGCCGATCGCGATGCGCGCCGCGGTCCCGGCGCTGCCCGGGTTCACGCCGTACATCGCGCACTTCGCGCGATCGATCAACACGTCCAGCCGCGTCGCCGCCAACTCGGCGCCGGTCTGCACGTTGACCGTCCCCGGCAGCGAGCGAACGTACGCGGCAAGTTTGTTCGCGGCGGCATCGATCACGTCTTCAGGCCCGGAAAGCGTATAGTTGATCGGGTCGCCGCCACCGCCGCCGCCGCCCTCACCGGCCACGGTGAACAACGCGCCCGGGGCGATCGACGACAGCTTACGAATGTCGCGCACCGCGCGATTGGTTTCTTTGCGTCGGTTCTTGTCCATCTCGGCGTACATGCGCGCGACGTTGCCGCCGATGGTCGAGCCGAAGCCGGACGGCTTGACTCCAGTCGTCGTGATGACTTTCTCGATCCCGTCGACCTTGACGATCGCCTCTTCGAGCCGGTCGACGGCAACCTGGGTGGTCTTCAGCGGCGTTCCGGTCGGAAACGACAGCGTCATGCGGATCGACCCGGTGTCCGAGTTCGGGATGAACTCGGTGTCGATACCACGACCGCTAACCCACAGCAGCGCCATGACACCTGCGATGCCGCCGACGATCCCGACGATGCTCAAGCTCGCCCAGCGGCTGACCGCGGGACGCCGGACCATCAACGACGCGAAGAACGCGACCACGAGGCAGAGCGCCGTCAGCCCGCCGGAGATCGCAGCAACCTGTCCGAGCATTTGGGCGCCGGTCATCACGCCGACCCCGCATGCGACGGAAGCCAGCAGCGCGATGCCGGCCCCGGCGAGCGCATAGCGAAACACGCGCCGGCCGTTACCGCCCACGCGGTCGCCGAGCGCGTAGATCAGCGGGCCGCCGAACATCCAGACGACTGCGATCGCGATAGCGACGGCGTCGATGCCGATCGCAACGGGAAAGGCCGACGCGGGCAGCACGATCGCGTTGACCAAAAGGAGGAAGCAGATCGACACGACCATCCAGCGGTGCTTGATGATGTAGCTGAACGCGACGTCACGATACCAGAGCGTGAAGCGGTCGAATGCGACTTGGAACCACGCGAGGGCCTTGGGCGGCGCCGCGCTGCGCTTCTTCACCGACCAGCGCGCCGCGAGCATCGGCGTGAGCGTGAACGACACCAGGAGCGAGAACAGCGTCGCGACGACGACGACGATCCCGAACTCAACCATGAACTTTCCGACGATGCCGCTCAAAAAAGCGATCGGAAGGAAGACGACGACGTCGACCAGCGTGATCGCGACCGCCGCGCTGCCGATCTCGCTGCGGCCCTTGATCGCCGCGTCGAGCGGCCGCTCGCCCATGTCTCGATGCCGGGTGATGTTCTCGAGCACGACGATCGAGTCGTCGACCAGGATCCCGATGATGAGCGAAAGGGCCATGAGCGAGACGATGTCGAGCGTGAAGTGGAGGAGCCGCATGACGATGAGCGTCGCGAGCAGCGAGCTCGGGATCGCGATCATCACGACGACCGCGTTGCGCCACGCGTGCAGGAAGAACATCAGCACGATGGCGGTCAGCACGATGCCTTCGAGCAGGCTGTCGCGCACGCCGTTGAGCGACTTCTGGGTGTAGTCGGCGGGGGCTTCGATCTCGGTGAACGTCACCTGCGGGTAGCGCGCGGCGATCTTCTTGACCTGATCGCGCGCGACCGCGGTCGAATGGATCTCGTCGGCGGTGATGACGCGGTTGAGGTCGAGGATTACCGTGGGCCGGCCGTTGTACTTCGAGACGACGCGCTGATCGACGTGACCGTCCTCGACGGTCGACAGGTCGCCGATCGACAACGCCTTCTGCGCGCCGCCGGGGACGGATAGTGGGATGCCCAGCATGTCGTCGGCACGCACGATATCGGAACGGACGGAGACGTCGGTTTCGACGGTCGGGCCGTCGCG
>DASZBS010000074.1:0-61009 GCA_035943995.1 Candidatus Elarobacter sp. | reverse complement strand
CGGTGTATGACGCGGTCGGCGCGGCAGTGGAACGCGCGCGTACCGGCGGCGGCCCGACGTTCGTGGAGTGCAAGACGTACCGCGCGCGCGGGCACTACATCGGCGATCCCGAGCGCTACCGGCAGAAGACCGAAGTCGAGGACGTGATGAGCTCGTCCGACCCGATCGTGCGGATGCAGGGGCTATTGGCCGACGCGCTGTCACCCGAGGACTTCGAGCGGTTGTGGAGCGAGGCGCGCGAGGAGTTTGCCGACGCGGTCGCGTTCGCGCGCAGCTCGCCGTCGCCGCAGCGCGACGAAGCGTTCTTCGGCGCGTACACGGGTGACCGCGACGCCGGCGATCCCGTCCACGTCATCGAAGCGCGCGAGCGCGACGAGTTCATGCCATTCGCGCCCGAGATCGGCGCGGGCTCGCAAGGTTCGGGACATTAGATGGCGCGCACGATTTCGTTCACCGATGCGACGCTCGAGGCAATGCAAGAAGAGATGCGGCGCGACGCGACCGTGTTCTTGATGGGCGAGGACATCGCCAAGCAGGGCGGGATCTTCGGCCAGTTCCGCGGCTTGCCGCAAGAGTTCGGGCTCGACCGCGTGCGCGACACGCCGATCTCCGAAGCGGCGCTGGTGGGCGCGGGCGTCGGCGCGGCGCTGACGGGCTGCCGGCCCGTGGTCGACATGCACTTCGCCGACTTCATCACCTGCTCGATGGACGAGCTGGTGAACCAGGCGGCGAAGCTGCGCTACATGTTCGGCGAGCAGTGCGTCGTCCCGATGACGCTGCGCGCGCCCGACGGCATCACGAAGTCGGCGGGCTCGCAGCACTCGCAGGCGCTGGAGAGCTGGTTCGTGCACACGCCGGGGCTCGAGGTCGTCGTCCCCGCCGACGCCGAGGACGCGAAGGGTTTGCTGAAAGCGGCGATCCGCAGCGACAACCCGACGCTGTACTTCGAGCACAAGGCGCTCTTTCCGCAGAAGGGCGCGGTGCCGGACGACGACGACTTCGTCGTGCCGATCGGCAAGGCGAAGACGATGCGCGGCGGCGGCGACGCGCTCATCGTCACCTACGGCATCACCGTGGGCCGTGCGCTCGACGCGGCAAAGCAGCTCGAAGCGGACGGCATCGACGTGACCGTGCTGAACCTGCGCACGGTGTGGCCGCTGGACTACGATGCGATCGCGAACGCCGTCGCGCGCACGCACCGCGTCGTCGTGGCGCACGAAGCGGTGCGCGTCGGCGGCGTCGGCGCCGAGCTCGCGGCGTGGATCGGCGAGCACTGCTTCGACGACCTCGACGGCCCGGTCGTCCGGCTCGGCGCGG
This sequence comes from Candidatus Elarobacter sp., assembly GCA_035943995.1. Lineage (GTDB taxonomy): Bacteria > Vulcanimicrobiota > Vulcanimicrobiia > Vulcanimicrobiales > Vulcanimicrobiaceae > Vulcanimicrobium. Next base: position 59,692 of record DASZBS010000074.1, on the reverse strand, counting down.
CACACGTGCCCGTGCCGTTCGCGCCGGTGCTGCAGGAAGCGATGTACCCGAAGGCGCCGATGATCGCGGACGCAACGCGCCGCCTCGTGCGGCGGGAGATCTGACGCGGTGCCGATCGACGTGGTGATGCCGAAGCTCGGGCTCACGATGGCGAGCGGAACGATCGCGCGCTGGATCAAGCGCCCGGGCGAAGCGGTGCGCGCCGGCGAGCCGCTGGTCGAGGTATCGACGGACAAGATCAACTACGAGGTGGAGTCGCCGGCGAGCGGCACCGTCGGGCGCGCGCTCGGCAACGACGGCGACGAGTTCGCGTGCGGCGACGTGATCGGCACGATCGCGCTCGCCGGCGAGATGGACACGCCGGTCCCGCGCCCGGCGACGAGCAACGGCTCGCGCGTGGTCGCGTCGCCGGCGGCGCGCAGGCTCGCGCGCGAGCACGGCGTCGCGCTCGGCGGCGTGCGCGGCACCGGACCGCGCGGCCGCATCACGATGTCCGACGTGCACACCCTTCGACAAGCTCAAGGCGACATGACGACCGCTCCGGGTGACACGCCCCTTCGGCAAGCTCAGGGAAAGGGTGCATTCCCGCCGCACCTGTCCGCGGCGCGGCGCGCGATCTATCGGAAGATGACCGAGGTCGCGCAGCTTCCGCTCGCGCAGGTCGAGACCGTTGCGCGCGTCGACGCGGTCAAAGCGCTGATCGATCGCCGCCGCGATTTCGGCTGGACGGCGTTCGCCGTGTTCGCCGTCGCGCGGTTGCTGCGCGAGCACGCCGAGCTGCGCACCGACGCGACGACGGGCGCGCCGTTCGCACGCATCGACGTCGGCGTCGCCGCCGACACGCCGCATGGGCTCATCGTGCCGGTCGTCCGCGACGCCGATACGCGCTCGCTCGCGGACATTCAGCGCGAGATCGTGCGCCTCGCGGCGCTCGCGCGCGACGGCGCGATCGGGTCCGCCGCCGTCGGCGGTGCGTGCTTCTCGATCTCGAACATCGGACCGCAAGGGGTGGAACGCGTCGCACCGCTCCCCGATCCGCCGCAAACCGCGATCCTGGGCATCGGCGCCGCGACACAACGCGCGGCCGTCGTGGACGGCGCACTAGCCGTAGCGTGGATGCTCACGTGCGTCGTGTCGTTCGACCACCGCTTCATCGACGGCGCCCCCGCCGCCCGATTCCTCGCCGCGTTCGCACGCGCATGCACCGACCCGGGAGTACTGCTATGAACGCTCATGTCATGCTGAGCCTGTCGAAGCATGCGCCACAATCGCTGCTCTTTCACGCTCGTGGCGCACCCTTCGACAAGCTCAGGGTGACATTGGGTAAGCTCCGCGTGGTGTCGGCGAGGTTGACGTAAGCGCATGGAATGGTTTGGCGAGAATCCACCCACGGCGATCGTCACCGGCGGCGCCAGCGGCATCGGGCGCGCCGTGTGCGAGTTGTTGAGCAAAGAAGGCTATCGCGTAGCGGTTGCGGATCGCGACAAGAAAGGCGCAGACGAGGTCGCGCACCACATCGACGGCTACGCGTTCGAGGTCGACGTCGCCGACGAGGCGTCGGTGATCGCGTTGTTCGACCGTGCGCTGGAGACGTTCGGCGGAACGCTCGACGCGCTCGCGACGCCGGCGGGGATCGCCGACACGACGCCGTTCATGGACCTCACCGTCGATACGTTCCGCCGCGTCAACGACGTCAACGTCGTGGGCACGTTTCTGTGCATTCGCGAGGCCGCCAAGCGCATGCGCCGGGGCGGGCGCATCTGCACGGTTGCGAGCGTCGCCGGGAAGCGCGGCGGCGGTTTGTCGGGGACGGCCGCCTACGCCGCGAGCAAGGGCGGCGTGCTCGCGCTGACGCGCAGCGCGGCGCGCGCGCTCGCGCCCGACGGGATCGCCGTCAACTGCGTCGCGCCGGGGCCGACGCTCACGCCCATGCTGGACGACGCGTTCAGCAACCCCGAGCACCGCGGGCGCGTCGAAGCGCTCACGCTGCTCGGACGATCCGGGGAGCCGCACGAGATCGCCGAGGCGATCGCGTGGCTCCTGTCCCCGCGCTCGTCCTTCGTCGACGGTGAGACGTTGACGGTGGACGGCGGCCTGATGCTCGACTAACCGAACGCCGAGAGGAACCCCCACATGACCGATCAGAGAATCTCACGCGGCCGTTTCGTGGCCGGAACGGCGGCGGCGTTCGCGTCGATCGCCATCATCGAATCACCCGCCCGCGCGGCGGACTTCTCGTACAAGTACGCCAGCAACGTCTCGCTCGACCATCCGCTCAACGTGCGGATGAAAGAGTGCTGGAATGCCGTCAAAAACGAGACGAAGGGCCGGCTCGACGTCGCGATGTTCCCCAACAACCAGCTCGGCGGCGATACGCAGGCGTTACAGCAGCTTCGTTCGGGCGCGCTGCAGTTCTTCACGCTGGACGGCGGGATTCTGCAGTCGGTCGTGCCGCTCGCCGGAATCCAAGGCGTGGGGTTCGCGTTCAAAGACTCCACGGAGGCGTTCCGCGCGATGGATGGGGATCTCGGCAACCACGTGCGCGACGCGATTCGCGCCGCGGGTTTGTACGTGCATCCCAAGATGTGGGAGAACGGGATGCGGCAGATCACGTCGTCGAGCAAGCCGATGCGGACGGTTGCGGATCTCGCGGGATTCAAGATTCGCACGCCGGCCGGCGAGCTCTGGGTGGATCTCTTCAAGTCGCTCGGCGCCGCACCCGCGCCGCTGAACTTCAGCGAGCTGTACACCGCATTGCAGACGCGCGTGTTCGACGGGCAAGAGAACCCGTTCGCGATCATCGACGTCGGCCGGCTGTACGAAGTGCAGAAGTACCTCAGCGTCACCAACCACATGTGGTCGGCGTACCACTTCCTGGGCAATCAGGACGCGTGGAAAGCCCTGCCGCCCGACGTGCAGTCCGTCGTCGAGCGCAATCTCGCCAAGTACGCGCTGCTGCAGCGCCGCGACACGCAGCTGCGCAACGAATCGCTCTCCGAGAAACTCTCGCGCCGCGGCATGGCGATCAACAAAGCCGACACGAGCGGCTTCCGCGCGAAGCTTACGAGCTCGGGCTTCTACACGAAGTGGAGCGGCAAGTTCGGCGCGCAGGCCTGGGCGCTGCTGGAGAAGACGTCGGGCAAGCTCGTCTAACGCGCGCGAAGAGCCTGCGCGCACGCCGTCGAAGCGGGAGAGACGTGAATCCGTCGTCGCGTCTCCTCCCGCTCGCGCTGCTCGTGCTCGCCGCGTGCACGTCGTCCGCTCCGCGGTTGCAGCTTCCGTACCGCACCGATGCGAACTGCCAGAGCCGCTCGGTCAAGCAGACGGCGATCGACTCGATCGTCGCGTCGACCGACGACACGATCCGCCCGGGGCAGTACCCGGGCGACGCCGTGCTGCGCAAGGCGATCACGTCCGGCGGCGGCGTGTTCGCCTACTGGCGCGATCAGCCGTTCCCCGCGCCCGACACCGCGAAGGCGCTCGGCGTCAGCGGCAACCTCACGCTCAAACGCGCGGTGATCACGAACAGCGTGCAGCCCTCGCCCAAAGCGCCATATCGACCGGTGTGGCTGACGTTCGCGACGCCCAAAGGCGACGCCGTCGTGCTGGAGCGCGCGTACGACGTGCAGAACGTGTGCATCGAGGGCCGCCGCGAGATCTAGACCGCCCGGCGCCGCGGCCGCCAGCGCCCGCGCAAGTCGGGGCCCACGAGCTGCTCGACGAGCAGCGCCGCGACGATCATCCCCGTCTCGATCAGCGTGAACGCGCGCGCGGTCGGCATCGCCGGGCGCGCGACGACCGCCGCCAGCACCAGCAGCCCGAGGCCGATCAGAAAGCGCAGCAGCCCGCGCGAAAAGATGCGCGGCACGCGCGCGCCGGCGGCGACGTCGCGGATCAAGCGCAGCGGCGGCCGCGTGCCGACGTCCCAGATCGTGAACGCGAGCGCGTCGAACACGATCGCCAGCGCGAAGCGCAGGACGACGACGCCGCTCATCAGGGCGCCGCGCCGCTCGTGAGCGACACGTCGTCGACGAACTGGATCGAGTAGGCGCCCGCGTACCCGTCGCCGTGAACGCCGAAGTAGAGAAAGAGCGTCTGGCCGGCGTACGCGCTGAGATCGTAGCTTTGCTGCACCCAGCCGTTGGTGGTGTTCACGGTTTGGTAGAGCTGCTTGGCGGTGGTTCCGTTCGCATCGAAGAGTTGCGCTTCTTGATAGGCGTACGCCGTGTCCCGCTCGGTGGAGTACTGGTACACCCAGAACGTCAGCGTGCCACCGGGCGGTATGCGGACGGGTTGACACACGCCTTCGTCGCCGTTCGGCTCGCCCGCGCTGGAGCCGGACTTCTGCGCGTACTTCCCGGCATGCGCTCGCGCGGCGGTGATCGACGCGTTCACGCTTCCGCACTGCTGCCAGTACGAAAAGCCGCCCGACTCGAAACTCGGATCGGGGATCGCGTTGGGCACGTTGGTGCGCACGAGCCGCGCGTGCCCGCGCGGTCGCGGATGCGACGCGACGGCGTGGCGCTCGGCGGGCGGGGTTTGCGCGGCCGCGCTCGCCGCGCACGTCAGCGCGAGCGCGAGCCCGAGCAGCGCCGGCACGAAACGACGCGGCGGAATGTTAGGGGCTCTCGTCCGGCCAGGACGCGAGCTCGCCCAGCGCGGCGCTCTTGAGCACTTTGAGGCCGAGCATCGCGCACTTCATGCGCGTCGGGCTGATCCCGATGCCGACGTTCTCCAGCACCGCGTCCTGCGGCAGCCGCGCGACGTCCTCGAGCTTCATCCCCTTGATGCTCTCGGTTAGCATCGACGCGGACGCCTGCGAGATCGCGCAGCCCTTGCCGCTGAACTTCACGTCCTCCACGCGGCCTTGATCGTCGAGCGCGAGCTCCATCCTGATCGTGTCCCCGCACAGCGGGTTCAAGTCCTCGGCGGTCGCATCGACGCGCGCCAAGTGCCCGAAGTTACGCGGATTCCGATAGTGGTCGAGGATATATTCTTTGTAGAAGTCGTCCATGGTTGAACTATGTCACCCTGAGCTTGTCGAAGGGTGTAGATGGTGGCGCATGCTTCGACAAGCTCAGCATGACAATGATCATGAGAGCCGGAACACGCTGGCCGCTTTTTCCAGCGCGAGCACCAGTGCGTCCACGTCTTCTTCGGTGTTGTAGAGGTAGAACGACGCGCGAGCCGTCGCGGGCCAGCCCATCTTTTCCATCAGCGGCATGGTGCAGTGGTGGCCGGCGCGCACGCACACGCCCTCGGTGTCGAGGATCGACGCGAGATCGTGCGCGTGGATGTCGCCGAAGTTGAACGAGATCACGCCCGCGCGTTCTTCCGCCGACCGCGGGCCGTAGATCGCGAGGCCGCGCGGCTCGAACGCGCGCAGCGCTTCGAGCGCGTACGCCGTGATGCGTTTCTCGTGCGCGCGGACCCAGTCCATCCCGACCTCGGTGAGATAATCCACCGCGGTACCGAGCGCGATCGCGTCGGCGATGTTGCTGGTGCCGGCTTCGAACTTCCAGGGCAGCTCGTTATACGACGTCGTCTCGTAGGAGACGCGCTTGATCATGTCGCCGCCGGTGAGGAACGGCGGCATCGCGTCGAGCAGCGCGCGCTTGCCGTACAAGAACCCGATCCCGGTCGGACCGCACATCTTGTGCCCGCTGGCGGCGAGGAAGTCGACGTCGAGCGCCTGCACGTCGACGGGCATGTGCGGTACGGATTGCGCGGCGTCGACCAGGACGACGCCTCCGGCCGCGTGTGCGCGCGGCACGATGACGTCGAGCGGCGCGATCGAGCCGATGGTGTTCGACACATGGGTGATCGCGACGAGCTTCACGCCGGCCAGCAGCATGTCGAGGTCGTCGAGCACCAGCACGCCGTCGGCGTCGGCCTTGATGTAGCGCAGCTCCGCACCGGTCTTCGCCGCGAGCAGTTGCCACGGCACGAGGTTCGAGTGGTGCTCGAGCTGCGTGGTGAGAATCGCGTCGCCGGGCCCCAGGTTCGCGAGGCCCCACGAGAACGACACGAGGTTGATCGCCTCGGTGGTGTTGCGCGTCCAGATGATCTCTTCGGTGCCGGCCGCGTTCACGAACTTCGCGACCTTCGCACGTGCCGCTTCGAAGTGCTCGGTCGCGCGCGCCGCGAGCTCGTACACGCCGCGGTGGATGTTCGCGTTGTCGTTCTCGTAGTAGTCCACCAGCGACTGAATGACCGCGCGCGGCTTCTGCGACGACGCGGCCGAATCGAGATAGACCAGCCGCTTCCCGCGCGACGTCGGCTTCGCGAGGATCGGGAAGTCCGCGACGATGCGCGCTTGTTTGGGATCTGCGGCAGCGATCATGCGCCCAGTTCCGTGGCGTCGTCGATCTTGCGGTCGAGCGCCGTGCGGATCTCGTCGCGCAGCGACTCGCCGGGGAAGCGCGCGATGACGGGCTCGAAGAACCCCAGCGTGATCAGCCGCAGCGCCTCGGCGCGCGCGATCCCGCGGCTGCCTGCGTAGAACAGCGCGTCCTCGTCCAACGAGCCGACGGTCGCACCGTGGAACGCCTTGACGTCGTTGGCCGCGATCTCGAGCGCAGGGATCGAGTCGATGTGCGCGCGCTTCGACAGCAGCAGGGCGTCGTCGCGCAGCGACGCGTCGCTGCCGTGCGCTTTGGGGCGAATCACGATGTTGCCGACATAGCGGCCCTGGCCGCGCCCGGTCGCCGCGCTGCGCACGACGGTGTCGGAGAACGTTGGGCCGACGATATGATCCGCGCCGGACGTCAGGTCGACGTGCTGCGTGCCGGTGTTGAAGAAGAGCGCCGACGTTTCGGCCCGCGCGCCCGGGAACTCGAGCTGCGCGCCGAGCACGGTGCGCGCCAGCGCGCCGCCCAGCTCGGCGAGATGCCAGCGCATCTGCGCGTCGCGCTCGCAGCGCGCGCCGCGCGAGAACATCACGCGCGCCGCCTCGCCGGCCTGCTGGACCGCGACGTAGTCGAGCTCCGCCCCTTCGGCGACGTGCGCTTCGACGATGCCGCAGACGAACGGGTCGCCGTCGCCGACCTGCCGCTCGATCACGGTCGCGCGCGCGCCCTTGCCGAGTACGACGACGACGTGTGGGAACACCGCCTCGTCGCGCGCTTCGCCGTTGGCGAAGATGAGCTGGATCGGCAAGTCGACTTGCGTGCCGGCCGGCACGTACACGAACGCACCGCAGTTGCGGAACGCGGTCGCCAGCGCGGCGAACTTGTCGGCGCGCCAGTCGACGATCTCGTGCATCACGTGGCCGAGCTGCGTCGCGAAGTCACGCGCGGTCGTCGCGTCGAGCGGCAGCAGCGTCACGCGCGGGTCGACGTTGCCGGGCGCGTCGACGAACGTCGCGCCAAGATGGTACAAACCGCCGGCGTTCTCGGTCGCGAGCGCGGGGCGGTCCACGTCGCCGCTCTCGTCCGCTGACGGCCGCCGTTGCTCGACGGCCCGTGCCGGCATCGCCGGCAGCGCGACGCGCCCCGACGTCCACACGAGATCTTCGAACGGCAGGTTTGCGTAATCGTACTTCCAGCCGCGGCTGGGGCGTGCGCCCGGTGCGGGCAGCTCTTCGAAGCGCGCGAGCGCCTCGCGGCGCAGCGCCGCGTCGTCCGGATCACCGCGCTCGGCGAGAAACGCGATCGCCGCGTCGAGCGATTCGGCGCCCGGTGCGAACGCGAACGCGGAGGCCGTCTCGGTGCCGCTAGGCACGGGCCGCGGCGACCTCGTCGCGGACGCCGTCGTAGCCGTCGCGCTCGATCTCGTCGGCGAGCTCGGGCCCGCCGGTTTTCACGATGCGCCCGTCGATCATGATGTGCACGACGTCGGCCGGCACGTGCTTGAGGATGCGCGGATAGTGCGTGATCACCAAGAAGCCGATGTCCTTGCCTTCGTCGCTTTCGCGCAGCGCGTTGACGCTGCGGCCGACGGACTGCAGCGCGTCGACGTCGAGGCCGGAGTCGGTCTCGTCGAGCACCGCATACTTCGGCGCGATGATCGCCATCTGCAGCATCTCGAGCCGTTTCTTCTCGCCGCCGGAGAAGCCGTCGTTGACGTAGCGCCCCAAAAACGCGGGATCCATGTCCAGCGTGTCGAGCTTCTCGAACACCAGCTTGCGGAATTTCGCCGGATTCAAATCCTCAGGGCGCACCGACTGGCGCGCGGTGCGGATGAAGTTCGCCACCGAGACGCCCGGGATCGCCGCCGGGTACTGGAACGACAGGAACAGCCCGGCCTTCGCGCGCTTGTCGGGCGGCAGCCCGAGGAGCTCCTCACCGTCGAGCGTCGCGGAGCCGCCCAGGACGTGATAGCCCGGATGGCCGGCCAGCGCGAACGCCAGCGTGGACTTGCCGCTGCCGTTGGGGCCCATGAGCGCGTGCACGCGCCCGGGCTCGACCGTCAGATCGATGCCCTTGAGGATTTCTTTGTTTTCGACCGCGACTCGAAGGTCGCGCACGACGAGCCCGCGCGGTGTTGTAGACATGCCGGGTAATCGTAGGCTGGGAGCCCGAGAAAGTCAAGGAAAGCCTGGACTATCTCCGACTTCCGTGGTAGGGTGAGGGCGGACATGCACGACCGCTTCTTCGAGTCCGCCCGAGGGAAGATCGTCGCCGCCCTCCGCGAGCGGCGCTCCGCGTCGGCATTCGATCTGGCCACGCAGTTCGGGCTGTCGCCCAACGCGATCCGCCAGCAGCTGGTCCTGCTCGAACGCGACGGCCTGATCGCCGGCCACAGCGTGCGCCGCGGCAAGACGAAGCCGACGGTCGAGTACGTGCTCACCCCCGATGCGGATCGCTATTTCCCGCAGCGCTACGACAAGATGCTCAATGCCGTGTTGCGCGAGATTCGCGTCGCCGGCGGCGACGACGCCGTCAAAGCCGTGTTCCAGCGCATCGGCAAGCGCTCCGCCGAGCGGCTGGCGTCCGGGGGATCCCAGCCCGAAGGCCAGCTGAACTCGCTGGTCGAGTCGCTCAAGTCGGCCGGCGTCACCGCCGAGCTGCGCACCACCGAGCGCGGCACCATGACGCTGCACGAGCACTCGTGCCCCTACGCGTCGGTCGTCGCCGAGAACCCCGAGGCGTGCAGCGCGATCCACACGATCCTCGACGCCGTCGTGCCCGGCCAGGCCGCGCAGGTCGAGAGCCTCGCAACCGGCGGCACCGAATGCCGATTCGAGATAAGCGTCGGGTCTAATGGCGCTCCGCCCCGGGCTGCGCGCCCCCCGCGCGACGCGCGGGTCCCCCAGTCCGAGCTCGCAACAACGCTGTCCTGAGCGCGCGATTCTACTGCGCTCGCTCCGCCACCACGAGAGATTATGAATTTCGCCAAATTTCAAGCGCTCGTCGAGCACCGCACCGGGTTTCGCACCATGGAGAATCCCACCGCGAGCGGCGAGTACTTCAGCGACTCGTGCGGCGACCTGTACACGTTCTATCTGAAGGTCGGCCCCGGCGACGTGATCGAGGACATCTCGTATTTCACGACCGGCTGCGGCTTCGGCACGGCGACCTGCTCGCTGCTCGTGGAGCTGGCGAAAGGCAAGACGCTCGACGGAGCGCTCGCGATCACCGACGCCGACATCGAGGCCGCGCTCGACGGATATCCCGAGAAGAAGAAAGACTACCCGGAGCGCTCGCGGTTCGCGCTGCAGGCGGCGGTCGAGGACTACCGCACCAAACGCGCGGCCGGCCAGATCACCGACGCGATGCTCGAAGAAGCGCGCGCGACCGTGGCTGCCTCGGCCGCCGCGGCAGCGGCGAACCAGCCGGGTAACGGCACGACCGAAGAGGACGCCAAGGCCGGCCCCAAAGTGCTGGAGACCGCCGGCGTCCTCACGATCAAGCTGCACTAATTACACGAAATCGACCTGAGGTGAAACGGCCCGCATGGTGCGGGCCGTTTTGATATTCGTGAAGCAGTTGTTCGTGCCGCTGGCGGCTCTTGCGCTCATGGCCGCCGCACCGGCTCCGTCGCCCGCTCCGAGCGCGTCCCCGGGAGCGCGCACGCTGAACGTGGTCTGCGAGCGCACGCCGTTCTACGTGTTCGTGTCGGGGACCGACCGCCCGATCCGCGCGCACACACCGGACGTGCACCTCGGCGAGCGCTTCGGCTTGGTGAGCGGCCCGCGCACGACGCTCGAGGGCTTCCAATACTACGAAACCGATGTCGCCGTCGTCGACCCGGGCTATGCGCGTGACGCACACTACTGGATCGTGCGCGACTGCGCGATCGCGTCGAGGTAATGTAGCGCATTGTCATGCTGAGCTTGTCGAAGCATGCGCCACGATCGTGGCTCACCCTTCGACAGGCTCAGGGTGACATTGATCGTGCCTTTACTTGCTGACGATCTCCACGTTTAAGTCGATCGTGACGTCGTTGCCGGCGATCAGCGAGCCGCCGGGTGTCGTGCGGCCCCAGTTCAGGCCCCACGTGCGGCGGTCGAGCATGGTCGACGCGCTGTAACCCACGTGCGTGCGGCCGCGCGCATCGGTCATCTTGCCGATCTCTTTCGCGGTGAACGTAACGGGTTTCGTGACGCCGTGCATGGTCAAATCGCCGGTGATGTTGAGGGCCTGCGGCGTGCCGGTGACGGACTTCGAAACGAACGTCATCGTCGGAAACTTGTCGACGTCGAACCAGTCGGGCGAGCGCAGATCCTTGTCGCGGTCGGCACTCTGCGTGTCGATGTCTTTCGCGCTCAACGTCATGCTGATCGCGCTCGGGACGTCGTTCGAGCCCAGCGAGACGGTCCCCGACGTGACCGGGACCTTGCCCGAAACCCGCGAGATGGCGAGGTGCGTGACGGTGAACGTGGCCTGCGTGTGGGCCGAGTCGACGGCATAGTCGGCCGCGAGGGCCGGGGCGGCGAGGGCGGCGACGAGCGCGGCGGCGGCGATGGAGCGACGAAGCAAAGCGGGCCTCCTGACGGGCGAACGCGGTGGCCGCGATGGTACACCCGGACGATGAGAGAAGTCTGACGTGATGCTTTCGAAACGCAGATTCGTCGCCATCGTTGCACTTGGCGCGCTGCTCGGGGTCGCGCCCGCGCCGTCGCCCGAGCCGAGCGCATCCTCCGCGGCGGCCGCCGACGCCGCCTACACCGCGCTCGCGAAAACGTACTTCGACGAGAACTTTCGGGCCAACCCGGTCGGAGCGACCGCGGCCGGGATCCACGCCTACGACGCGCAGCTAGGCTCCTACGCCGCGGCCGACTACGCGGCGCAGGTCGCGCGCGACCACCGCTATCTCGACCGGCTCGCAGTCATCGATCCGGGAACGATGACGCCGCGCGGCGGGCTCGACCGGCGGATGCTCGAAAACGCGCTGCGCGACGACCTGCTGCTCAACGACACGATGCAGTTGTGGAAGCACCAGCCCGACGGTTACGTGCAGATCGCGAGCGGCGGCGTGTTCGCGCTGATCTCGCGCAACTTCGCGCCGCGCGACGTGCGGCTGCGCGCCGTCATCGCGCGCGAGGAACAGATCCCGCGCCTGCTCGCGCAAGCGCGCGCGAACCTGACCGCCGTCGACAAGGACACCGCGTCGATCGCCGCCGAGGATGCCGCCGGCAGTGTCGACCTGTTCACCAAGACGGTCCCGCAGGCGCTGGCCGGTGCGGGCGACCCCGCGGCGCGGGCGCGCTTGCGGCGTTCCACCGCGACCGCGGTCGCCGCGACCACCGCCTTCGGGACGTACTTGAAGACGCGCTGGATCGCGCATCCGTCCGGCACGTACGCGATCGGCGCGGCGAACTACAGCGCGCGGTTGAAGTACGAGGAGGGGATCGACATGCCCCTCGACCGCTACCTCGCGGTCGGCGAGAAGGCGCTCGCGCAGACGCACGCCGAGATGGTCGCCACCGCCAAGCGCATCGACCCGCACGCGACCACCGAGCAGGTGCTGGCGCGGCTGTACAAAGTGCACCCCACGTCCGCGCAGCTGATGCCCGCCGCGCAGGCCGACCTCGTGAAGCTGCGCGCCTTCATCATCGCGCACCACATCATCGACTTGCCGCCCGACGCGAACATCAAGGTGACGCCGACGCCGGAGTTCTTGCGCGCGACGACCGAGGCGTCGATGGACTCGCCCGGACCGCTCGAACGCGTCGCGAAGCAGGCGTTTTACAACGTCACCCCGGTCAACCCGCACGACCCGCCCAAGATACAAGCGCAATATTTAGAAGCGTTCAACGATTTCGAACGACCCATCATCTCGGCGCACGAAGTCTATCCCGGACACTTCGTCAACTTCGCGATCGACAAGCATCTGCCGCTGACGCTGAGCGAGAAGCTGCTGACCGCGACGTCGTTCGTCGAAGGCTGGGCCCACTATGACGAGCAGATGATGGTGGACCAAGGCTGGGGCAACGGCGACCCGCGCGTGAAGATCATGCAGCTGCGCGAAGCGATCTGGCGCAACGCACGATACGTCGTCGGCGTGAAGATGCACACGCAGGGCATGACGGTGCCGCAGGCGATCGCGTTCTTCCAGACGCAAGCGTTCCTCGACCCCGCCAGCGCGCGCGCGGAAGCCAAGCGCGGCACGCAGGACGCGACGTACGGCTACTACACGCTGGGCAAGCTCGAGATCTTCAAGCTGCGCGCGGACTACGAGAAGAAGCTGGGAAGCGCGTTCACCCTCGCGCGCTTCCACCACGACCTCTTGCAGTACGGCGATCCGGCGATCCCGCTGCTGCGCCCGCTGCTGCTGGGCGCGGACGACGACGGGAAGATTCTTCCGGACTTGTAGCGTTTACCGGTTGACGGTCACCGTGAGCGTCGCCGACGCACCGCTCTGCGGGGTGAAGATGATCGTGCACGAGCCCGACGCGTTGCTGCTGCCGTACGGTTGAATCGTCGCGGTTTGCGGCAGCGTCACCGGTGTGCCCGGCGCCACGCCGTTGAGCGTGAGGAACGCGATCTTCCCACCGTTCGCCGTGCACGAGCTCTCGTCGATCGAGACCTGTCCGACCGAGCCTTGGAAGCTGAGCGACACCTGCTGCGGCGCGTCGGCCTGGGACGCGAAGCTCAGCGCGGAGGGCGACACGAGCACCGCGCTCGACGCGTTGCTCGACGGGTTGACCACGATCGGCACCAGCAGCGCGTTCGATCCGTCGACGATGCTGAGCGTGCACGACCCGACGCTGACCGCCGAGACGGTGAACGTCTGAGGCGATCCGCCGCCGCCGCCGCTCACCGAGGCGATCCCGTTGCACGACGCGGCGTCGGCCGAAAGCGTTCCACTCGACGCCGTGGCCGTGTAGGTCTGGGCGGGTCCGCCGAGCGTGAACGTCAGCGGGCTCGCGGCCGTCGTGAACGAGCCGCCGGAGCCGCCGCCGACGTTGATGCCGAGCGACGCCGACCGGTTGCCGATCGTGACGACCACCGAGCAAACGCCGTTGCCCGTCGGCGTCACGGTGTACGTCGCGGGCAGCGTGGTCGAGCTGGTCGTGATCGTCGCGACGGGGCTGCAGCCGAACTGATCGATGGTCGGGAACGGCGGGTTCGGCGTGGTCGAGCTGACCGTGAACGTCTGCGCGCCGGTGCCGGCGCCGGCGAACGCGAGCGAGCTCGGCGCTACCGCGACCGAGCTCGCCGGCGGCGGGGGCCCGGGCGGTAACGCCGGACCGGTGACGGGGGTCGAGCTGCTGCTGCCGCCGCCGCACGCGGAGAGGCACAGCACTACGCCGGTTACGGCGAAGAACGGATGCAAACGAGAGAGCATCGGGCCGGACCTCCTAGCAACGTTGGGATGACCAAGGCCTACCCATACGCGCGCGGGGACGAACGTCCTCGCGATCAGACGTCGATGACCTCAGCCCAGACGGTATCCGTCGACCCGTCCGCATAGGTGATGAGGCCGTTGCCCGCCGTGTCGATCGTAGCGGTGGCGATCGGGTCGCCGATTCGCACGATCGTGACGGTCAGCCCGGTCGCCGCCAGCTTCGCGGTCACCGTGTAGGTGTAGAGCGAGTCCGTCAGCGTCAGGTTGCCGTTGCCCGACGCGCCGGTCGACGTGTAGGTGTACGTGGCGCTGCCGGAGTTGAAGGCGGATGCGCCGGTCACGACCCAGCTCCCGGCCGACTGCGTGATGCCGGTGATCCCGGAGCCGTAGTACGCGATGTTCGCGGTCACGCTGTTGTTCGCGCCGCCGGTTCCGGCGGTGCCGCTCGTCGCGATCGCCTGGCCGAACGTCGCGTTCGCGGTCGTGCCGTACATCGCCGCGGAGCACGTCATCGTGGGCGAGTTCGCCGCGCCCGTGCACGTCGCACCCACGGCGGCGATGGCCGTGCCGCCGACCGTCAGCGCGGCCGAGTCGTTGTAGTTCACCGTCTGCACGCTCGCCGTGTTCGACGCGGTGATCGTGATCGTGTGAAAGCTCGTCACGGCGGCGGCGCGGTCGAACGTCGTCACGGTCCCGTTCGCGCTCGTCACCGAGCTCCCGGGCGTGATGACGTTGAGCACCTGCTCCTCCTCGAGCGTGACGCACAGCGCGTCGTAGTACAGATCCGTCGTGATCGTCGCGGAGCCGTCCGCGTTGGCGACCTGGCTCGTCTTTTGTCCGTTGATGCACGCGCCGGTGGAGGCCGAGATGCGCCGGCCGCGCATGACGTCCAGCACGCGGCGCCCCATCGCGGCCGGGGCCGGCCCGCCGGTCACGGCGATGCCGGTGGACGTGTCGGCGATGAGGATCGCGCTCTGCACCGCGCTGCGAGCCGTGCTCTTTCCGCCGAACGTCGAGAGGGGCGGGTTGTGCGTGACCGTCGTGTTCGAGCCGCTCGAGCATCCCGCCAGGGCGATCGAGCCGAGCAGGATCGAGACGGAGGCGGTGGCGGCGACGCGGCGGGGCGAGTAAAACATATCGTCGCGGCGTACGGGCGGCGGCGGATCGTTCCCTGCGCACCCAAGCTCAGAGAAGGTACGGATTCGTGCGCCGCTCCAGGCCGATCGTGGTCGCCGGCCCGTGCCCGGGCACCACCACGCTGGCGTCGTCGTGGACCAGCAGCTTGCGCCGGATCGAGTCGACGATGTCGGCCAGCGAGGTGCCGCCGATGTCCCAGCGCCCCACCGCGCCGCGGAAGAGCGTGTCCCCGGTGAACAGCAGCGCGCGGTCGTCCCCGTCGTCCCCGTCCAGCGCGAACGACGTCGAGCCCGGGGTGTGGCCCGGCGTGTGGATGCAGCGCAAGGCGATCGGCCCGGCGCGCAGCACGTCGCCGTCGGTGAGGTCGCCGTCGAGCGCGACGATCGCGGGCGTCTCGAGCATGCCCAGGAACCGCGCCTGCTGCGCGAGCGTGCGGTACAGCGGCAGGTCGGCGTGGTGCAGCAGTCCGTCGCCGCCGACGCGTTCGCGCAGCGGCCCGAGCGCGCCGATGTGGTCGACGTGCGCGTGCGTGTGCACGAGGTATCGCGGGCGCAGGCCGTGCGCATCGAGCCGGCGCGCGATCTCGCCGACCTCGTCGCCGCCGTCGATCACGATCGCTTCGCCGCCGGCGGCATCGCCCAGGATCGTGCAGTTGCAGCCGAGCGCGCCGACCGCGAACGTTTCGACGATCACGGCGTGATCCGCAAGTCGCGGTAGGCGCGGTCGAAGTAGCCGAGCGGCGCACCGTCGCGCGACCCCGCCTCGAGCACCTCGCCCAAAAAGATCGTGTGCGTCGACGCGGTCAGCTCCTCGGTCACCCGGCAGTCGACGTGCGCGACGGTCCCGTCCAGGACGGGCGACCCGCTCGGCCCGATGCGGTATGCGACGCCCTCGAAGCGCGAGCGCGGCTCGCCGCCGGCGAAGCGTTCCGCCAGCGCGCGCTGCTCGAGCGCGAGGATGTTCACGCAGAAGCGCTGCGACGCCGCGATCAGCGGATGCGCCGTGGCGATGCGATTCACGCAGATCAGCACCGTCGGCGGTTCCGCGGACACGCTCGCGAACGCGTTGACGGTGAAGCCGTGGATGCGGTCGTCGAGCGACGTCGTCACGATGGACACGCCCGTCACGAACCGCCGCATCGCGGCGCGGAAGTCGTCAGTCGACGCGCGCACCGATGCCCATCCCGTCGCCGATCGGCACGATGGTCGCGTCGAGCCCCGGGTAGTTGAGGAACGCCTTGTTGAACGCGCGAATTGCTTTGGTGTTCGGTTCGTCCGACGATTTGGGGACCGCGCCCGCGCGCCCGGACCACAGCAGGTTGTCGACGACGACGATGCCCGAGCGCTTGAGCATCGGCACGACCGCGTCGAGATAGTCTTCGTACTCCGTCTTGATCGCGTCGATGAACACGATGTCGAGGTTGCGCTGCGGGAACGAGCCGAGCACCTCGAGCGCGGGCTGGTTGATGATCTCGATGCGCTCCTCGACCCCGGCGCGGCGGAAGTACGCGGTCGCGATCTCCGTGCGCTCCATGTCGGGATCGATCGTCCAGATCCGGCCCGCCGGCGGAAGCGCGAGCGCCATCCAAAGGGTCGAGTAACCGTACGCCGTCCCCAGCTCCAAGATGCGGTTCGCTTGCATGCAGTGCACGAGCACTGACAGGAAGCGCCCGGCGGCGCGGTCGACGATCGGGATCCCCTCGCGCAGGCCGTGCTGTTCGAGTTCGAGGAGCAACGGCGACGGCTCCCGATGGAGCCGCGTGAGGTAGGCGAGATCGCGCACGATGACGCTTGTTTGCCGCCCGCCGCAAGCGGGAACCTGCCGGGCCCCGCGAAGCTAGCGGTCCACCCCAAACCAGCCACCGTAGGAGGCTTCCGTTGGCACCGCTCGCCCAACAATCGTACACGCCGAAGAAGTTCGACCTCGCCGGATTGCAAGGCATCTCCGACAACACGCTCCAGGTCCACTTCGGGCTGTACGAGGGTTACGTCAAGAACACGAACCTGCTCAACGAACAGATCGCCGAGCAGATCACGAACGGAAAAGCCGCCGGCGCGAACCCCGGCTTCGCCGAGCTCACCCGCCGGCTCGGGTTCGAGTACAACGGCATGGTCCTGCACGAATACTATTTCGGGAACATGACCAAGAACGCGGGCGGCCAGCCCGGCGCCGGCGTGCAAGAAGCGCTGGGCGGAACGTACGGCGACTTCGACACGTGGAAGAAAGATTTCAGCGCGGTCGGCGGCATGCGCGGCGTCGGCTGGGCGATCGCGTACTTCGACCCGCACGCGCAGCGCGTGTCCAACCACTGGATCACGCTGCACGAGGACGGCAACGTCGCGGGCTTCGTGCCGCTGCTCGTGATGGACGTGTGGGAGCACGCGTTCCTGCTCGACTACAAGCCGGCGGAGCGCCCGAAGTACATCGAGTCGTTCTTCGCCAACGTCGACTGGAGCGTGGTGCAGCAGCGTCTGGACGCCGCGAAAGCCGGCCGCACCGTCTGACGACGTGTCGCCGACGACGGGACGGTTACGGCTCTTCCCCTTGAACACGGTGCTGTTCCCGGGCGCGGTGCTGAACCTGCACGTCTTCGAAGAACGCTACCGCAGGCTGATCGCCGAATGCCTCGACGCGAGCGAGGCGTTCGGCGTGGTCCTGATTCGCGACGGGCATGATGCCGGCGATCCGGACGTGACGCCGCACGAGATCGGCACGACGGCCGAGATCTCCGAGGTGACGCCGCTGCCCGCCGGCCGGTACTACATCAGTACGACCGGCGGACGGCGCTTTCGCATCGAGCGCATCGTGAGCCGCGACCCGTACCTGATGGCCGACGTGGAGTTTCTCGACGAAGACGGCGGTGACGCCGACGCGCGCGCGTCGGAGCTCGCGCACCGCGTGCTCGGCGATTTTCGCGAGTACGTGCGCCTGCTCGTCGCATTCTCCGGCAGCGCGAACGACGTCGACGTCCCGCACGATCCCGTCGAGGCGAGCTACGTCGTCGGCGATGCGCTGCAGGTCGCCGATGCGCTCAAGCAGCGGCTGCTGGAGCTGCGCAGCGCCGAAGCGCGGCTCGAGGCCGAGCTCGGCTTCCTACGCCGGCTGCTGCCGCAGCTGCGCTCGCTGCTCGAGCGCAAGAGAGCGCAGGAGAGCGTGGTGCGCGACGACGCGCCGGGCGGCGAGTTCCGCACGCATCAGGAACAATTTTTCGGAAAGCATTTCTCGCTCAACTGAGACGTTCGGCGGCGAGGACGGCGTTGCGCATCAGCGCGACGTTGGTCACCGGGCCGACGCCGCCCGGGACCGGTGTGATCTCCGCCGCGACCGCGGAGACTTCGGCGTAGTCGACGTCGCCTACGAGCTTGCCGTCGACGTACGTCGTGCCGACGTCGATCACCGTCGCGCCGGGCGCGACCATGTGGCCGCGCACGAGGTTGGGCACGCCGGTCGCGACGACGAGGACGTCGGCGTCGCGCGTGTGGCGGGCGAGGTCGCGCGTCTCCTTGTGCACCACCGTCACGGTCGCGTCGCGCGCCATCAGCAGCAGCGCCACCGGCAGGCCGACGACGTTGGAGCGGCCGACCACGCACGCGCGTTTGCCGCGCAGCGGCCAGCGTTCGCTGCGCTCGAGCAGCAGCATGACGGCCATCGGCGTCGCCGGCACGAACTCCGTGCCGCTCGCGAACGCCAGCCGCCCGAGGTTGACCGGGTTGGCGCCGTCGACGTCTTTGTTCGGCGGCATCGCTTCGGCGATCCGGCGAATGCCCAGGTGCGCGGGCAGCGGCTGTTGGAGGATGACACCGTGAACGAGCGGATCGTCGCCCAGCAGTTTCAGCACCGTGCGCACGGCCTTTTCATCGGCGTCGGCGTGAAGCGCCGCGACGCGCACCTCGACGCCGACTTTCTCGCCGGCCTTCTCGATGCTGCGCACGTACGCCGCGCTCGCGGCGTCTTCGCCGACGATCACGACCTCGAGCCGCGGCGCGATCTTGCGCGCGCGCAGACGCTCCGCGCGCGCGGCGATCTCGGCGTGCAGGTCGGCGGCGAGCGCGCGTCCGTCAAGGATTCGGGCCGTCATCGCGCATGCGGTTCGGGCGCTTAGGGAGAGAGCCCTGGAACGCGTGCGCTGGACCGTCGCGCTCGGCGCGAGGTTCGACGAGCCGGCCTTGGAATCGGCGCTCGCCGGTTTCCGGCGGCTCTACAACGTCGCGCCCGAACGCGTGCTGTGCGCACCCGACGTCCTGGGCCGCTTCGCCGCACTGATGTCGCGCTCGCCCGAAGACGCGATGAACCGCGACCTGCGCTACGACGGCGTCCCGGTCGTCTCCGCAATCCTCGCCCCCGGCACGATCGTCTTCGAAGGCGAAGTAGACGAAGAACGCATGGGCGACTGGTGATTTTGGGCGTATCGCGGCGTCTGGACTTCGTTGCTGCGGCGCTCGTGTGCACTAGCACACTTCGCGCCTTGCGCCTCGCCAGACACCGCGATACACCCAAAATCGGCGCGGTTAGTTCATCAGAAATTCGCGCATCGCTACGCCCAATGCGTGCGGCTCTTCGATCATTGGGAGGTGGCCGCTGTTGTTGAGGATGAGCGTCGTCGCGTTGGGGTATATGCGCACGACGTCGCGTAGTGCGGCGAGGCCGATGTAGCGGTCGTGCGCGCCCCAGGCGCAGAAGACGCGGCCTGGGTAGCGCGCGAAGCCTGCGTGCAGCTCGCGGGCGCGGGCGAACGCGCGGATCGCTCCTGCGTAGACGCCCGCGAACGCTTTGCGCAGCGCCGGGTCTTGCGAGAGCTCGTACGCGCGCTCGACGTCGGCCGGTTCGAGCGCGTTCGGATCGAGCACGCTGCGCAGTAGGATGCGCACGACGAAGCGGCGTGACGGGCGGCGTTCGAAGAGCGGGCGCGCGAAGCCGCCGGCGAGCGCGTAGACGAGGTGGCGCGGCGTGCGCGCGAACGCGGCCGGCGCGATCAGCGCGAGGTGCGTGACGCGCGCGGGATGCGCGCCCGCGTAGTCCGCAGCGATGAACCCGCCGAGCGAATGTCCGACCAGCGCGAACCGGTCGAGCCCGAGCGCGGCGACGACGTCGTCGAGCACGCGCCGGAAATACGGCAGATCGAATGCGGCGTCGGGCTTGTCGCTCGCGCCGAAGCCCGGCAGGTCGAACGCGACGTAGCGCAGCGCCGGGTCGAGCTGCGGCACGAGGCGTCCCCACGCGGCGTCGGTCCAGTGCCCCAAGCCGTGCAGCAGCAGGACGACCGGCGCGCCCGGCGCGTCGCTGCCCGCTTCGTACGTCGCGAGCGTCGCGCCCGCCGCACGCACGCGGCCCGTGCGCCACGGGGACGGAACGGTGGCGTTCAGCACGAAGAGCCTCGGGTGCCCCGGTTTGTCGTCATCGCTGCGGTGTTGTTCCTGAGCGCGTGCTACAACGCCCCCGATGCCGGCCGAACCGGTGGCGGCGGCGGGCCCGCCGCGCTGGCGGGAGCGCCCGCGCGGTCGTTCGACGTGCCGCGCACCGACGGCCGCACCGACTCGCTCGCGAACCATCGCGGCCAGGTCGTGTTGTTGAATCTTTGGGCGACGTGGTGCCCGCCGTGCCGCGAGGAGATGCCCGCGCTGCAGCGCTTCGCGCGCGAGAACGCGGGCAAGGTCGTCGTGCTCGGCGTCGATCAGGGCGAATCGGCGGCGGCGGCGCAGGCGTTCGCGAAAGAGCGCGGCGTCACGTTCCCGATCCTCGTCGACGAGCGGCAGCAGTACGGCCGCGCGTACGAAGGGATCGGCCTGCCGACGAGCGTGATCGTCGGGCGCGACGGTCACGTCGTGAAAGGCATCGACGGCGCGATGACGCTGGAGCAGATGCGCGCAGCGGTCGCGCCGGCGCTCGCGCACACGTGACCGCACGGGTCGCCGCGCTCGCCGTCGCGGCAATCGTCATCGCGCTCGCCGCGGCGCAAGATCTCTATCCGCAGACGCCCCTGTACCACACCTGGCAGTACGCGCTCGCGCTGTCGATCGGGCTCGTCGTCACGCTCGCGTACGCGAACGGTGCGCGGCGCGGCGCCGACGGCGTCGCGGGGAAACGTCTGCTGCTCGCGATGGCGGGCGCGGTGGTCGCGGGCGTCGCCGGGCTCGCGTCCGGGCTGCTCGGCCCCGATACCGCGATCGTCGTCGGCACGCCGGAAACCGTCGTGCCGATCCCGGCGCTCGGCGCGGCGGCGTTCTTCGGTGCGGCCGACGCGGACGCGATATCGCGCGCATCCGCCGGCGTGATCGTGCGGCGCAGCGGTGGCGGCCAGATCGCGCTCGCCCCGGGAGCGCGGCGCGTCGTCGGCGAGTCGCTCGTGTATCTCGAACCGCACCCGGCGGCGTACGTCGACGCGTACGACGAGCACGGCGCACACCTCACGATCACGCAGCCGACGAACCCGTCGTTTCTGTCGCCCGTACTGCTGTTTCGGCAGCGCCAGCGCGTCGGTTCGCTCGACGTGCCGTTCGACACGTTCGCGACGCCCGGCCGCCACCGCGTCGTGCGCGCGTTGTACTTCACGCCGCGCGACCTCGCGGAGTTCAACCGCGCGAACGTGGACACGACGCGGCCCGCGCTCGTTCTCAGCGTCGCCGACGACGCCGGCAAACCGCTCGGGATCACGCTCGCGGCGGCCGGGCACGACGTCACGGTCGCCGGTATCCGCCTGCGCGCGATGGTCGGCGAATATCCCGCGCTCGCCGTCGCATCCGCGCCGCCGACGTGGGCGCTCGTCGCCGGCGCCGTTCTGTTCGTGCTCGGCCTCGCGTGGAGCGTGCTGCCTCAGGGAAGCTGAGGGCCCGCGCCGGGCACCGTCGCCGCGCAATCGTGCACGAACAGCGTCCCGGCGACGGTGACCGGCGGGTTCGCGAGCGTACCGACCGCGTAGACGTTGCGCAGCGCGATAGGCGGTGCGAGCGACACCGGTACCTTCACCGTGAGCCGGCGCGTGCCGCTGAAGTCGACCGTACGCGCGAACGTCACCGTCTGGCGGTCGCCGTAGCGGTCGGCGAGCGTCGCGCGCAGCGCTTCGCCGTTCGCGTCGCCGTCGACGTCGCACGCGAGCGCGAGCGGTTCGCCCAGCGCGATCTCGCTCGCCGCGTACGCGGCGCGTTCGCCGCTCGTGAAGTCGTAGTCCAGCCGCAGCCGGCCGCCGTCGACCGTCACCGCGCCGGGGCCGTTCGCCGGCACCGTCACGAGCTTCCAGCTCGCGCGGTGCTGGTCGTCGAACAGCGCGAGCGGCACGATGTGGCGGCCGACCGGGATCGTCACCGTCGCGCTCGCGCCGCCGGCGCTCGCCGTGACCACCGCGTCGCGGTCGCCCGCTGCGAGCCGGCCGCGCGCATCGACCGCGGCGTCCTTCGCGCTCCAGCGCACGATGCCGTCGACCGCGACCGGGCGGTCGTGCGCGTCGAACGCGGCGACGGTCAATGCGACCGTTGCGTGCGGGTCAGGGTTCGCGCGCGCCGGCCCGACGATCAGCCGCACGACGCGGTCGACGATCTCGACCGGGACGTCGGTCGCGACGCCGGCGCGCGCGACGCGCACGCTCGCCGCACCGGTCTGCGCGCCGGCGCGCAGCACGTCGTCGTCGCCGATGGAAGCGATCAGCGGCGACGGCGCGACGTGCCACGCACCGCGCGCGTCGCCGAGCCCGTGGTCGTTCGCATCGATGACGCGCGCGCGCAGCGGTACGCGCGCGCCTGCGAGCGCGACGATGCGCGCCGGGCGCACCACCAGCCGCGCGGGCGGTCCCACCGGCGCGTCGCTGTAGACGAACAGGCCGTCGGCGACGGGCCGCTCGACACCGTCGGACGGTTCGTTCACCACGCTCGCGTCGGCGTCGCCGAGCACGCGCGCCGCGAGCGTCGCCGAGCCGCCGCTGTCGAACAGCATCGCGTCCGCGGCGCCGAGGCCGCGCAGCAGCGCGATCAGCTCCGCGCGGTTCACACCGATCGACGTCGCCGGATGCCGCCCGTCGACGACCACGAGCGCGAGCGTTCCGTCGGGGAAGCGCGCCGCCGCCGACGCGGGGATGCGGCGATCGCGTTCGGCATAGTTCGGCGACGCGGGATCGTCGACGGGCAGCCCGGCGTGCAGCAGCTCGGGGCCGCCGCCGATCGCCGCGAGGGCGCCGCGAAACGGCGGATCCGTGCCGTAGTCGACCGTCACGAAGTCACCGACGTCCGGCACGGGCCCGATGGCTTGCGCAGCTGCACCGTAAGCGAGCCGCAAACCGGTCGCGGCAGGCCATGGCGGCGCGGTCGTCACCGCCGCGACGCGATACCGCGGCGGCCCCGCTCGATCGATGATCCCGAACGACGCCAAATCGAGCAGCATCACGCTGCTCGCGTTCGCCGCCGGGATCGCGCCGAACGCCGGCGTCAGCAGCGACGCGCCGTTCTGCGGCGGCCACTCGTTGACGGCAGTGATCGGAACGACGACCCCGCCGAACGTCGCGCTGCCGGCGAAGTGGTACGGCGCGAAGATCACGTCACGCCTGAGCGTGACGGTCAGCGCGATGCGTGCGCTGGGCGTGCGCTCGAGCACGCCGTTGCGCACCACGACGCCCAGCGGCGCGCCGCTCGCGTTGATGTCGAAGTAGTCGCCGTTGATCCCGGCGACCGCGCCGGTGCGCCGCGCCATCGACGACGTCGGCTCGTCTTTCGAGATGATGCTGTCGTGCGCCAGCACCGTGCCGAATCGCACCGTCGGTTCCTGCGGGTCGACGGTAACGACGGACACGACGAGCGGTCCGGCCGACGTGAACATGCGGTACGTCGCGCGCGCGACACCCGGCGCGACGGGCTCGCGCTCGACGCTCGACGCCGTGACGAGCGGAAACGGCGCAGGCGGCGCGAGCGACAGCGGTAACGTCGCGGCGAACGCGGGCGCGGCAGCGCACGCGAGCGCGCAAGCGCACACCAGCGGAACGAGCGCGCCGAGCGAGCGGAGCTGCGTCAGCGCGCCAGGCCGAGCAGGAAGAACGCGACGCCGAGCGCGGCGGCCGTCGCGCTGACGAACGGTAGTAACCGCGAGCCGACGAGCACCGTGATCGACACGAGCACGATGGCGACCTCGAACAGCGTCGTGCCGACCTCGATGGTCTCGTGCTGTTTCAGCAGCCGTTCGGAGCGCTCGTTGTGCCGCTGCGCCTCCTCCTCGAACGCGTGGGCTTTCACGATCAGCGGCGGCGCCTTCGCCTTCTCCTCGGCCGCGTTCTTTTTCAGCCCCTGCACGTTCGCGTCCGGACCCGGTCCGCCGTCGAGCGCCGTCTGCGCGATGTAGTACTTGATGCGCTCGGCCTGGTACTGCGCCCACGTGTCGGACGCTTTGGTGGTCGCGACGATCGAGTCGTTCTTCTCGACGAGCGCCTCCGTCGAGCGCAGGTTTCCGAAGTATCCGCTGATCGCGGCGAGCACCGCGAGTACCGCCGCCGCGAGCGGCACCCAGCTCGGGCCTTCGCGGCCGTGCTCGTGGCGTTCGTGCGCCTCGGTGAAGTCTTTGGCGGGATTGCTCACGTCGCCGCCGCGGTGGAAGAGAGCTCACCGACTCGCATGAGGGCCTCTCGTACGTCGGTCGCCGGGGCAACCCTCCACGCATCGGTGCGCGCGCGGTCGAACGCGAACGCCGCGAGCTCGAAGCCGTCGAAGGTGCCGCACACCACGACGCCGTCCGGATCGACCGCGAACGCGCGCCGGCGCGGCGAGTCGAACACGACGACGTACGCGCGCAGCTCGGCCGCGCGCGTGCGCGCGAACGGCACGACCCACGGCGCATCGATCGACGCGCGCCACACGAACAGCCGCACGCCGTCCAGCCGCGGTGCGACCAGCGCGCGCGGGTCCAGCACTGCCTCGTCGTCGACGAGCGCGACGTCCGCGCTCGGCGGCTGCGCGTGCGGATCGATCACGAGGTCCGCGTCGGCGGTCGCGGCGAGCGCGTGCAGCTGCGCGTCGGCGTGCGTTGCGATCGCGATGCGCAGCGCGTTCGGCAGCGGATCGCCGGCGAGCCGCCGGACCGCGGGCAGCTCCGGCGCGCGCGCGACGATCGGCGGCCCGATCGCGACGGTCGCGTGCAGCGTCGTCTCCTGGTCCTGTGACGCGAGCGCGACGACCGTGCCGTCGGCGGCGAGGATCTGGCTCTTGCCGCAGTACGCGACGCTGCGCGCCTCGACGCCCACCTTGTTCGCGACCACGAGCGGCACGCCGTTCTCTCTTGCGCGCACGGCGATCATCAGATCCGCTTGCAGGTTCTCGAGCGCGTGCGGGTCGCGCCCGCTCGTCACCCACGCGGTCGGAACGACGAGGATCTGCGCGCCGCGCGCGACGAGCGTGCTCGGTATCGTCGGGATGCGGCCGTCGGCGCAGATGAACACGCCCAAGCGGCCGACCGGCGTGTCGACCGGTTCGAGCGCGCTGCCCGCGGTGAACCAGCGCCGGTCGAAGTGCCACAGCAAGCACTTGTCGGCGTGGCCGGCGATACCGGCCGCGGTCACGACGTACGCGCTGTTCGCCAGCCCGTGCTCGCCGGCGCGCGCGCCGCCGTACACGATCGTCGCGCCGGTGCGCGCTGCGACGGCGATCACGTCTTGCGCCGCCGACTCCAATTGGCTGGCGTCGACGGGGTCGGTGCCGATAACGTAGGCGGGGACGGTCCCTTCGGGGACCACGATCAACTTTGCGCCGGATTCGGCGGCGGCGGCGACCCGAGCGAGCAGCGCGGGCCATCGCTCCGCGAATACGGCGCGATCGTGCGCACGCGTTTGCACCGCAGCGACGGGTGTCGGACGAGCACTCACCTAATTAGTCTCCAACCCTCGAGGGCGGTCGTTGATCGCCTCTCGCTCATCCCCATATCAGGACCACATATGAGGACACCTGAGTGAAACGACTGATCGCATGTGTTTCGCTCGTCGCCGCCGCGACAACTGCGGCTGTGCCGTCGACCGCGCCGTCCAAGCCCGCGCCCAACGCGGCCGTCAAAGCCACGGCCAAAGCAACGAAGACCGTCGCCAAAGCTCCGAAGTGCCGGGTCGCGCCCGCCGACGAGTATTTCGGAAAACTGAAGATGAGCATCCTCGGGATCCGCAACACGATCAAGGATCAAGGCCTCAAGGTCGACGTCGACCCCGCCAAGGCGCCGTCGACCGGCAACGCGATCGCGCTGACCGAAGACGCGATCCGCGACTGGCAGCACAAGTATCCGTGCGACAGCTGGCTGCCCGGCACGCTGTTGGGGCTGGAGCGCTTCTACCTCAAGATCCACACCGACGACGGCGTGAAGCACGTCCACGCCACGTTCGCATGGCTGCGCCATGACTACCCCCGGAGCAACGTGGTTCAGGTCGCGCGCCGCGAGGACGGTCAGGCCACGGTCGCACCCGCGTCCCCGGCGATGGCCTCGGTGCCGAGCGGCACCGGCACGACCGACACGACCTCGCCGCCGTCATCGGCGCAACCGGCCCCTCCGGTCCAGATGCCCGGCCAGGCGCCGGCGACCCCGTATCCGGGCACGGCGCCGCAGAGCGTCATAAACGCGATGGCCTCGCCGAGCCCGTCGCCGACCCCGCGCCGCTAGGCCGGCGCGAGAAAGAGGAAAGCCCCCGGCGCGAGCCGGGGGCTTTTCGGTGTCCGTTGCGCCGTAGCGCTTAGAACTTGATTCCGAGTCCGACGAAGCCGCCCGCGTGCGACGCATCCGAAGGCGAGAGATTCTTGCCACGGATCGTGTCGCCGAGGAAGCCGGCGTCGAGGAACAGCCCGGAGTTGCCCAGGTTCAGCGTGCCGCCGAGCTGGTACTTGAGGAAGCGCTGCTGGAACTTGTCGGTGGTGCCGATCAGGCTCGCAGGGTTCGCTCCCGCCGGGAAGGTGAAGTTACCGGAGATGCTCGGGTAGTACCAGACGCTCCCGAAGATCGAGATGGGCTGGTCGAGGTCGGGGAGCTTCTCGGCGCCGAAGCCGAAGCCGTTCTGCTTCGGATAGCCGTAGTTCTCTTCCCGATGGATGTAGCCGACGCCGATGTAGATGCGGGGTTCGGCGATCTTGAGGCCGAGGCGCCCGTCGAAGTCGGTGTCGCGCGCGGTGAACGACGGCACGGCGGTTTGGCCGTACGCACCGATCACGGTGACGCAACCCTGGTCGCCCGAAGCGGCCACGAATGCGCCGGTCAGGCCGCTGTGCGGGCACGGATTGCCGTCAAGCGAGCTATTGAATTGCGCCTGCGTGATGCCGCTGTTGTGCGGGTAGCTCCACGAGCGATAGTCGCCCTCGAGCATCCACGGCAGGCCGAACGCGGGGAACTCCACCGCGCCGCGGACCGAGTAGGAACCGCCGGTGCCCTTGTTGCCGGGCGAGAACTCGTTGTAGACCTTCGGCGAGAAGATGTAGTCGCCGACGATGAAGTGCTCGTACGGGTTACGGGCGACGGGGGTGGGGGTCGGGACGGGGGTGGGGGCCGGCGTCGGCGGCGCGGTGACGACCGGGGTCGGCGTTGCCGGCGGCGGGGTCACCGGGGCGATGCTCGGCGGCGAGACGTAGCGCACGACGACGATGCGGCGGTCCGGAACCCACTGAACGTAGGCGCCCATGCCCTCGGAGATTACGCGAACGGGTACGACGACCGCGCCCTTGTAGATCTCGGGAGGCACGTCGAGCGGACGGCTCTCGCCGTTGATGACGACTTCGGGTTTGCCGACGGTGACTTTCACGTCGGAGCCGGGCTTCGAGACGTCGACCGTCTTGGAGGCCGGATCGTACGAAACCGTCGCGCCCATCTGCTCGAACATCGAGCGGAGCGGAATGAGGATGGTGTTGCCACGCACGAGTGCGGCGAGGACGCGGTTCGCCTTCAGGCGGTCCGGCTTCGAATAGACATGCCGGTCGTTGAAGAGGATCGGGACCTCGCCGGAAGGCGGCGTGCCGAAGTCAGCGGGCGGTGCGCCGGCGGGGGCCTGAGCGATCTGCGTGGGCGCGTTGGGACCAATGTTGCCATGCGCCTGCGCGGAGTTCGAGGCCGACACCGACGTCGTACCGATTCCGACCGCGACGAGCGCGGCCAAGAGCCCGGTGCTCAGTCGTTTCACGTAATACTCCCTAGCTAAGGTGTTGTGTCGAGAAGGGCGTTGGCGCCGGCGTGGCCGGCCCGGGGACGGGAACACGCGATGATACTCGCTTGCTCAGCCACCTCGGACCTACCCACGTGACGGACGCCTTAATCACGAGGCGAGGCCACCGCCCCGCATCTAATCCGTCAACGCCGCTCGGTAGCACAGCGTTCCGCTCGCCACCAAGTCTCGTTGCGGACCGACTCCCGTAAGGAGGCCTTTACACGCCGAGGTTGCGAGGTCCGCCTTTTTGCGTACGTTGTCGTACGGGCTCTATCCGAGCTTTTCGTTGAGCCGCTCCCGGAATTTCTCGCGCGAGGTGACGTAGCGCTCGTGGGTGCCCTCGGCGATCTTCTCGCGCTCGTCGAACGCGGTGAAGGCGTACTCGATCCGGCGCCCGTCGAATTTGAGGACCTCGACCTCCGTGCGCACGATCAGCCCGACCGGCGTCGCCGCCAGGTGGGTGAGGTCGACGTGCGTGCCCAGCGTGATCTGGTCGGGGTCTAGTGCGGGCAGGACGCACTGCATCGCAGCCTCTTCGACGAGTTGCAGGAGGATCGGCGTCGAGAGCACGGGCGCGCCCTTGTTGCCGGCCTTGTCGGCCGTCATCCACTCCTCCACCCGCGTCTGGCTCTGATAGGTCGTCCCGACCTCGATCTTGCCGCGCATCCCGGGGGCACCTTACGACCGGCAACCGGGCGAATCATTTTCACGTTCCACGCGGTAGTACGGCCGAACGGCGGCGTACAGGCACGCCGTGACGAAGCACGTTCGCAGCAAAACCCAAGAAAACAACGGTAGAAGGAGCAGCATGAGACGGAGTCAGCGCACGTTGCTGGCCGCGGCGGTTCTCGCCATGGCCGCGACCGCGTGCAGCAAAGGCGGAGGCGGCGGACCGGCCCGCAGCGGACCTCCGCCGCTGGCAGTCGACGTTGCCAAGGCCCAGCGCCAGGACATCGCGACGTTCGTCACCCTCGACGGGCAGATCGCGCCGGTTCAGGAGTCGACGCTCAGCTCGCAGCAGTCCGGCAACGTCGCCGCGGTCTACGTCAACGAAGGACAGCACGTCTCGCGCGGTCAGGTCGTGGCGAAGCTCGACGACTCGACGCTGCGCGGGCAGCTCGCGCAGCAGCAGGCGATCGTGCAGCAGCAGAGCGCGCAGCTCGGCGGTGCGACGCTGCAGGCGCCCGTGACCGCGGCCCAAGCGTCGAACACCGTCGTGACCGCGCAGCAGCAGCTCGCCGCGGCGCGCAACGGTCTGCAGACCGCGCAAGCCGCGTACCAGAGCGCGCTCTCGACGTACAACGCCGACAAACAACTGCTCGCGCAGGGCTACGTCGCGCAGACGCAGTTCGAACAGGCGCGCTCGCAGTACGTGCAGGCGCAGCAGGCGGTGAACAACGCCCGCGAGACCGTGCGGCAGTCGGAGACTGGGCTGCGCTTCGCGCAGACGCAAGGCGGCAACGCCGCGCCGATCCAGGCGCAGCAGATCGCAGTCAACCGCGGTCAGCTCGCGGCCGCGCAGGCGCAAGTGCATCTGCTCGAAACCGAGATCGCGCAGACGAACATCACCGCGCCGTTCAACGGCGTCGTCACGCAGCGGCTGCTCGACCCGGGCGCGTTCGCGAGCCCGAACCAGCCCGTCGTGCGCGTGTCGCAGATCGATTCCGTGTACTTGAACGTCAACGTCCCCGACGACGATCTCGCGTACGTGCACAGCGGCACGCCGGTGTCGTTCACGACATCGAGCTTGGGCAACAAGCCGTATCGCGCGTCGGTCATGGACGTCAACGCGACGCCGACGCAAGGCACGCTATCGTACCGCGCGCGCGTGCGGGTCCCGAATCCCGGCGACCGGCTGCGCGGCGGCATGCTCGTCAGCGTGAACGTCCGCAAGGAGTTCCACCCGAACGCGATCGTCGTGCCGCGCACCGCGGTGTTCCAGAGCGACAAGGGCGCGAACGTCTACACCGTCGCGGAGCTTCCCGCACCGGCGCCCGGCGCGTCGGGCGCGCCCGCCGGCGGCGGTGCCGCGGCAGGCGCGCCCCCTGCGGGCGGAGCGGGATCGGGTGCCGCCGCCGGCGCTGGCCGTCGCAAGGGCGGCGGTGCCGGCGGACCGGGCGGTGCGGCGGGGGCGGGCGCGCAGCAAGGCCCGCCCGTGAAGCTGATGCAGGCGAAGGTGGTCGCGGTCTCGGTCGGCTTGCAGACCGATACGCTGACCGAGATCCGCAGCGCCGACATTCGCCCCGGCACTACGGTGATCACGACGCGTCCCGACGCTTTGCAGGACAAGAGCGTCGTGGCGATCGGCGGTGCCGCCGCCGGCGGTCCGCGCGGCGGAGCGCAGTGATGCGGTCGCCCGCCGTGACGCGCGCGCTTGCCGGCGTCGCGCTGGCGGCGCTCGCCCTCGCCGCCCAACCCGCCGTCGCCCAAACGCCGACCACGAGCACGCCGGCGCCCGCCGCCACGCCGCGGCCGGTCGCCACGCCGTCCGCGGCACCGTCGCCGGGCTCGCGCGGGCAGAGCCCCAGCGCTCTGCCCGGCAGCAACGGAACGCCGGCGCCGGGCGCGCCGCAGTCCGCGGGGGCGAACTCGTCGGGTGGAAGCGGGGCGATCAACGCCAGCGCGATCCCGACGCTCGCACCCGCCGATCAAGCCGCGCCGCTGCCGTTCCCCGCGTACGGGACGCCGGCGCCGGTGTCGCAAACGCGCGTCGCGCCGGGCGTGCCGCAGGTGATCACGCTGCAGCAGGCGGTGCTGATCGCGTACGCGCGCTCGCCGCTGCTCGCTTCGGCGCGGGCCGACGTCGAGATCGCGAGCGCGCCCGTCAGCCTCGCGCAGAGCGCGCTCTTCCCGTCCGTGAACGGTACCGCGACGACCACGCGCGCGCACCGCGAAGGCGGAAGCTCGACGACCGGGACGACCGGTACCGGCACGGGCACGACCGGCGCGACCACGTTCAACCCGAACACGACCACGAACAGCCTGCAGCTGCAATTGCAGCAGCTGATTTTCGACGGCGGGCGCGTCGCGGCGCAGATTCGCGGCGCGCGAGCGACGCAGTCGGCGTCGATCGCGACGTACCAGCGCGAGTTGCAGACCGTCGCGTTCAACGTCGCGACCGCGTACTACAACACGCTGGCCGCGCAGCGGCAGACGCGGGTCGCGCTGACCACCGTGCAGCTCGACCAAGTGCAGGAGAACCTCGTCACCGCGCAGATCCGCGCCGGAACCGCCGCGCGCACCGACCTCGCGACGGCGCAGCTTCCCACCGCGCAGGCGCGCGTCGCCGTCATCCGCTCGCAGGCCAACGAGCAAGTCCAGCTCGCGACGTTCGCCAACACGCTCGGGCTCGACGCCGACATCGCGGTGCAGCCCAAGGACGACGTCCCGGCGGTGAGCGCGACGGCGGGCACGCTGGCGGTCGCGCCGGCGTTTCCGACCCCGACGTATCAAACCGCGGTGACGCGCGCGCTCGCGCTGCGGCCGGATCTCACCGCGCAGCAGCAGAACATCGTCGCGAACCGCGAGAACGTCCGCGCGGCGCGGCTCGGCAACTTCCCCAACGTCAACGGGAACGCGGCGTACGGCACGACGTCGACCGATCCCAGCGGCGGAACGTTCCGCAACGCGGGCTCGGTCGGGCTCTCGTTGACGATCCCGTTCTACGACCGCGGCGTCACCAAGGCGCAGACCGCGCAAGCGCAAGGCCAGCTCGACCGCGCGCTCGCGCAGTTGCAAGTCGCGCAGCAGGGCGTGCAGCTCAACGTCCGCACCGCGCTCGTCAACCTCGTGTCCGCGTACGCGGCGCTCGACCAGACGAACGCCGAGCTCGCCAAGGCGCAGGAAGTGCTGCGCGCGACGCAGGCCCAGTACCGCGCCGGCGTCACCACGCTGCCGCTGCTGCTCAACGCGCAGGTGGGGCTCACGCAGGCGCTGACCGACGAGGTCACCTCGGTGTACACCGTGCGGCAAGCCGAACAGGCGCTGCTGTTCGCGGAGGGCGCCAACGCCGCCGGGTGAAGTCCCGGCGGTATGACTTCCACGGTCCCGGTCCGGATCGACGATCCGACCACGGAGGCGATGCGCTAATGTTCCGTCGGATTGCTCCTGCCGGCGCGGCGCTCGCGCTCGCCCTCGCGCTGTGCGCGTGCACCAAGGTCGGCGAGACCGTGGCGACGTCGCCCAACGGCGGCGGGAACGCCCCCTCGGGACCGCATCTCGACCGGTTGGTGATCGCCACGAGCGGCGATCCCAAGGGCTTGAACCCCGCCTTCGCGGCGGCTTCGCCGACGCTGGAGCTGTCGGCGTTCATCTTCTCGTACACCGTGCGCTACGACGATCACGCCAAGCCGGTCCCCGACGCGATCACCGAGATCCCGACGATCGAGAACGGCGGCGTGTCCAAAGACGGCCTCACGCTGACGTACAAGCTGCGGCACGGCATCAAGTGGCACGACGGTCAGGGCGAGCTCACGTGCAAAGACATGCGCGCGACGTGGCAGATGATGATCAATCCCAAGAACATCATCGACACCACGGTCGGCTGGACGTCGATCAAAGACCTCGACTGCAGCGACCCGTACGTCGCGGTCGTGCACATGAAGAGCGTGTACGCCCCGTTTTTGCAGCAGCTCTGGAGCGTGAACGGCAACGCGCCGATCCTGCCCGAGCACATCATCGCGAAGTACAACGACGACAAGGGCAGCATGAACAACGCGCCGTTCAACTCGGCGCCGGTCGGCAGCGGGCCTTACAAGTTCGTGTCGTGGCAGCGCGGAAACCAGGTCCGGCTCGAAGCCAACCCCGACTACTTTCTCGGCAAGCCGAAGATCGCCGAGGTGATCTACAAGACGATCCCCGACACCAACACGCTCGCCACGCAGGTCCAGACGCACGAGGTCGACCTCGGCTGGAACCTTCCGGCGGCGCAGTACGGGCGCATCAAGGACGTCCCGGGCCTGAAGGTCATCACGCCGGTCGTGTACATCTACGACCACGTCGACTTCAACCTCAAGCGCCCGATGTTCCAGGACGTGCGCGTCCGCCGCGCGCTGACGTACGCCATCGACCGGCCTTCGATGCTCGCCAAGGTGCAGCACGGGCTCGGCGAGCTGAGCGACACGTTCCTCGACCCGACGCTCCAGCCGGACGCGCAGGATCCCAACATCGTGAAATATCCGTACGATCCGGACAAGGCGAAGGCGCTGCTCGACGAGGCGGGCTGGAAGACCGGCCCCGACGGGATTCGCGTGAAGAACGGCCAGCGGCTGTCGTTCGAGATCTCCACCCAAACGGAGTCGAGCACCGGGCGCGCGATCCAGCAGCAGGTGCAGACGTACTGGCACACGATCGGCGCCGACGCCGTCGTCAAGAACTACCCGCTCGTGCTGTTCTTCGACAACACGACGACCGGAATACTCGCCGGCGGCAAGTACGACACGGCGATCTACGCATGGTCCGGCGCCGCCGACATCGACCAGAGCGCGGTCTACTCGGCGCACTTTCTGCCGCCGCACGGCCAGAATTATCCGGTGTGGCAGAACGCCGTCGCGACCAAGGCGATGGACGACGCGAACGCGACCGTGGACCCGAAGAAGCGCATCGACGACTACCACGTCGTGCAGGAAGAGTTCGCCAAGGACGATCCGTCGGTGATCTTGTGGTTCCGCAAGCTCGTGATCGCATCCGACGACCGGATCAAGAACTTCACCGCGACGCCCGTGATCCTCACCCCGTTCTGGAACCCGTGGGAGTACCAGTACTGAGTTCGCGCTTGCGCGCGGCCGCGCTGGCGCTCGTCGCGAGCGCGATGTTGCTCGCGGCCGTGCCGGGCTCGTCCGGCGCGCAAGCGGAACGTAGCCCGCGAGCGCGGCATCCGTACACGATCCCGCACGTGCTCCGCTACGCGACCGGCGACGATATCGTCGGGCTGAATCCGCACCTCGCGCAGCAGCTCTCACTCGCGTTCATGAGCGCGCAGACGATGGCGTGGCTGGTGCGGTTCGACAAGCGCAACCGGCCCGTCCCCGAGCTCGCGACCGCCGTTCCCTCGCGCGCCAACGGTGGAGTCTCTGCCGACGGCAAGACGATCACGTACCATCTGCGGCGCGACGCGAAATGGTCGGACGGCGTGCCGTTCGACGCCCAAGACGTGCGATTCTCGGTCGGGGTCGTGCAGAACCCGGCGAACAACGAGGGGACGCACGTCGGGTTCGACCTGGTCGAGAAGGTGGACGTCCCCGACCCGTACACGGCGATCTTCCGCCTGAAGCGCCCGTGGAGCGGCTTCTACGTCAACTTCTTCAGCTCGGGCGGCGCGAACCCGTGCGTGCTGCCGCGCCATCTGCTGGACAAGCTGCCCAACATCAACGACGCGCCGTACAACGCGCTGCCGGTCGGGATCGGGCCGTTCAAGTACGCGTCGTGGAAACGCGCCGACAGCGTCGAGCTCGTGCGCGACCCGCTCTACTTCGGCCGCAAGCCCAAGCTGGAGCGGATCGTCTTCAAGATCATCCCCGACCGCAACACCGTGCTCACCCAGCTCACGACGCACGAGATCGACCTGTGGGCGCCGGTTCCCGCCGGATACTACGACCGCGTGCGGGCCGTCCCGGGGATCAAGATCCTGCGTCAGCCGTCATACGGCTACAACCACATCGACTTCAACGTCTCGCACGCCGCGCTACGTGACCCGGCCGTGCGCCGCGCGCTGCGGCTGGCGATCGACCGCCGCACGATCCTCGAGAAGGTGCGGCACGGCGTCGGCATCTTGCAGGACGTGCTGCTGCCGCCCGGACATCCGATGCACGTCGACGCGCCGATTGCCGCCTACGATCCCGCCGCCGCGAACCGCATGCTCGACGCAGCCGGCTGGAAGCGCGGACCCGACGGAATTCGCGCGAAAAACGGCCTGCGGCTCGAATTCTCGTTCGCGACGGTGTCGGGTACCCCGGACACCGATCAGCTGATCGAGCTGGTCCGCGCCGACTGGCTCGCGACCGGCGTCTCGCTCGACGTGCGCCATTACCCGTCGCCGCTGATCTTCGCTCCGGCGGCCACCGGCGGGATCCTGTACAGCGGCAAGTACGACGCCGCGACGTACGCGTGGATCCTCAGCCCGAACGGCGATCTCACCAACCTGTTCGGCTGCGATCGCGTTCCTCCCAAAGGCCAGAACGTGCCGCGCTACTGCGACCGCGAGGTCGACCGCGCGAACGTGCGCTTCACCTCGACGTACGACGAGCGGGAGCAGCTCGCGGCCTCGCGCTTCGTGCAAGGGCGTATCGCGCGTGACGTACCGACGATCGTGCTCGACGCGCGCGAGGACGTCTACGCGTTCAACGACGACCTGCACGGCTTTGCACCGAACCAAGCCACCGCGTTCGACGATCTCGTCGACGCCGACATCTGACACGCCACATGCGTTTGAGGAGCACACCGGTGAAGAAAGCTCTGTCGATCCTGACGGCATGCGTGCTGCTTGCGGCATGCACGAAGACGAGCGAGGTCGCGACGACGTCGGGTGGGCCCGCAGGCGCGCCGGCAGGCTCGCACAACGCCTCCACGATCCCGCACACGCTGCGGATCGGCGACACGCAAGACTTCGACAACCTCAACCCGCATCTCGCGACGTCGCTGCTCCTGGGCAACCTGAGCTCGCTCACGATGGCCTGGCTGGTGCGGTACGACGCGCACAACGAACCGACGCCCGAGCTCGCGACGGAGGTGCCGACGGAGGCCAACGGCGGGATCGGCAAGGACGGCCTTACGATCACCTGGCACCTGCGCAAAGGCGTCAAGTGGTCGGACGGCGTGCCGTTCGACGCCGACGACGTCGTGTTCTCGACGAATGCCGTCAACAACCCGAAGAACAACGAGGTGGGCCGCGACTGCTGGGACCTCATCACGAAGATCGACGAG
Source organism: Candidatus Elarobacter sp. (assembly GCA_035943995.1). GTDB lineage: Bacteria > Vulcanimicrobiota > Vulcanimicrobiia > Vulcanimicrobiales > Vulcanimicrobiaceae > Vulcanimicrobium. Next base: position 23,769 of record DASZBS010000074.1, on the reverse strand, counting down.
CCGGACAAGTACACCGTCGTCTATCATCTCAAGCGACCGTACTCGGGCTATCTCCCGTCGTTCTTCGGTTCGGCCGGCGCGAACCCGTGCATCATACCGAAGCACATTTTAGGGAACCTGCCGAACATCAACACCGCGCCGTACAACAGCAAGCCGGTCGGCATCGGGCCGTTCCGGTACGTCGAGTGGGCGCGCGGCGACCACATCAAGCTCGAAGCCAACCCGTACTACTGGCGCGGCCAGCCCAAGATCAAGACGGTGATCTACAAGATCATCCCCGACCGCAACACGCTGCTCACGCAGATGCAGACGGGCGAAGTCGACATGTGGACGTTCATCCCGGCGGCGTTCGTCGGGCGCGTGACCGCGCTTCCCCACGTCGCGCACACGCGCGGACCGAGCTATCTCTACACCCACATCGACTTCAACACCAGCCACCCCGCGCTTGCGGAAAAAGCGGTGCGCGCCGCCCTGCGGCTCGCGACCGACCGGCGCACGATCCTCGAAAAGGTCAGCCACGGCATCGGCATCCTGCAAGAATCGTCGATCACGCCGGCGAGCGCGCTGCACGTGGCGCTGCCCGAGATCCCGTACGACGTGACGGCGGCGAACAAGCTGCTCGACGACGCCGGCTGGGCGCGCGGGCCGGACGGGATTCGCGCGAAGAACGGCGTTCGGCTCGACCTCGACGTGGCGGCGGTCAGCGGGAACGTGGACGTCGACGCGCGGATCGAACAGCTGCGCAGCGACTGGCAGGCGATCGGCGTGAAGGTCACCCCGAAGCACTACAATTCGGCGCTGTTCTTCCAGGTGACCGGCGGGATCTTGTACGGCGGAAAGTGGGACGTCACGACGTTCGCGTGGCAGATCACGCCGGACGCGGACCTCAATCCGGAGAACTCGTGCGACCTCTTGCCGCCCAACGGTCAGAACGTCACGCGGCTGTGCGACCGGCGGCTCGAGAAGTACTTGCAGCTTCAGAAGCTGACCTACAGCGTGGAGGCGCGAAAGCCCATCGTCGCGGAAGCCGCGAAACTGATCGACGACGACGTGCCGTACGAGATCTTGTACGTCAACGAGGACGTGCACGCGTTCAACTCGGATCTGAAGAACTGGCATCCGAACAACACGACGCCGTTCGACGACTTCTTGAACGTCGACATCTAGTGGCTTCAGCCTTCGGCTGAACCCCCCGTCCGCCGCCGGGTGCGGACGAGCGTGAAGCCCAGCACGACGCAGCCCGCGAGCGGCAGCGCGCGCAGCGCGCCCCACGCGGGCTGCCGCACCGCGAGGCCCGCGGCGCGCTGCTCGCCGGCCCACACCGCGCTCGCCTCCGCGGTTGCCGGCGCATGATAGCTACGCGGCAGCGCGTCGGGCCAGACCGGCGCCGGGAACGCGCGCGCGAGCGGCACGGCGGCGCACGCCAGCACGACGATCGCCGCGAACGGCGCGAGGTCGGCGCGCGTGGCGCGCGCGCCCTTGCCGAGCACGACGAAGGCGCACGCGACCGCGATCCCCGTCGCAAGGATCTGCGCGGCGGCGGCGGGCCGCTGCGCGATGCCGAACCAGTCGACGCAGACGAGCGCCGCCGCGACGCCCGTCCACGCGCGCGCCGCGCCCTGCGCGCGGACCGCGAGCACGATCAGCACGATCAGCACGACCACGAAGTCGTGCTCGTGGAAGAACGGAACGGCGAGCGGTGCGGCGGCGAGCGCGAGCAGCGCGCCGTCGCGCGCGTCGAGCCGCGCGCGCACCGTCGCGACGACCGTCGCCGCGATCGCGATGACGGCGACCGCCGCCGCGACGGCGGCTGCGAGCGCGTCCGGCGCGCCGAACGCCCATGCGATCGCGCCCGGCGTGTGCTGGATCGCCACGAAGCGTTCGGCGCTCGCGTGCTCGCCGAGCCGGTGGACGTAGGCGACGAAACCGGCCACGCCGCCGCCCGCCGCGAGCGTCAGCACACCGAACGCGAACGCGCCGCCCAATGCGGACAGCAGCGCCGCGCGGTCGCGCATCCGCGCGATCAGCGCGAGCGCGAGGTTCGGCTGCAGCCCGGCGAGCAGCGTCGCGACGGCGCCCGCCGCGAGCGCACGGCGTTCGTACGCGACGAGCGCGCACGCGATGCCGCCCGCCGAGAGCAGCGCGACTTGGCCGAGCGCGATCGCGCTGGTGATCGGCCCGCTTGCGGCCGCCAGCAGCGCCGCGCCCATCACGACCGTACCGCCGCGCGCGCCCGCGAGCGCGAGCGACGCGAGCACCAGCGCGAAGAACGCTGCGGCCAGGAGCGAGGTCCACACGCGCACCGCGACGGCATACGGCAGCCGCGCGAGCGCGCCGAACACCGGCAGCGCGGCGGCCGGGCCGACGTACGGCAAGAGCTCGTCGCGGGCGGCGTCGACGCCGCCGATCGTGCGCTCCGTGCTCCACACGGCGCGCGACCATGGGTCGCCGCCGGCGTTCCACGTCGCGCCGGCCGCGTAGTACGCCTCGAAGTCGCGCCCGAACGGGCCCTGCGTCGGCGGCGGGCGCAGCAGCGTGAACGCCAGGACGATCGCGACGAGCGCGCCGGCGAACGCGGCGTTACGTCGCAGCGTAGAGCCCGAGCCGCTCGATCCGGCCGCCGTTGCCCATCACGTACGCGACGCCGCCGGGAAATCGCGCTTCGAACGCTTCCGCGTATACGACGGGCGCCGGCCCGCCGACCGCGGTGACGTAGCGCTCGTCGAGCGACGCGCTCGCCGCACCGAGCGCGACGTCGCCCGGCGACAGGCGAAACGCACCGTAGTCGCGGGCGGCGAGGTTCGGCGCGCGGTCCGCTTTGGGCAGGTAGTACTCCAGCGCGACCAGCGCCGCTTCGGAATAGAACAGGCTCAGGAAATAGCGGCGGCCGTCCTCGCGCGCGGCGTACGTGTGCCAGCCGCGGATCGGATACGCGAACGCGACGCCGAACGCGTTCTCGACCTCGGCGCGCGTCGTCGTCCCCAGCGCGAACACGAGCCGCTCGTTGGCGAGCACGACGGGCCGGTCGAGCGGCGCGGGCGCAACGTTGCGCTGCGCGCGGCCCTTTTCATAGACCTGCGCGAGGATCTCGACCGCGCGCTGCATCGCGAAGTCGGGTGCAGGTCCTTCGTCGTGCTCGCTCATCCGCGCGGCGTCACGATGTGCGTCGCCGCGGAGCCCGCGACCGCGATCGCGATCAGCGCGAAATACGCGACGGCGAGCGTGCCGCGCTGGCCCGGTGACGCGATCTGCGTGAGCGGATCGACCTGGCCGCGCCACGCGGCGATCCCGCGCGGCACCGACGACACGAGGACGAAGATCAGGATCAGCGCCGTGAACGGCGTGAAGTGGCGGAAGACGACGACCCAGCCCAACAGCAGCGCGACGCCGACCAGCCAGATGCGGCCGTCGATCGCGCCCGCGACGCGGCCGCCGTCGAACGGGAACGCCGGGATGAGGTTGAAGAGATTCAGGAAGAAGCCGACGTACGCCGCGGCGAACCAGAACGGCTCGCCGGTCGCGATCGCATAGCCCCAGCACACCGCGGCTGCCGCCACGCCGAACACGGGCCCCATCAGCGCCGCGACGGCGTTGCGCGCGGGATCGGCCGTCATCGGCGAGCTCACGAACGCGCCGAGCCCGGGGATGAACAGCGGCAGCGAAACCGTCGTCCCGAAGTTGCGGAACGTGAGGAAGTGGCCCATCTCGTGCACGAGGATCAGCAGCACGAAGACGACGGCGAACTTCCAGCCGAAGAACAGCGCGTAGAACCAGATCGACAGGAACATCGTCCCGAAGCTCAGCAGCAGCTTCGGCGCCAGGATCAACCACTTGAAGCTCAACGCCAGCGCCAGAAACGTCTTGAACTTGACCGCCAGCACCCCAAGCGTCACGAGGATGCCGCCCGCCGCACGGCCGTCCGGGCGTTTCTTCTGCGTCGTCGGCGCTAGCGTGTACGGTTCGTACGGGTCCTTGGGGTCCTTGTCGTGCATCGTCCCGTAGTTCTCGGTGCACCCGTCCCGGTCCGCGAGTGGCGGCCCGATTTGCCGGCAGGAGACTTGCGCTCGATCTCCTTGCATTGGACGGCGCACGACTACGAGGCGGTCTTTCCGGCTTATCATTACTGCCTCAGCCGCCCCGACGAGGTGCTGATCCACCACACGCACGACCTGCGCGAGAACATGCGCGACGTGCGCCTCGACCCGTCCCTGCCCTATGCGGCGCACACCGCCGGGCGCAACTCGTGGTCGATCGGGCTTTCGATCGCCGCGATGCGCGACGCGACGCCGGCGGACTTCGGCGACTGTCCGCTCACCGAGCCGCAGCTCGACGCGTTGTGCCGGGTCGCCGCCGCGCTGGCGTCGTTCTACCGGATCGGCGTCGCGGCGATCCGCACGCACGCGGAAGCCGCGCTGGACGACGGCTACTTCGGCGCGGGCACCGGCGATGAGCACCTGCGCTGGGACATCGCGCGCCTTCGCCCCTCGCCCGAGCCGCTGCTGCCCGCGGAGGCGACCGCGACCGGCGACTGGTTCCGCGAGCGCATCGCCGCGCTGATCGTGCGTTCGCGCTGACGTCCGCCGACGCGCTCGCCGTCGCCGCGGCGTTCGGGATCGACGTCGAGGGCGCACGCGCCGTCGCGCTGGAGGGCGGGTACTCGAACGAGACGCTGCGGGTCGACGCGGCGGCGGGGCGCTTCGTCGTGCGCCGCTACGGGCGCTTGCACGTGACGCGCGGCGCGATCGCGTTCGAGCACGCCGTCGTCGCACACGCCGCGGAGCAGATGGCGGAAGTCGTCGCGCCGCTGCGCGACGCCGCCGGCGACACGATCGTCACGCCGCCGGGCGGCGGGTCCGCCGCCGCGTTCCCGTACATCGAGGGCACGACGGGGCGGCGCGATCTTGCGACGGCGTGCGCGGCGGCGCGCGTGCTCGCGCGCTTTCACCGCGCAATGCACGACGTGCACGTCGCGAGCGGGATGCGAAGCGCCCGGTTTCTGGGGATGCTGCCGTGGCTGCGCGAACGCTTCACGCGCTTCGCCGCGGACCCGTTGACCGCGCGCGCGCTCGACTGGGACGCGCTGATCGCCGCGACGACCGCAGCGACGGCGCGCGTCGCGTCGCGCGCGGCCGGGTTGCCGCACGTCGTCGTGCACGGCGACCCGAACCCGGGCAACGTGGTGAGCGTCCAACCGGGTGAGGTGCGCGGCATGATCGACTTCGACTTCGCTCACGAGACCGAGCGCGTGTACGACGTGGGCACGCTGCTGGACGAGTTCGCGCGCGACGGCGACGACGAACCGCTGGTCTTCGCGCGGATCGCACCGCTGCTCGCCGCGTACGCGCAGGAGGCGCCGCTGACGCTGGACGAGCGCGCGCTGGTGCCCGAGGCGATGCTGCGGCGCGCAGCGACGCTGGTGTGGTACGTCGCGACGCGCCACGGCGAGCGCGTCCCCGGCGACGTCGGTGGCGCGCCGCGATACGCCGCGCGCGCTGCCGAGATCGTCACGCACGCGAACGCGATCCGCGAGGCCGCGCGTGGCTAGGCTCGCGAACGCGGCGCTCTGGGTGCTGCTGGCGGTCGCGGTCGTGGCCGTCGTCGTGATGACGTGGCACCCGTGGGTGCACCCGTGGACGGGACTTCGGCGCTAGCTCGCGGACTATCGCGGCCATGCCGAGAACGCCGTCTGGTATGACACGCATCGTCGTGCTGGGCGGCGGGTTCGCGGGCGTCGCGGTCGCGCGGCGGCTGGAGCGCAAGCTGCGCCGCGACGAGGCCGAGATCGCGCTCGTGAGCCGCGACAACTTCACGCTGTTCACGCCCATGCTGCCGGAAGTCAGTTCCGGCGGGCTCGAGCCGCGGCACGTCGCGACGCCGGTGCGCGCGCAGCTGCACCGCACGACGTTCGTGCTCGGCGAGATCGCGCGCGTCGACCTCGACGCGCACGCGGTCGAAGCGCGCCATCCGATCACCGGTGCCGTCACGCGCCTGGAGTACGATCACATCGTGCTCGCGCTGGGCTCCGTGACGTCGACGTTCGGCATCCCCGGCGTCGCCGAGCACACGCTCCCGCTCAAGACGCTCGAAGATGCGGAGACGCTGCGCAACCGCGTCATCGCGTCGCTCGAGCAGGCCGTCGTCACGCCGCCGGGACCCGAGCGCGACCGGTTGCTCACGTTCGCCGTCGTCGGCGGCGGCTACACCGGCTGCGAGTGCGCCGGCGAGCTGGTCGATTTCTTCCACTCGATCGTGCCGTTCTACCGGCCGCTGCGCATGGCCGACGTGCGCATGATCCTCATCGAAGGCGGGGCCGCGCTGCTGCCGGATCTCCCGGCCGGGATGGGCCGCTACACGACGCGGCATCTCGCGCGCCGGCGCGTCGAGCTGATCGTCGGCGACGGCGTGACGCGCATCGACCGCGACGGCATCGCGCTCGCGTCGGGGAAACAGATTTCGTCCGCGACCGTCGTGTGGAGCGCCGGCGTGCGGCCGTCGCCCGTGCTGCGCGATCTGCCCGGCGTCACGCACGCGCGCAACGGCGGCATCGTCGTGAACGAGGACATGTCCGTCGCCGGGCGGTCCGGCGTGTGGGCGCTGGGCGACTCCGCGTGGATCCCCAGCGCGCCGGGCGCGGATTTGAGCGACAAGAACGCATGGTATCCGGCGACGGCGCAGCACGCGATCCGCGAAGGCCCCGCGCTCGCCGACAACCTGGTCGCGACGCTGCGCGGCAAACCCACCAAACCGTTTCGCTACACGTCGCTGGGCACGATGGCGTCGCTGGGTGGGCGGCGCGGCGTCGCGGTGCTGCCCGGCGGGTTCGTGCTGACCGGCTTCATCGCGTGGTTCTTGTGGCGCGGCTACTATCTCGCCCGGCTGCCCGGGCTGGACCGCCAAGTGCGGGTCGCGTTCGACTGGGCGCTCGGGGTGATCTTCCCGCGCGACATCGCGGAGCTGCGGCTCTACACGGAGCGCGGCCAGCAGCAAGCGGAGCGCGACGCGGGCCTGGTGCCCGCCGCTCCTGCCGGCTTGACAGGGCCCGGCCCGTAGCGGTAGGCTCTAACTATGTTTTTAGTTCTTGCGTTTGCCGCCGCCGTGCCGTTCTCGTACGACGGGCAGCTCCGCCCAGGCCAGACGCTGACGATTCGGGACGTCAACGGGACCGTGCGGGTGCGCACCGGCGACCGGCTTTCGATCCGAGCGAACAAGCACGCCGAGCGCGGCGACCCCAACGAGGTGGCGATCCACGTCGAGAACCGTTCCGACGGCATCGTCGTGTGCGTGCGCTATCCGCCCGACGCGAACCGCGGCTGCGACGACCGCTCGTCGCAGTCGTCGCGGGGCTCGCACAACGACACCGCCGTCGACTTCGACATCACGGTCCCGCACGGGATCACGCTCGATGCGAAGTCGGTGAACGGTTCGGTGGACGCGATCAACGACGGGCCGACCGACGCGGAGTCGGTGAACGGCAACGTGCGCGTCGAGGGGCGCGACGTGCGGCACGCCCGGTCGGTCAACGGCTCCGTGGAGGTGCACGTGCTCGACCGCAGTCGCGGCACGCTCAGCGCGAAGACGGTGAACGGCTCCATCGACGTCACGGTGCCGCCCGGCAGCGGCGTCAGCTTCGAGGCGCGCACGGTCACCGGTGGCATCAGCGCCGACGGAATCTCCGTCGACCGTCCCCGCTACGGTCCCGGCGCAAGCGCGCACGGTAGCGTCGGCGACGGTGCGTTCCACGTCGACGCGCATACCGTCAACGGCTCGATCACGCTCCACCGCTGACAGGAGCACATGGGCACCCTCCGAACGTGCGAGCGGTGAGCCGTTCGGCTCCGCGGGGGGAAAGCATGGCGCGCACCGACGCGTTCAACGACGCGAAGTTCGGGCTCATGATCTCGTTCGGGATCTACACGGTCGGCTACGCGGAGGCGTCGTGGCCGCTGATGGCGCCGAACATGTGGCCGAACCCGCCGTCGGACGCGACGTACTTCGGCTGGGCGTCGGCGTTCAAGCCGGCGAGCTTCGACGCGCGCGCGTGGGTGCAGACCGCGCTGGACGCGGGTGCGCGTTATCTGGTGCCGCTCACCAAGCACCACGACGGATTCTGCATGTTCGACGCCCCCGGCACGGATTTCAAATCGACGAACCCGGCATACGCGAACCGCGACTTCATCGCCGAGCTCGCCGCCGCGTGCAGCGAGCTGAACTTCCCGCATCTCGGCTTGTATTACTCGCCGCCCGATCTGCACAACCCGGACTACCGCGACACGTCCAAGCCCGCGAAGACGAATTGGTGGAGCGACCACGCGGCACCGATCACCGGCGTGCGCGACGCGCGGTTCGAGCGCTATCTCGATACGATGCGCGCTCACCTCACGACGCTGCTCACCGACCCGAAATACCACGTCAACGGCCAGCCCGTGTTCCTGCTGTGGTTCGACGGTTTGACGCGGCAGTGGATCTTTGAGGCGCAGAGCGTCTACGACCTCATCGCCAAACTGAGCCCGACGACGCTCACCGACAACCGGCTGTACTATACCGGCGACTACATCACGCCGGAGCAGTTCGTGCCCGACGGTGTCCCGGTGAAGTCGATCGTCCCGCCGCTGCCGGGCGAGCTCACCGACTGGCTGTTCTTCACCTTCCAGCTCCCCGCGCTGGAGAAATTCACGTCGTATACCGAATTCTACGCGAGCCTCAAGCCGGTGCAAAAGCTTCAAACGCCGTTGTCGCCGCCGTGGCCGATGCCGCCCGCGCAATTCCAGCCGTGGGAGACATGCATGTCGATGACGAAGGCGGATAGCTGGACCTACCATCCCGACGAAGTATACAAGCCGGTCAGCGAGCTCATCCAGACCCTCGTGCAGGCGGCGTCGTCCGGCGGAAACTTCTTGCTCAACGTCGGCCCGAAGCCGGACGGGACGTTTGCGGACGGAACGGTGTCGGCGCTGAACCAGATCGGCGCGTGGCTGCGCGTCAACGGCGGCGCGATCTACGGCACGACCTTCGGCCCGTACCGCGACGCGGCGCGAAACCTGTACACGACGCGTAAGGGGAGCACGGTCTACCTGCACGTGTTCACGGAGTGGAACGAGATCGGGCGCGGCCCGTTGGTGCTGAGTCCGTTCGCCGGGACCGTAACGTCGGTGACCCAACTGGACGGCGGTGCGTCGCTGGCGTTCACGCAGAACGGGTCGATACTGTCGATCAGCCCGCCGCAGCACGTCGATCCGTACGACACCGTCCTCACGCTCGCGCTTGCGCAGCAAACGTAAGGCTACTCGCGGCTGCGGGGGATCCAGCCCCTCAGTGTCGCCGATGAGAACGAACTCACGTTTATGCGGCGGCGAGCGCCTCGAGCAGCGCGATGCGCTGCGGTAGCGGCAGCTGAGGTGCCCGGCGTTCGAGGACGTCGCGCGTTTGGTCGTTGATCGTGCGCAGCTCGCGCGGCGTATCCCAGAGCAGATCCGCCACGATCGAATCGAGCCGCAAGCGGTACTCAGTGACTTTTTTTTTGACCTCGGCGGCGACCTCGTCGCGCAGCGACGTTACGAAGCGCGCGAACTCCGCTTCGGCGATCGGCTCGACGAGCAACGCCGAGCCTCGCAGCGGCGTTTCCAGAAAGTGCCGGAGATCGTCGTACGCGATCGGGACGCGCTTGGTCTCGGCGTCGTCGAAGAGTTGCTGCCACGTGAACCGCCGGGTGAGGTGGTATAGATCGACGGCATCCTTCACCTCGGTCCGATTCTCGAACGCACCGATTTTGTTGGCTGCGATGTCGCGCAGCGTGTGTGTGTAGACACGCAGGCCAGACGGTTCGGGCGGTTCGACGCGGTGAGCATCCGGTGCGACGTCGACTTGTACGCGCTGTTCGCCGTCGCCGACCCACATCCGCATGAATGCGACCGCTTCCGTCACCGGCTCGACGACGAATCCGTTCGATCCCAGTTCATTTGCGAAGTCTCGGCCGAGCGTTCCGGCATGCCCTTGGAGCGTGAAGAGATCGATGTCATCCGAATAGCGGTGATTCAAGTACAGCCGGGCCAGAGCCGTGCCACCGGTCAACACCAACGCGTCACCGTACGTCGCGGCCACCGCAAGGATGCGATCTTGCAGCGGGTAGAGGATGCCCTCGTAGTACGCCCGCTCCTCGGGCGTCGCGAGCCGGAACGGAACGCTCATGGTACGAGCATTATAGCATCAGCTCAGCCAAGCATCGTCCGGGCCGGCATAGGTGTTGCCGTAGAGCGTGTTTGCTTCCGGGTAGGGTTCCGCTTCCACTTCATCGGTCGTGCGGTTGACGAGCTCGGTGATCTCGCGCCGGATCGCCTTCACCTCGTCGTCGCTCAACACGCCGTGGTCGAGCAGGTACTTCTCGAACTTCGGGACCGGGTCGTTCGGGCGGAACTGCGACACCTCGTCGCGCGTGCGGTAGGTGCGGTCGTCGTCGTCGGTCGTGTGCGACAGGAAGCGATAGCACATCGACTCGACCAGGACGGGGCCCTTGCCGGACGCGGCGTGCGCGCGCGCTTCGCGCACCGCCGTGTAGACGGCGATCGGATCGAAGCCGTCGCACGTCACGCCGTGCATCCCGTAGCCGGCGGCGCGCGTCGCGATGGTCGTAACGCGCATCTGCTTGCTGATGTGGGTCGAGATCGCCCACTGGTTGTTCTCGCACAAGAACACGACCGGCAGCACGTGGACCGCCGCGAAGTTCATCGCCTCGTGCCACTCGCCTTGCGACGTCGCGCCGTCGCCGAACTGGCAGAACACGACGCGGTCGGTCGCGCCGCTGCGTTTGATCGCCCACGCCGCGCCCGCCGCGTGCGTGCACTGCGCGGCGATGATCGACGAGATCGACGCGATGCCGAGCTCGCGGGCGGTGACGTGGTTGATGATCGAGCGGCCGCCGCTGGTGTCTTTCGCGCGCGCGAGCTGCGAGCGGAACAAGTCGACGAGCGGGAAGCCGCACGATAGGATGATGCCGGTGTTGCGGTAGTACGGGTAGAGCAGATCCTTCCCGCGCTCGAACGCGAGCCCGGTCCCGGCCTGCACGGCTTCGTGGCCTTCCGAGCCCATCGCGATCCCGATCTTCCCTTGCCGGTTGAGCTGGAAGCCGCGCGTGTCGACCGCTCGCTGCGTGACCATGTCGCGGTAGAGCTTGAGCAGCTGGTCGCGGGAGAGCGCGGGTGCCTGCGCGGTCGTCGTCGCCATCGCGGCAAGCATACCCCGGACGCGCGGCTCGCCCCTACCGAAGGTTCGGGCGGGGAACCGCGCCGCGCAATCGGAAGCAGACCGTGATGCGTACCGGTCCTCTCTTCGCCGCCGCCGCGCTGCTCGCGACGGCGCTTTCCTTCACGTTCGCACCGCTCGCCGCCGCGCCGGCCGGCAGCACCGCGCCGGCGTCGCCGCGCAAGCCCGGTCCGAGGCCGGCGGTCAGCCCCTCGCCCGGACCCGACACCGACGGCGTCAAGTTCCGCGCGATCGGTCCCGCGACGTCGGGCGGCCGCGTAACCGCCGTGGCGGGCAGCGACCGCGATCCTGCGCTGTACTACGTCGGCGGCGCGGGCGGCGGCGTGTTCAAGTCGAGCGACGGCGGCACGTCGTTTCAGCCGGTGTGGACGGGCGCGTCGAAGTTCGGCGCGATCGGCGCGATCGCGGTCGCACCGAGCGACGACAAGACGGTGTGGGTCGGCACCGGTGAGTCGAATCCCCGCAACGACGTGTCCTACGGCGACGGAGTTTGGCTCACGCGCGACGGCGCGAAGCACTGGACGCACGCGGGGCTCGACGACACGTCGAACATCGCGAAGATCCTCGTCGACCCCAAGAACCCCAAGCGCGCGATCGTCGGCGCGCTCGGCGATCCGTGGAAGGACAGCGCAGCGCGCGGCGTCTTCGTGACGAACGACGGCGGGCGCACCTGGAACAAGACGCTGTACGTGGGCCCCGCGAGCGGCGCGGCCGACCTGGCGTGGAATCCGAAGCAGCCGCAGACGGTCTTCGCGGCGATCTGGCAGTTCCGGCGCGAACCGTGGATCGCGACGAGCGGCGGTCCCGCCGACGGGCTCTACCGTTCGCGCGACGGCGGGCGCACGTGGGCGAAGATCGTGGGCCGCGGATTCCCGACCGATACGCTGGGGCGCATCGGCGTCGCGGTCGCACCGAGCGATCCGAAGCGCGTGTTCGCGGTCGTGCAATCGAAGCAGGGCACGGTGTGGCGCTCGGACGACGGCGGCGACTCGTGGCAGCGCGTCTCCAGCGACACGCTGCCCGAACAGCGGCCGTTCTACTTCAGCCACCTCGCGGTGGATCCGCGCAGCTCCAAGCGCGTGATCGCGGTGTCGATGTACCTCACGCTGTCCAAGGACGGCGGGCGCACGTGGAAACACCAGACGGGCGCCGTGCACGTGGACAACCACACGCTGTGGTGGTCGGCCGACGGCACGCGTTTGGTCGAAGGCAACGACGGCGGCGTGATCCTGAGCCGCAACGGCGGCGACTCGTGGGCGTTCCTCGACCGCATCCCGCTCGCGCAAATCTACCACGTCGGCTTCTCCGACGAGAAGCCGTACTTGATCTGCGGCGGCCTGCAGGACAACAGCTCGTGGTGCGCGCCGACGACGTCGCGCAACGGGATCGGCCTCCTCAACCGCGACTGGTTCGCGATCGCCGGTGGCGACGGGATGTACGCGGTCCCCGATCCGGTCGACTCGAATTTCATCTGGACCAACACGCAGGACGGCGTGCTCGGCATCTACGACCAGAAAGCGCGCCACAGCGTCGACGTGTCGCCGTACCCGCGCGACGTGTTCACGTCCGTGACGTCGTTCGCGGAGTCGAAGTACCGTTTCAACTGGAATGCGCCGCTCGCGTTTTCGCCGCTCGACGGGCACGTCGCGTACTTCGGCGGCAACGTCGTGTTCAAGACGAGCGACCGCGGCCGGCACTGGGCACCGATCAGCCCCGACCTCACCCGCAACGAAAAAGACCACCAGCGCAACTCGGGCGGCCCGATCAACCTCGACGTATCGGGCGCGGAGTATTACGACACGACGCTCGCGCTCGCGCCGTCGCCGAAGGACGCGAACCTCATCTGGGCCGGCACGGACGACGGGCTGATCCAGCTCACGCGCGACGGCGGCGCGCACTGGGCCAACGTCACGCCGCCGAGCTGGCCGAAGTACGGTCGCGTCGAGGTGATCGAGGCGAGCCCCTACGCGGCGGGCACGGCGTTCACGCTGCTGGACCGGCACGATCTGGGCGATCGGCGGCCGTACGCGTTCGTCACCGACGACTACGGCGCGACGTGGCGTTCGATCGCCGCGAACCTGCCGCTCGACGCGCCGGTGCGTGTGGTGCGCCAAGACCTGCGCGAACCGAACCTGCTGTATGCGGGCACCGAGAACGCGCTGTGGATCTCGTACGACCGCGGCGGTCGCTGGGAGCGCTTGCAGGCCGGCTTCCCCGTGGTGCCGGTGTACGACATCCACGTGCACCCGTCGTCGAACGATCTGCTCGTCGCAACGCACGGCCGCGGCTTCTTCGTGCTCGACGATCTCTCGGCGCTGCAGCAGCTCGCCGCGGCGCGGCGCGCCGGCGTGCAGTTCTTCCCGGTGCGCGACGCCGTGTTGTGGGCGGGCTGGCCGTCCATCGAGACGGGCGACGGCAACTCGCTGCCCGCGAACAACTTCTCCGGACCCAACGCGCCGGCCGGCGCGGTGCTGACGTTCTACCAGCGCACGAAGGCGAAGGAGCGCCCGTGGTTCGAGATCGCCGACGCGACCGGCAAGCCCGTGCGCACGCTGCGCGGCCAAGTGCCGTTCGACCGCACCGATCCGCCGAAGGAAGAGCGCGCGAAATACTACGTCAGCAACGACGCGGGCCTCAACCGCATCACGTGGGACGGCAACGAGGACGGTCCGGCGCGCTGGCTCGGCACGAGCTTCCAGAACTCCGGTCCCGGTGCCGGTCCTGAGGCATTGCCCGGGAAGTACACGGCGCGGCTGCACGTGGACGGAAAGATCTTCGACCAGCCGTTCACGCTCGCGGACGATCCGTTCAGCCCGTGGACCGTGGACCAGCGCGTCGCGCGGCACAAATACCTCGCGACGTGCTTCGGCTGGATCGACGGCTTGGACCGCGCGCTCAACGAGATCGACGCCCGTTTGAAGAAATCGCCGCTGCCTGCGGAGCGCGCGCGCCTCGTCGCGCAGCGCGACGAGCTCACGTCGAACTCGCTGCACGACGAGGACTCGATCGGGCACCCGGACCGGATTCGCGAGCGCGTCTTCGCGCTGATGGGGCCGCTCAGCGGTGCGCTGCAGCCGCCGTTCGAGCAGCACCAGGCCGCGCTCGACGCGCTCAAGCTCGACGTCGCGACCGCGTACTCACACATCAACTCGGTGCTGGGTGCGGAGTTCGGGAAGACGCTCGGGATGCACCCGTTCCAGCCGGCGGCGCCTGACGGCGCGATCGTCGTCATGCCGTCGCCGTCGCCCTGACCGCGAGCGTGGAACCGCGCAAGCCGTACGACATCGACTCGCTGACGGACGTCGCGCTGCGCGTGTTCGCGGAGCGCGGTTACGACGGGGCGTCGATGGACGACGTCGCGCGCGCGGCCGGCATCACGAAGGCCTCGATCTACCACCACGTCAGCGGCAAGGAAGCGCTGCTCGAGCGCGGCCTCGGGCGCGCGCTCGACGCGCTGTTCGCGATCGTCGACGAACCCACCGCGCGCGACGGCCGCGCGATCGACCGGCTGCGCCACATCGTCGAGCGCGTCGCGGAGACGACGATGCACTTGCTGCCGGAGCTGACGGTGCTGTTCCGCATCCACGGCGCGTCCAAGAGCGAGCGCGACGCGGTCGAGCGCCGCCGCACGTTCGACCGCCTCGTCACCGGCATCATCGCGCAGGCGCAGCGCGACGGTGACGTCCGCCGCGACCTCGACGCGCGGCTGCTCGCGCGGCTGATCTTCGGCATGTCGAACTCCGTCGTCGAGTGGTATCGCAGCGGCTCGCTTTCGCGCGAGGCGATCGCGCGCGCGGTCGTCGCGATCGCGTTCGACGGCGTCACGTCGCGCTGAGGCGTTTAGGACCCGCGTGAACGCTCGTCGATCAGCGACGCGATCTGCTGCTCGAGCGCGCTGACGCGCAGCACGATACCGTCGGCGCCGGCTTGCGCCTCGGCGTCGTCGGCGACGCCGTTCGCGAGGTACCAGGCGTCGGTGCCGAGCTCTTTGGCGAGGCGCAGGCCGATGACGAAGCTGGCGATCTTCGTCTGGCCGCTCTCCATCTGGCGGATCGCGCCTTCGGTGACGCCGACCCGGTGCGCGAGCTGCGCGCAGCTCACCCCACGCGCGAGGCGCAGCCGCCGCAGGCGTTCACCGAAGCCCTCCACCCGAACCCGCCTCTCGTCGACCGCGACCGCGGTCACGGCCGCGCCGCGGCGTCGGCCGGCCGCGCCAAGCCGACCGCGCGGTAGCCGCGCACGTCGTAGCGGGCGAGGATCCAGGGCCGCAGCATGGCGCGGTCCTCGCGGTCGAGGCGCTCGATCGCGCGCTGAACCTCGTGGAGGCTGGGGGGCTCGGGACCCTGGTCCTCGGGCCGGAAACGTCGTCGTGCATCCATCGGACGCCCCCTTTTCGACGAAAGGACTATCGAACACCTGTTCGGTTCTAGTCTTTCTGTACCTCGGCGAACCCGCGGTGCCCGCGGGCCCTTTGGATGGGGTACGGTGGCCTGGATGGGCGAGGAACGGCACGAGCTCTGCGTCATCGGCGCGGGGACGGCGGGTTTTACGGCGGCCGACGCCGCGCGCGCGGCCGGGCGCGATTTCGTGCTGGTCACCGGGGCCGAGGAGCTGGGTGGGACGTGCATTCTGCGGGGCTGCATGCCGGCCAAGGCGATCCTGGCCGCGTCGCAGATCGAGGGCGAGGTCCGCAAGGCGCACGACATCGGCGTCGACACGAATTCCGTGACGATGGATCTGCCCGCGATCATCCGCCGCAAGCGCGCGCTGGTCGACTACTTCGCCGAAGACCGCTTGCACGATCTCGCGGAGTACCCGCTCGTGCGCGGCGACGCGCACTTCGTCGCGCCCGACGCGATCGTCGTCGGCGAGCGCCGCATCGCGGCCGACCGCTTCGTGATCGCGACCGGCTCCGAGGTGATCCCGCCGCCGATCGAGGGGCTCGATCGGGTGCGCACCGTGACGAGCACCGACGTGCTGGAGATGACGCACGCGCCGCGATCCATCGCAATCATCGGGGGCGGGCCGATCGGCTGCGCGTTCGCGCAGTTCTTCGCGCGGCTCGGCACGCGCGTCACCCTGTTCCAAGACGCGCCGGAGCTGTTGCGCAACGACGATCCGGACGTCGGCACGGCGGTGCGCGCGGCGCTCGAGCGCGACGGCGTCGAGGTGGTGCTGGACGCGGACGTGCGCCGTGCCGCGCGCGACGGCGACGTCACGGTGCTGTTCGCCGATACTGCGCGCGGCGCGCACGGCGCGCGCTGCGAGCTCGTGCTGCTCGCGACGAACCGGCGCCCGCGCGTGGACGGGCTTGACCTCGCGGCCGGCGAGATCGACGGCGACACCGCGCGCGGGGTCATCGTCGACGCGACGCTGCGCAGCGTATCGAACCCGCGCGTGTTCGCCGCGGGCGACGTGCTCGCGCGCCGCTCGCTGGTGCACACCGCCGCGTACGCAGGCCGGCTCGCCGCATCCAACGCGTTCGCGGAAGCGCCGATCGCCGCGGACTGGCGGCGCTGGGAGTCGCACGCGCTCTACACCCAGCCGCAGGTCGCCATCGCGGGCCGCACCGAGCGCCAGTGCCGGGAGGACGGCATCGACGTGCGCGTCGCGACCGTGCCGGCCAGCGAGGTGGGCAAAGCGCTGGTCTCCGAGCAGACGGAAGGCTTCGTGAAGATGCTCGCGCGGCGCGACGACGACCGTGTCGTCGGCATCGCGATCGTCACCGACGACGCGATCGACCTCGCCGGCGAAGCGATCGCGCTGATCGACCGCGGCGCCACCGCGCGCGAGATCGCGGAGATGCCGCACCTGCACCCAACGATGAGCGAGCTGTTCGCCCGCGCCGCGGAGAAGCTCTGCTAGGGTTGCGGCCTCAAGTGCCGGTGTCCGATGCCGATACCAATACCGGGCGACCGTGATGAACGGCCGTTCGTTTCATGCGGGTGTTGGAGGTCAGGTAGGAAGCACGATGAGTAATGCGGTGTTGACGGACGCGGACAAGATCACGCTCAAGCAGCAAATCACGGCGGCCATCGCCGCGCATCACGCCTGGATGGGGCGGCTGCGCACGGCGGCCGAGTACGGGCGCAGCAGCGTCGACGTCCAGACGACGGCCAAGGAAGATGCCTGCCCGATCGGGATCTGGCTGACGCGGGACATCTCGCCGTCGCTCAAGGCCCGGCCGTTGTACGCGCGCTCGCGCACGCTGCACGCGCAGTTCCACAAAGAGGCAGCCCGCGTGCTGGCGCTCGCGCTCGCCCGCGATCCGCGCGCGAAGAGCGAGCTGGCCGACGGCGGCACGTTCGCCGGGGTCGCCGGCGAATTGCGCCACACGCTCTACGACTGGCTCTCCGAAGTCGGCTGAGCCCTATTTCTGGCGGAGCGCCTGCAACTGCGCGAGGCTGCCGTTGAACACGTCGAGGTCGACCGCGCCCGAGATGCCGGCGACCTGACCGGTCTGGCTGTACTGCCAGAACGTCCAGGTGCTCCACGCGGTGATTTGCGGCGGGGGCGGCTCCATGATCGGCGGCGTGCTCTGCGTCGGCGGCGGCGCGTTCACGCCGTTGAGGTACGACGGCGCCCAGAAGGGATGGCCGGAGAAGCCGGCCGTCGAGCCGAGCGTGCCCGACCAGCAGCCGTAGTTGATGTAGAGCACGCACCGCACGCCGGTCGCCTGCTCGACGACATGCAGGAACGTGGCGACGTTCTGCACGTTCTCGTTCGCGGGCGGGACGCCGTCGGTCGTCTCGAGATCGAGCATCGGCGGCAGCGCGCCGCCCGCGGGCGGGCAGTTCGCTAGGAAGTGCTTGGCCTGCGCGGTCGGATCGGCGTTGAAATCGAAGAAGTGGTAGCCGCCGCGCAGCATGCCCGCTGCTTGCGCGCCGTGCCACTGGTCGTTGAAATTCGGCGACGCGTAGCCGGTCGACTCGGTCGCCTTGATGTAGACGAACGAGTATCCGGCGCCGTGGACTTGCGTGAAGCTCACGTTCGGCTGGAACGCGGAGATGTCGATTCCGTTGACCATGGTTCACCTCGTCGGGCGCCGGCTCGCTGCGGACCTGTATCGGGCGGGGGTCGCCGCTTCCTCGGTCGGGCCGATTGATCCGGGGGCGTTTCCCGGGTATACTCATCCCTGACCGACCATTCGGTAGGGAGAGGACCGCACACACTCATGGCACTGACCGCGCAGCACCAGAACGAGCTCGTCATCCCGGCGGGCGGCCTCACGCCGTTCCCGGAGGTTCCGCAGCCCAACATCTTCCCGATGGAATGGCGCGTCGAGACGCCCAAGCTCGCCGAGCTCTACGAGCGCGCGAAGCGGCACGTGTGGAACCCGTCGGACTTTCCGTGGGACACGCTGCGCGCCGAGGATTTCACCGAAGAGCAGCGGCTCGGGATCATGTACTGGTACGCGGTGCTGGCAAACTTCGACGGCTCGGGGCCGGCGGTGTTCGCGAAGGCGACGATCCACGCGTTCGAGACGCATCAGGAAGACCCGATCCGCAAGTGTTTTTTCTCGATCACGCACGACGAGATGAACCACGAAGAAGTGTGTCAGCGCGCGATCCAGGCGCTCGTGCCGGGCGGCCCGATGGATTTCGAAGCGACGAGCGATCTCGCCAAGGCGGCGCAAAACAACATCGGCTGGCTGTACCACAACGGCGGCCGCTACTGGTCGGGCTACAGTGCGTCGCTCGCGAAGTATCCGCTGAGCGTGCTGTTCACGTCGTTCATGATGGGCGAGGTCGCGTCGTCCACGCTGTTCTTCGGCATGTCGAAGAAGGCCACGCATCCGCTGTTCAAAGAGATCTTCAAGAAAGTCGGTCAGGACGAAGCGCGCCACCTCGCGATCTGCTTGACGGTGCTCGAGCGCGACTGGCCCGGTCTGAACGACGAGTACAAGACGATGATCACGAAGCAGCTGCGCGCGGGCTTCGTGTTCCTCAGCATGATTCTGTGGGAGCCGCCGAACCAGTTCTGGGACATCCCGGACTATTTTCTGCCGAACCACCGCGTGCTCGTGCAGCATGCGCGGGACGCGGGTTTGGGCGTGCTGACGTTCGACGAGCAGGCCGAGAACTGGCGCACGGCGCTGGCGCGCGTGCGCGCGATCGTCGGCGAGTGGGGCATCGAGTTCCCCGCGATCCCTGAGCTCGACCTCGACGGCGTCGACGTCGGCCACATCGGGCCGGAAGACATTATCCCGGTCTTCTAACCGGGGCGCGTCCGCCGGCGTTTAGGGACGAGCGCCGACGAACACGATCGCGATGACGGTCGCGATGATCGGCAGCAGCGCGCGCAGCGTGCGGCTCGGTGCGACGCGGTACGTCATCTTGCGCGCGAGCTCGATCTGCCGGTCCATGGTCCATGCGGCGAACCACGCCAGCTCGGCGATCAGGAGTATCAGCAGCGCGAGCAAGAGATGCTGATCGGACCTGGGCGGATATCGTAGGAGCGCCGTGGCCGTCGCGGCCAGCGTGAGCGCGATGACGATCGGCGCCAACCAGAGCGTGCGCTTCGCGCCCAAGCGACCCGGCCTGCCGTCGAATCGAATCCCGGTCGGCACGCGCTTCGGTGCCGGCGGATAGCGCCGTGCGACGTGCCAGAGCAGCCAGAGCACCGAAAGCACCGCGATCGCGAACGCGATCGGCATGACGACGGGATCGAGGACCTCGTCGAGCGTCACGCGCGTCCGCTCAGCGTGAGGATCGTTCGTACCATGCGGGTACGGTTCGCGCATGGACGCCGCACGCTTTCCCGCCGCCGTGGGCGAGGCGCTCGACGGAACTGCGTTCGTCGCGCCGCGCGATCTCGCGGTTGGGCGCACGGTTGCGATGATCGGGTTCATGCTCGAGCACAAGCCGGAGCTCGAGTCGTGGGTGCCCTACATCGACACGCTCGTTCGCTCGCGACCCGACGTGCGCGCGCGGCTGTTCATCGGCCTCGGCACGCCGAAGTGGCTGCGGCGCGGGATCGTCACGGCGATGAGGGCGGCCGTGCACGCGCCCGAGCAGCGGTCGTCGACGATCCCGCTGTTCGTCGACGTCGAAGCGTTCGCGCGCTCGCTCGGCATCAGCGACCGCGCGCACCTCACGCTGCTGCTGGTCGAGCCCGACGGTCGCGTCACGTGGCGCGGTTCCGGCCCGTTCTCCGACGCCGCGGGGGCGTCGCTCACGTCCGCCTTGGCGGCTAAGACCCCAGCAGCGTGACGTCGGGCAGCACGATGCGGCGCTGCCGCGGGTCCATCATCCCCGCGATGCGGTACTCGGTGCCGTCGCTCGACGCCCCGATGGCGAACGCGCCGCGCAGCCGCGTCGCAGGCTCGGCGGCCGGCGCGAGCGAGGCGATCAGCTCGAAATAGCGGGGCGGCATCGCATCGCCGGCGCCCGGCTCGTGGACGAGTTCGACGACGTGATCGCAGTCGGCGGCGCTGCCCAAGTTCAGCACGACGGCGCTGACGCCGACGACGCTGTGGTCGGCCGCGCTGAGCGTGCAGCGCAGCCGAAGCGCTTTGTCGACCGCCGGTAGCCCGCGCCCGCTCACCCGCGCCACGAAGCGATACGCCCTAGCGGCAGACGGGGGCTCGGGAAAAAGCATCACGCCCCTCGACGCTACCGCGACCGACTTACGGCGCGCTTACGGCGTGAAGGGCGGGGCGCCCGCCGACGTCGCCGAAGCGGCTGATATGACGACGACCCTGGCCTCCGGCGCCGACCTCTTCGCACGCCACCGCGACACGCTCGAAAAGGCTCGCGAGGCGATTCGCACCCGCGCCTATTTCAGCGCCTATCCCGAGAGTGCGAGCGGTAAGATTTACGGCGAGACCGCCGCGGCCGAAGGCAAGACCGCGTTCGAAGCGCGGCTCGGGCGCGCGTTCGAGCTCGACCAGCCGTCGACCGGCGCGACGGTCGCCACCGAGCGCTCTCCGTACGGGATCGCGCTTGGCGTGCAGTATCCGGTGGCCGACGTGGACGCGCTGCTGGGCGCGGCGAGCCGGGCGGTGGAAACGTGGGGCGCCGCATCGATCGATCAGCGCGCCGGCGTCGCGCTCGAAGCGCTGGCGCGGCTGAACAAACGGTCGTTCGAGATGGCGCACGCCGTGTCGCACACGAGCGGCCAGGGCTTCATGATGGCGTTCCAAGCCGGCGGACCGCACGCGCAAGACCGTGCGCTCGAAGCCGTCGCGTACGCGTACGAGGAGATGTCTCGCATCCCCGAGCGCGTGGTGTGGGAGAAGCCCGGCAAGCCCGAGCCGATCCGGGTGGAGAAAACGTACCGCATCGTGCCGCGCGGCGTCGACGTGACGATCGGCTGCTCGACGTTTCCGACGTGGAACGCGTATCCGGGCTTGTTCGCGAGCCTCGTCACCGGCAACGCGGTCGTCGTGAAGCCGCATCCGCAAGCGGTGCTGCCGCTTGCGATCACCGTAGAGATCATCCAGGGCGTGCTGCGCGAGGCGGGCTTCGATCCGCACACCGTCACGCTCGCCGTCGACACGCCGGAGCACCCGCTCGCGAAAGTGCTCGCGCAGCGCCCGGAGGTGACGCTGCTGGATTACACCGGCTCGACGGAGTTCGGCGACTGGCTCGAGCAGAACTCGCGCGCGTCGGTGTACACCGAAAAGGCGGGCGTGAACTGCGTCGTGATCGACTCGGTCGACGATCTCAAGGGCATGACGCGCAATCTCGCGATGTCGCTGTCGCTGTACTCGGGTCAGATGTGCACGACGCCGCAGAACCTGTTCGTGCCGCGTGACGGCATCACGGCCGGCGGCGAGAACGTGTCGTTCGACGACGTCGTCGCGGCGATCGTCAAGGGGATCGACGGACTGCTCGGCGATCCCGCGCGCGGTGCAGCGACGCTCGGTGCGATCGCGACCGACGGGACGCTGAAGCGCATCGACGAGGAGAACGCAAAGCCGGGCGTCGTGCGCAAGAGCGAGCCGTTCACCAACCCGGAGTTTCCGGACGCGCGTGTGCGCACGCCGCTGGTCGCCGTCGTCGATGCCGCGGACCGCGAGCGCTACGACCGCGAAGCCTTCGGGCCGATCGCGTTCGTGGTGCGCACGGCGGATACCGATGAATCGCTGCGGCTGGCGACGGGCGAGGCGCAGCGCCGCGGTGCGATCACCGCGATCGTCTACACCACCGACGATGCCGTGCTCGCGAAAGCGCAGCGCTGGGCGAATGACGGCAAGGTGAACCTCGCCGTGAACTTGACGGGCACGCTGCTGGTGAACCAGTCGGCCGCCTTCAGCGATTATCACGTGACGGGCGGGAACCCGGCCGGCAACGCGTCCCTGACCGATACGGCGTTCGTGGCGAACCGGTTCCGCGTCATCGAAACCCGCACGCCGCTCGCGTGAGCGTCGCCGCGCTGACCGGCGACGCGCTCGCGCGCGCCTGTGCCGAGGCGATGCTCTCGCGCGACCGCGCGTCGCAAGCGCTCGGGATCGTGCTGGAGGACGCGCGGCCCGGGTTCGCGCGCGCGTCGCTCACGATCGTCGAGACGATGGTGAACGGGCACGCGATCGCTCACGGCGGCGTGACGTTCACCTTGGCCGACTCGGCGTTCGCCTTCGCGTGCAACTCGCGCAACGAGCCCAACGTGGCGCTGCAGGCGTCCATCTCGTACGTCAACGCGGTGCGGCTCGGCGAGCGGCTCGTCGCCGAAGCGCAGGAGCAGTCGTCGAAAGGCCGCACCGGCGTGTACGACGTCACGGTGACGCGCGGCGACGGCGAGCTGGTCGCGCTGTTCCGCGGCGTGTGCTACCGCATCAAAGGGACGGTGCTGGAGGGCACGTCCAACTGATCGCGCTCGAGCGGCTGCGTACGAGCGAGCCTGACGCCGCGGTGATCGTGCTGTGAGCGGATTGCTGGCGGGCGTCAACATCGGCGGCACGACGACGAGCGTCGTGCTTGGCACTCCCGACGGAACGATTTTGGAACGCCGAACGTGGCCGACGCAAGCGCGTGACGGTGAGGCGCTGTTCGCTGCCGTCCTCGGCGCGCTGCGCGAGATCGCTGCCGATGCGAACGGAATCGGCGTTGCCGTCGGCGGGCCGATGGACGCGCGCACCGGGACCGTGATCTCGGCACCGCACCTGACGGGTCTGCACGGATTTCAGCTCGGCGAGCGCCTTCGCGCGGAATGTTTGAAACCGGTCGCGGTGCATCACGACGCTGCCGCGTGCGCGCTCGCGGAGGTTCGCTGGGGCGCGGATCGTGGCGTCGGCGGACTCGCGTACCTGACGTGCGGGACGGGGTTCGGTGCGGGGATCGTGATCGACGGACGCGCGCGGTACGGCTCGCGCGGCCTTTCACCGGAGCTCGGACACGTGCGCTATCGCGACGACGGCCCGGACGTGTTCGGCAAACCGGGCTGCTTCGAATCGTACGGCGCCGCGAGCGCGCTCCCGAAGCTTGCGCGGATGCGCGCTCCGTCCTTCGATGCGAAGACCGGAGCGGAGGTTGCGGAGCGCGCGGAGCGCGGCGATTCGATCGCGCAGGC
>DASZBS010000073.1:0-23861 GCA_035943995.1 Candidatus Elarobacter sp. | reverse complement strand
CGTCGGCGCCACGCTTTCGCCCGCCGGCGAGGCGCCCGTGCCGGAGAGCTCGAGCACGAAGGCCTCGTCGAGATCCTCCACGTGCGCGCGCACCGGCGACGCGGGGCGGCGGCCGTCCTCGACGAGCCGGCCCAGCGCCGTCGCCAGCAGGTCGGGGTCGGCGACGACGCGCGCCGCGGCGCCGCGCTCGACGACCGCGCCCGCCGCCGCGGCCAGCACGACCACGTCGACGGTCTGCCACTGCGGCTCGACCGCGGCCAATTCGATGCGCGAGAGCAGGTCGACATCCGACGCGATCTCGCCCACCCGCTCGCCGCTCGCGCGCACGACGGCGAGCGCTTCGCGCGCGTCCTGCGGGAAGCGGGTGTCCTCTTCGAGCAGCCGCGCGAACCCGACGATCGTCGTGACGGGGCCGCGCACGTCGCGCGCGAGCCGCGCGACCAGCTCGGCCTGGGTGGCGCGCGCGTCGAGCAGCTCGACGCGCCGCCGCTCGCTCTCGCCGTAGAGCGCGACGTTGCGCACCGCGATCGCGAACGACGCGGCCACGAGCTCCAGCGCGGCGCGGTCGGATTCGTCGGGCCGGCGGTTGCCGTACCGCACCGTGAGGACGAACTCGGGCCGCGCGCCGGCGCCGGGGATCGCCAAGACCAGCTCGTCGGCGGGCGCGTTGGCGAGCCGGAACGGCGTGCCGTCCAGCGCCTCGCGGCCGCCGGGCAGCGGGCGCGCGTCGAGCGCGTTCACCCCGCCGTACGTGCCGTCCGCGGCGCGGCGCAGCAACGTGGCGGTCCCGCCCGTGGCCGAGCCGACGGCGTCGACCAGCGCGCGCGCAGCCGTCGCCGGCCGCGGCGACGACAGCACCGCCTGCGTGAGCTCGCCGACCTGCGCGAGCCCTTCGGCGAGCCGCGCTAGCCGCTTGCGGCGTTCGAGCTCCTCGATCACGAGCTGCGCCAGCAGGTTGAGCTGGATGCGCTGCTGGTCGCTGAGCGTGCGCGGTTCGTGGTCGATCACGCAGATCGTGCCGATCGCGTCGCCGTCCGGCGTGACGAGCGGGGCTCCCGCGTAGAAGCGGATCAGCGGCTCGCCCAGCACCAGCGGGTTGGCCGCGAAGCGCTCGTCGGCGCGCGCGTCCGCGATCTCGAAGACGTCCCGGCCGCGGATCGCGTGATCGCAGAACGCCCACTCGCGCGGGGTTTCGGTGAAGCCGCCCATGCCGACGTTCGCCTTGAACCACTGGCGCGTCTCGTCGATCAGGGTCACCAGCGCGATCGGCGTCGCGCAGATGGACGCGGCAAGCCGGACCAGCGCATCATACGCAGCCTCGGGCGAAGTATCGAGCACCCGGTACGCGCGCAAGGCGCGCATCCGTGCGTCCTCGTGCCCCGTCTCCACGATCAGGGAACGTACGCTAGCATGTAGCGGATGACCGCCCGGCCGCGCAGCTTCTTAACGTGATCGTCACCACGGAATAGACCGAAACGGCGCCGGATTCGATCCCGGCTCCGGACACTACCCGGCTAAGAAGGCCTCGACGACCGGCATCACCTGATCGAACGCGTCGCGCTGCAGCGAGTGGCTCGCGCCCGCGAACACCTCGATGCGCACGTGCTCGCCGCCCTTCGCGCGAAACTGCTCGCGCTCGTCGTCGAGGACGACGCTGCGCTTGGGATCGGCCAGCGCGAGTAGCAGCGGCTTCGGGTAGCCGGCGACGAGCTCGCGCAGATCCCAGCGGCCGCCGTCGATGTCGTTGTCGGTGCCGAGCGCTTCGACGGGCTCGATCGTGAGCCGGCGCGTCGCGTGCAGCTTCGACTCGGTCTCGACCTCCGGCAGCGCGGCGTACGAACGGCGAATCGAGGCCTCGCGCTCGTCCAGCGCTTGCGAGAGCTGCTTGCGGTATTCGGGGAGCGTTTGCGCGCTCCACACGCCGGGATGCACGCGCAGCATCGGATCGAACGCGACGACGCGCGCGACGTCGAGCCGCCGCCCGCCGGCGACGACGACGGCGCCGCCCCAGGAATGCCCGAGCAGCGCGTGCACGGGCTCGCCGAGCGACGCGACGACGCCCGCGAGATCGTCGACGGACCGCTCGAACGTCATCGGCCCCTTCACGGCGCTGTCGCCGTGCCCGCGCTGATCGAACGCGACGACGCGGTAGCGGTCGCCGAGATATTCGCCGATGCGCGCCCAGCCGCGCCGCGACGAGCCGAGCCCGTGCACGCCGACGAGCAACGGCCCGCGCTCACCCCACTGCTGCAAGGTGGTCTGCGCGCCGTCAGACAGCGAAAGGACACGTTCGCGAGGTGCGATCACGCCTTCGGCAGGAGGTCAAAGCGCCCGGTAAGTGCTTCATCACGCGTCCGCGCGACGCGTGCGTGCAAGCCACGCGACGTGAAGACACGCACGAGGTGCGAGCGGGTCACATCCGAGTCCGAGACGATCGCGATCCCCGCGGGCAAACCGAGTGCACGTGCGACCGGCACGAGGAAGCCGTCGACCCACGACGTCGTGGCCAGGTTCGTGCCGAGATCGACGATGAGATCGTCGGACCCCGTCAGCCATCCTTGAATGTCGCGCAGATCGTCCGCAGCGTGTATCCGTGATGCGAGCGGCCGCTCGCGATAGTCGAGAATGCGCATGGTGTCTTACTTCTGTGTCGACACGGTCGCGACGACAAGGGTTCCATCGAGCGCGACGACCGGCCGCGCGGTGAGCACGAGCTCGCCTCGCTCGTCGCGCAACGATTGGCCGTCCAGCAATGCGTCGCCGGTCCGGATGGCGAGGTAGTCGGCCTCCTCGGCAACGATCGGCAGCCCGTAGCCGCCCTTCGGCGGGATTGCCCGCCGCGTCGCGGCGCCCCGTGACCTGTTCTCGCATCGCCGCGAAAACAGCGGCCGCATGGCTGGGGTATGCCTCTACCCCGAGTGCGGCGCGGATACCGCGCCCGACGTCGGCGACGGCGATCTCGATCTCGTGCCGCGCCGGATACGCTTGCGCCATCACGAAACGCGCCCCGCGGGCTGTGCGAGTGTTCGGCGGCGTTCAATGAAAGCTCCGAAAAGACGCTAGCAACGCGGTCACGTCCTGATATTCCAGCACGCGCCAAGGCCGCTCGCAGCCGGTCGAAGAGCATGACGGACGTCTCGACGTTCTCGCGGACGGTCGCGTCGGTACGCACGATAGACGGTTCGATCAACCCTTGCGCTCGCCCGATGTTGTAGCCGCGCCACTCCGCTGGTATCGTGAATCCCTGCGTTTCCAGAACACCCCAGAAGTTCGTGCGCCGCAAATAGTCGCGCGTGTCCGGCGCCGCCGGTTCGCGGATACGCACGTCACGGCTCAACCGCCGCAGCGTAAATGCGAGCGCGAAGACGAACGCGAGCCCACTCGGATGAATGAAATCGACCTCCGAGAGGTCGATAAGCACGGGGACGCCGTCGCCGAACGCGAGATTCTCGGGCAGCGGGTCGGCTAACGGGTTCGCGCCGAAACAACTGTTCCGAATTCGCACCCGATACGGCTCCATGCGCTGCGCTACAGTCCCTTCACGGTCGCGCGCACGCCGCTGCGTGCGCGCGTGTTGCCGACCGCGTTGGCGCCGCCGTGCACGCCGAAGCGTTCCAAGACCGCGTCCGCGGCGGCGTACGGATCAAGGTCGTCGGGGATGTCGGGGATCGTGTCCTCGATGCGGCGTTCCAGCGTGCCGAGCGCGAGCTGGCGCACGCGGTGCGCGAACGCGGAGCGGCGCTTGTCGCGGATCGCGCCGCTCTCGCGCAGCCACGCGGCGTGGCGCTCGATCGCGGCCCACAGCTTGTCGATGCCTTTGCCTTCGAGCGCCTGCGTGCTGACCAGCTCCGGCACCCAGCCGCTGAAATTCAGCATCTCCATCATCGAGCGGATCTCGCGCTGCAGCTGCAATGCCATCGGATGATCGCTCTTGTTCACGACGAACACGTCGGCGATCTCGAGCACGCCGGCTTTGAGCACTTGCACGGAGTCGCCGCTGCCCGGTTGCAGCGCGACCAGCGTCGTGTCGGCGACCTCGGCGATCTCGATCTCCGACTGGCCGACGCCGACCGTTTCCACCAGCACGACGTCCTTGCCGAACGCGTCCATCAGCGACACGGCGTCGGCCGTCGCGCCGGCGAGCCCGCCGAGGTGTCCGCGCGACGCCATCGACCGGATGAACACGTCCTTGTCGGTGAAGTGCTCGGTGAGCCGGATGCGGTCGCCCAGCAGCGCGCCGTGCGAGAACGGCGAGCTGGGGTCAACGGAGATCACGCCGACCGTCTTGCCCTGTTTGCGGACGTGCGCGACGATTGCCGACGTCAGCGTCGACTTCCCGACCCCGGGCGGGCCGGTGAGGCCGACGGAGATCGCGCGACCGGTCAGCGGGTAGAGTGCGCGAATCAAACCAGCGCCGCGGCCCGACTCGCAGCGCGTGATCGCACGCGCGAGCGCGCGCGGGTCGCCGGCGCGGAACGCTTCGAGCAGATCGGTTCCCGCGCGCGGGTCGTTCATCGCGCCTTCGCGTTCACGGGCGCGCGGCGCGGTTCCCGTTCTCGGCGGCGGCGCTAGGCCGACTTCTCGTCGGCGACGCGCTCGACGGCTTCCGCCAGCTCGTCGACCGCGTGCTCGAGGTTGTTGAATTTCGCCGCGATCTTGCGCTGGTCGATGCGTCCCGTCAGCGGCTCGCTCACGTCCTGGATGAACGTCCGGCGGTCGACCCGCTGGCGGACGTCGTGGAGAATCTCTTTGACGCTGCGGTCGTCATCTTCAGCCATCTCTCGGATGCTCGTACCCCCTGCTGTTCGACTACCAAACGGTTTGAAGGAGCGCCCTGCTTGGTACAGGGACTGGTCCATCCGGTCCGGTACCCGTCGCGGGTGACTTCCACGGGCTACGTACGCACCCCGACGATCGCCGGCGATCGCATCGTCTTCGCATGCGAAGACGATCTCTGGACCGTCGGTGCCGGCGGCGGAACCGCGCGCCGCATCACGACGACCGAAGGCGAGTGCACGCTGCCGCGGCTGTCGCCCGACGGAACGCGCGTCGCGTTCGTCGGCCGCGACGAAGGCACGCCCGAATTGTACGTGATGCCCGCGGACGGCGGCGTCGCGCAACGCCTCACGCATCTCGGCGGCGAAGCGGTGAACTGTTGCGGCTGGTCGCGCGACGGGCGCAACGTGTACTTCACCACGGACGCGGGCTCGCCGTTCGTGAAGGAGACGCTCGCGTGGCGCGTCGACGCCGGCGGCGGCGAACCCGTCGCGCTCGGCCTGGGCCATGCGATGACGCTCGACGTCGCCGCGAACGGTGCGACGCTGCTCGGGCGCAACGCGATCGATCCCGCGCGCTGGAAGCGCTACCGCGGCGGCACCGCCGGCCATCTCTGGGTGGACGCGCATGGCGACGGCGCGTTCGCGCGCATCTGCCGCGACGTCCCCGGCAACCTCGTGTGGCCGATGTGGCTCGGCGAGCGTGTGATCTTCCTCTCCGATCACGAGGGGATCGGCAACCTGTACTCCGTCACTCCCGACGGCGGCGACATGCAACGCCACACCGCCGAGCGCGAGCACTATGCGCGCTTCCCGGCGACCGACGGAACGCGCGTCGTGTACGCGTGCGGCGGCGAGCTCGTGCTGCTCGATCCGCGTGACGGCAGCGTGCGGCGCGTCGACGTGCAGATGCCGTCGAACGCGCCGGAGACGGCGCGGCGCTTCGTCGATGCATCGGAGCTGGTCGAAGGGTTCAGCGTGTCGCACGACGGCACCGCGCTCGGGCTCGTCACGCGCGGCCGCGCGTACACGATGCCGTTGTGGGAAGAGGCGGTCACCGAGCACCCGGCGTCGGGGCAAGCGCACGCGCCGGACGAACCCTACGCGCGGCGGCGGCTACTGACGTGGCTGCACGACGACAAGCGCGTCGCGTACGTCGACGACTTCGGCGGCTACGAGCGCATCGCCGTCGCACCGGTCGATCAAAGCGCGCCGCCGCGGTACGTCACGCAGGCGGACACCGGCGTGCTGCACCAGCTCGTCGCGTCGCCCGCGGGCGACTGGCTCGCGTTCGCCAACAACCGCCACGAGTTGTGGCTGCTCGAGCTCGGCGGCGAGCCGCGGCTGCTGGACCGCAGCGTCGGCGAGCGCATCGACGACCTCGCGTTCTCGCCGGACGGCCGCTTGCTCGCGTACGTGTGGTCGCCCAAGACGCACACCGCCATCGTCCGGCTCGCGGAGTGCGAGACGGGACGGATCGTCGACGCGACGAGCGCACTGCGCGAAGACAGGTCGCCCGCGTGGGATCCCGACGGCAACTACTTGTACTTCCTCTCGACGCGCGACTTCCACCCCGTCTACGACGCGCTGCAGTTCGAGCTGAGCTTCCCGGAAGCGTGGCGGCCGTACTTGGTGACGCTGCGCGAGACGGCGGCGAACCCGTTCGTCCCCAAACCCGCGCCGTTGCACAAACCGCGCGAAGACGACGATGACGACGATGACAAGAAAGACGCGAAGCCCGAAGTGATCGTGGACGCGGACGGGTTGCCGCGCCGGATGCTGGCGTTTCCGGTCGACGAAGGCTCGTACGATCGCATCGTCGCGGCGAAGGGCCGGGCGATCTTCTCGCGCTTTCCGGTGCGCGGGATCCGGCCGAACGACCACGAGTCCGAGTCGGAAGGCGAATTGTTCGCGTACGACTTCGAGCAGCAGCGCGGCGCGACGCTCGCGACCGAGATCGACGACTTCGTCATCGGCCCCGACGCGCGCACGCTGGTGTACTTCTCGCACGGTAAGCTGCGCGCGATCGACGCCGGCGGCGATCTGCCCGAAGAAGGCGACGACGACAAGCCGGCGCCGGAGATCGGCCGGCGCTCCGGCTGGCTGGACCTCGCGCGCATCAGCGTGCTCGTCGAGCCGCCCGCCGAATGGCGGCAGATGCTGCGCGAAGCGTGGCGGCTGCAGCGCGAGAACTTCTGGGATCCGAAGATGTCGGGAATCGACTGGGACGCGGTACTGCCACGCTACGAAGCATTGCTGCCGAAGGTGCGCTCGCGCAACGAGCTGTCCGACGTGATCTGGGAGATGCACGGCGAGCTGGGCACGTCGCACGCGTACGAAACCGGCGGCGACAAGCCGATTCCGCCGCAATATAAGCGCGGCTTTTTAGGTGCCGACATCGCCTGGGACGAGGGCGCGAAAGCGTACCGCATCGCGCGCATCCTGCGCGGCGATGCGTGGAACCGCGACGCCGACTCGCCGCTCGCCGAACCCGGCGTCGACGTGAAGGAAGGCGATCTGATCGTCGCGATCGGCGGCCGTGCGGTGAGCGCGACGAACGGTCCGGGCGCGCTGCTCGTGAACCACGCCGGCCGCGACGTCGTGTTGTCGATCGTGCGGGGGAGGGATGCGCCGCGGCGCGTGCTCGTGCGCACCTTGAAGGATGAGCGGATGCTGCGCTACCGCGCGTGGGTGGACACGAACCGCGCGCTCGTGCACGAGCGCACGCAAGGCCGCGTCGGCTACGTGCACGTGCCCGACATGGGCCCGTGGGGTTTCGCGGAGTTCCACCGCGGCTATCTGAGCGAGTTCGACCGCGACGGTTTGATCGTCGACGTCCGCTACAACCGCGGCGGCCACGTCTCGGCGCTGCTGCTCGAGAAGCTCGCGCGCAAACGCGTCGGCTACGACGTGTCGCGCTGGGCACCGCCGTTCCCGTATCCCGAAGAGGCGCTCGGCGGCCCGATCGTCGCGGTGACGAACCAGTTCGCGGGCTCCGACGGCGACATCTTCAGCCACTGCTTCAAGTTATACGGGCTCGGCCCACTCGTCGGGATGCGCACCTGGGGCGGCGTCATCGGCATCAACCCACGCCATCGCCTGGTCGACGGCACCGAGACGACGCAGCCGGAGTACTCGTTCTGGTTCACCGACGCGGGCTGGGGCGTGGAAAACCACGGCACCGATCCCACCGTCGAGGTGGACGTCGCGCCGCAAGACGTGCAGCGCGGCGCCGATCCGCAGTTGGACGCGGCGTTGCAGTTGATCGATCGAGCGATGGGGGAAAGCCCGGCCCGACCCGAATTCCCGCCGCGACCGAATTTAGGGATCCGGCGATGATCGCGTCGCCGGCCGCGATCCAGGATGGGTGCATGGAGCGGAGTGTGGCATGGCCGGTCTCGATCTCAGCAAGTTCGAATGGGTAGCGCTCTTTGCCGCGGTCCAGACGCTCGTCTTGCTCGCGGCGGCGGGCATCGCGTTCCGAGGCGCGCGCATCGCGTACAAACAGCTCAAGTCGTATGAGTCGGCCGAGCGCGCGAAAAACACCATCCAGCTCTTTCAGGAGATGGACCGGACGTATCGGACCGTCATCAACTTCGTGGTACGGCCCGGACGATGCCGGCAGTATCCCGCCCGCAACGTCACGCGCGCCTGCAATTGGCTCATCGCGAGGCGAGCCCGGCGGCGTCGAAACAAGGTCATGGGCAACTTCATCCAGTGCGCGCAGTTCTTCGACCGGATTGCAATCCAGTACGAAAAACGCACGATCAGCCGGAAGCTGTACCTCGATCGCGCTTGCGCGTTGACCATCGAGGTGTACGCGGTTCTCTCGACGATCGACGCCGAGATCATCCCCGGCACGTACGATCTCACCGAGTTCACAAAGCTCGCGCGCGCGTGCCAGATCGAGTACCGAAAATTCCACGCGCGAGACGAAGCGCCGACGGGCCGGATCCTCTTCTTGCGAAACCTTCCGATCCCGCGCCCCGACCGCATTCAAAAACGAGGCTTAATCGGGCCGCTTGCGAGCGCGAGCACGAGCACGCCTAGCGCGCCTTCGTGAATGCCGACGGCGCGGCTCTCACCGCGCCGTCGTGCGATCCGCTATTTCGCGGGAGGTTCTGCTAGTGCAACGTCTGCGTGGTGGCGTAGTTGGAACGCCCGCCGCCGGTGAACTTCGAGTAGACGTCCACGCGCAGGAACGGCGCGGTCGCATCTTGCGCCGTGACGACCACGATCCGGGTGACGAAGCCCTGGTTGTACGTCGCCGAGCCGATC
The DNA here is from genome assembly GCA_035943995.1 of Candidatus Elarobacter sp. Lineage (GTDB taxonomy): Bacteria > Vulcanimicrobiota > Vulcanimicrobiia > Vulcanimicrobiales > Vulcanimicrobiaceae > Vulcanimicrobium. Next base: position 14,808 of record DASZBS010000073.1, on the reverse strand, counting down.
TTGCCGACTTTGATGCCGACGGCCGGCGCGTAGATGGTCAGCGGGCGCGTGCCCCAATCGCACGGGGTGGGGCTGCACGGCGCCTTCACGTCGATCGTGTACGCGCCGGGGCCGCCGCCGATGACGATGTTCGACACCGTGCCCCCGGCCGGCGCCGTCCAGTTTCCGAGCAGCGTGGACACGGCCGTCTGCGCGCTGCCGGCGACGGGGATGAGCAGTCCGGCGGCCAGCGCCAGGGCTGCGAGCGGCCGGAGCGTCCGGCTCAGGATCTGGTTCATGCTGATGGATCTCCTCAAAAAGAGCGGGGACCCGGGGCCCCGCTCCATCTTGCCGCAACCGACTTACGGCTTCCTTACTCGAGAACTTACGGCGTGCCGTCATCGTCCTTGACGCCCACCCCGGCGGCGTGGTACGCTCCGCGAGCCGAAGCAGGGAGCAGGGTTCAGTAGAACCTCAGGCCCTCACCGGATGCCCGCGGGCGATCCGGTCCTTCTCGAACAGCGGGGACCGCTTCGGCGTCTTCGCATTTTTTATGTTCTTTCCGGAGAGTTTGTCATAGCAAGACCGCTACGCGTCAACGAGCAGATCAGAATCCGCCAAGTCCGTGTCATCGACGATGCCGGCCAGCAGCTCGGCGTCATCACCACCGAGGAAGCCCTCGGGATGGCGCGCAGCAAAGGCCTGGACCTCATCGAGGTGTCACCGACCGCGGTCCCTCCGGTCTGCCGTATCGGGGATTACGGTCGCCTCAAGTACGAGCAGTCGAAAAAAGACAAAGAGGCGCGCAAGAAACAGCGCAACTGGGAGTTGCGCGAAGTCAAGCTGCGTCCCAAGATCGACGTCCACGACTACGAAGTTAAAGCGAAGATGGCGGAACGTCTTCTTCTCGACGGCGGCAAGGTCAAGGTCACGATCATGTTCCGCGGACGCGAGATCACGTACACCGCGTTCGGGAAACGTCTGCTCGACCGAGTCGCCAAAGACCTCGAGAACAGCGCCATCGTGGAACGCGAGGCCAAGCTCGAAGGCAAGAACATGTTTCTCATCATGGCTCCGCGAGCCACTCCGCTCGGTCCGCCGCGTTTCGTCCACCTGAAGACGGACACGGCGCACCACGAAGCCGACACCGTCGTGCACGCCGAAGAAGAGCACCACGACGATGTCCAGCCTGTGGCCGAGAGCACGGAACCAGCGGACGCGGTCGCCAACATCGGGGGAGCCAGTGCCTAAGATCAAGACGCACCGCAGTACGGCGAAGCGCGTGAAGGTGACCGGCAACGGTAAGGTCCTTCACCGCCATCAGTTCGACGGCTGCGGTCACATCCTCAGCAAGAAGACGCGCAAGCGCAAGCGGAACTTCCGCCGCGACCAACCGACGTTCAAAGGCGATCTGAAGCGTTTCGCGCCCCAGATCCCGTACTTGCTCTAGGAGACTGACTCATGGCTCGAATCAAACGCGGTCTCAACAAGATAAAGAACCGTCGCAAGGTGATGAAGCTCGTCAAGGGCTTCCGCGCCGCGCGCAGCCGCAACTACCGCGTCGCCAACGAAGCGCTGCTGCACTCGCTCAAGTACGCGTTCCGCGACCGCCGCGTCCGCAAGCGCGACTTCCGCGCGCTCTGGATCGCCCGCATCAACGCGGCGGCCCGCCGCGAAGGCCTGTCGTACTCGAAGCTCATGGCCGGCCTCAAGAAGTCGGGCGTGATCGTCAACCGCAAGGCGCTAGCCGACTTGGCCGTCCACGATGCGGCAGCGTTCGGCCGGCTCACGGCGCTCGCAAAGGACGCGGTCGGAGCGGCGACGACAGCAGCGTAGCCCGAGCGGTTCTCGTCGCTCAGCGGCGGTGCGCCAAGCGCGCCTGGACCATCGCGCGCAGCGCCGATTCGAACACGGCAGGACGGGGCGTCGCGGCGAGGCGTTCGTTGACGGCCGCGATGCGGCGGTCGATCAGCGGCACGCCGACCGATGCGAGCGTACCGTCGGGTTCCACCCGTTCGTGAAAATGCAGCACGAGCGGGACGTCGTTGTGCAAATTGTACAGTGCCGGCGGCACGTGCGTCGGAAAGTTCGCGATCACGGGCAGCGGGATGACCGGCTCATTCAGCTCCCACACGGCTAGGCTGAACGAGATCTGCGTGACGTGGAGCAGATAGTGCCCCAGCAGATCGCCCTGCAGCATCACCCACGCGAACCAGCGCTTCCACACCGCCAGCAGCGCGTCGAAAAGCGCGGTGCGCAGAATCCATACGCCGCCGTTGCAGTTGGTGACGTAGGTGTCGGCGTCCGCGAAACTGCAGCGCTTCCGATCGGGGAAGCGATCGAAGCCCGCCCGCCGGTACAGCGCTTCCAGCACCTCGACCGGCGGGTTCGCGTAGTCGACTTCCTTCGCGCAGATGCCGCCGAGCCCGATCCACGGCGCGAGCGGCGCGAGGATCGCGAGATCGGTGTCGCACAGCACCGCGAACTCCCGCTCGCGTAGCACGGGGCTCTCCAGCTGCGCGATCTTGTTGGCGAAACGCCCATCGCCGAACGGGTCCACGTAGCGAAACGCGACGCCACGGCTCGCGAGGTACGCTTCTACTTCGTGTTGCGGATCGCCGCGCCGGACGATGTGGACGACGACGTCGGCAGGCGACACCCCGGCGTGATCCACCAGCATGGTCACCCAGACCCAGAGCTGGTAGACGAATTTCGGTTGGATGTCGAGAAGGCACGAGTACAGGGCGGCGGGTCTCGCCATCGCCGTCAGCTACGGGGCCGGGACGAGAACTCCGCCCAGGCGTTCGCCTCCGCGGGGCCGACGGGCTCAAGTAGCTGGCAAGCCGGCCGATACCTCACCGGTATGGATCAGATGAAGCCGGGTGAACTGATCACTGCGCTGGTTGACAGCGCGACGCAGAAGACGGCGCTGCGGCCACGAGACCTCATCATTCGCGGTGCGCTCGCAGGCGCGCTGCTCGGCGTGTCGAGCGCGTTTGCGACGTACGCCACGGTACAGACCGGGTTGCCGATCGTGGGAGCCGTGCTCTTCCCGGTCGGTTTTGCGATCATCGTCCTGCTCGGGCTCGAGCTGGTCACCGGCGCGTTCGGCATCCTGCCGATGGCCCTTCACGCCGGGCGCGTGAAGCCGGCGGCCGTGCTGCCGAACTGGAGCTGGATCTTCGTCGGCAACCTGTTCGGCTCGCTCGTGTTCGGGATGCTGCTGGCCGTCGCGCTGACGACCGCGATGCACGCGCCTGACAAGACGGGGCTCGCGAACAAAATGATCCTCGTGGCTACGGCCAAGACCGTCGGCTACGAGCACGCCGGTGCGGCCGGGATGTTCACGGTATTCGTCAAGGCGATCCTGTGCAATTGGCTCGTGTGCCTGGGCGTGGTGCTCGCGATGGGCTCGCGCTCGACGATCGGCAAGATCGTCGCCGCGTGGCTGCCGATCACGATCTTCTACGCCCTGGGCTTCGAGCACGCCGTCGTGAACATGTTCCTCATCCCGACGGCCATGCTGATGGGCGCGAAGATCTCGTTCTTCCAGTGGCTCGTGTGGAACCAGATCCCGGTCACCGTAGGCAACCTCGTCGGCGGCTACCTCTTCACCGGCGCCGCGCTCTACCTCGCGCACGCGAAGAGCGCGCCCGCCGCGGCAACCGCTCCGGCCGCCGTGCCGGTGCACGAGAACGGTCTCGTCCCGGCACCCACCCCCGCGTAGCACCGACCGCCTCCGCCTCAATCCGTCTCCCGCGAAATAGGGAGGGTGCCACCGCACCCTCCCTATTTCGCAAGGCGCCGTCCGAGTCGTTGCGAAGAGACGCAGCATGACGAGGTCGTGGCCTACCACGCTCGGCGCCGCGCTGTTGGCGGGCGCGCTCTTGTGCGCGTGCGGGCACGGCGGCGGCGAGCACCGCAACGCTTCCGAGGCGCCGCGCCCGGCGAAAAATCCGAGCGATTTTCCGCTGTATCCGCGCAGCGAGGTCGTCAACGTCGTGCCGGTCGACTCGAAGCAGATGTTCGCCGTGATCCATGCGAACGACCCGACCGCCCATCTGCCCGACAACTACCACGGCCACGTGATCATCGCCGAGACCGGCGCCACGATGCCGCAGCTTCGCAGCTGGCTCACGACGCTGCAGTCGTCGCCGCCGCACGGCCTGCACGATACCACGACGCACGGCACGCGTTCGTCGCACGGTTCGCGCTCGCGCAACGGCAACGGGGTGGACATCAACGGCGACGACACCGTGCAGTTCGAGAATGCCGACGCGTCGCGCTGGGTGTACGTGTTCACGGCCGATCCGCGGCAGATCTATCGCGAGATGGGCCCGGTCTTCACGCTGATCGACGGCTACGCCGCCGCGCCGGATATTCTGCGCGGTCCGATCGACGACGCGGCGAAGAAACAGACGGGCTATACGGTCACGCAGATGCTCGATGCGAAGAGCCCCGCCGGCGCCGTCATCGCCGAGCTGAAGCGGCTGCAGTCCACCGACCGCCGCGCGATCCTGCTCATCGACGAGGCGAAGGCGAAGTAGCCGCCAGCGCAACCGCTACATGCGCCGCGATCCCGGCCGACATCGCGTTCTCGTCGATGTCGAACGCGGGATGGTGGTTGGGGAACCGGTGCTCCTCGTCGCCGGCGCCCAGGAAATAGAAGCACGCCGGAACGACCTGCGCGAAGTACGAGAAGTCCTCGCTGCCCATCACCGGCGCGATCTCTTGCACGCGGTCAGCGCCGAACTCCGCCGCCAGCGTCGCGGTCACGAACGCCGCTTCGGCGGGATCGTTCACGGTGACCGGATACGACGGGTGCCACTGCAGCGAGCAGGTCGCGTTCGCGGCCGCGCACGTGTGCTCGGCGATGCGGCGGACGCGCGCTTCCATCGTGTCGCGCGTCGCGTCCGTGAACGTGCGCACGGTGCCTTTGAGCGCGACGCGCGGCGGGATGACGTTGTAGGTCGTGCCGCCGTTGATCGCGCCGATCGTCAGCACGGCCGGCTCGACCGGATCGATCTCGCGGCTGACGACGCGCTGCAGCCCGCCGACGACGTCGGACGCGACGACCACGGGGTCGACGGAGCGATGCGGCATCGCGCCGTGTCCGCCCATGCCTTCGACCACGAGATCGAACGAGTCGACCGCCGCCATGATAGGGCCTGCGCGCAGCCCGAACACGCCGCTAGGCGCGAGCTCGTTCCCCGCCGTGTTCACGACGTGCAGTCCGTAGGCGCGCTCGATCGCAAAGCGCGCGATGAGCCCGTCGTCGAGCATCGCGCGCGCGCCGCCGCCGCCTTCTTCCGCCGGCTGGAATACGAAGGCGACACGCCCGTGCACCTCGCTCGCGCGCTCGCGCAAGATCGCCGCCGCGCCGAGCAGCATCGCGACGTGCGCGTCGTGACCGCACGCGTGGGTGACGCCCGCATTGCGCGACACGTACGAGACGTCGTTCTCCTCCGGCATCGGCAGCGCGTCCATGTCGGCGCGCAGCATGATCGTCGGACCGGGCTGCGCCCCCGCGAGCACGCCGACGACGCCGGTGCCGCCGATCCCGGTGTGCACGTCGAGCCCCAGCGCGCGCAGCCGCTCCGCGACGATCCCCGCGGTGCGTTTCTCCTCGAACGCGAGCTCGGGATGCGCGTGCAGATCGCGCCGGAGCGCGACCGTGTCCGCGAAAAGCTCGGGAGAAACCGCAACAGCTGTCATGCGGTGCGCTTCGGCGCGCGCGCGTAGCGCCCCGGGGCGGTCGAGGGTTCGCTCGCCGCGTCGCCGGGAACGCTGCGCGAGGGGGCGATCGCTCCCGCACGAGGGGGAGCTGATGCAGCATTCGCGGTTCGACTTTCTGACCGGCGCCTCGGCGGTGCTGTTCGCCGCGCCGGCCAAGCCGAAGGCGACGGCGACGCCGACGATCCCCACGCTGGAGGCGACCGCGGACCCGCCCGTCTGCCCCGTGGTGGGTCCGGTCGACGCGATGGCGCGGCTGGTCGCGGGCAACGACCGCTTCGTCAACGGGCGCATGAAGCACGGCAACCAGTCGCCGGGGCGGCGTATCCAGGTCGCGCCACACCAATGTCCCTTCGTGACGGTGGTGGATTGCGCCGACTCGCGCCTGCCGCCCGAGATCCTGTTCGACCAAGGGCTGGGCGATCTGTTCGTGTGCCGCGTCGCCGGCAACATCGCCGACACCGCGGTCACCGGGTCGATCGAGTACGCGGCCGCGCACTTCCACCCGTCGTTGATCGTCGTGCTCGGGCACGAGCGGTGCGGCGCGGTCGGCGCGGCGCTGGACGCGCTGCGCGACGGCGTGCTGCCCGCGGCGAGCATCGGCGGCCTCGTCCGCCAAATCCTCGGCAACGTCCGGAACGTCCCGACCGGCGCCGACCAGTGGGCGCAGGCCGTCGCGGCGAACGCCGAGGCCGTCGCGGTGGGGCTCCGCCTGAGCCCGATCCTCCAGCCGCGGATCAAAGCCGGCAAGCTGCGCGTGGTCTCGGCGACGTACGGGTTGGAATCCGGCCGGGTGGCATTCGCGGCGGGTTGAGCCGGCCCCAAACGGGCCGCGGAGACCGGCACAACCGCCGCCGCCCGCGTCGTGTTGCACCCGGCGAGAAGGACGATGACGGCTACGACGCTTCCCTTGACGGTCCCGGGCGACAAGTCCATCGCGCACCGCGCGCTGATTCTGGCTGCGCTCGCGCGGGGCGAGTCGCGGCTGCGCAACGTCCCCGCCGGCCTCGACGTGCGGTCGACGCAGCGCGCCCTGCAGGCGCTGGGGGTGGCGATTCGCGAGGACGGTGACGCGCTGGTCGTCACGGGCAGCGGCGGCGCGCTGGTCGCGCCGGGCGAGCCGATCGACTGCGGCAACAGCGGCACGTCGATCCGCCTGCTCACCGGCGTGCTGGCCACGCGCGCGCTGACCGTGACGCTCGACGGCGACGCGTCCCTGCGCGCGCGGCCGATGCGCCGCGTGGCCGAGCCGCTGGCGGCGTTCGGCGCGCGCATCGAGCTCGCACCGGGCGGCACCGCGCCGGTCGTCGTGCACGGCAACGGCGACGCGCGCGGCGCGGACGTCGCGATCACCGTGGCGAGCGCGCAGATCAAGTCGGCCGTGCTGCTCGCGGCGCTCGGCGCGCACGGCACGACGCGGCTCACCGGCGAGCTCGCCACGCGCGATCACACGGAGCGGCTGTTCGGCGCGTTCGGCATCGACTGCGCGTGCGCCGGCGACGCGCTGGTCCTGACCGGCCCGCAGACTCCGCACGCGACGGACTTGGACGTGCCGGGCGACGCGTCGAGCGCGGCGTTCTTGCTCGCTGCCGCGGCGGCGGTCCCCGGCGCGCGCGCGGTCGTCGCGAACGTCGGCCTGAACCCGACGCGCACGGCGTTCTTCGACGTGTTGCGCCGGTTCGGCGCGGAGGTCGGCGTGACGGTGACCGGCGCCGGACCCGAACCCAGCGGAACCGTCACCGTGCGCGGCGCGGTGCTGCGCGCGATTACGATCGAACCGCACGAGGTGCCCGGCGTGATCGACGAGCTGCCGCTGGTCGGCGTGCTCGGTGCGTTCGCGCGCGGGACGACGGTCGTGTCGGGCGCGGCCGAGCTACGCGTGAAAGAGTCCGATCGCATCGAGACGTTTGCGGCGGCGGCGCGCGCGCTGGGCGTCGAGGTCGACACGTTCGCCGACGGCTTCGCCGTGCACGGGCCGGCGAAGTGGCGCGACGGCGCGGTCGTCACGGCGGGCGACCACCGCATCGCGATGGCGTTCGCCGTCGCCGGGCGCGCCGCCGGCGTGCGCGTGGCGCTCGACGATCCCGACTGCGCCGCGGTGTCGTTCCCGGGCTTCGCCGCCGCGCTCGAGGCGCTCGGATGAGCGCCGTGCGCTACGCGGCGGTGATCGGGCATCCCGTCGCACACAGCCGTTCGCCCGCGCTCTTCGCGCGGTTCGCGGTCGCGAGCGGGATCGCGCTCGCGTACGAGGCGATCGACGTGCATCCCGACGAGCTCGCCGCGACGCTCGCGCGCTGGCGCACGCTGCCGGAGTTCGTCGGCTGCAACGTGACGCTGCCGCACAAGGAGCGCGCGCTCGCGCTCGCCGACCACGTCGAGCCGGCGGCGCGCGCGTGCGGCGCGGCCAACGTGCTGACGCGCGACGGCGACGCGCTGATCGCCGACAACACCGACGTCGCCGGCGTCGAAGCGGCGCTCGCGCAGCACGGCGTCGCGCTGCACGGCGCGCGCGTGGCGATCCTCGGCGCGGGCGGCGCGGCGCGCGCGGTCGCCGAAGCCGCGCGGCGCAGCGGCGCGGCGCGCATCACGGTCGCGGCGCGCGACATCAATCGTGCCGCGGCTGTCGCGGCAGAGTTCGGCGCGTTCGCGTGCGCGCTCGACGACGTGCCGCACGCCGACGTCTACGTCAACGCGACGCCGGTCGGCATGCAAGGCCAGTCGCAGCACTCGCTGTTGCCGCCGGACGCACCGCACAGCGCCGCGGCATTCGATTTGGTGTACGTTCCGGAGGACACGCCGTTCTTGATCGAGGCGCGCGCACGCGGCATGCGCACGGTCCCCGGCATGACGATGTTCGTCGCGCAGGCAGCGGCGACGTTCGAACGCTGGTTCGGCTTCGCGCCGGCGCTCTCGGAGATTTCAGCATGAGCTTGCGCTTTCTCACGGCCGGCGAGTCGCACGGGCCCGCGCTGGTCGGGATCATCGAAGGGATCCCGGCCGGCCTCGCGCTCGACGCGGAGATGCTGCTCGCGCAGGCGCGGCGGCGCAAGCTCGGCTTCGGGCGCGGCAACCGCCAGAACATCGAGACCGACGAGGTCCGCATCGTCGGCGGCGTGCGCCGCGGCGTCACGATCGGCAGCCCCGTCGCGCTGTACCTGGAGAACAAGGACCACGTGCGGTGGTCCGAGATCATGCGCGTCGGTCCGCCGGAGAACGACGCGCCCGCCGCGCGGCAAGTGCACGTGCCGCGGCCAGGCCACGCCGACCGCATCGGCGGGATCAAGTACGCGCGCGAAGACTTGCGCGACGTGCTCGAGCGCGCGAGCGCGCGCGAGACCGCGATGCGCGTCGCGCTCGGCACCGTCGCGCGCGCGCTGCTCGCGGAGCTCGGCGTCACGATCGCCAGCCGCGTCGTGCGCATCGGGCGCGCCGTCGACGACACGCCGTGGCGCGACGTGCCGCCCGACGAGATCGACGCGTCGCCCGTGCGCGCGCTCGATCCCGCCGCCGCCGCGGCGATGGTGAAGGAAGTCGAGCACGCGAAGGCTGCGGGCGACTCGCTGGGCGGTGTGTTCGAGGTCGTCGCGCACGGCGTGCCGGTCGCGCTCGGCTCGTACGCGCAGTGGGACCGCCGGCTCGAAGGCGATGTCGCCAAGGCGTTCATGTCGCTCAACGCGATCAAGGGCGTCGAGATCGGGCTCGGCTTCGGTGCGGGCGCGGTGCGCGGTTCCGAAGCGCACGACGAGTACGAGCCCGGCGGCGACACGGCGACGCGCTATCGCAGCAACCGCGCGGGCGGGATCGAAGGCGGCATGTCGACGGGCCAGCCGATCGTCGTGCGCGCGGCGATGAAACCGATCGCGACGCTGATGCAGCCGCTGGACTCGGTGGACTTGCGCACCGGCGAGGCGACGCGCGCGCACGTGGAGCGCAGCGACACCTGCGCCGTGCCGGCGGCGGCGGTGATCGGCGAGTCGCTGCTCGCGCTGGTGCTGGCGGACGCGATCCTCGACAAGTTCGGCGGCGACTCGCTCGACGAACTGCGCGAGCGCGTCGCGGCGTGGGAGCACACCGCGCGTGCGCGCTAACATTTACCTCTGCGGCGCGCCCGGCGCCGGCAAGTCCACCGTCGCGCCGCTGCTCGCGGCGTTGCGCGGGCTCGATGCCGTCGATGTGGACGCCGCCGTCGAAGCGAAGGACGGGCGGCCGATCGCGCGCATCGTCGCGGAGGACGGCGAGCCCGCGTTCCGCGCGCTCGAACGCGAGACGATCGGTGCGCTCGCGACGGGTGGCGACACGGTCGTCGCGCTCGGCGCGGGTGCGCTCGAGGATCCGGTGAACCGCCGCGCCGTCACGTCGAGCGGGACGCTCGTCTTCTTGGACGCGACGCTCGACACGTGCGCGGAGCGCACGGGGCACGCGGCCGGCACGCGACCGCTGTTGCGCGAGCCCGCTGCGCTCGCGCGCCTGCACGCGGCGCGGCGGCAGCGCTATCTCGAATCCGCGGTGTGCATCGCCGCCGACGGGCTCGCGCCCGCGGAGCTCGCGCGTGCCGTCGACGCCGCGCTGCGCGAGGAGCGCGTGGTGCGCGTCGCGACCGCGCGCCCGTACGATGTCGCGATCGGGGCGCGCGTGCTCGACGACCTGCCCGAGCGCGTCGCGCCGCTCGCGGGCGGGCGCGTCGTCGTCATCGTCGACCGGCGCGTCGAAGAGGTCGGCGAACGCATTTCGCACGCGTATCAGGCCGCGCACGTGCACGCGACGATGCTGTGCGTCGAAGCGGACGAGTCGCTCAAGTCGTTGGCGTCGCTCGGCGGCCTGTACGCGCGCTTCGTCGATGCGCAGCTCGACCGGCGCGGCCTCGTCGTCGGCGTTGGCGGCGGCACGATCGGCGACGCTGTCGGTTTCGCCGCCGCGACGTTCCAGCGCGGCGTGCCGTACGTCGCCGTGCCCACCACGCTGCTGGCGGCGGTCGACGCGGCGATCGGCGGCAAGACCGCGATCAACTTGGACGCCGGGAAGAACATGGTCGGGACGGTGACGCAGCCGGCGCTCGTGGCGATCGCGCCGCACGCGCTGCGCTCGCTGCCGCGCCGCGACGTCGTGTCGGGCTACGGCGAGATGCTCAAGTACGGGCTCGCGCTCGACGCCGTGCTCTACGGCGCGCTGCGCGCGGGCGAGGCCGCGCTGCTCGACGATCCCGCCACCGCGCTCGACGCGATCGCGCGGTGCGTCGAGCTCAAGGCGGAGATCGTCGCGCGCGACGAGGACGACCGCACGGGCACGCGCGCGATCCTCAACTTCGGCCACACGGTCGCGCACGCGATCGAGAAGGTCGCGGGCTACGGCACGCTGCGCCACGGCGAGGCGGTGATCGTCGGCATGCGCGCGGCGCTCGCGCTCTCGGTCGCGCGCGGCGCGCTCGACGCCGCCGCGCGGGCCGACGCCGACGCGCACCTGGCCGCGCTGCCGGTCCCGCAAGCATGGCGCACGCTCGACGCGAGCGCGGTGATCGACGCGACGCGCGGCGACAAGAAGCGCCACGCGAGCGGTACGCAGTACGTCCTGCTCGACGCGATCGGCAGCGCGCACCTGGACGACGGCGTGCGCACGGAGGACGTGCGCGAGGCGCTCGCGGGTCTAGGCTTGCGATGAAGATGAACGTGCTCGTGGTCAACGGGCCCAACCTCAACCTGCTGGGCGAGCGCGAGCCGGAGATCTACGGCCGCAAGACGCTGCGCGATCTCGAGCGCGCGGTGCGCAAGCACGCGCACGGGCTGGGCGCCCGCGTGCAGTTCTTTCAGTCCAACCACGAAGGCGCCATCATCGACGAGTTGCACCGGCTGCGGAAGTGGGCGGACGCCGTGATCATCAACCCCGCCGCGTTCACGCACTACTCGTACGCCATCCGCGACGCGCTGCTGGCGATCGCGCTGCCGGCCGCCGAAGTGCACCTCTCGGACGTCGACAAGCGCGAGGGGGACTTCCGCAAGATCTCGGTCGTGCGCGACGTCTGCGCTCACCGCTTCGCCGGCTTCGGTTTCGAATCGTACACCAAAGCGCTCGACGCGCTCGCCGCCGACCGCACCGCGCGCAAGAAGCGGAAATGATCGCGCGCCGTCTGGGCGCGCACGGCCCCGAGGTCGGTGCGATCGCGCTGGGCTGCATGGGGATGTCGGAGTTCTACGACCCGGTGAGCGAACGCGACGCGGTCGCGGCGATCCACCGCGCGCTCGAGCTCGGCATGACGCTGCTCGACACGTCGGACATGTACGGCCGCGGCGAGAACGAGCGCCTCGTCGGGCGCGCGCTGCGCGGTCGCCGCGAGCGCGCGGTGCTCGCGACCAAAGTTGGGATGGTGCGCGGCGAAGATCCCGCGTATCGCGGCATCGACAACCGCCCGGAATACGTGCACGCCGCCTGCGATGCATCGCTCGCGCGGCTCGGCCTGGACTACGTCGACGTGCTCTACCTTCACCGCGCCGATGCGAGCGTGCCGATCGAAGAGACGGTCGGCGCGATGGCGGAGCTCGTCGCCGCCGGCAAAGTGCGCCACCTCGGCCTCTCGGAAGTCGGCGCGGACACGCTGCGCCGGGCCGCCGCGGTCGCGCCGATTGCCGCGCTGCAAAGCGAGTACTCGCTGTTCACGCGCGACGTCGAGACGAACGGCGTGCTCGCGGCATCGCGCGCGCTCGGAATCGCGCTCGTCGCGTACGCGCCGCTGGGGCGCGGCATTTTGACCGGAGCCGTGCGCTCGACCGCCGGCCTCGCCGAGCACGATCTTCGGCGGCGCGTCCCGCGGTTCGACCCCGGCAACTTCGAACGCAACCTCGGGCTCGTCGACGCGTTCGCCGCGCTCGCGCACGAACACCACGCCAGCGCCGCTCAGCTCGCGCTCGCGTGGCTGCTCGCGCAGGGTGACGACGTCGTCGCGCTGCCGGGCTGCGAGCGCGTCGCGCAGGTCGAGGAGAACGCGCGTGCGGCCGAGCTCGCGCTCGATGCGGCGACGTTAGACCGCATCGACGCGCTCTTCCCGCCGGGGGCCGCAGCGGGCGGGCGCCTGCGCGGCGTCGATGTCGCGCGGCGCTGATTCCGCCGTCAGACTTCCTTCAGATTTTGTCCGGACGCTCGGCGGATGCTGAGCTCGCGAGCGATCCGGGTTTGTCTGCTCGCCGCCGCTCTCGGCGGGACCGCGCTGCCGGCCTCCGCCGACGTCGTGTGGTCGGTGGATCCCGCGGGTTCGAGCGTCGCCCTGTCGGCCGCGGAGCTGGTCGTCGCGAAGGTTGCGGGAACGATCCCGATCGCGTCGGGCAAGATCGTCACGCCGGGCGGCACGCAGGCGCCGAGCCGCGTCGACGTCGTGCTCCAAGCGGCGGCGCTCACCACCCACGACGCCAAGCGCGACGCAGACCTGCGCAGCGACCATTTCTTCGACGTCGCGCGGTTCCCGCAGATCACGTTCGCGAGCGACCGCGTCCGCGCGACCGGCGCGCGGACGTTCGCAATCGACGGCCGGCTGACGATGCGCGGCATGACGCGGCCCATCACGTTCGACGCGCGCGCGACCGGCGTTCGCGACGACGCGAGCGGGAAGCGGCGCGTGCACTACGACGCGGTCGGGCGCTTTCGGCGCTCTGATTACGGGATGACGTACGCGCGCGGCGTCGTCGGCAACGTCGTCAAGCTCAGCGTCACCATCGAAGCCGTCGACTGAGCGGCGCGCTCAGCCCCGCACGTCGATGACCTGATCGGTTTCCGGCGGCGGCGCGTCGAGCAGCGCGTGCAGGATCGGCAGAAAGCGCGCCGCGGGCGGCCGGCGGCGTTCGGGCTCGATCACGTCGTGCGACGGCCCCAGCCCGACAATCGTGTGGACGCGCACGCGCTCGCCGCCGACCTCGCGCCAGCGCGCGACCAGATCGGTCATCGCGCCGTTGTTGACCGACGACTCGCTCGCGTTGCGCACGAGCTCGATGTGGCGCGCGCGCGGCGATCCGCTGCGCGCGTCCTCGCGCAGCGTGTCGGCGAGCGCGAGGCCGGCGGCCAGCGAGCGCGTGGTGTAGCGATGATAACCGTGCTCGGGGACGCCGCGGCCTTTGTCGATCGGGTTCCAGTACAAGAAGCGGTTCGGCGCACGTTCGAGCACCGCGCGCGTCCACGCGTGCCAGTCCGACGGAAGGCGCTTGATGCCCAGGAACGGCGCGACGGCGATCGCGCGAAACACGCGCGCGTCGCGGTGCGCGAGGTGCAGCGCGAGCGCGCCGCCCAGCGAGTGCCCGACGAGCACGATCTCGTCGCCCAGCGCCGCCGCCGCGTCGAGGATGCGATCGCCTTGCTCCGTCAGTTCCGCGCTGGTGAGCCCGGCGAGCGCTTCGGACATGCGGTCGGCGTGCCCGTGGCGCGGCAGCCGCGGGATCAGCACGTTCTCGCCGCGCGCGTGCCGCACGCGCGCGAACTCGCGCCACGTGCGCGGGCTCGCGGTCAAACCGTGCAGCAGCACGGTCACGCAGCCGGTGCGCGCGCCGTGGTCGAGCACCACGGAGTGCATCTCGTCGCCGAGCAGATGCGATTCGTCCGCGTCGAGCGACGCGACGATCGCGCCGGCGTCGATCACCGCGCGAGCAGCATGGCGATCACGCATTCGCGAGCGCGATCACGGCGAAGCTGCGCTCGTCGCTCGCCAGCGCCTCCTGGCGCAGGACCGTACGCAGCGGCCCGGCCGTCTCGCGCGCGAACGCGACCGCCGCGGGGCCGCCGCTCTGAGCGATCGTCGTCGCGCACGCGATGAGGTCGTCGACGGCGCGCGTGATGCCCTCGTGCATCGCGCGCTCCGCGTCGCGTTCTGGGATGCGCACGCCGGCCGTCCCCGTCGCGAGCATCAGCACGTAGTCGAGCGCGGCGGCCGTCGCAAGCACGCGCGAATGATGCGGCGCGAACCACTCCTCGTCGCCGAATTCCGACGCGGCGCGCAGCAGCGCCGCCTGCAGCGCGACGACTAGCCGCGACCGCTCAGCGCCCATAGCACCGCCACCTGAGTCTTGTTGTCCGGCAGCTCGTCCGCCCGGATCTTGCGCCACAGCTCTTCGATCGGGAAGATCC
>DASZBS010000072.1:0-24924 GCA_035943995.1 Candidatus Elarobacter sp. | reverse complement strand
CTCGCTCGACGCGACGCAGATCAGCCAGTACGAGATGCACGTGCGCGCGATCTGCGGCCTGCCGCTCGTGGAGCCGCGCCAATTCCGCCCCGCGGTCATGATCAACATCCTCGGCAGCGGCGCGGGCGACACGCTCGCGGGGGTCGCGGACTTGCTGCGCGAGCGCGATCTCAAGCTGCACGTCTACGGCAAAGCGCACGCCGCGCTGCGCCGCAAGATGGCGCACTTCACCGTGCTCGGCGACACCGTCGACGACGCGCTCCTCAAGGCCGAGCGCGGGCGCGGCCTGCTGCACTGGATCGACGACCGGGCCGCGGCGCTGCGCTGAGAGCACCGGCGACCGGAGACGGTGCGGCGCCCGCCGAACATCCGGTAATGCGCGCATTGACCGTTGCGATCGCACTCGTTTCTGTGGCTTGTCCGGCCTGGCGAGCGTCCGCTTCGCCGGCGGGCTTCTCGGACACCATCTGCCCGCAGGCGACCCAGTACGTCCTCGCGGTCGGAAAGCTACGCGTCGACGACCCGCCGCAGCGCGTGTACGACGCCACGCAGCCTGCCGTCGACGCATATCAGCGTTGTTCGAAGGAGAAGCTGTCGTTCGGGTTCCGCGAGGCGCAGCATTATGCCGACACGCGCGCCGCCGGTTTGGCGGTGGTCGCCGTGCGCGCACTCATCGCGCTCGGCCGGGGCGCGGAAGCGCGCCGCGAGCTGGAGTACTGGCGGCCGCTCGCGCAGCAGGTCGTCGATTGGCAGACCGAGACCCAGACGGCCGTTTCACCGCATGCGGCGGGGGACGACGCGGGGCCTAACATCAGCGGGAGCGATCATCGTAAGTCCATGTATCACGATGCCGCGAAGGAGATCGTCACGGCGATCGACGTCGAGCTCACGAAAATCGACGCGGTGCAGCACGAGCAGCCGCGCCGGCAGGGCAGTGCACCGGCGGCCACGCCGACGCCGATTCCGTAAAGCGTTGGCCGCGAGCGCGGGTGCCGCGGCTCGGCTCGCGAAATTCTTCGATCATGCGCACGTTGACGGCTTCTCTGGCTCTCGTTTTCGTCGCCTGTTCGTTCGGGCAAGCGTCCGCCGCGACGGCGGGCTTCTCGGACACGATCTGCCCCGAGGCGACCCAGTACGTCCTCGGGGTCGGAAAGCTGAAAAAGGACGACCCGCCGCAGCGCATCTACGATGCCGCGCAGGCCGCCGTCGATGCGTACCAGCGATGTTCGAAGGACAAGCTGTCCAACGGCTTTCGCGAGGCCCAGCACTATGCCGACACGCGTGGCGCCGGTCTGGCCGTCGTTGCGGCCCGCGCGCTGGTGGCGCTGAACCGCCCGGATGACGCGCGCCGCGAGTTGCTCCAATGGCGTCCGCTCGCGCAGCAGGTCGTCGACTGGCAGTCGGAGACGCAAACCACGTCGCAAGCGCACTCCGCGAGTCAGACCTCCGACGGTTCGCCGCAGACCGGGCCCGGAATCGCAACCGGTGTCACCGGGAGCGACCACCGGCCGTCGATGTACCGTGCGGCCGCCAAAGAGATCGTCGTCGCCATCGACGAGGAACTCGGAAAGATCGGCGACCTCCACCCGCCCCCGCCGAAACCGTAGCGCGTTTTACGGGAGCGCGTGCCGCGACTTGGGCGGAATGTCCGTGAACGCCATCGGGCGGTCCCACCAGTCGTGGCCGCGCCAGCGCACCTGCTCGTGAGTCGGCGGCGGCGGCGTGCGCAAACGCAGCGCCTCGGCGTACGCGCCGGCGTAGCGGTCCACCATCCGGTCCACCGAGAACGTCGACTCCACGTGATCGCGGCAGGCCCGCCGCGACAGTGCGGCGAGGTGCGGCACGTTGGCGACGGCATCGTCGACGCCGTCGCACAAAAATCCCGTGACGCGGTCGACCACGATCTCCGGGATCGAGCCCATGCGCGCGCCGAGCACCGGCGTGCCGCACGCCATCGCCTCGATCAGCGTGAGGCCGAAGCGTTCCGGGCGCGTCGTCATGTGCACGAGCGCGAGCGCGCCGCCGACCAGCTCGTCGCGCGCTCGGCCTTTCACGTGGCCGAGAAACTGCACGCGGTCGCCGTCGACGTGCGGTGCGACCTGCTCGCGAAAATATGCCTCGTCGTGCGGGATGCCGGCCATCTTCAAGCGCACACCGGAGCGCTTGGCGATCTCGATCGCGAGGTGCGCGCCTTTCTCCGGATGGAAGCGCGCTAGGAACAGCAGATAGTCGCCCGCGGTGTCGCGGAACGTCCACTCGGCGGGATCGATCCCGTTGTAGGTCGTCGCGAGATACGACAAGCCCGGGTCGCGGTCGGAATCGCTGATCGAGCAGTAGAACGAGCGCGCCGCGCCCGCATAGTACGCGCCCAGGACCGGCGGCGACGAGAAGCCGTGCACCGTCGTGACGAGCGGCGGATGCGACGTCGCAAGCGCGTACAGCAGCGGCTTCCAGTCGAAGTTGTTGTGGATGAGGTCGAACTCCCCGGCGCGCGCGAAGCACGACGCTACGTGCAGCTCACCGCAGACCTCGCCGTTCAGTGCAGGGTCTTCGTTCAAACCGACGGGAACCACGGCGGCGAGCTTGCCGGGGCTCGACGAGTTGGCGGTCGCGAACAGCGTCACGTCGGCGCCGCGCGCGACCATGCCGCGCGCGATGTTGTACGCGACCTGCTCCCACGGGCCGTAGCCCGGCGGCGGCGTCGGCCACGAGATCGCGCCCAAGATCGCGACCCGCAGACCGGACAGGTTCATGCGCGCTCGTGCGCTACCGCGCCGGCTTTGATCACGACGCGCGGGTCGCGCAGCGCGCGCACGTCGGCGCCCGCGTCGCCGTCGAGCAGCAGCAGATCGGCGGGGCGGCCTTGCGCGAGCACGCCCGCATCGACGCCGAGCAGCTCCGCGGCGGTGCTCGTCGCCGCCGTGAGCGCCTGCTGCGGCGTCATCCCGAGCACCGTCGACATCAGCTCGACTTCGTAGGCGTAGTTTTCGTGCCGGTTGTACGGCGTGCCCGCATCCGATCCGCCGGCGATCTTCACGCCGGCGCGCCACGCTTTGCGGATGTTGTCGCCGGCGCTCTGGTAGATCTCGGTCGCCTTGCGCACGACGTAGTCCGGCTGCGCGCCGCCGGCGATGTTCTCGTAGATGCACCACACGGCCGCGAGCGTCGGCACGAGGTAGGCGTCGTGTTCCTTGAACAGCGCGATCGCCTCGTCGTCGAGCAGATGGCCGTGCTCGATCGACGTCACGCCGGCGCGCAGCGCGTTCTTGATCCCGCTCGTGCCGATCGCGTGCGCGGCGACGCGCATGCCGTGCGCGCCCGCCTCGACGATCGCCGCGCGCATCTCCTCTTCGCTGAGCTGGTCCTGACCGGGCACCGCGCCTTTGGTGAGCACGCCGCCGGTCGCGATCAGCTTGATGCACGTCGCACCCGCCTTGCGCTGCTCGCGCACGGCCTTGCGCACGTCCCACGGCCCGTCCGCTTCGCGGCCTAGGAAGAAGCCGTGGCCGCCCGTCATGCAGATCGCGCGCCCGGCCGGCACGATGGTCGGACCCGTGTGCTGCCCGCTCGCGATCGCGTCGCGGAGCGCGATCGCGTTGGATTCCGAGCCGCCGAGATCGCGTACGGTGGTGACGCCGGCTTCGAGCGCGAGGCGCGCGTTGCGGGCGGCGTCGAGCGTACGTTCGGTCGGCGTGCGTATCAGAAAGAACGTTTGCGTGTCGGGCTCGCCGTTGACTTCGAGGTGCACGTGGCTGTTGATCAAACCGGGGACGACGGAGCGCGCCTCGTACGTGCGCTCGGCATCCGTGTCCTGGTCACTGCTCGCCGTTCCCGCGATGCGCCCGCCGTCCACGACGACGGTGACGTTTTCATGCGGCGCGGCATCGGTGCCGTCGTAGAGCTTGCCGGTACGGATCGCGATGCGCATCGCCTCGTCGTACGCAGCGGGGGTCCGGCTCGCCTTCCGAGCGAATCGCGGTGTGGGGAGCAGCCGTGCGTAAACGAGGTCTCGTTCGAAGCTGGTCGGTTTTCGCCGTCGCGTGCGCGCTGAGCGGCTGCTCGGTCATGGGCGGCGGTCCCAGCGTCTCGCCGCCCAGCAACGTGTCGTTGCCCACCGCGGCCCCGTCGCCGAGCCCGGCCGTCACGCCGTCGCCGAGCCCGACGCCTACGAGCTCGTCGTCGACCCGCCACCGCCATTCGGCGCGGCAACGCGCGCCGGCGCCGGAAACGCCCCTCGCGACGAGCACTCCTTGATCAGCGCCTGACGGTTGTCCACCGCGAACGTCTTCAGCAGCTTGGAGACGGTGTTGCGGATCGTTTGTGCCGAGCGCCCGCGAATCGTGGCGATCTCGGCGGTCGACTTTCCTTCGTGCAGCAGCTCGAGCACTTCGCGGTCGGCGCGCGTCAGCTCCGCGAGCATCGGATCGGTCTGCCACGCCGCGAAGCGTGCGGCGCGCGTGCGGATCCACGAGTTCGCGGGTAGCGCTCGCGCGCGCTCTTCCACGAACGCGAGCAATCGGGGGTCACCGTTGAGCTCGCCCAGCCGCAGCGCCGCGAGCAGCGCGCGCCGCGTCATGCCGATCTCGGAGAATATGCGCAGCGCGTCGCGGTAGCGGTGCTGCGCGCTGAACGCGTCGCGGTTCGCGTCTGCGGTGAGCCCCTCGACGAACGCGAGGTACGCGCGCTTCATCGGCTCGTCGTGCAGCAGCGCGATCTGCTCGGGTGACAGCGTGCCGAGCCGGTGCAGCGCCGCCGTCGCGCCGTCGCCGTCGCCGATGAGCGCGAGCGTCTCGGCGACCACCACCGGCAGGTTGACCTCTTCGAACTCGTGCAGCGAGCGCAGGTCGATCGACTCCAGATCCGAGCGAATCGACGCCGCGAGGTCTTCGAATCCCAGCAGCTCGCCGTACGAGAAGAGCACCGCCGCGCGGCGGCACTGCGCGAACAGGCCGAACGCGGTCGACGGCGCGCAGACGGCGGCGTTCCGCGCGGCTTGCAGCGCTTCGCGCGGCCGGCCGGCGAGCTCCGCCGCCATCGAGCGGTTCATCTCGACCCAGAAGCGATAGTACTCCAGCCCGCTCGACTCCCAGGACACGCGCTCGGCGCGTGCGTCGTACGCGGCCCAGCGCGTGTCGTCGAGCAGTTCCACCGCGATGTAGCTCAGCGTCGCAACGAGGTTGGCTTCGAGGAAGCGGTCGAACTGGCGGCACCGGTCGAGTTGCGCGAGCGACGTTTCGAACGCGTCGACCGCAGCGCGGAAGTCGTTGCGGCACTTGGCGATCCAGCCGCGGCACTCCAGCGCGCGCGCGTACACCACGTCGCTGCTCGGATCGACGTCGAGCAGGGCGCGCTCGGCGCGTTCGAAGTCGCGCGTCCGGTAGTACGCCAGCGCGATACCGAGCGCGATCTCGGACCGCGTCGCGGTGTCCGCGGCATCCGTGCGGAGCGCGGCCGCGTGCAAGAGCGCGAGGCCGCGTTCGACGTCGCCCCCGCGCACGTGCGCGGTGCCGAGCAGCATCGGCGCGACCGGCGATGCGTCACGCGCACCGTCTGCGCCGAACGCGGCGGTCAGCAGTGCGAGCGCATCGGCCGTTCGCCGCAGTCGCAGCATCGCACGCGCGCGCAGCAGCGCGAGCGCGTCGTCGTCGCTCGCGGAGCCCTTGCTCGACATGTGGTCGCACATTGCGAGACAGCGCTCGGCATCTCCATCGAGCCAAGCCCGCTCGGCATCCGCAAACCGCACGCTCGCCTCCACCATTGCGCGAGTCGTTCGGGATGAACGTACTACTAGCATCCGTCGCCCCGATCGAAGATACTGAAAGGCGATGAGACGTCGCGCATCGAGACTGCTCCCGTTCCTGTGCGCCCTCGCGTGCGGCGTGACCCTCGTTGGCTGCGGCGGCGCCGGAAGCTCCGGCGTCGCATCCCAGCCTCCCGGCGGCATCGGGATCCCCTGCCCGGCGCTGGCGCTCGACGGACCCGCCCTTCTCTCGCCCGCTCCGGGCTCGACGGGCGTGCCGGTGACGCTGGCGGTGCTCACGTTCGCGCACATCGTGGTCATCCCGGACATCATCACGGGCAACGCGACTCTCAGCGGCAGCGACGGCTCGAAGCTCACGAGCGGTCCGCTCACGCCATCGTCCGACCTGTCCACGACGACCGCATCGATCGCAGGCCTTCAACCGCACACCACCTACACGGTGAGCGTCAGCGGCAACCTGAACGAACGCGGCTGCATGTTCCCGTTCAGCGCCAACGACGGAAGCTTTACGACGCAGTAGCTACGAAGCGCGGTTTAAGAGACGTTCGACTTCGTCTTTGTGGCGATCCGCCATCTCGCGATCAGCGCGGATGGAAGCGGGGTCGAAATAGCGTGCGTGAGACTTCTTTAGGTCGTCAAGCGTTGGCCCAGAAACTAGAACGACTTCTACGTCGCCGCGCTTACGGTATGCACGTTCGAGTTCGAGCCGCTTTGCGAATGCAGCGCGCGGATCAGCGGAGTACGTTTTCAGTTCGATCACACTCGCAGCTGAGCGATCATAAACAACGACGACATCAATCATCGTATTCTCAACGTTTCCATGACTCCTGGGAGACGTTCGACCTGGGACCGTATTTTGCCTGTGAGGTCGTCGCTCGCACCCTTGATGCCATAGGCAGCGAGACGATCTGCGGCCGCCAGGAATTCTGAGTATTCCGCCAGCGCGGCCGCTACTTCTTGCGGTCCCCCGCCATACTTCAGCTCGAACCCGTACCGATCCGCCAATCGCTCGGACAGCTGCGCCCACGTTTGCTGGTTTAGCGTTCGAACTTGGACCTCATATGGAAGAGGAGCCTCGATGATGACGTGAACCGCGCGATAGTTGAACGTTGGCTGCCGCCGCTTGTCGTCGACCACTGCATTGGGATATCTCCCGGCGAGCTTCTCGACAAGCTGATCTTGCGCACGCAAGTCCCACACGAGGATGCGGGCGCCGGCAAGGTCCTGTATCGCAGACAGTCGGGCGGGCTGTCGCCGCCGAAGCTTGGCGACGATCGATGGGACAGACTTATGACGCGATTCGATCGCGACACCGGTTAGCTCTTGCAACTCCTCGAGAACCGTATCGTTCATGGCTACGAAGCGCTCACGGTAGCGATCGAGAAGGACGAGGTCTGCGTCCTCCGGATCGGTGCTAGTTCGCAGTCTCGATCCGAGCTTGTCGAGTTGCGATTTTGAGAGGCCGGGCTCGACGCTCACACCGCGGCGCCGACGACACTGTCGATCACCGCGAAGCAGCGGTCGAGGTCCGCAGTGTCGTTGTAGTGAGCGAATGACAGCCGCACCGCGCTGCCGTTCGTTTCCGGGGCGAGAGCATTCAACAGGCGTGGGGAGTAGAAGTTTCCGACGTTCGCTTCGATTCGCGCTTCGTCGAGCGCGCGGGCAACCATGTCCGGCGCTTCGGCGCGGACGTTGAACGCGAATACTGGGAGGCGATCTTCGTCCGAGGTGCGGCCGTAAAGGACCACCCGCTCCGCGCGGTCCGCGAATGCGCGCAGCGCGTAGCGCATGAGTTCGCGCTCGTCGGCTGCGATGCGGTCCATTGCCATGCGGATGTCGCCGTCGCCGATGCTGCGCAGGTAGGCGATCGTTCCGAGCCAGCCGGCGAGGCCTTCGTGGTTTTGCGTACCGGTCTCCATCGACCAGTGGAACGGCGCGCTCGGGATGAGCGGGTCGTCGGCGGTGAAGAAGCGGCGCGCGAAGTCCGGGTGCGCGTACCATGCGCCGAAGTGCGGTGCGTAGATCTTGTACGCCGAGAAGAACACCGCGTCCGCCGCGTCGGGGATGTCGAGGCGCAGGTGCGGGGCGGCTTGCACGCCGTCGACGACCACGATCGCGCCCGCATCCTTCGCTGCTGACGATAAGCGGGCTACGTCGAAGACGTTGCCCGTGCCGTTCGACGCCCACGGTAGTGCCACCAGAACCGGCTCGCCGGCGAGCGCCACAGCATATGCGTGCTCGTCCAACTCGCCCTGCGCGTCGACGCCGACGTGGACGATCTCCGCGCCGAACCGGCTTAGCCACGACCACGGCACGACGTTGCCGTAGTGATCGGCGTCCGTCACCACGACGCGGTCGCCCGGACGAATCGTGTGCGCCAGCGAGCGTGCCAGATCGAACGCGATCGACGTCGCGTTGAGCCCGAGCCCGATCGTGCCGTGCGGCACGCCGAGCAGGTCGGCGAAGGCATCCTTCGCGTCGGCGATCAGCGCCGAGACGCGCAAGTTCCGTGCGAACGGCGTTCCCTTGCGCGCGTTGTCGTATTCCAGATAGCGCGCGACCGCGTCGAGCGCCTCGCGCGGCAACTGCGTCCCGGCGCCGTTGTCGGCGAGCACGCGGCCGTCGCGCTTCGCCGCCATGACGCCGGGAAAGCGCTCGGCGTGACGTTCCGCCGAGCGAGGTGACGGCGAGCTCATCTATGCGTTCGCGCCCGCGAGCCGGGTCGTGCGCGCGTCGGCCGCTTCGAGCGCGGTGTATGCGCGCGATGCGAGCGGGCGACCGAGCTTCGCCGCGATGAAGCGCGACGCGGTGCGCAGTTTCGCCAGGTCGATCCCCGTCTCGATCCCCATCCCGTGCAGCAGGTAGAGCACATCTTCCGTCGCGCAGTTGCCGGTCGCGCCGGGTGCGAACGGGCAGCCGCCCAGCCCGCCGGCCGACGTATCGTAGATGTGCACGCCGCACTCGAGCGCCGCGAGCGTGTTCGCGAGCGCCGTTCCGCGCGTGTCGTGGAAGTGCAGCCCGAGCTGGTCGAGCGGGACCACGCGCAGCAGCGCACCGACCACGTCGAACACCTGGTTGGGCGTGCCGACGCCGATCGTGTCGGCGACGCTGAGCTCGTCGACACCCAGCTCCAGCAACCGCTCGCAGACGCGCACGACGTCCGCCACCGCGACGTCGCCTTGAAACGGGCACCCGAACGCGGTCGACACGGCCGCGCGCACCCACATCCCCTCGGCCTTCGCGCGCTTCACGACGCCGGCGAAGGCCGTCACCGACTCGTCGATCGACATGTTGATGTTCGCCTTTGCGAATGCTTCGGACGCGGCGGTGAACACGGCGACCGCGCGCACCCCCGCATCGATCGCGCGGTCGAGACCACGTTCGTTCGGCACCAGCACGAGATATTTCCGGCCGTCGTCCTTGCGGATGCGACGGAATACCTCGCCGGCGTCGGCCATCTGCGGCACGTGCTTCGGGCTGACGAACGACGTCGCTTCGAGGATCGGCACGCCGGCGTCGGATAGCAGGTCGCAGAAGCGCACCTTGTCGTCGGTCGAGATCGGCACCGGCTCGTTCTGCAGGCCGTCGCGCGGCCCCACCTCGCAGATCGTGACGCGCCGCGGCGCGGCGCCGAGCGGGTTGTTCATGCCAGGGGCTCCTTTCGCAAGAACCGCGCGATCAGCTCGACGGCTTGCGGCCAGATCACGTCGTCGTGCTTGAAACGCCGGAAGATCGTCGCGAAGATGTTCTGCACCGCGCCGAGGTTGAGGTGGTTGGCTTCGTCCTGGTCGATGGTCGTGAGCGGCATCGCGCCGTCGAGCGACGCCGACTCGATCATCACGACGCCGTCGCTCTGGAGATGATACTTCGGCATCCGCCCGATGATGTGCAAGAACGGGTGTCCCTCGGGCATCACCCACGGCGTGCCGTCCAGGTGCCAGCGCTCTTTCTTGGGGTTGTCGGGATCGGGCGCCCAGTGCCCGCCCGTGCCGTTGAGCCACCGCATGAACGGCGAGCTGACGTCCATGTCGCGCAGCACGTGGGTGGGCATGCGCGCGAACCGCAGCGTGCTCGCGGCATAGTTCGTGACGAGGCCGCCGTTGGGCGCGGCGAGCTGCACCGAAGCCGCGATGTCGCCGGCGCGCTCGGGATACGCGCGCAGGAAGCCGCGGTTGATCAGCCCGCCCGCGCTGTACCCGACCGTCGCGATGGGGAACGCACCGGGCTCGCGCGTCTTGAGCAGGTCGACAAACGCGCGGAACCGATCGATGCGCTCGCGCAGGTATTCGTTGCCGTCCGGGAAGATCGTGCAGTCGAATCCGTACGCGGACAACCCGTCCTTACCGTGCCGGCCGTCGGCGAACGTGCGCATCAGCTTGGACGCCTCGTTCCAGCCCGCGATCAGGATTACTCGCATGCCGGCACGATCACGACGCTGGGCCGATCGTCATCAGCGTTGCGCCGCTCTTCACCAGCTCGCCCGGTTTCACGCGCACGTCTTTGACGATGCCCGCAACGGGCGCTTCGATGCGGTGCTCCATCTTCATCGCCTCGAGCACCACCAGCAGCGCGCGCTGCTCCACCGCCGCGCCGGCCTCGACCGCCACGCTGACGATCTTGCCGGGCATCGGCGCGGTGACGTCGCCCGATGCGGCGGCGTGCGCCGAGTGCCCTGCGTCCGCGCTCGGCGGCGCGGGGACCGTCCAGCGCACGGTGCGGCCGGCGACGACGACCGTTCCGCCGTGCTCGTCGTACGTCGTGTCGCGCGCGTCGGGCTCGAACGCGCCGGCCACGTCCCCGGCGACGTTCCAGCGCGCGCCGTCGTACGTCGCGTTCGCGTGCACCGTCGCGCCGTCGACCGCGAACGCGAGCGGCACGCCGACGCCCCCGAGCCGCCACGCGCCGGCGCGCGCGAGCACGGCGGCCGTGATGCGGTGTTTGGTCGCGTCGTCGGCATGCGCTTCGCCCAACGCGAACAGCGGCATGCGCTCTTCGAGAAAGCGCGTCGTCGTGTCGCCCGCGCGGTACGCGTCGTCGGCGACGATCGCGCGCAGCAGCGGCAGGTTGGTCGCGATCCCCGCGATCGTCGTGTCGCGCAGCGTGGCGTCCATGCGCGCGATCGCGGCGGCACGGTCGGCGCCCCACACGATGATCTTCGCGAGCATCGAGTCGTAGTAGACCGGCACCTCGTCGCCGGCGCGAAAGCCCGCGTCGAGCCGCACGCCGGGCGCGCGCGGTACGTCGAACGCCGCGATCGTGCCCGACTGCGGCAGAAAGTCGTGCGCGGGATCCTCGGCGTTCAATCGCGCTTCGATCGCCCAGCCGCGCGGCACGAGCTGTTCCTGCGTGAAGCGCAACCGCTCGCCGTTCGCGACGTGAAGCTGCTCGTGCACCAAGTCGACGCCGTACACCAGCTCGGTGACCGGGTGCTCCACCTGCAAGCGCGCGTTCATCTCGAGAAAATAGAACGCGCCGTCTTCGTCGAGCATGAACTCGGCGGTGCCGGCGTTCGTGTAGCCGACGCTGCGCGCGGCGTTCACCGCGGCCTCGCCCATGCGCGCGCGCAGCGCCGCGTCCAGCGCGACGCTCGGCGCCTCTTCGAGCACTTTCTGATGGCGGCGCTGGATCGAGCACTCGCGCTCGCCGAGGTGCACCGTCGTGCCGTGCGTGTCGGCGAGGATCTGGAACTCGACGTGGCGTGGCCGGTGCAGATAGCGTTCCAGCAGCACGGCGTCGTCGCCGAACGCCGCCTTCGCCTCGCGCTTCGCGCTCGCCAGCGCTTCGGAGAACTGCGCGAGGTCGTCCACGACGCGCATGCCGCGCCCGCCGCCGCCCGCGCTGGCTTTGATCAGCAGCGGCGTGCCGATCGTCTCCGCTTCCGCGCGCAGGCGCGGCTCGCTCTGGTCGTCGCCGTCGTAGCCGGGAACCACCGGCACGCCGAACTCGCGCACGCGCCGCTTCGCGTCGATCTTCGAGCCCATCGCGGCGATCGCGTCCGGCGCCGGGCCCACGAACACGAGCCCCGCGTCGACGACCATGCGCGCGAACGAAGCGCGCTCGCTCAAGAAGCCGTAGCCCGGATGGATCGCGTCGGCGTCCAGCGTCTTCGCGGCGGCGACGATGCGCTCGCCGTCGAGGTACGACTCGCTCGCCGGACCGGGTCCGATGCGAATCGACGCGTCGAGCGCTTCGCGGAAGAACGCGTGCTCGTCGGCGTCGGAGTACACGCCGACCGGCGCGATGCCCAGCTCGCGCGCACCGCGCGCGACGCGAACCGCGATCTCACCGCGGTTCGCGATCAGCAGCCGGCGGATCATTTCGCCGCCCACGCGGCGCCGCGCCGCTCCAAGAACGCGCGCAAGCCTTCTTGCCCTTCGTCGGTGGTGCGCTGGCGCGCGATCGCGCGCGCCGTCAGCTCGCGCGTTTCGTCGTACGACGCCGCGCGCACCGCCGGGATCAGCCGCTTCGCCGCCGCGACCGCCGACGGTCCCGCGGTATCGAACTCGCGCGCGATCGCATCGACGGTGCCGTCGAGCGCGTCCATGCCGCAGACTTCGTGCACGAGGCCGATCGCTTGCGCGCGCAGCGCGTCGAACCGTTCGCCGCTCAAGAAATAGCGCCGTGCCTGCGACACGCCGATCTTCGCGATCGCGAACGGCGAGATCACCGCCGGGATGATGCCGAGCTTCGTCTCGGTGAACCCGAACACGGTCTCGCTCTCCGCGACGACGGCGTCGGCGACCGCGCACAAGCCCGCGCCGCCGCCGACCGCCGCGCCGTGCACCTTCGCGATCACGGGCTTGGGGCAGCGGTCGATCGCGCGGTACATGTCGGACATCGCCTCGGCGTCGCGCACGTTCTCGGCTTCGGACAGCTCCAGCGAGCCGCGCATCCAGTTCACGTCTGCGCCGCCGCAGAACGTCTTGCCCTCGCCCTCGAGGACGACGACGCGCACGACCGTATCGCCGGCGAGGCCGATGAACGTGTCGCGCAGCCGGGCGATCAGCTCGGCGTTGAAGGCGTTGCGAACGTGGGGGCGGGCCAGCACGACGCGAGCACGCGCTCCCTCGCGTTCGACGCGCAGGACGGGGTCGGGCACGGCGTCGGTCGTTCCACGGTCCGTCCGAGCCTCCCCGTGCCGCCGAACGTGCCGTCCCGCGCCATTGAAGCGAGGTCGGCCGCCGGTGACTCCGGAACAATGCCGACATATGGCTCTCTACCGCCGCATCTTTTCGGCTGCCCTTGCGGCCGCGTTCCTGACCGTCCCGCTCGCGCCGGTCGGCGCGCAGGCGCCCGCCGCGCGGTCCGTCGACGTCACGCGCGCGACGCTCTCCAACGGGCTGCAAGTCGTCGTGCTGCGCGACACGCTCGCGCCGGTCGTGTCGACCTGGATGAACTACCTCTCCGGGGCGGACGAAGAGCCGATCACCGGCGTCGCGCACGCGCAGGAGCACATGCTCTTCCGCGGCAGCAAGACGCTGACCGCGTCGCAGTTCGCCGATACGACGGCGATCACGGGCGGTACGTTCAACGCCGACACGCAGGGCCAGATCACGCAGTATTTCTTCGAGATGCCTTCGCAATATCTCGACATCGCGCTCAACCTCGAGCGCTCGCGCGCGCAGGGCGTGCTCGACTCGCAGAAGCTGTGGGACCAGGAGCGCGGCGCGATCACCCAAGAGGTGACGCAGGACAACTCCAACGCGGTGTTCCGCCTGTTCACGAAAACGATCGAGCACATGTTCGTGGGCACGCCGTACGCCGACTTCGGCCTGGGGACGGTGGAGAGCTTCAAGAAGATCCAGGCGCCCGACCTCAAGCGGTACTACGCGCGCTGGTACCATCCGAACAACGCCATCTACGTGATCGCCGGCAACGTCGACCCGCAGCAGACGATCGCCAAGGTGAAGAAGTTGTTCGGCGACATCCCGGCGGCGACGCTCCCCGCGCGCCGTCCCGTGCACCTGCAGCCGCTCACGCCGCTGACGCTGCACGACAACAGCTCCGACCCGATCACGCTGGGATTCGTGGCATACCGCGTGCCGGGCTACAACAACGGCAGGGACTACTTCGCGTCGCAGATCCTCAACGACGTGCTCAACAGCCAGCGCGGCGCCTTGTTCGAGCTGCAGGCGACGGGCAAGGCGTTGGGGACGTTCGCGCAGTCGGTGACCTATCCGGAAGCGGGCATGTCGTTCGTCGGCTCCGCCGTGCCGGTGACGACGACGGGTGAGGCCGCGATCGCCGACGTCAAAGCGGTGATCGAGAACTACAAGAAGACCGGTTTGCCCGCCGATCTCGTGGCGGTGGCGAAGCAGCGCGAGGTGTCGCAAGCGGAGTTCGCGCGAAACTCGATCTCGGGGCTCGCGTCGGCGTGGAGCCAGAGCCTCGCGGTGGAGCACCGCACGCCCGACGAAGACCTCGCCGGGCTGCAAGCGGTGACGGTCGACGACGTCAACCGCGTGCTGCGCACGTACTACGATCAGACCACCGCGACGACCGCGATCTCAACGCCCAAGGAAGCCGCCGGCTCCGCGTTCGGCGGCCGCCAGGGCGAGGACAACACCGTCATCCCGACCGAGCACACCGGCCTGCCGCCGTTCGCGCGCCAGGTGCTCAAGCAGCTCAAAGTGCCGGAGCAGACGGTGCATCCGGTGCTGCAGACGCTGCCCAACGGCCTCAAGCTCATCGTCGTGCCGTCGACGATCTCGCACACCGCGGTCGTGCGCGGCGAAATCGAGGCTTACCCCGGCATGCAAGATCCGGCGGGTAAGGACGGTATCGACGCGGTCGTCGACGGGCTGTTCTCGTTCGGCACCACCACCTACGACCGCATCGCGTATCAAACGGAGCTCGACAAGATCGCCGCGAGCGTCGGCGCGGGGCACAGCTTCAGCCTCGACGTGCTGTCGAAAGACTTCGACCGCGGCGTCGAGCTGCTCGCCGACGACGAGCTGCACCCGGCGTTCCCGGATCAGGCGTTCGGGATCGTCAAGCAGCAGACCATCGGCGCGCTCACCGGCCAGATAAAGAGCCCCGACTACAAAGCGGGGCGCGCGTTCATCGAAGCCGCCTATCCGGCGGGCGATCCCGCGCACCGTACCGCAACGCCGGAATCGGTCGGCACGATCGCGCTCGCCGACGTGAAGTCGTACTACGCGTCCGCGTACCGGCCGGACCTCGCGACGATCGTCGTCGTAGGTGACGTCACGCCGGAACACGCGCGCGCAGCGATCGAGAAATCGTTCGGCGCGTGGAAAGCCGACGGGCCCAAACCGAACGTGTACCCGCCCGCGATCCCGCCGAACAAGTCCGGTCAAGCCACCATCCCCGCGACGGGGCGCATTCAGTCGAGCGTGCGGCTGGGCGAAGTCATCCCGATCTCGTACAACGATCCGGACTATCCGGTGCTGCAGCTCGCGAACACCGTGCTCACCGGCGGCTTCTATGCATCGCTGCTGTTCCACGACTTGCGCGAGCTGCACGGGTACGTGTACACGGTGGACTCGAGCTTCACGGGCGGCGAGCACCGCAGCACGTTCAACGTGCGCTACGGCGCCGATCCGAAGAACGTTTCGCGCGCGGCGCGGCTGGTGGTCGACGACCTGACCGGCCTGCAAAAGAAACCGCTGCCGGTCGACCGGCTGACCCGCGCGAAGGCGCTGATCCTGGGGGAGCTGCCGATCCGCAAGGAGTCGTACGAAGGCCTCGCGGCCCAGCTGATCACGTACGCGTCGCGCGATCGGCCCTTAGATCAAGATCGCATCGACGCGCAGGCGCAGCTGGCCGCGACGCCCGAGCGCGTGCGGGCGGCGGTCGCCAAGTGGATCCGCCCGAACGACTTCGTCCGCATCGTGACGGGGCCGGCGGGGAAGTAAGGGCGCTTACGGCCGTGCGGGCGGCGGCCGTGGTAGCATCGCGGGATGGACGGTCTGGGCACGGCCCTCGAACGGTTCGCCACGATGCGACCGCCTGAACGGCCGCCGAGCGGCGCGGACGACGCGAACAAGGTCTGGTACCTGCGCCAGAACCGCCTCTTCGGCGAGGCGACGGAAGCCGGCGTCGTGTCGAACCAGCACCTCTTCGTGATGTGCGAGATGCCGCGCGGCACGCGCGTGTTCGACTTGGGCGACACGACGCGCACCGTCTACATGGTCAAGCGCGGCACGGTGCGGATCGCGCGAGAGACGCGCGACGGCAAGGACGTCACCGTCGCGCTGCTCGGTGCCGGTGACTTCTTCGGCGAGGAGACGCTGTTCGACGACCGCGCGCGCACCACGGTCGCCGTCGTCGTGGAAGACGCGCTGCTGTGCACCGTGCGCGCCGACGACCTGTTCGCGCTGCTCGCCTCCGATCCGGCGCTCGCGATGAACGTCGCCAAGGTGCTCAGCGGACAGCTCGGCGAGGCGCGCGAGACGATGGAAGACCTCGCGTATGCGCGCATCGGCGACCGCATCGTGCACCTCTACCGCAAGCTCGCCGCCGAGCACGGTGTGCCGGTCGACGGCGGCACGCGTATCGACTTGCGGCTCACGCACGCCGACGTCGCATCGCTGGTCGGCAGCACGCGCGAAACGGTCAGCGTCGAGATCGCCAAGCTCGTCGAGGCGCGCCGCCTGCGCGTCGACGGCCGTACCGTCACCGTCCCCTTGGAGGACCCGTCGTGATCGCTTCGATCCTGCTGGCCGTCGCCACCACGCTCTCGCCCGTGCTCGGCGCGACGCCGTGGGCGAACGCGTCCGGCCCGCCGCCGACCTCGGGGCGCGTGACCGTCGTCGACGTGTTCACGTTCGACTGCATCAACTGCAAGCACGTGACGCCGGAGCTGCGCAAACTGCGCGCGGCGTTCAACGGCAACGATCTCGCGATCATCGGCGTGCACGCGCCGGAGCTGCCCCAGGAGCACGTCCACGCGAACGTCGTGCGCGCGCTGCACGATCAGGACATCACGTGGCCCGTCGTATACGACGACGGCTTCAAGGTCTGGAACGCCTACGGCGTGAGCGCCTGGCCCACCCAGCTCGTGTTCGACCGCCACGGCAAGCTGCGCGCGACGTACGTCGGCGAAGGCTACGACGGCGAGCTCGAGCGGACGGTCCGCAGCCTGGTCGCCGAGCGGTCGTGACGTCCGAAGCGGCCGCGCCGCCGTTCTCTGCCAAGATGGCGGATGCGGCAGCGGGCAAGAAGATCTACCGGCACAGCATCGCCGCGCGCACGACGCATTGGCTGTGGACGCTCGCCATGCTGGTGCTCGTGATGAGCGGGCTGCAGATCTTCAACGCGGCGCCGTATCTCGATGCGTCGGACAAGAGCAACCCCGCGAAGCGCGTGCTCGCGTTCGATGCGCAAGACAGCCCGCAGCCGGTGGGCTACACGATCGTGTTCGGCCACCGCTTCACGACGACGCACCTGTTCGGCTACACCGACGACGGGGCGGGCGGTCAAACGGCGCGCGCGTTCCCGGCCTGGCTGACGCTGCCGGGGCCACAGAGCCTCGCCGACGGCCGCCGCTGGCACCTGTTCTTCGCGTGGGCGCTGTTCATCGCGTGGGTTGCGTACCTGATCTCCGCCGCGGTTCGCGGCACGCTGCGCGAGCTGGTGATCCGGCCGTCGGATTTCCCGAAGCTGCTGCCGATGCAGCTGTATTATTTGCGGCTGCGCAAAGAGCCGCCGCCGCACGGCACGTACAACCCGCTGCAGAAGCTGGCGTACACCGTCGTGCTGTTCGGGATGTTCCCGCTGCTGATGCTCACCGGGCTCACGCTGTCGCCGGCCGTCGACGCGGCGTTCCCGTGGCTGACGGCGCTGTTCGGCGGCCGGCAGTTCGCGCGCACGTGGCACTTCACGCTGATGGTGCTGCTGATCGGCTACTTCACCACGCATCTCGCGCTGGTGGTGTCGACCGGCATCTGGAACAACATCCGCTCGATGATCACCGGCTGGTACGTGCTGGGCAAGCACGACGGAGTAGGCCCATGAAACGACGTCTGTTCCTCGCCTCGTCGCTGGCGTCGCTGGGACTTGCAGGGTGCGGGCCGGTGAAGGAGTCGCTCACCAACGGCCCGTTCCGCAGCGTGCTGCTGTCGACCGAAAAGCTGAACGACAAGGTGATCGGCACGCACGGTCTAGCACGCGAGTACACCGACGCCGACGTCGACCGCGACTTTCGCGTGAACGGCCTCGCGACGCCGACCGACAGCCTCTACACGTCGCTGGCAAAGGATGGATTCCGAGGCTACCGGCTGGTGGTGGACGGGCTCGCGGAGCGCCCGCAGAAGCTGTCGCTCGCCGAGCTGCGCGCCGCCGGCACGAAGACGCAGATCACGCGACACGACTGCGTCGAAGGCTGGAGTGCGATCGGAAAATGGAACGGCGTCCAGCTCGCCACGGTCCTCGCGATGGCGAAGCCGAAACAGAACGCGCGCTACTGCGTGTTCCACTGCTTTGACCGCGACGACAGCGGCCAGATCTACTACGAGTCGCTCGACCTCGGCCAAGCGGCCCACCCGCAAACGATCCTCGCGCTCGACCTCAACGACAAGCCGCTCGACAACGACCACGGCGCCCCCGTCCGCCTAAAGATCCCGACGCAACTCGGCTACAAGAGCGCAAAATGGGTCAGCCGCATCGAGCTGGTCGCGGACCTCAAACCGATCAACGGCGGCACAGGCGGCTACTGGGAAGACCAAGGCTACGAATGGTACGCGGGCATCTAGCGCGCGATCCTCACCGACAGTTCGCTTTGTCCATCGACAACCCGGCTTCGCCGTAGCTGACTTTCGAATAGCGCACGGACCGCAGCAGACAGTGCTGCAGCGCGAACACGATCACGTTGTTGTCGTGCCGCGGCTGCACGATTCGGCCGTCGCGCAGCAGGCCGAACAGCGTGAGCCGGACCTCGGCCGTCGCACCGCGGTCGCGCCACGAGCCGATCTCGATGATCGGCAGCACGCTTCGGCCGACGCTGCGCTCGAGGTCCGGATAGCGCGTCGTCAGCGACGCGCGCCCGTTCGGCTGGAGCTCGAGGATCAGCAACTGCGTGCTGTCCGCACCGGGACGCTGCGTCGTGTATGTGCCGGCATAGCGCGACGCGGCGCCGGCGGCGGGCATGACGGCGAGCAGCGCGGCGAACGCGAACGCGGCGGCGGAGAAGCGCAGGCGCATGGCAGCGGTATCCGCCGCGGAGCGCGCGCGTCCTCTCAGGCGGTCGCGCTCGCGACCAGCGCGTCGTAGTCGCCGACGCCGTGCAGCGACCGCAGGAACGGGTCGAGGCACACGTTGCAGACCGCGGTCGACCCCTCGCGCACGGCGGCGCGCAGCGCGCGGAGCGCGGCGGCGTCGCGGCCGAGCCCGCTCATCACGATCGCGCGGTACACGTGCGGGCTGCGGTCGCGCGGCGCGGCGGCTTCGATGCGAGCGAGGTCGGCCAGCGCGCCGCGCGCATCGCCGAGCCGCGCGCGCACGTGCGCCGCCGTCGCGAAATACGTCGGCATCGGCTCCTCGGCGACCAGCCGTTCGAGCAGCGTCAGCGCCTCCGCGAACGCACCGCTGCCGACGAGCACCGCGGCGAGGTGGAAGCGCGCCGGGACGAAATCCGGGTCGGCGTCGAGGATCGCTTGCAAGTGATCGCGCGCGCGGTCGGCCAGCCCCATCTCGAAGAGCGCGAGGCCGAGCGTGGTTTGCAGCGCGATCGAGCTCGGCTCGCGGACGAGCGCGTTCGCGGCGGTCGTCGCGGCGAGGTCGGGGCGGTGTTCGGCCAGCGCCAGCCAGGCAACGTTCTGATGCGCCGCCGCGTGTGCCGGATCGATCGCCAGCGCGGCATCGAAGTACGCGCGCGCGCGGCGCCGGTCGCGGTCGCCGTACAGCGCGAGATCGCCGCTCGTGGTGAGCACGTCGGCGAGGCGCGGCTCGAGTTCGCGCGCGCGCTGCAGCGCGTCGCGCGCGGCCGCGAACGCAACGCGCTCGTCTACGATCGCGTACTCCGCGGCGAGCAAGTGCACGTGCGCGATCGCGGCGAATCCCGCGGCGAACGCCGGCTCGCACGCGAGCGCGTTGCGGAAACATTCGAGCGCGGCGTCGAGCGACGTCTTCGTGCGGCGGCTCGCATGACGCCGGCCCAGCGCATACCACGCGACAGCGTCGAAATCGTGGGTGCGTGGCGGACGATCGCGCAACAGTTCGTCGATCGCGCGCTCGAGCACGTCGACGACGACGGCGCGCATCCGGTAGAACGTGCGCTCCGACAGGCACAACGCGTCGGCGGCGACCTTGCCGGGCTCGCCGTGGACGTCGAACAGCTCGACGAGCTGGCGGTAGCGCGGATCGTGCCCGCGCAACACGCGCTCGACCAGCGCGAGCACACCGTCGCGCGGCGACCGCGTATCGAGCGCCGCCGCGATCGCGCGCGCCAGCGGATCGTCGTGGAGCAGATGCGGCGTGCGGAGCCGGCGCAGCAACCGCCGGACCGCAACCGAGCTTCCCATGCGGGAGCGTTGCGGCAGGGGCGCCCGCCACCCTCCGCGCGTCATGAAATTGGCAGTGGCGGCTACGCCTCGGGCGCCACGCGCGCCGAGCGCAGCGCGAGCCACATGCCGGCGATCACCAGCGCCGCGCCGCCGAGCTCCTTGATCCCGAACGCCTCCCCGCCCAAGAGCGCCCCGACGGCGACGGCGATCACCGGCATCACCAGCGTGGACAGCCCGACGACCCACGTCTCGAGGCGCTGCAGCAGCCACTGGTTGAGATAGAACGCGACCCCGCTGCCGAGCACCGCGAGATAAAGGATCGCGCCGACCGACGACGGCGACGTTCCGCGCGCCCAATCGGGATGCTCGAACACCGCGCCGGCGACCGTCATCGTCACGCCCGCCAACAGCATCGCCGGCGGCAGCGTGAGAAACGGATCGCTCGCCGCGAACTTCTTGAGCTCGACGGTCGCGTACGCGGAGATCGCCGCCGCGCCCAGGATCGCGAACACGTACGGCAACGACCCGTGCATGTCGGAACCGAGCGAGATCATCGCGACGCCCGCGAGGGCGAGCAGCGCGCCGGCGACCGTCACGACGGACACGCGCTCGCCGAGCCGCAGAGCGCCGATCGCGAACACGAAGAACGGCAGCGTCCCGAACAGCACCGCGACGAGCCCCGACGCGAGCCCGGTCTCGGCGTAGTACGTCAGCGCGTAGTTGCCGCCGAACAACGTCGCCGCGAGGACGACGATCGTGCGCCACGGCGGCGCCGCACCGCGCGGCCCCGGCACGAACCGCGACAAACCCCAAAGGAACACGGCGGCGAGCACGAACCGCACGCCGGCGCCGGTGAGGGGCGGCAGGCCGCGCAATCCGATCTTGATCGCCAGCCAGGTCGTCCCCCAGATGACACATATCGCCGCATAGGCGAGCACCGTACGAACCGCCACGCAAAGCTACATGCGGAACACGCCGAACTTCGTTTCCTTCGGCGCTTTGTAGCGGGCGGCGGCGAGGCCGATCGCGAGGACGCGGCGGGTGTCGAGCGGGTCGATGATGCCGTCGTCCCAGATGCGCGCCGTCGAGTAGTACGGGTTGCCTTCGGTTTCGTACTTGTCGAGGATCGGCTTCTTGAACGCGGCCTGCTGTTCTTCATCGAGCGCGGGCTTGTGCTTCTCCGCGTCGGCGTTCATGCGCACCGTCAGCAGCGTCGACGATGCTTGCGCGCCGCCCATCACGCTGATGCGCGCGTTCGGCCACATCCACAACTGCCGCGGCGAGTACGCGCGGCCGCACATGCCGTAGTTGCCCGCGCCGAAGCTGCCGCCGATCACGATCGTGAACTTCGGCACCTCCGCGCACGCGACCGCGGTCACGAGCTTCGCGCCGTCCTTGGCGATGCCGCGGTTCTCGTACTCCTTGCCGATCATGAAGCCCGTGATGTTCTGCAAGAAGATCAGCGGGATACCGCGCTGGCAGCACAGCTCGATGAAGTGCGCGCCTTTGAGCGCGGACTCGCTGAACAGGATGCCGTTGTTCGCGAGGATGCCGACCGGATGGCCGTCGACGTGCGCAAAGCCGCACACCAGCGTGTTGCCGTAGCGCGCCTTGAACTCCGCGAAGTCCGAGCCGTCGACGATGCGCGCGATCACTTCGCGCACGTCGTACGACTGGCGCGCGTCGGACGGGATGATGCCGTACAGCTCGTTCGGGTCGCGCGCGGGCGGCTGCGGCTCGCGCATCGGCCAGGCGTCGTACGGCTCGCGGTCGAGGTGGTCGACGACTTGGCGCACGATGCCCAGCGCGTGCTCGTCGTCGACCGCGTAGTGGTCCGCGACGCCGCTTATGCGCGTGTGCACGTCCGCGCCGCCGAGCTCTTCGGCGGTGACGATCTCGCCGGTCGCCGCCTGTACGAGCGGCGGTCCGCCCAGGAAGATGGTGCCCTGGTCCTTGACGATGATCGACTCGTCGGCCATCGCGGGGACGTACGCGCCGCCGGCCGTGCACGAACCCATCACGGCGGCGATCTGCGGGATCGCCTGGGCCGACATGCGGGCTTGGTTGTAGAAGATGCGCCCGAAGTGGTCGCGGTCCGGGAAGACCTCCGCCTGGAGCGGCAAGAACGCTCCGCCCGAGTCGACCAAGTAGACGCACGCTAGCCCGTTCTGCTCGGCGATCTCCTGGGCGCGCAGATGCTTCTTGACCGTGACCGGGTAGTACGTGCCACCCTTGACGGTCGCGTCGTTCGCGACGATGACGCACTGCGTGCCGGAGATCGTGCCGATGCCCGTGACGAGCCCGGCGGCGGGCGCGTCGTCGCCGTACATGCCGGTCGCCCCGAGCGCGGAGAGCTCGAGGAACGGCGTCCCCGCGTCGACGAGCCGGTCGATGCGGTCGCGCGCGGTGAGCTTGCCGCGCTTGCGATGGCGGTCCACCGCGACCGGCCCGCCGCCGCCGCGCACGCGCGCGAGGTGCGCGCGCAAATCGTCGACCAGCGCGGCCATCGCGGCGGCGTTGCGCTCGTAGTCTTCGGAGCGATTGTCGATGCGGGTCGCGAGAAGGCTCACGACCGCTCGTTTTAAGCCCGTGTGAGAATATCCATCTCTGGCATTGGGCTGGGGTGCGCATGCGTTATGATCGCATCGTGGCTGCTCAGACGACCGCTCCCGCCTCATACCGCCCCGCCGGCTTGCTCGACGCGTCGACCGCGCTGCTGCCGTATGCCGGGCCCTGGAACCGCCGCTTCGCGGCGCACTTGCTGCGCCGCGCCGGCTTCGGCGGCGCGCCCGCCGACGTCGACCGCGTCGCTTCGATGTCTGCGCGCGACGCCGTCGACTCGTTCGTGAACTTCGCCGGCACGGGTTCGCTGGCGGCGCGTCCGGCGCTGCAAGATCCGCCGATGCCGCCGCGCGGTCTTTACCGCGGCTTTGCCCAAGGGATGGCCGCCGACAACGCCACCGTTGACGCGCGCAAAGCGTTCCAGATGCAGAACAACCGCACGCGCCGCGAGAACCTGATCGCGATGCAGCAGTGGTGGCTGGGCCGCATGATCGCGTCGCCCGCGCCGCTGCAAGAGAAGATGACGCTGTTCTGGCACGGGCACTTTACCAGCTCGCCGGAGAAGCAGACGACGGCGCAAGAGCTGCTGATGCAAAACCAGCTCTTCCGCGAGTACGCGCTGGGCAACGTGCGCGACCTCACGCTGCACGTGTCGCAAGACCCGGCGATGCTGCGGTATCTCGACAACAACGTCAACGTCAGAGCGCATCCCAACGAAAACTACGCGCGCGAGCTGATGGAACTGTTCACGCTCGGCATCGGCAACTACACCGAGCAGGACATCCGCGAGTCGGCGCGCGCGCTCACGGGCTGGACGTTCCGCAAAAATCCCGACGGCACCGGCAGCTTCTACGACAACCGCGGCGTGCACGACGACGGCACGAAGACGTTCCTCGGCCAGTCCGGCAACTTCACCGGCAACGACGTCGTCAACATCATCTTCCAGCAGCCGGCCGCGTCCAAGTGGTTCGCCACCAAGCTGCTGTCGTTCTTCGTCTACATGGATCCCGAGCCCGCGCTCGTCAACCAAGTCGCGGCGCTCATCGTGCGGAACAACTTCGAGATGAAGCCGGTGATGTCCACGCTGCTGCGCAGCAACGTGTTCTTCAGCGACCGCGCGTACCGCGCGCTCGTGAAGAGCCCGGTCGAGTTCGTGGTCGGCGCGCATCAGCTCTTCGGCATCCCGGAGGTCGCGCCGGTCGAGCTCGCGACGCTGCGCGCGATGGGCCAAGTGCTGTTCTACCCGCCCAACGTGAAGGGCTGGGACGGCGGCGAGGCGTGGCTGAGCAGCTCGACGATCCTCACCCGCGAGAACTTCGCGAACGCCATGGCGCAAAACCCGAAGATGATGCAGGGCGCGGATTGGATCGCCTCCGCGATGCGCGCGATGGAACCGCGCTCCGTCGCCAAGACGCTGACCGACACGATGCTGCAGGGCGACGTGTCGCCGGCCTCGGTCGCGCAGCTCGTCGCCTACCTCGGCGGGGCCGGCCAGTCGGCGC
Organism: Candidatus Elarobacter sp.; assembly: GCA_035943995.1. Lineage (GTDB taxonomy): Bacteria > Vulcanimicrobiota > Vulcanimicrobiia > Vulcanimicrobiales > Vulcanimicrobiaceae > Vulcanimicrobium. The sequence goes on along the minus strand of DASZBS010000072.1, from coordinate 634 downwards.
TCTCGGAGCTCTCGCACGAAAACGTGGACGAACGCGTTCGCAACGCGGCCTACCTCACGATGGCGATGCCCGCCTTCCAACTCGCGTAAGCCCTTCGACAAGCTCAGGATGACAGGATTGAATATGAAACGCAGCGGTTTTCTTTTAGGGGCGGTTTCCGGGCTCGCCGTAGTCGCCAACAACGACACGATCTTCTCGCGCGCGCTCGCGCAGTCGCCGCTGCCGGGCTTGCCCGGCGGCACCGATCGCGTGCTGGTGGTGATCAACTTCCAGGGCGGCAACGACGGCCTCAACACGGTCGTGCCGTTCGGCATGCCGGACTATTACCGCTATCGCCCGTCGCTGGGCGTGCCGCAGAACGACGTGCTGCGCATCGACGACACGTTCGGTCTCAACCCGGTGCTCGCGCCGTTCAAGAAGATGTACGACGGCGGCAACGTCGCGATCGTGCACGGCGTCGGCTACCCGGATCCGGACCACTCGCACTTCCGCTCGACGGAGATCTGGCAGACGGCGCAGCCCAAGGGCTACGAGTCGACGGGCTGGATCGGGCGCTACCTCGACTCCGCGTCGCTGCCGAAGAACAACCTGTTCAACGCGGTCGCGCTGAGCAACGTACTTCCGGAGATCATGA